>NZ_CP053832.1:606778-1213556 GCF_013372225.1 Campylobacter ureolyticus | reverse complement strand
TGAACTTAAAAAGATAAATTTAGCCATTTTTATTTTAATTATTTCAGTCTTTATAGATAAATCTTTCAATATATTGTATTTAGGGGTATTTTTCTATGGACTTTATATAAAAGAGAAAAAACTTTTTATACCTTCTTTTTTACTTTTTATTTTAACTTTTATTTTTTATGATTTTAATATAAGCGGAAAGCCAAAAAGCTATTTTTTAGATACTATTGGTGTTTATGCAGCTGTTTTTTCACCGCTTTTATTTTTATTTTTTATTTACTGTGTTTATAGGATTTGGGTAAAAGAGGAGAAAAATATCCTTTGGTTTATAGTTATAACCTCTTTTTGTGCAAGTCTTATACTATCTCTTAGGCAAAAGGTTGAGCTAGAGGAGTTTTTGCCATATTGTGTTATAGGAATGCCATTAATTATTAGAGTTTTTTTTAATTCTTATAGAGTTAGGCTTCCAAAATTTAGAAAAAAATATAATATTTTGGCTTTCTTTTTAGGTTTTAGTTTGGCTTTGTCATCTTTGTTTCTTGTCTTTAATCAGCTTCAATACTTTTTGTTTTTTAAAAATAATCCACAAAAACATTTTATTTATAAATACGACATAGCAAAAGAGCTTGCAAAAGAGTTAGAAAAACTAGATTTAACTAAAATTGTAGTTTTTGATGATGAACTTGCTTTAAGGCTTAAATTTTATGGCATAGAAAGAGGTTCAAGTCTTATCTTATCTAGCGAGGCAATTACAAATCCAAAGCATATTATAAAGATAAAGAACATGGGAGTCCTAAAAGCAGAGTTTTATATTTTTTGATACAATGTATAAAATTACTTTATAGGATTATATATGTTTTATAAAAAAGCTTTTACTATGATTGAGCTTATCATGATAATAGTGGTTGTGGGGATTTTATCTATTGCCATTATACCCAGAATAGACAGAGATACTTTACTTGAAGCAACAAATCAAATAGTATCACACATAAGATACACACAACACCTTGCAATGATGGATAATAAGTACAATCCAAAAGATCCTAACTGGTATAAAAAAAGGTGGATGATAGAATTTAGTGCAAATGCTTACTCTATTAATAAAAATGGCTGCCAAGGAAACTGCTTAACTTATCAAATTTATAGCGATACAACAGTAAGTGGAAATTTAAACTCATCAAACGAAGTGGCAAAAGATCCGAATAATCCAAATAGATATTTAAGTGCTGGTTGGAGTGGTATGTCAAATTCTGATAAGGCAAAGAGAAATCCAAATTTAAATATAGAGAAAAAATACGGTATAAAAGAAATTAATTTCTCTCAAAGCTGCGGGGGAGGGACTAAAAATAATAATAAGAATAAATCAATTTCATTTGATGAAACAGGAAGACCAATGCAAAAAGTTGCTACGACTGGTAATTATGATAAAATAACTTATGAAGAATCCGTGCAAAGATATTTAAACGATAATTGCACTATAACTTTAATAGATGACACAGATAAAAAAGCTATTATTACAATATATGCAGAAACTGGATATGTGACATATAATATAGAATAGATTTTTTATCTAAGTTTTTATAAAAATATGCTATAATTTTAAATATTTATACAAAAAGGTTGGTTTTTATGAAGTGTTATAAAAAAGCTTTTACAATGATTGAACTTATTATGATAATAGTTGTTGTTGGTATTTTGGCTGTTGCTGTCATACCTAGAGTAGATAGAGATACCTTAGTTGAAGCAACTAATCAAGTAGCTTCACATGTAAGATACACACAACATCTTGCAATGCTAGATAATAAATATAATCCTAGAGATTCTAACTGGTATCGAAACAGATGGAAAATAACTTTTAATAATAATAGTTATTCTATAACTTCAGGAAATACAAATGCTAAAAATCCACAAGCACCAGGCAAGGACTTAAATCCAACAGGCTCACCTGAGCTAAATCTTGAAAGAAAATATGGCATAACAAGCATAATTTCTACATGTGGAAATAATGGACAAACTGAGATAATATTTGATGAGATAGGAAGACCTTATTCTAATTTTTTAGGCGTGGTTGGTGAAAGAGGGCTTTTACAAAATGATTGCAATATAACAATAAGCGATGGTGGAAATAAAAATGGCATTATCACCATATCAAAAGAAACAGGTTATATAGCCCATTCAATACAGTAAAAAATAAGATGGAATTTTAAATATCATCTTATCGATGATTTTTATGTAGTGCTGTAAATTTAGAATGTTTTAAAATAAATTTTTATTTATGGAGCTACTCGAAAATATAATTATTTTAACTCCATCTTATAAGAATATTTTTTTAAATATATAGAGTTATTTTATTAATTTTATTCAAAAAAAATTATTAATAAAATCTAGGATTTTTAAAGCTATCTATAAATTATATTAATTGATTATTGTTCGTTAAAATTTTTAATATTTTTTCATATATTGGATAGAGTAGTGCATTTATTTTGCTTGTTAATAATACTGCTAAATTTGGGTCTTTTTTAAAAAAAATTTTCGGTGCATTAAAATTTTTTATTTATATAATAAAATGTTAATTAAAAAGTAAAAATAAATTATCTTGACATTTTTTATAGAAAATTTAAATATTTTTATAAAAAAATCATCATTAGTAAAGATATGGCTCTTTAAAATGTTTGTTTTTATTTTAAAAGAGCCATTTATATTTTTAGATATATTTAATTTTTCAAAAAGTTCATTTCTATATAATTCTTAAGGTCTCTTCCAATTTTTGGATGTTTTAGTTTTTTTATCGCTGAGCTTTCTATTTGGCGAACTCTTTCTCTTGTTATGTTAAGTGCTTTTCCAATTTCTTCTAATGTTCTATCGCTTTCATCATCCAATAACCCAAAACGCATTCTAATAACAGTTCTTTCTCTTTCATTTAGTTGCTCTAAAACCGCGTCAATTTGCTCTTTTAAATCATCATTTAACACGTTATCTATAGGTGAAGGTGAGCTTTTATCTTCTACAAAATCACCAAATTTTCCATCATCTTCATTTCCAATTGGTGCTTCAAGGCTTATTGGTTCTTTTGTTATTTTAATAACTTGCTTTACTTTATCTACACTCATGCCAATTTCTTCAGCAATTACATTAATATCTGCTTCTTTTCCTTCTTCTTGGATATATTTTCTATTTATTTTATTTATTCTATTGATTGTCTCTATCATATGTATAGGAATTCTTATAGTTCTTGCTTGATCAGCAATTGCTCTTGAAATAGCCTGTCTTATCCACCAAGTCGCATATGTTGAAAATTTATAACCCTTTTTATACTCAAATTTATCAACTGCTTTCATCAATCCAATATTTCCCTCTTGTATGAGATCTAAAAATGGAAGTCCGCGGTTAGTATATCGCTTAGCTATACTTACAACAAGTCTTAAATTTGATCTTGCCATTTTACCTTTTGCTCGATCTGAAATATTTTTACCTCTTTTAATTTGTTCCAAAATAACTTCTAGTCTTTTTGGATCCATATCAAAACTATCTTTACTTGCCTCTTTTGTTTGGAAAAGTTTTTTGATATCGACATATGTAGAAACCATAGTTGCCTCAGGAACTCTTTCAGTTATTTCATCTTTACTTAATTTTGTGATATCTTTTAAAATTTTAGCATGATTTTCCTTAAGCTCTGGGCTAAAAAGAGGAAGTCTATATTCAAGTCTTTTGAGTTCTTTTTCAAAATGATCGTCGCTTTTTAAAGCAGTTTCCATCTGTTTAACTATCTCATTGATAAGCTTGCTTGTAGGGCCTAGATCCATAAGTTTTTCTTTTAAAATTTTCTTTTTAAAAGTAAGGCTAAGTTTTGCGTAAAGCATATCTTCACCTTCTTTTATAATATCCTCATTTTTTTCTGCATATTTAAGCCAGTCTTTTTTAGCTTTTTCTAGTGCTTTAAAGCTTTCTGTGACTCTTATAGCTCTTTTATCGTTTCTTTTTTCTCTATTTGAGTTTTTATCTTCTTCGCTTTCTTCAAAATCCTCATCTTCTATATCATCTTCTTCGTTATTATCTTCATCAAAGTTTTTAAATAGCTCTTTTACTCTTCTTTCGCGATTTATTAAAGGAACTTTATAATCAAGTATAAAGTCTATTAAATATGGAACCGAACAAAAAGCATCTATTATAATATCTTCACCAAGCTCTATTTGCTTGCTTATTTCAATTTCTTCTTCTTTTGTTAGAAGTGAAATTTGCCCCATTTCTCTTAAATACATTCTTACAGGATTTTCACTTCTTCCCCATTCTAAAAGTTCTGTTTCATTTGTTATATCAAATTCTTCATCTAAATTTTCTTCTATATATTTTTTAGCTTTTAATGCCTTTTTTTTGGCATCTTCAATATTTTTTATTTCTGCAACTTCGGCTGAGGTTTTTAAGGTAACTTTATGTTTGTTAGCTAAAGACTCTATTTTTTTAGTATTTGCTTGGGTTGGACTTTTATCAAAAAGCTTAATAAGTTTTTCGTATGTTACATATCCTTTTTCATTTTCTTTAAAAAGCTCTTCAACTTCTTCTAATGATTGTTTTGTGGTAAGTGGTTTTTTTGCATTTGATGGCATAGTGGGAAACTCCTTTGTAGTTTGTAGCAATAAAGGAATTAATTATACCGAAATTTTATTAAAAATAACTTAAATAAAATATATTTTTAAGGAAAATTATGCTAAAATTACAAATTTATAAAATTTTGGTGAAAAAATTGAAAAACAAAGATATTTTTAAGCTTTTTTGAAATATTGTTTTAAATTTTTACTATTTTTAAAGTTTAGCTGATATTTATGTAAAATTTTAGAATTTATTTATTTGTAGAATAAGTAGTTTTTACTTTTTATTTAAAATTACTGTTTAGATAAATTAGTTAAATTTTTATCTACTATTTTTTTAAATAAAAAAATTTTTAGCAATTTAAATTTTATAAAATTAAATTTGAGATTAAAAACCTTACAAAGAAAGCTTCAAAAATATTAAAATACAATAAATTTATTTTTATGAGTTTTATGGAATTAAAAAGTAATTTTAAGAGGCGTTTTTACCTCTTAAAATTTAAAATTTAGATATGTTCCCATTTACTTTCATCAAGTTCGCCTTCGGTTTTAGCAACCCAAATAGAAGCTACAACATCTCCAACGACATTCATAGAAGTTCTTCCCATATCTAAAATTGCATCTATTCCCAAAATCATACCATAGGCAATTGCGACATTTCCTTCAACTTTTAGACCAATTGATTCAAGTATTAAAAGAAGCATTATAGCTCCTGCTCCAGGAATTCCTGCTGTTCCAATAGCTGCTAATATAGAGGTGATAACAATAGTTATATAATGCCCCATAGTTAGATCAATCCCACAAGCATTTGCTATAAAAAGAGAGCAAACTCCAAGATAAACGGTAGTTCCATTCATATTTACAGTTGCTCCAACAGGTAAAACAAAGCTATAAACTCCTTTTGGAACACCCATTTTATGCTCGGCTGTATCCATAGAAATAGGCAAAGTTGCGTTTGAGCTTCTTGTAACGAAAGCTGTAAGCATAGGATCTTTTACTTTTTTTATAAAATCAACCGGATTTAGTTTCATAATGAGGCAAATTCCACAATAAACTAAAATTACTTGAAGTGCAAGTCCTACATAAAGTGCTATTGTAACATTTGCAAGCGATGAGAAAGCTCCAGCTCCACTTTTATTAAACACAGCAAACATTAAGGCAAAAACACCAATTGGAGCATACTCCATAATCCATCTAACCATTTTAAACATTATTTCACTAATACCATCAAAAAAGTTAAAAACTGTATTTGCTGAGTTTTTTATCCTCTCATCATTGCTTTCTTTACAAAAGGCTAAGCCAACACCAAAGAATATACAAAAACAAATTATTGCCAAGACATCTGTATTTGCCATAGAGCTAATTGGATTTGTAGGAACTATGCTTAAAAATATTTCGCTAATGCTTGGTGCATTTGCAGTTTTAGAAACAGCAACTGATGCATCGCTTAGATCAAGCCCGCTTCCAGGACGAAAAACAAAAGCACAGGCTAAACCTATGACAATAGCAAAAAGAGTTGTTGCAAAGTAAAAAAATACTGCTTTTCCACCAACTCTTCCAAGTTTTGATGGCTCAATCGAACTTGTTCCCATGATAAGAGAAGCTACAATAATTGGCACGATTATCATCTTTAAAAGTCTTATAAAAAGATCTCCAAATGGTGCTATTACGCTAAGTAAAGTTGTATTTCCAAATAAAATCACTCCTTTTGGAACTATCATTCCGATAATAGAGCCAATTACTAAAGCTCCTAGTATTCTATATGCTAAGTTTGCTTTAAAATACCAGCCAAAAACTTTTTTCATTACTCACTCCTTTAAAATGAATTCATCGTTTCATTTTATCAAGTTTTGTTTTTAAAGCAGCTATAAAAATGATTTTTACCAGTTTTTGCTCATTAAAATGGAAAATTTGTTACAAATAAGCTTAACTTTATTTTAAAGTAAAAATTTCAACTGCTAATTCATTAGGTTTTTTTGAATTTTTAATGGCAAATTCTTTTAAATTTATCTGTAAATTTAAACAATCAAAGCTGTTTTTAGAACAAAATTTAGAAAAACTATCTTTGTTTATATCAAAATAAGAAAGTGTATCATTAACGCTTTTATTAAGAGAAGTTTGCAATACATCGTTTAAAATTTTTCCTTTTTTCATATTTTTTGGCTGCGGATAAAACAGATAAAAAACTACACAGATTGCAATAAAAACAATACCAAAAACAACTCCTTTTTCTTTTGTAAAATGGCTTTTAAATGGTTTTAAATTTGCTATTGAATGTAAAAAAATACCTAAAATAAGTATTAATCCAACATATTCGTGTATTAAAGTTAAGTTTTTTGTTTTAAAATCAATGAACATTAAAATTCCACTTAATCCAACTATTAAAAAACTCCATAAAGCAATCGGTGTTGCAAATTTTTGCTTTATTTTCATCTTAAATCTCCTTATAATTATTAAAAATTTGCGAAAGTTTAAGAAAAAATTGTTAATTTTTTGTGAAATTTTTAAAATACATATAATAATTTATAAAATAATTTCATCAATTTTTTTTGTTTATTTTTTTGAATTTAATGATTTTAAAGCCTTAGTTTATATTTTTTTGGTAAAATCATAGCTTACGATTTTATTTTGAAGGAAAAAAATGGCAAAAGTTTGGAAATTTGGAGATAATATCGATACTGACATAATTATTGCTGCAAGATATTTAAACACATCAGATCCAAAAATTTTAGCAACACATATAATGGAAGATAAAGATAAAGATTTTTCTAAAAATGTTAAAAACGGAGATATTATCGTTGCTGGAGAAAACTTTGGCTGTGGAAGTAGTAGAGAGCATGCTCCAATAGCTTTAAAAGCAGCTGGAATAGGCGCTGTAATAGCCAAATCTTTTGCGAGAATTTTTTATAGAAATAGTTTTAATACAGGACTTTTGATACTTGAATGCAAAGATAGTGATAAAATAGATGAAAATGATGAGATTAAAATAGATATAAATAGTGGTGTGATTACAAATTTGACTAAAAACGAAAAGTATAAATTTGAACCAATTCCTGAATTTATGCAAGAACTTTTAAAATCAGGTGGATTAATAAATTATGCAAAAGAAAACATTTTAAGGAAATAAAAAGTGAAAAGATATAATATTTGTGTTATAAAAGGCGATGGAATCGGGCCTGAAATAGTTGATGAGGCTATAAAGGTTTTAGATACAGTTTCGAGCAAATTTGAATTTGAGTTAAACTATGAGCATGTTTTATTAGGTGGTGAGGCAATAGATGTCTTAGGAAGTCCAATCCCAGTTGAGACTCTTGAAACAGCTCTAAACTCTGATGCGGTCTTGCTTGGTGCTATAGGAGGACCTAAATGGGACAACTTAGAAGGAGAACTTCGTCCTGAAAGTGGGCTTTTAAAACTTAGAAAAGATCTTGGTGCATTTGCAAATCTTCGTCCTGCTATTGTGTTTGATGAACTAGTTGAAGCATCAACTATAAAGCCTGATATTTTAAAAGGCGTTGATGTGCTTGTAGTTAGAGAATTAACCGGTGGGCTTTATTTTGGACAGCCAAGAAAAAAAGAAGAAAATAGCGCTTATAATACTATGATTTACTCAAAAGAAGAGATTGAAAGAATAACACAAATAGCATTTGAAGCAGCTTTAAAAAGAAATAAAAAAGTAACTTTAGTAGATAAAGCAAATGTGCTTGAAACTAGCCAACTTTGGCGTGAAGTTGTGGCAAATGTCGCTAAAAAATATGCTGATGTTAGGCTTGATTATATGTATGTTGATAATGCTGCTATGCAAATGGTTAAAGACCCAAAACAATTTGATGTGCTTTTAACTGAGAATTTATTTGGCGATATTTTAAGCGATGAAGCAAGTATGATTTGTGGGTCAATCGGTCTTTTACCAAGTGCAAGCATTGGGGGAAAAGTTGGTATTTTTGAGCCAATTCATGGTTCAGCACCAGATATCGCAAAACAAGGTATTGCAAATCCAATTGCTACAATTTTAAGTGCGGCAATGATGTTAAAATATGCCTTTGAAGAAAACCAAGCTGCAAAAGCCATAGAAGATGCGGTTAAAAAAGTTTTAAGAGATGGCTATAGGACAAAAGATATCGCAAACTACGGCGCTAAGGAAGTTTGCACAACAGGCGATATGGGCTCAATCATAAGTAATTATATAAATGATGATGAAAGATAATCTTACAAAAGCCCTGATTTATGAATCACAAGGGCTTCTTAACGATGCTGGTAAAATTTACAAAGATATCTTAGATATTTACCCAGATGATGAAAAAGCAAAACTTGGTCTTATTAGAGTTAAGAAAAACTTAGAAAATCCAATGCTTGCTCTTTTTTTAAGCACAGATGAAAAAGATATCAATAAATTTAAAAGGTGGCTTGTAGATATATGAAGATAGAAGAAATTACTAAAAAAATAATAGAAGAATTAAAAAATTCAAATCAACTAAACTTTGATGAAAATTCCGATGAGCTTGAGTTTAAAGAAGATAACAATAGTAAAAATATTATAGACAATGCCGAAGAAAAACAATATGATTACTTGCAAAAACTAGAAGAAAATAGTGAAAATTTAAAAGAGCATGAAGAAATAAATTCAGTAAATATTTTAAGCCAAGAAGAATTTTTACTAAAAATAAAAGAGCGAATTTTAGTATTATTTGATGGGCTTAATAGCTTTGATAAAGGAGATATTGAGGCAAGAGTTGAGTTGAGCTTGAAATTTATGGAGTTTTTACTTGCAAATATCGATAAACGAATTAGCGATATCCAAAAACAGTGATTTTATAAAAATTAAAGAATTACTTTCAAAACACACTAAAAGAGCATATTTTGTAGGTGGTTTTGTAAGAGATTATTTTTTAGGCATTAATTCTTTTGACATTGATATAGAAATTTATGATATAAATGAGCAAGACTTTGAAATTTTAATGAATAAGCTTGGTGCAAGCGGTGTTGGAAAAAGCTTTTTTGTTTATAAGTATAAAAATTTTGATTTATCACTGCCAAGAATTGAAAATAAGGTAAGCTACGGACATTGTGGCTTTGAAGTTAAAATTTGCAATAATGAAAAAATAGCTGCAAAAAGGCGTGATTTTACTATTAATTCTATTATGATAAATATCTTTAATGGCGAGATATTAGATTTTTATGATGGAGCTAATGATTTAAAAAACAAAATTTTAAAAGTTGTTGATAAAAATACCTTTTGTGAAGATAGTTTGAGAGTGTTAAGAGCTGTTCAGTTTGCTGCTAGATTTGATTTAAAGGTTGAAAATAAAAGCTTAAATTTAATGAAAGCAATCAGCTTGAATGATCTTAGTAGTGACAGAATTCAAAATGAGCTTATTAAGCTTTTTAAGGCGGAACATCAAAGCGTTGGACTAGAGCTTATTTATGAGCTTAATATTTTTGAGTTTTTATTTTTGTCTAAAATTTCAAAAAATGATCTTGAAATTTTGTCTAAAAAGCTAGAAAATGGCTCAAAATTTATTAAAAATGAGATGTATTTTCTCTATAATCTTTTAAATTTTTTAAACCTAAACAAAGAAAAAGTTCTAAAAAGATTAAACTTAAGTACTAAATTTAAAAAAATTTTAAATGAACCATATGTAAAAAATCCAAACTTAAAAGATTTGCTTATGATATCGCTTAAGATGCCTTTGAAAAATTGGCTAGGACTTGATAGTTTAGACCTAATACAAAAAGCTAAAAAATTAGATATTTACGATAATGTTTTTAAAACAAAAATAAGAGCACAAGATATAATAAATGCTGGTTTTAAAAATGAAGAAATAGGTGAAAAACTTAGAAAAAATCAAGAAGATGAAGTAGATATTTTTTTAATTAACTTAACTAAAATGGCTTAATTTTAGAGTTTCAAAGCATAAATTTATCCAAATTTATGTAAAATAATACCTTTATTTATAAGGAATTATATGAAAAAGTATATTTTAAAAATTTACAGTGAAGATGAAAAAGGATTAATTTATAGAATTTCAGATGTTATTTTTAAATTTGGTTTAAATATAGCTAAAAACCACGAATTTGTAGATCATGAAGTTAATAAGTTTTTTTATAGGGCTGAAATTCACACTGATGAAGATATTGATAAGTGTGCTTTAACTGGGCTTTTAAGTGCGATGCTTGGCTCAAAAGCTCACATAGAGCTAATAGAAGCAAAGAAAAAAAATATTGTTATTATGGCTACGAAAGAAACCCATTGTCTTGGTGATTTATTAATAAAAAATTACAGCAAAGAAATTAATGCAAATATCTTATCTGTTATTGCAAACTATGATGATTTAAGAGATTTGGTTGAAAAATTTGGTATAAAATTTCACTGTGTTGAGGCCGGAGATTTAGACCGATTAGAGCATGAAAAAAAGATATTAGAGGTACTAAAAGAGTATGATATTGACTATATAGTTTTAGCAAAATATATGAGAATTTTATCACCAAATTTTGTAAATGCATACAAAAAGAAAATCATAAACATTCACCACTCATTTTTACCTGCATTTATAGGTGCAAATCCTTATAAACAGGCATTTGAAAGAGGAGTTAAAATAGTTGGAGCAACAGCTCATTTTGTAAATAATGATCTTGATGAAGGGCCAATTATTACTCAAGATATAATTAGAGTAAATCATGAAATGAATTGGAAAGAGATGAGAGTTGCTGGTAGAAATGTAGAAAAAAATGTTCTTGCAAGCGCGTTAGAGCTTGTATTTGATGATAGAGTTTTTGTTTATAATAATAAAACAGTGATTTTTTAATGTTTAATATTGTTTTAGTCAATCCTCAAATACCGCAAAATACAGGCGCAATTGGAAGACTTTGTATAAATGCTAATTTAAATTTACATATTATAAAACCAACAGTTTTTAGTCTTGAAGAAAAAGCTGTAAGAAGAGCTGGGTTGGACTATTGGAAGAAGCTTGATCCAATTATTTGGGATAGTTTAGATGAGTTTTTAAAATTTTATGAGGATAAATTTAATAAATTTTATTTTGCTACTACAAAAGCCAAAAAAAAATATTTTGACGTTAAATTTGAAGATGGGGATTTTATACTTTTTGGAGCTGAAAGTACAGGTCTTCCGATGTGGCTTATGGAAAGAAATTGGCAAAATGCAATAACAATTCCAATGGGAAAAAATGGAAGAAGTTTAAATTTAGCAATGAGTGTTGGAATAATTGCTTACGAGGCAATTAGACAAAATTTTAGCGAGATTAACTTATGAAGTTATTTTTGACTTTAATTTTTAGTTTTTATTTTTTGGTTGCTGGTGAGCTTAAAATCGCTACTTTTAATGTTGAAAATTTATTTGATGCAACTATTCAAGGAACTGAATATAATGATTTTAGAACAAATTGGAATAATGCTAAATTCAGAGCAAAACTTAAAAATATTTCAAACATTATAAAGGATTTAAATGCTGATATTATAGCTCTTCAAGAGATTGAAAATAAAGGTGTTTTAAACGAACTTGCTAAAGAATCTGGCTATAAGTATATTTTATTTTCAAAAGATTTAAAAGCCCCAGTTGGAGTCGGAATAATGTCAAAAATTCCTTTTTATAGTACAGCTATAAAAAAAATAACAGAAGTTAAAACAAGGGATATTTTAAAGGCTGATTTTTTATTTGAAGGTCAGAAATTTAGTGTTTTTACAACTCACTTGTTAACATTTAAAAATGGTGATTATAAGAGAAAGATAAATGCAAAAGCCTTGGAGAATTTCACTAAAAATACTAAAAATGCTATTGTTTTAGGAGATTTTAATACCGAATTTAAACCAAATTCATTGGTTGCAGAAATATCTAAAAATAATGATTTAGTAAATTTATGGAGCACATTTTTTTCTAAAAAGAGCTCGCATATTAGTGGGCGAGCGATTGATCATATTTTACTTAGTAAAAGTTTTTTTAAAGATTCAAATTTAATTTATAAAAAAAATAGCTTTAATGTTTTTAATAATTCAAAATATTTTAATAGAAATTTAAATGTTTCAGACCATTATCCTTTGTTTTTTACTATCGTTGCAAACTCTAAATACAAAACTCCAAATTTTATAAGTGATGTAAAAAAAATTGATGATTTTTATGAAAAAGATGATGTTTTATTTCCTTTGACGCTAAAAAACTTAGCTGTTGTTTATAAAGATAAATTTGGCTTTAGTTTGGCTGATGAAAATAAAAGAGGTGTTTATTTTTTTAGTAGAAACAATATTATAGAGCTATCTGATTTAGTAGAAGTTAAAATTTACAGTACCAATTATCATAATGGTAATTTTCAGGTTGATAAATTTGAGATAAAAAAATTAGGAAAAGTTAGAAATTTGACTGATTTTATGCTTGATAATCCAATAATTTCAAGACATGGGGATGTTTTAAAAAGCATAAACGGTGATGTTTTCAATGGCTATATAAACACAAAATTTGGCAAATTTAAAATTCATAGTTTTAATAAAAAAATAAATAATGGTAAAAATCAGACCTTTGAGAATGTTTTTGTAACAAATTTTAAAGGCAGTAAGGAGCTTATTGTAAAATGATAAATTTTATTATAACTACATTATTTATACTTTTTGTGGTATATTTAATAGTTGGTATGAATAAACAAATTTTAGATAAAAATAATAAAGATAGGAAAAAAGATGAGATTATTGATTGAAATTGGAGTTGAAGAACTCCCAGCAATTCCTTTTTTAAAGGAGTATAAAAACATTTTACCAAAATGGCAAAAAGTATTAGAAAAATTTGAAATAAAAGCTGATTTTAGTTTTGATTTTACTCCTAGAAGAATGGTTTTAGATAGTAGTAATTTTCCAAATAAGCAAGATGATAAAGTTGTAGAACAAATTGGTGCTCCAAAAAGAATAGCTATAAAAGACGGCATTTGGAGTAAGGCCGCAGTTAGTTTTGCTAAAAAATGTGGTATAGATGAAGATAAACTTGGATTTAAAAAAATAGGCAATGATGAGTTTTTATACTATGAGTATACTCAAAAAGGAAAAGATGTAAAAGAAATTTTATCTGATATGATAAATGACTTTTTAAAAGAGCTTCATTTTGGAAAAGAGATGAGATGGGGTAATGGAGAATTTGAGTTCATAAGACCTATTAGATCATTAGCAGTTTGCCTGGATAATGAAAATGTTGAAATGCAAATTTATGGTGTGAGATCAAAACTTGCTTTTTATCCACATAGAAGCTTTGGTTATGATTTAGTTGAGTTTAAATCAGCTGATGAATATTACGAAAAACTTGCAAAAAATGGCATTATTTTAAATTCCAAAAAAAGAGAAGAAAAAATACTAAATGAGTTTAAAAATTTAGAAAAAAATAATTCATTTGAGATAGAAAAAGATAAAGATTTATTAAATGAAGTAATAGCCATAACCGAACACCCAACTGCTTTAAAAGGGGAGTTTGATAAGGAATTTTTAAATGTTCCAGATGAAGTTATAATAACATCAATGAAAGAAAATCAAAGATATTTCCCAGTTTTTAATAATGGCAAACTAACTAACAATTTTGTGTTTGTAAGTAATGCAGTTTGTGATGATGACTCTCTTATTGTTAATGGAAATGAAAGAGTTTTAAAAGCAAGATTAAGTGATGCGATGTTTTTTTGGCAAAGCGATCTCAAAAACGGTCTAAATCCAGATAGCTTAAAAAATGTTTTATATATAAAAGAACTAGGATCGATTTATGATAAGGAGTTAAGAGAGATAAAAATTGCTCTAAATTTGGCAAAACTTTATAAAAACGAGCTTGAAAAAGAGGTCGGAAAAGAGTATGAAAAACTTTTAGAAAGAGCAATTATTTTAAGCAAGGCTGATCTTACAACTTTGATGGTTGATGAGTTTGGCGAGCTTCAAGGAATTATGGGAAGTTATTATGCAAAAACAATGGGAGAAAATGAAAATATTGTAAAAGCCATAAAAGAGCAATATTTACCTGATGGTGAAAAAAGTGAGTTGCCAAGCTCTATTTTTAGTAGTATTGTTGCACTTAGCTTTAAGCTTGATTCATTAATGGGGCTTTTTTCAGTGGGAAAAATTCCAAGTGGAACAAAAGACCCATATGCTTTAAGAAGGGCTGCAAATGGTATAATAAAGATAGTTCTAAATAAAAATTTAAATTTTAATTTAAATAAAATTTTAGAAGAAATTTCTCCAAACTACACTAAATTTGACCTTCAAATTTTACAAGATTTTATTTTTGATAGATTAAATACTGTTTATGATGCAAATATTTCAATCATAAATGCTTGTTTAAAAAGTGGTGAAAGCGATATAAAAAATTTAAATAATTCAATTTTAGCTCTTGATGAAATAAGTAAAAAAGAAAGCTTTAAAGAAAATTTTTCTACTTTTAAAAGACTTGCAAATATCATAAAAGATGAAAAAATTAAAAAAGTTGATGATAGCTTGATTTCACAAAACGCCGAAAGGGAATTAAACAATGCATTTAACTCTTTAAAACTTGATTTAAAAGATAGCGAAAGTTACTTAAATGAACTTTTTGGATTAAAAGAAAAAATAGATAAGTTTTTTGATGAAATTATGATAAATGTTGATGATGAAAGTTTAAAAGCAAATCGAATTGCAATAATAGGCCAAATTTATAATTCATTTTTAAAAGTAGCTGACATAAAAGAGATAAGTTTTTAAAATATATTTTGCCAAGCAGTTTAAAACATGCTTGGCTCTTTGTCTAAAGTGTTTTGTAAAAATTAAGTAAGAAATTAATCCTACCTTTTTAAGTTTTATTTAACGATAAATTTATCAATATCGCATCTAAATTTTTCTCTATCATTTGCTAAATATACATTAAGAGCATGTTTAAGCATCTTTGTATATTTTGAATCTCTTGGAGAGCCATTTAAAATATCTTGGTAGTCATAGATTCTTTCATAATAATCATTTGTAGCTTGATCATCTATAATAATTCTTCCAAAATCTAAACTTGCTCCAAAATAAACACCACTTGTTTTACCGGTTTTTACTATATAAGCTGAAACTTCAGGTAAATCAGTAGTTCTTCCTGCCATACTTCCCTCTCCGATAGTTCCACCTGCATTTAAGCCAAGTAAGTCTTGTCCTTTAAAAATATCTCTAAAAGATTTGCTTGTTTGGAAAAGTAGTATCATATCAGCTGATTCTATTCCTACTTGTGGACCTGCTCCAAAACTTGAGTATGTTATCATGATTGGTGGTGTCCAGTTTCCATTTAAATCTCTCATAGAAAATACACCTTTTCCTCTTTGAGTTGAAGCAATAGCACCTGTTCTAGTTACATCAGGGATAATTGCAACAGCTTTGACGTTTTCTAGATATTTTTCAGAAACTGTGTTGTTGTTATCACAACCAAAAGATTTTACAACATTTGCAGCAGCATAAACTTGCTCGTTTTGAAAAACATCTGCACTAAGGCTTAAGCAAAATGCAAAAGCAAAAACTAATAATTTTTTCATATCCTACATCCTTTTGAAATAAAGTTTTATGTTATTATAACAATAAAATTTTATTTTGTCTTTAAATAGATGAGAATTTAACATAAATTTAATAAAAATGGAGCAAAAATGAGGAAAATCATCATTTTACTAGCTATTTTGCTAAGTTTAAATGCAAACGAGATTATAAATGGAGAGACTGAAATTCTAAAAGTTAATAGAGAGTTTGCAGGAGAACTTTTTATAAATGATAAAAAAGCATTTGGCTTGATAATCCTGTTAAAAAAGGTGAAAAAATAGCTTTTGTTAGTTCAAATTATAGAAATAAAAATGATATTATTGTTAGGCATATATTTAATAACGACGAACAAATTATAAAATTTAAACTTATTGAGGGTGGTTATAAAAAAGAAAATATAACTGTTTCAAGCAGCAAAGCAAATCCAAATAAAGAAAATTTAAAACGCATTAAAAAAGAAAGCAAAGAGGCTTATTCTATTTATAGAACAAAAACAGATAAACTTTTATTTAATTCCAAATTCGAACTTCCTATGAATTCAGTTATTACATCAAATTTTGGCAATGCAAGGGTTTTTAATGGAAATTTAAAAAGTTATCACTCAGGGACTGATTTTAGAGCTAGCGTTGGAACTCCTATAAAGGCTGCTAATGACGGGGTTGTAATGATAGCAAAAGAGAGATTTTATGCTGGAAATTCAGTTGTGATTAATCACGGTGGCGGAATTTACTCACAATATTATCATTTAAGTAAAATTAATGTAGAGGTTGGAAATTTAGTTAAAAAAGGTGAAGTTATCGGACTTAGTGGCGCAACAGGAAGAGTAAGTGGGCCTCATCTTCATTTTGGAATAATGGTAAATGCAAATAGCGTTGAGCCTTTAAAATTCATAGAGGCTATAAATTATGCACTATTTGATGAGTAGAGTAAGTTTAAATTAACATTTACTTCACAAAATTTATATAAAATAATTCAAATTAAAAATTAAGGAGAAAAAAATGAAAAAGTTAATTTTAACATTATTTATTACATTAGGATTTTGCTTTGCAAACAGCGTCGATGAAATTAAAGTTGGAGATGTAGATTCATTATCAAAAGCAGGGTTTGAAATAAAGAAAAAAGCAAGTGTTGATGGGCTTGATATGAGCAAAGAATGCTTAAGTTTTCATAATAAAATGAAAGAAAATTTAAAAGGAAAGTCAAAAGAAGAAGCAAGAGTTTTTAAAAATGAAATTTATATAAAAACTTATGATGAATTAGCCAAGTTAAGCAAAGATGATAGAGCTAAATTTGATATGAAAATTTGCTCAAAATATCTAAAAAATGACTTTCATGCTAAAAGAAACTCTTGTGCGCATAGCCAAAACATAGCGGGAAATTTTGAAGGTTGTCAAAATAATTTAAAAGGTTGCAATAAAGGTTTTGAGTGCCCAAAAACAGGCAAAAAATGTCAAAAAATGGATCAAAACTACAGCTGCAAAAAACATAATGACTGCACAAAAGACTTTGATAACTGCCCTAAAAAGCAAAGAAAATGTGGGTGCTAAAAATTGTCTAAAATATTAGTTTTAGAAGATGAAAGTATGCTAAATGAGATGATTTGCGAATACTTAAACGCAAATCATCACGAAACAACTTCAGTAAAAAGTTATGAAAAAGCTTTAAATTTAGCTTATGAAAATGACTTTGATCTTTGGATTTTTGATGTTAAGGTAATTGGTGGAAATGGATTTGAGCTACTAGAAGAGCTTAGAAATGCAAACAAGCTAACGCCTTGTATATTTACAACTTCATTAAATGATATAAAAGATTTAAATAAAGGCTTTTTAAGTGGCTGTGATGATTATTTAAAAAAGCCATTTGAACTAGCAGAACTTCTTCTTAGAGTAAATAACTTAATAAAGCGAAATTATGCACACAAAACTAATCAAATAGAAGATCTTGGAGATAATCTTAGTTTTGATATTTATAAAAAAACACTTTATAAAAATGGCAAAGCTGTTAATTTATCAAATAAAGAAAGTCGCCTTTTAGCTCTTTTTTTACAAAACAAAAACTGTGTTTTAACTAGAGAAGAAATTTATAGTTCAATTTGGGATTATGATGAAATTCCAAGCGAATTAAGTCTAAGAGTTTATATAAGAAATCTTCGTAAATACTTAGGGAAAAAAATAGTCTCAAGACCAAAAGTAGGGTATATTTATGCGTAAATTTATATTTCCTATTTTTTTGCTTTATTTTGTTAGTAGTTTTTTGTGTTTGATTTTTTTCATGAAAACTTTATACGATTCAAATTTAAAATTAATTATTCAAAAAAACAGTTTTGAGCTTTCAAGTATTTTAAAAGAGTTAAATTTTTTAGTAAAGACACAAAATAGTATTTTAAACTATGATTTTACTCAAAATGGAGATATTTTATTTTTTATAAAAGATTTAAATTCTGGAGAAATTTTAAAAAAAGACTTTGTTTTAAATGATAAAAAAGACTTAAAACAAATTAGTAAGCATATTTTTATATCAAATAAAGAGTTTTATTTATCAGATAATATACATGCTAAAAAAAGAGTTTTAAACTATAATGTAATTTTAAAAGATAAAACCTATAAAAAAGAAATAAATCTTCTTTTTATTAAAATTTCAATTATTTTTATATTTTCTTTTATATTTTTATCTTTTGTTGGATATTTTATAATTCGCCTTTCACTTAGACCTTTATTTGATAAAATTTCATCTTTAAATTCTTTTATAGAAAATGCAACTCATGATATAAATACACCATTAAGTGTGATTTTGATGAGTATTGAAATGTTTGACAAAAATCCAAAAAAATATCTTTTAAATATAAAAAAAGCCTCCAATAATTTATCTAGCTTAAACGATAAGCTAATAAATCTAACCTTAAAAAATTTACCAAACAATTTAGAATTTATAAATTTAAAGGACTTTTTAAAAGAAAAGATAAGTTATTTTAGCCCTATGATGAGTGAAAAAAATTTAAGTTTTGATTCAAATTTAAATAACGTGGCTTTAAAAAACTGATATAAAAAAACTTGATGTAATTTTTGATAATTTAATCTCAAATGCTATAAAATATAGCGATGAAAATAGTAAAATTTCTCTTTTTTTAGATAAAAATAAATTTGAAATTTTAAATTTTGGAGAAAAAATAGAAGCTAAAAATTTAAATGATATTTTTAAAAAATATGCAAGATTTAGCAAAGCTCAAGCTGGTTTTGGAATAGGACTAAGCTTGGTTAAAAAATACAGCGATGAGCTTAATTATAAAATTTCATGCAAAGCAGATGACAATAAAACTAAATTTATACTTGAATTTTAAAATTTAAACTAAGTTTTATAAGCTTAGTGTAAAATATCTTTTAAATTTTAAAACTAGGAAAACATTGACCGCTTTACTTCTAACTGAATATATTGGCATTGCATCAGCTGCGCTTAGTGGTTATTTATATGGAGTTAAAAAAGAGTGTGATTTACTTGGCATTTTTATGGCTGCGTTTTTAACTGCTTTAAGTGGTGGAATTTTAAGAGATGTTTTAGTTGGTAGAGATGTTTATTCTTTTACTCACTATATGCCTATAAGTATTGTTTTGGCGGTGATTTTATTTGCCATGGCTTTTAAAATTCATACAAAAAGAGAAAGTCTTGATAAAAGCACACTTTTTGTTATGAGCGATGCTATAGATATAGTTAGCTTTTCAATTGTCGGTTCAATGGTTGCGTTAGAGTATGGATACAATATATTTGGAGTTTTGTTAATAGCTCTTGCAAATGGCGTTGGCGGAGGAATTTTTAGAGATATGTTGTATAATGAAGTTCCATGGTTTATGAAAACAGGGTTTTATGGAACAGTTTGCATCGTAACGGGGCTAATTTATTATTTTATGGATTTAGTTGGATTAAACAATATGTTTTTTATAATGATACTTTTTGCTTTTGGTGTGGTTTTTAGGATGATTGCACATAAGAAAAATTGGAGATTACCAAAAATTGAGGAGGAAAAATGAGCTATTTAATGAGTAATTATAAAAAAGAAGATATAGTTTTTATAGAAGGTAAAAATTCTGTTTTAATAGATAAAAATGGTAAAGATTATATTGATTTTGCAGCTGGAATTGGAGTTTGTTCTTTAGGTCATGCAAATGATAAAATTTTAAAAACTATAAATAAGCAAAGTAAAAAAATACTTCATACTTCAAATTTATATAAAAATGAAACGCAAGAAAAACTTGCTAAAAAAATATCAAAATTACTAGGTTATAAAACATACGCGTTTTTTTGCAACTCAGGAGCTGAGGCAAATGAGTGTGCAATAAAACTTGCTAGAAAATACGGCACCAAAAATTTTAAAGAAAAAAAGTATGAAATTTTATCTTTAAAAAACTCATTTCACGGCCGAACAATTGCAACTTTAAAGCTAACTGGACAAGATAAATTTCATTCTGAAAATTTTGCACCATATCCTGATGGGTTTAAGTTTTTTGACTCAATTGATGAGATTATAGAAAACATTAGTGAAAAAACTGTGGCTGTTATTATAGAGCTTGTCCAAGGTGAGGGTGGTGTAAGAGCTCTTGATAAAGATAGTGTTGCAAAGCTAAGTGAAGTTTTAAAACAAAGAAATTTACTTTTAATAACAGATGAGGTTCAGTGCGGTGTATATAGAACTAGTGAGTTTGTAGCCTCTAAAGAGTATGGTATCAAACCAGATATCATAACCTTTGCCAAAGGACTTGGTGGTGGTGTTCCAATAGGAGCTTGCGTAAGCAAAGAAGATATTTTTACATTTGGAGATCATGGAAGTACTTTTGGTGGAAATAATTTAGTAACAAATGTCGCACTTACAACGCTTGATGAACTTGTAAAACTTAAAAAAAGTGGCGATCTTGATAAGAATATTAAAAATTTTAAAAAACATTTAGATGACATAATTGAAGACTATCCATTAATATTTGAAAAAAGAACTGGGCTTGGTCTTATGCAAGGACTTGTTTTAAAAGATAGTAAAAATTTAGATATTATTTATAAAAAATGCCTTGAAAATGGACTTTTGATACTAAAATCAGGCACAAATATACTTAGGTTTTTACCACCTTTAAATATAGATAAAGATGAAATCAAAGAGGGCTTTAAAAGATTTAAAACATCTTTAAAATGCTTATAGGCTAGATGAAATTTAGTGAATTTATCGACAGCTGGCTTTTTGGCGAAGATGGATATTATCAAAAAGGTATAAAAATTGGCAAGGAAGGCGATTTTTATACCTCAGTAAGCGTGGGTTCTTTTTTTGGAATTTGTATTGCAAAATATATAATGAGTTTTAATGAAAACTTTGAAATAGTTGAAATAGGCGCAAACGAAGGGCATTTGATTTGTGATATAATCCAAGGAATTTATACTTTTGATAAAACAAAACTTAAAAATTTTGAATTTTTTATAGTTGAACCATTTAAAAATTTAAGAACAATTCAAAAAACAAATTTTGAAAATAAAATAGGCAAAGAAGTAAAACTAAATCATTTGCCAAGTCTAAAAGAGGCTAAATTTAAAAATGCTTTTTTTATATCAAATGAGCTTTTTGATACTTTTAAATGTGAAGTTGTGGATAATGAAAAGATGCTGTTTATTGAAAATTTTAAACCTATATTTAAAACTGCTTCAAAAGAAATTGTAGATTTAGCTAAAAAACAGGGTATAAAAAAAGGTGAAGTTGTTTTGGAATTGGATAAATTTTTATTAGAAATTTATCAAAGTTCAAAAAAATTTAGATTTTTAAGTTTTGATTATGGTGATTTTGCACCAAGAGATGATTTTACTTTAAGGGTTTTTTCAAAACATCAAGTTTATAATTTTTTTGATATTAAAAATTTAAAAGAATTTTATCAAAAAAGTGATATTACTTATAACGTTG
Organism: Campylobacter ureolyticus; assembly: GCF_013372225.1. Taxonomy (NCBI): domain Bacteria; kingdom Pseudomonadati; phylum Campylobacterota; class Epsilonproteobacteria; order Campylobacterales; family Campylobacteraceae; genus Campylobacter; species Campylobacter ureolyticus. The sequence continues at coordinate 1,191,545 of NZ_CP053832.1, read as the reverse complement.
TTTTTAAAAATATTAAAGATAAGTTTTTGAAATTTAAAGATGTACAATTTGAGAATTTTTGCTCTCAAAGCAAGGCATTAATAAATTTTAAAGCAGATGAAATTTTAGAAACTTTACTTAAAAATGCTGGTGAAAATGCCTATAAAAATGGTGTTTTGCAGCTTAAAAGACTAATAATTGAAATGGGTGAAAAATTTAAAATGATAGAGTTTAGCAAAGGATATTAAAAGTGAAAATTGCGATTAATTGTGAATGTTTGATTATGCAAAAGACTTTAGAAATTTTTTTAAAAGACTATTTGGCAGATGAAGAAGAAGCTGATTTTATCGTAAGTGATATAAACAAAAAAAGCAATAAAAGAGTTTTTTACATAGGAGATGATTCACCATATCTTGCGCTTCCTTTTAGTAAAAAAGATCTTCTTTATGCGCTTGAAGAGTTTGATTTTATTGTTAAAGACAGCAATTTAAAAGAAAATTTAGAAGATAAAATCGCTTTGCTTTGTGATGAATTTAAACTAAAATTGATAAAAACTATTAGGGAGTATCAATGAATTTTGTAAATAAACCTATTAATTTAAATAAAATTTTTACACAAATTAACAGCGGAAAATTAAAAGGCAAAAAGCTTTTAATTCCACCAAAGAGCACAACAAGAAGTACAAAAAGCTTAGTAAAAGGCTCTTTTTTTGATACTTTTAGATTTGAATTTGCAAATAAAATATTTATAGAGATGTTTTCTGGAAGTGGCGTAATGGCGGCTGAAGCACTAAGTAATGGTGCGAAAAAATGCTACGGTTTTGAAAAAGATAAGGCTGCATTTGAAATTTTAAAATCAAATTTTAAAGGTATAAGCAGTGATTTAATCGCAATTAACAATGATTGTTTTAATGGCTTGCAAGCTCTTTTAAAAGAAAATAATGATGAGTTTATAATCTATTTTGATCCGCCATTTGACATAAGAGATGGCTATGATGATATTTATAAAAAAGTGTGTGAGGCAATAAAAAATTTATCTAATTACAATGCTTTTTTAGTAGCGATTGAACACAATAGCGATGTTAAATTTGATGAAACAATAGGCAAATTTAAACTTTTTAAATCAAAAAAATTTGGAAAAACAAGCATGACTTATTTTAAAAAAAAGAAATTTAATGCAAAACCTTAAAACCTTACTTGATTATCACGCTGATATTAAAAATTGCAAAGAAAATTTGTATGCAAATCCAGACCCACTTTGGGTTGCTGCTAAGTTTAAAGAGCCAAATATCGCATTAATTAGTGCTTTGTTTGCTTATGGAAATGCTAGGTTGATAGTTAAATTTTTAAATTCTTTAAATTTTGAACTTTTAAATGAAAATGACAATGAAATAAGAAATTTCTATAAAAATAAAAAATATAGGTTTCAAAACTCACGCGATGTTGCTGAGATATTTATAACTATAAAACGCCTTAAAAATGATGAAAATATAGAAAATTTGATAAAAAAAGGCTTTGAAAAAGGCGAAAATTTAGCTTATGGTATTAATAATTTAATTTCTACAATTTATTCACTAAATGATTATAGAAGCGATGGTTATGAGTTTTTCTTTGGTAAAAACTTTGATAAAAAACCAAAATCCCCTTATAAGAGATACAATATGTTTTTAAGATGGATGGTAAGAGATAAAGACATTGATTTGGGGCTTTTTAGAAGTATTGATAAAAAAGATTTATTAATGCCACTTGATGTTCATACACACAGAGTTTCTTTAAAATTAGGTTTAATGAGTAGAAAAACTTATGATTTTGAAGCAGTTTTGGAGTTAACTAATAGACTTAGAGAATTTGATAAAAATGATCCCATAAAGTATGATTTTGGACTTTATAGGCTTGGTCAAAGTGGCGAAATAGATGAAATTTTAGAAGATATTTAACGGGAGAAAAAGATGGAGTTTGAAATTTGGCAAATCATACTTTTAGTGGGGGTTGCTTTTATTGGTGGTTTTATTGATGCAATTGCTGGTGGTGGAGGATTGATATGCTTGCCTGCACTTATGGCAGTTGGTGTACCACCTCACGCAGCACTTGCTACGAATAAACTTCAAGGATGTTTTGGGACACTTTCAGCAACTGTAAATTTTACTAGAAAAGGTTTCATAAATTTTAAAGAGATTTTTATAGGTATTATTTTTACGCTTATTGGTGCTTGCACAGGAACTATAAGTGTGCTTTTTATAGATCCAAAATTTTTAAATTATATAATTCCTATTTTGCTTATCTTTGTTGTAGTTTATACTATTTTTTCACCAAATTTAGGTGAAACACAAAAAAAAGCAAAGATGAGTAAAAATGCGTTTTTTATTATTTTTGGGCTTTTAATAGGGTTTTATGATGGGTTTTTAGGACCTGGAACTGGTAGTTTTTGGACTTTTGCATTTCTTGGTGTTTTAGGGCTATCGATGAAACAAGCTGTTGCAAACACAAAAATTTTAAACTTTACTTCAAATATTGTAGCTTTAATAGTATTTATATTTGGCGGGCATATTTTATGGCTTATTGGGCTTTTGATGGGCATTGGTCAGATGATAGGCGGATATTTGGGTTCAAACATGGTGATTAAAAAAGATGTAAAATTTATAAAAACTCTGTTTTTAATCATGGTTTGTGCGACAATTTTAAAAATTTTATATGATATTGTAAAATAAAAAGTAAAATTTAAATATTGTTTAACCAAAAATAGTGTAAAATAACTTATTAATTTTTATTTATGGGGTTAGAATGCTAAAAGATATATTTTTATTTGCTGGTAGTTTGATTACTTATAATCACACTTTTATTTATGTATTTCACTTTTTACTTATCGTTGCTATTGTGGTCATGCTTGCTAGAATGGCGACAAACTCGCTTCAACTCGTGCCTTATGGTGCTCAAAATATCTTTGAAGCTTATATAAATGGCATTATTTCCATTGGAAAGGATGCGATGGGAAGCTATGAGTTAGCAAGGAGATATTTACCACTTGTTGGGACTTTGGGTCTTGTTATTTTTACAGCAAATATCGTTGGTATGGTTCCTGGCTTTGAGTCGCCAACGGCTAGTTTGAATTTAACTCTTGCACTTACAACTTGTGTTTTTATCTATTATCACTATCAAGGCATTAAGATAAATGGCTTTTTTAAATATATGAAAAGCTTTTGTGGTCCAATAAAAGTTATGGCTCCGTTTATGTTTGTGATTGAGATGGTATCACATCTTTCAAGGATTGTTTCTTTATCATTTCGTTTGTTTGGAAATATAAAAGGTGATGATTTGTTCTTACTTGTTATGCTAACACTCGCACCTTGGTTTGTTCCGATGATTCCTTATGCACTTTTGACTTTTATGGCTATACTTCAAACATTTATTTTTGTTGTTTTAAGTTATGTTTATTTAGCAGGTGCTGTTGTAATCGACGAGCATTAAAATTTTTGAATTATTAAAAATTTAGCTCAATTTTGAGCTAAATTTGTTTTTTATTCTTTTTATTACAAAACTTTATCAAATTTAAAAACTTTTTATAGTAAAATAATGAATTAGAAATTTTATAAGGATTATCATATGGTATTTGAAACAGTTATTGGTTTAGAAGTTCATTGTCAGTTAAATACAAAAAGCAAGATTTTTTGTTCTTGCTCTACAAGTTTTGGAGATAAACAAAATACTCATGTTTGCCCTGTTTGCTTAGCACTTCCTGGAGCTTTGCCGGTTTTAAACAAAGAAGCTGTTAAAAAGGCAATTAGCTTTGGAACGGCTGTAAATGCAAAGATTAATCAAAACTCTGTTTTTGATAGAAAAAACTATTTTTATCCAGATCTTCCAAAAGCTTATCAAATTTCTCAATTTACTATCCCTATTGTTGAGCATGGAGAGTTATATATAGACACAGACGAAGTAAGCAATAAGAGAATAGGAATTACAAGAGCTCATCTTGAAGAAGACGCTGGTAAAAACAATCATGAAAGCGATAGAAGCTTGGTTGATTTAAATAGAGCCGGAACTCCACTTTTAGAAATTGTCAGCGAGCCAGATTTAAGAAGTAGTGATGAAGCAGTTGCTTATCTTAAAAAACTTCACTCAATTTTAAGGTTTATTAATATAAGTGATGCAAATATGCAAGAAGGAAGCTTTAGATGCGATGTTAATGTTAGTATTCGTCCAAAAGGTGAGAGTAAATACGGCACAAGAGTTGAGATAAAAAATTTAAACTCATTTAAATTTATACAAAAAGCAATTGAGTATGAGGTATATCGTCAAATTTCAGCTTATGAAGATGGCAAATATGAAACTGAAGTTGTTCAAGAAACAAGGCTTTTTGATACAGTTAATTTAACAACTAAATCAATGAGAAGCAAAGAAGATAGTGCAGAATACCGATATTTCCCAGATCCTGATTTGCTTCCTATCCATATAAGTGATGAAATGATGAAAGAAGCTACTAATATACCTGAGCTTCCTAGCGCAAAGCTTAAAAGGTATGTTGAAAAGCTCGAGATAAAAGAAAGTGATGCAAAAGTTATTATTGATGATTATGCTATGGCTGTTTATTTTGAAGATTTAATCTCTAAAGGACACGATCCAAAACTTTGTGTTACTTGGCTTACAGTTGAGCTTTTAGGAAGACTTAAAAATGGTTTAACTATAGAAACAAGCCCAGTTAATAGTTTAAGAATGAGTGAGCTTTTAAAAAGGATTGAAGATAATACTATATCTCAAAAAGCAGCAAAAGATGTGCTTGATAATATGATGGAGAACAATGCAAAAGTTGATGATATTATCGATAAGCTTGGCTTAAAACAAATTAGCGATGATGCTTCAATTTTAGCAGTTATAGATGAAGTATTATCTAAAAATAGTGATAAGGTTGCTGAATACAAAAGTGGAAAAGATAAACTTTTTGGGTTTTTTGTAGGACAAGTTATGAAGGCTGGAAAAGGTGCGTTTAATCCTGCAAAAGTAAACGAACTTTTAAAAGCTAAACTTTAAAGTTTGTTTATGGCTAAGATAGCAGTTATTGGAGCTGGAAAATGGGGAAGTGCACTTTACGATGCTTTTAGCTTTCAAAATGAATGCATTATAACTTCAAGAACTAAAAAAGATATATCTAACTTTGTTAGCCTAGAGGAAGCTTTAAAATGTGAGTATTTAGTATTTAGTCTTTCATCTCAAATAACTAAGTCTTGGCTTGAGAAAAATTTTGTTTATAATAACCAAAAACTTTTAGTTGCCTCAAAAGGGATAAATGCCAAAAGTGGAGAGTTTTTACATGAAATTTTTGCTAAATTTGTTAGTGAAGGCAATTTAGCAACTCTTTCTGGGCCATCATTTTCAAGCGAGGTTTTAAAAAAGTTACCTTGCGCTATTGTTGTTAGTTCTAAAAATGATAGTCTAGCAAAAGAGTTTTGCTCATTTTTTCCACACTATATTAAGGCTTATTCATCAGATGATGTTATAGGAGCTGAAGTTTGCGGTGCATATAAAAATGTCATTGCAATAGCAAGTGGAATATGCGATGGGTTAAATTTAGGCAACAACGCAAGAGCTAGTCTAATTTCTCGTGGTCTTGTAGAAATAGCAAGATTTGGTAAATTTTTTGGTGCAAAAGATGAAACTTTTTTAGGGCTTAGTGGTGCAGGGGATTTATTTTTAACTGCATCAAGCAATTTATCAAGAAATTATAGAGTAGGCTTTGGTTTGGCACAAGGTAAAAAAATAGATGAAATTTTGGAAGAATTGGGCGAGGTTGCTGAGGGAATTTTAACCTCAAAAGCTATTTTAAAACTGGCAAATTTGCATAATATATATACGCCAATAGCAAGAGAAGTTTCACTAACAATAGATGGAAAAGATCCTAAAAAAAGTCTAGCTGATCTTTTAAGACATAAATAAATCTAGTTTATAAAATATTTCTATATTTTTTTAAAGGTCTAATTTTCATAGATTATTTCTATATTCTCATCATTCCATATTGCTTTTGGAAAAAGATATTCTTTTTCTAGTAGTGGTAAATTTACTTTTGTATATGAAAGATTCATTTTTTTAAATTTATTAAGTTCATTTTTGATAAAAGCAGTATAGTAATATCTACTTTCATCTTAATTCTAGGCTTTGATTTTTACACTGTTTATAAAATCAGAGTATATTTTTTATTTACAATTTAACTTTTTAAAATTAGTTTTATTTTATTACTAGATAAAGCGTGTATGAAATTTATTAAAATATATAAAACTAGCTATTAAATAATTTTGTGAAATCTAAAATTAGAGATAATTGCTAAATTTTAGACATTATATTTTAATATTTTTATAAGCGAGAAAACTATAAATATAAAATTTATGATAAAAAGAGTGTTTTAAGATAAATTTTCTATTATTTTTCATAGTTTAGAAAAACTTTAAATCCCCAAAAAAATGAGAAAAAAGTTTTTACTTAAATGAGAAAATTAAGAGCTACATTTTTCTCATTTTAATGCGAAAACTAAATATTTAAGTATTAAAAACGCTCTAAACTTCTTTTAGATTTATCTTAAGCTTTCCTCTACCTCTTATAATGCCTATAAACATTCCCACTATCTTACACTCATAAATACTGTATCTTACTGGCAAGTAGATAGGATTATAAGATATTAGCATAAACTCATCACCTTGCTTGTAGCACTCTTTTATCATAAGCCCATCAGGTGTGTTTATAGCATAAATTTCACCATCTTTAAACTCAGCTCCTACTGCTATAAAACAACTATCCCCATCCATTATATAAGGCTCCATGCTTTCTCCAATAGCTTTGATTATATCAATCTTTCCTAAAAACTTAACATTACTTTTTTCTAAAATTTGCTCACTTATAACCACATTTTCAAAGCTTTCATCATCATTATTTGCCCCACCGCCTAAAGAAGCCCCCACATCAAACATCCTTAATGTTTTTAAATTATCGCTATTACTAGCGTCTTTGCCATAAAAAAAGAGATTAATTGAAATCCCTTCTTTAAACAAAAAATCTAGTATCTGTTTATATGGTACTGAGTTTCTAAATTTGAGCTGGGCGTAGTTGTTTGGATCTATTCCTAAAGCATCAGCCACGTCTTTATCTTTTATGAGTTTATCTTTAAATTTATTTGATAAGATATCTTTTAATCTTTCATTGATTTGTTCCATTGTCATTTTTACACCTTATTATAAAATATAAGATAAATTTAGCATATTTTTGTGTTAAATCAATAAAATATTATTTTTTATAATTTATTTTTATAAACAACAGCCAAAGCACAGTATAGTAGAGTTATACTCTTTTTATAAAACAAGGAGATAAAATGTAATTTTTCAAGCATAAGTTTTAAAATAGTGGTAAAATGCCACTTACATAGGTTTTTACAAGGGGGTAATCCCCCTAAAATAGCCTCATACTCTCACGCTTAAAATCAATCCTTAATAAAGTATAGTGCTTTAATTCATCACTCCCAGAAGTTTTTATAAATCGGAGCAATCCACCATCACTAAATTGATAATTATGCAGTCTAAACTTAATACTTGCTTCTAACTCATAAAGTTTTTTAAGACAAAGTTCTAAATTCTCATCATTACTATCACCCAAATAAATGCTAAAATAAATATCCTCAGCTCACCCATCAAATGTGTCAAGTTCATTATCATTTGGCACCACTCTTATAAGCGGGAAATCATCTATATTTATACTTCTTTCAAGTCCTATTTTAATGCTTTTAGAAAAAGGTTTAAAGCCATTTAGTGGCCTTTGCCAAATGTCAGCCATGATGATTTTAGTTATGATATGAGTGCGTTAGACAGTGCTTTTAAACAAAAAGCTAAAAAAGTTTTAAATTTAATTAAAAACTCTAATTTAGAAACTGCCATAAAAGAATTTGATAAAAAAAGAGATCTTTATATTTGGCAAAAAGGACTTGATAATGCCATATATGAGCTTTTGATTAAAAAGAATTTAAAATTGCCTATTGATAGTTTTCAGCTAGGTGTTTTATCCAATTTTTTAATAAATAAAATAGCTAAGATTTTAAAAATAGATACTAAAACTAAATACATAATGGGTGATAAAAAGGGCATTTTACACATTGGACCAGAGCGAAAAGGTATTTATAATTAAGATTTAAGAATTGATGAAATAAGAAAAATTGTTAAAATTTTGGATGATGAAAATACTCCTGTAAGCATTGATATAGATAAGAAAAATATAATATTTTGGTTTGATGATGAAAAAGATGCTAAAAAGATAAATAAAATAGTAGTTGATTTAAATTATAATTTAAAGAAATTTGGAGTTACAAACTATATGGTAACAGCCAGAAAGTAGATAAAACAAGTAAAGATGACGCTAATTTTATTAAAATCCGCTGACGGTAGGAGAGTTGCACCTACAATACAGGTCCGATCCTTTTTCAAGGCACCTATCGGCTACTTCATTGCGATCATCAATCAGCAGATTTACAATCATTATTATGCCATAATAAAACTGATAATTATATAATTACGCTTGATAAGGTGGATAAAGAAGACATTTACTGGCAATAAAAAAAGAATTAATAGTTAAACTAAATAGCGTGGGTGGGATTTGAACCCACAACATCGAACTTTTCATTCTGTGGTTACCTGCTTTTAAGCTTCACACCTTCACGCTATTTCGAACGATTATACCAAAAAAGGATAAATATGGGAGTTAAAATAACAGGCATTGAAGATATTCAAAAAAGCCTTTTAAGCTTAGAGAAAAAAACCAAGAATTTAAAGCCTACTTTAAGGGCAATCGGTGAGATGGTGCGCTCTTGCATTGATGAAAGTTTTGAAAATGAAATTAGCCCATTTAATCAGAAGTGGAAGCCAATATCATCAAATACCGCATTTAGCTATGCAGGTGGAAAAACTAAAGCTTTTAAAAAAGGTGGCAAGTCTTTAAAAAGTGGCTTTTTAAAGCGTTATGGGGTTTATGGCGATAAAAGAATTTTAATAGAAAGCTCAAATTTAAAAGATAGCTGGGGTGTTAGAGTTGATAATAAAAGCGTTGTGGTTGAGAGCTATGCAAAATCACGCGGTTTTCCATATGGCTTAACACATCAGTTTGGCTCAGCTAAAAAGGGCATTCCTGCAAGACCTTTTTTATCAGTTGATAAAAACGGAAATTTAGAAAGAAATTTAAAAAATGATATTTTAGAGCATATTGAAGATGATTTATTAAAAGGGGATTAAAATTCAGGTGCGAAGATATACCTCGCACCAATAGTTAGCCTTGAACGTATCATTAGCCAACAAACATCAGTATAATTATATACATAAAAGCATTAAATATTGCTTAATGTTTTATAACTTCTATAAATTAAACAAACCCTATCTCTAAATCTACGATTTTTAAAAAAATATCTTTTTCGTTTTTTACTCATACATGTTTTTTTGAAAAATTCACTTATTTTCATTTTTATATGATTTTTTAAACCATCACTTTTGATTATTCTCATAGCTAACCACATCATCATCAAAAAGTCACCTATATATCTATTTTTTAAAGTTTCATCTATTGAATCATTTAAGTTTTTTTCTATTTGCATTTTAAAAGGTGTTAATTCATCTTTACAAATTGGAAGTCTAGCACTATTATCAAATATATTTGTGATTATACAATTATTATGTGCTGCTAAATTTCTTAAACTTTTTGTAGAAAATATCATTTTATCTAGTTCTCTCCTATCTCTTACACTTTTAAACCTAGCAAATCTTTGATAAAAATATTTATATAATTTTCTTAAATCACCAAATTGTATAACTTCTACTAAAACCCAAAAAGGCATATTTGGTGGTGTATTATTAGTTATTAACCTGTTTGATACACTTTCATCGCCCCTTTGTCGATTTATATAATCTCTTGTACTTCGCCCATATCTTGAGTTTAAAAACCCATTTACTATATCTTCTCCATTGCTAGGAAGCATATTAAAGTCTCTAAGTATAGCTGTTTTTAGTGTGTGTTCAATATTTAATGATATGTCTATAATAATTCTTCTAAGATACATATCTATTTTTGATAATTCATACAAATAAGCAAATTCTAAATTTATATATTTATCATTTATTTTTTGATAGTTTCTACAATAAGACTTTATTTTAAAATAATAACTTGAATACTCTAAAAGATGTTTGGCTTCATTTTCAGTTATTATATTAAATTTAATACCTTTGCTTTTCATATTAGTTATTTGTTCGTCTATATTTAATTTTAGCTTACTCATATTTTTCTATTATATAAACTTAACTTTTAAAAAGCGTTTAACTAGGGATTAGCTACCCTTTAAACTCCCTTTAACCACCTTTTCATACTCGATTAATTCATCATCTTTTACTTTTATTTTTTCGATTGTGCTAAAAGTCCTACCGCATTTTGGGCATTTTCTAAACCTTTCATTAACTAGCCCTTTAACAGTAGCGATGACATTTGTTTTTTCATTAGCACAATATGGACAGATCATCTTTATCTCCTTTTATTGGGCCAGCAAGTTATCTCTAAAAAGCATTCACTATAGTCTTTGCAATACGCTTTATTTGGTAAGTTTTTATCACATGGCTTCATTTTTATTTCTTATAAAATTTGCACATTTTTTCTAAGCCTGTGATGATACGCCTTGCATCATTTAAGCTTATTCTTTTAAGTTGGCTATCAAGTCTTATTAAAACTTTGATCTGTCTTGCCACAAAGACCATTAATTTTTCATCACTAAAATTAAGCCTATTTGCAAGGTGCTTTATGTAGATATATTGTTTTTGAGTTATTTTTTTAGTTTTGTTCTTAGTCAAATTATTTATAATTTTAGAGTTTTTTACTAAATTTCTACCTAAAATATCAGGCTCACACTCCTTAAACTTATCATTTATTAACATATCCAAGGTTTTATTAAGCTCATCTATAGATAAAAGAGCCGAACTACTTACACCAAATCTAACGTCTAGCCAACTTTCCCACGCATCAACTCTAACAAGTTCTTTATATTTGCTATTTGTGTGGATTCTAGCTAGTAAATTTTTTCTTAAAATACGCTGTTTCTCAGTCATTTTAGATCCTTAATATTTAACTTGCATAACAAATCACGCACTAAAAAACACTCGCAAGGGCTGTTATTTTGGCAATTTGAGCAAGCATTAATATCTAAATCCTTTAAATACTCTTTAAAAGCCTTTATAGCTGTTGTTTTACCAGTGCCACTTTTTCCTCTATGATTTTTAATAAAGCTCTTTGTTTTATAGCCTTTATAATACTTGCCATTATTATGATCGTATTTGTAAATGGTAAAATCTTATCATTTTTACAAATTTCATCATACTGGTTTGATATATCAAGCCTTTTTGAGTTAAAGAAATCTATTATTTTTTTCTCAGCTACAGCCTTACTCTCACTACTTAAATCATAATCCCCCCAGCCATTAAACGCCATTGAAACATAAGCTTGGTTCATTTTAAGAAGTGCTCCTAACTTTCTAAAACTTCCACCATTTTTTTCATACTCCGCGTAAGCTTGTTTGGTTGCTTCATCTATCATTTTAAACTCCTAAATTTTTTATAAATCCTCATATTTTTTGTTCCTTAAGCAAATACCAGCAAAAAGTAATCCTTTGGGCTGTTCTTTTTCACATAAATTAATCGTGAGGGCTGTTATTTTTATGCGAACAAGGGATTTACAAACTCATCATTATCCCCCCCATAAGCAAATACGAGCGAAAAGTTGCTCGTGAGGGCTGTTGTTGTAACTTTGAGTTGGTATTTGTGACCCAAATATTTAAACACTTTTTAAAAGCCTTTTAAAAAACCTTTAAGAAGTGGTTTTATCCCACAAATTCTTTTAAAACTTCATTTATATCAGGCAGATAAATCTCCCCGCCACTGTTATCTTCAACCTCTACTTTTTTCGCCGCACTTTCTTTCTTAATCACACTATTTTTAGCTTTCATTTTCTCATCTAAGTTTTGTTTAGCAACTTCTTTATAGTAAGCATCTTTTTCATCTCTTAAAGACTTGATATAGTTCTTTGTAGGAGTTATATGAGTTTTTTGATACTCTTTTTTAGCTTTTTTAACCTCTTCGGCGGTTATGTTTTTAACTTCGTTATTAATTTTTGATTTTCATTTAAGGTTTTTTGTTAGATCTTACGCCGCTTGCCATGACACCCACGCAACCGCACTCACTACCGCCTACGCTATAACTTCCACCACACACTGCATTTATCATCTAAATTTAAAGCCTTTTTATTTGTGTCTAAAGGCTCTAAATTTAGCTGAGTGCTATCACTAATCATGCTATCATGCACCGCATCACCTAGGTTCTCGTTACCGCTCACGCTACCACGACCACAATGACTAGGGGGCTGGTTCGCCACGATTTACTAACTCATAACTTCTGGTATCTACCACACCATAGCCACTATCATGCACATTATCCAGCTTACCATCGTTTTCGCCAATACCGTTATTTGATGCATAGTCGCTTGAGAATCCATCACGACCATCTAATTGAACATCGTCAATCCAAATTCAGAGAGTTTTACCACCACGACCTACGCCGTCAGTCATTTTATACGAAATTATTTTCGTATAAATGGTCAAAATTTTTTGGTTTTGTTTTTGTGCTTTTGAAATTACTCTTTGTAGTTTTCTTAAATTTACGCCCAAAATTTCAACTGCTTCTTTACTGCTTAGCCACATAATTATCTACTTTTATCCCATCTCTTTGTAGTATTTTCATAGCTCTTTTGCTTACATAACCCTTATACAAGCTACTAAGACTAAGTTTGTTTATCTGGCAACACGCTCTTAAATCATACTTTGTCTTTCGCTTAACAGCTCTTGCGAGTGTAGTGTTTTTCATCAAGTTCCCTTTCTTAAATTTCATTGTTAAGTTGGAAATATAAAATTCTTAGCTATAATTTTTATCAAACTTTATAACTAAGGATTCTTATAAATAACGCCAAAGTTGTTTTTGTATGCCCAAAATGTAAAAAAATAACCGAAGTTCTTATAATTTCGGTTAAGCAAGATGAATTTATTTGTGCCAACTGTAAAGAAGTTTATTATGCTAGCAAACTCCCAAGATTAGCACTAAAAATCATAAATGAACTTGGCAAACTTTTTAAAAAACACGCCAAATACAACTCATATACCCAGATAGAATTTGAAAGAGATTTTATGATTAAAGATGATACGCAAGATTTTTTCATCCAAGCTCTAAAAGAGTTCAAAGAGCAAGATGAATATTAGTTTTTATAAAAACGGCAAAGGCTAGAATTTGAGTGATAAAAAAGATTTTTTAGAAATATTTAAAAATATAATTTTTATGTCTAATAATAAGCTAAATTTAAATTACAATAAAATTTATCAAAGAAATATATAATGCTAAATTTAGTACCATCTAATACAAACTATAATGTCCATCCACTTATTATAAAAAATAAAAAAGATATGTATTTTCTCATTATGTTTATAGCTTTATTTTTTTATCTCATATTAATTTGCATTTTTTATCCAAGTGAAGATAATTTTAAAAGCTTTTTTTAATTTTTCCAATTCTTGGGTCGTCATATTTATTATTTTATATCAAGCAATGTATTTACAACAAAAAATATATATGGTTTAAATCAAACACAATTGAAATAAAAGAGAATGGAAAAACAACAAAACTCATAAAAACTGACGATATTATAGAGATAAAAAGAGCTATTTATTTAAGAGATTATAAAGCTATGATTAATCAAGGTTGGTCTAAAAAACTTTTAGATAGCAAGCTATTTTATCTGTTTTGCGGTTTAGTTTTATTGATTATGCTTTTTTTATACTGTATAGCAAACGAGGAATATATAAAACAACTTTTATTAACAGCATTGGCGATTTTTATTATTCCGATATGCAAATTTATAGTTTTTTTATTTTTCAAATTTAAATTTAGATTTATATTGTATGATAGCATTATAATATATACAAAAAATACTCAAATTTCAGTAACAATAGGTAGCAATGATGAGTTTAACGAGTTAAAAACATACCTTTTAGATAAAACAGGGATAAATTTAAATAAAACTAAAAAATATATTGTTTTAAATGATAAATAAGAAAAAACAAGGTTAAATACAAAAGAATTAATACTGCTTTAAAGAGCTATCTAAGGCATAACAAGAATTAGACCACTATTGTATGATATTTTAAAGCTGGATTTGTTAAAATGATGAGAAATAAATTTAAAGAGAATATTTTTATGAGAGACAGTGGCAAAATTTAATATAATAGCTAAAAGCTGCAAAACTTTAAGGAGTATGAATATTGGTTGTTTTGAAATTTAATTTACAAAAATTTGTAAAAAACATATCTTTCTTTCTATTTATAATATTTGGTTTTTTAGCTATTTTTGACACTTTTATAGATTACTCTTTTTTAAATTATTTTTTATATACACTACTTTTTTTATTTTTATATTTATTGCTGTCTGTAAAAACAAAATCATATAAAATATCATATTTTGGATTAACAGTTACAATTTTATTTTTGCTCATTTATTTTTCTTATAGTGTCTATCATATCTACTACAAAAGACCAAGCAAATTTATAAGTTATTTGATATATAGCAATGCAAATAAAACAGACAATAACATTACAAAGGATTTTTTAGATTATCTAAAGAAAAATAACCTTAATTTAGATATTTTAGAAAAAGAAAATTTCAAAAAACATAATAAAAGTTATATTTATAAAAATTATATTTATGGCAAAAGATATAATATTGTCATTCATTGTGATGACAATACTACAACTGCGTATTTATTTACTGGATATAATGCAGTTATGTAATGGCTGAGGTTGTAAAAAATTAAATAACGATAAAAGAAGTTATGTGATAAAAATACTTTTAATATAAATATTTAGTTTTAGTTTATTAAAAAGGCTAAATTTATAAAAGGTAAATAAGTGGGTTTTTTTTGATAATGTTTTTGAAAAAGAAATGAAAGAGATAAAAAGCTCCAAATTTTACAACTTTTTGATATTTATAAAGTATAAAATAAGGATTTTGTTTTGCTAAGAACAGTATTTAATGCCTTTTTTACCGAAATATATTCTAATAAGAAATAATTTACTTGTTTAAAATTTTCACAAATTTTAAAGCATAATATATTTACTTATATTTTATTATTGGCCTATTTTATTTTATTTTTTAATATAGATATTTTTAAATTTCCTTATGTTTTTAGTAGCAATGAGGCTTTTTTACTATTTGGTCTTTGGATTTTATTACTTATTATGCTTTTTTCCCAATTTTGATTTTTTGGACCTTCGTTGATAAAAGTAAAATCGAACTTGATATATCAATGTTATCAAGTAATATAAAAATTAATCACCATTTATTTTATATGCTATTTGGTTGTTTTATTGTATTTATTAAGCTTAAATTTATTGATTTTTCATATATAAATGTTTTGCTTTTCATCGTTGCTATGATGGCTTTTTTCATATTTTTATTTTTAAAAATTTCTAGTATAAATTATTTTTTATTCATAATACCTTGGGTCTTTTATTTTTATGCAAATTTTATATGTTTTGAATATGATTTTTTTATATTTGGTAATATATTTTTTATGTTTTAATTCTATTTTTATTTATAATAAAATTTTAGGCTCTGTTAAAATATTTTATTGATTTTATTAAAAAATTAAATTTTTATTTTATAATATTTTGCTTTGAAATTTTCATACTTTGCTCACTTATATCTATTCCGATAACATTACGATTATTTTTTAAACCTGCAATTAAAAAGGAGCCACTACCACAAAAACAATCCATTATAATAGAATTCTCATTAGACGATTGCTTTACAATAAGCTCTAACATTTCTAAATTTTTTTCAGTTGGGTATTTTGGATATTGTGGATCTTTAAAATTACCCCAAATATCTTGTATTTTTTTTCCTTTGTGATCTTTTGCATATTTTTTAATGCGAGGGTTGTTTGTTTTTGACCATTCTATTAAACCTGTTTTATCTAACATTTCTAATTCATCAGGAGAGCTTCTCCAGTGTCTTCCTTTTGGCGGTAATAAGCCACGCCATTTTTTTCCAGTGTTTCCATTTAGTGTTTCACCTGGTGCATGGCAAGGAACAGTAGTATATCTTTCGCCATTTTTGTCTATTTTAGGAAATTTTTTTAAAAGCTCTTCATCGCTAAGTTTTATAGATATGTCATTAAAAATTTGCATACATTTTTTTTTAGCATAGACATAAATTGTATCTTTTATATTTCCATATGCTTTTCTTTTAAAGTTTTTAGGATTTGATTTTATACGAGTAATTTCATTCAAAAAATTATCTTTTCCAAATATTTCATCTAATATAATTTTAATATAATGTCCCATTTTTATATCAATATGTAAATATAAAGTTCCTTTATCGCTTAATAATTTATGAATCAAAAAAAGTCTTTCTCTAATAAATTCTAGATAATCATCTAATTCAAAAATATCACTATATGCTAATTTATCTGTTTCTGAATTAGATATTGAAGATGTTCTAGAATTTGAATAAAAAAAATCCTGACCTGTATTAAAAGGGGGATCTATATAAACTAAATCTATTTTATTATTATATGTTTTTAATAAAATAGACATTGCTTGAAAATTATCTTGATATATAAGTTTAGTTTTTTGATCTGAATATATAACATTTAATTTATCTGATGAACATCTATTTATTTTTTCTAAAATTTCAATTTCAGTCTTTTTTATATCATAATTTAAAGATATAGACATTATAACGTAACCACAAAACTACTTAGCAATAATGCAGACATTATAAGTTCATTAGTTGAATTATTAACAAACTCAGACATATGATTTTTAGTCATTCTAGTGGCTGTATTTTGAATATATAATACACCATCTAATATTGCAATAGGAAAAATTTGATAATCGCAAGGCGTAAAAGAACCATCTAGTAAAATATTTTTAGCATCGTTTAGTTGTGCATTTTGATGACCACCAAAATCTGTAAGAAATTTAGCTTCTCCTATTGCTACATTTTCACCTCTTTTTGCAATAAAATCAATTCCTTTATTCCCTGTGTATCCAAAAATATCTTTTGCTAAATTTAACATAATATTATCATTGCCAATAAAAACCATTAGCGTATCTGTATTTAAAAAGACATCTATATTATCTGTTTTATCAAAATTAAAATTAGTAGAATTTACCCAATTTTTAAAATGTTGACCCATTTGTCTATTTGCTTCAATAGGTCTAGTAATCTCATTCAAAACATTTGTAAGCCCCATATTTACAATTATATTTTCAATTCTACATACAGTATTTGGATTGCGATCAATTGCACTTCTATCTCGTCTAAGATATGCAACATAAGAATCTTTAATAGGAAAAATATCTAAATTTAATAATAATCTTAATAAATTACCTCGTTCAAAATTTGGCGGACTTGTAAGCATGGATGATAATTCATTAATAGTTTCTTGATCTAAATTTCTTCTTATATTAGATATTACAGGATAAACAGAATATAATCTGTCTAAATAATCATAATTATTTGCAAGCTCTAAGCTGTTTTGTGTCCATAGTGTCATTGTTTCCCTTTCTAAGCCACATCTGGCAATGGTATATTTGGTCTATTAGCGATGTTAATAGATTTACTTATACAATCATTCTCTTGTATAAAATCAAATAGAATTATCTCTTTGTCATTTTTATTGTCTTTTGCAAAATTTACAAAATTATGATAAACAAGATAGTTATTAAGATATTTAGTTGAAACACCTTTAAAATTATAAGTTATCATTGCTTTCAATCTACTATGATAACTATTTATAGTTTGAATATTAAATGTTCCAGCTTTATATTTGTTTCTTGGTATTCTAATATGACTTAACTCCATATCTTTTGCAAGTTTTAAATAAGCTCTAAAACTATCAGTTACAAACATACTATCTTTTATAATTTTACCATTTAAAACCTTTTCTAAATCTTTTAATTTAGGTTTGCCAAGATTTGATACTTTTGCAATAGATAAACAATTTAAATTTATTCCACAACTTACACAGACCTGCTCTCTACTTAATCCACGCTTAGTAGCAGGTGTTCCTCTTTTCTTTGCTAAGCGTGGCAATTTAAAATTTTTATGATTACCTTTAAAAGATAGCGGTATAAAAGTTTCATCAGCTTCAACTATTCCATTTAATTCAACTTCACTCATCATAATTTGCAAAGCATCTAAAATTTTATGTCTCCAAGCAAATGCAGTAGGTAGTGAAATATTACAAATCTTAGCTGTTTTTCTAAGTGAATATTTTTCTATCATACAATGAATATATAATTTCCAGGTTTTTATATCTTTTTTAACACTAAAAAATATCGTATTATTTGTAGTAGTAAATGTTTTATTACAATCTCTACATAAAAATCTTTGAGTATTGCTACTTTTTCCATTTTTAACAAATTTAGTAGATTTACAATGAGGACAATATTTAATCTCTTTTTTGATAGATACTTTGTTAGAAGTTTCTTTATTTTTTATCTCTTTTATGAATGATTTTTTATCATCATTTGAAAGAGAGTTAAAAAGCTGTAAAATTATATCTAACTCTGTTGTCTTATTTTTCATCGCAAACCTCCTTACTATCGCTATTTTATATAGGAAATTATAATATAAATTAGCTTAAAAATCAATAAAATATTTTAACAGAGCCAAATTTTAATTTACATAAAAGTGGATAAAGCTAAAATTAAAAAAATCCAAACTTAAAGTGTAAATAAAAATAAAAAAACAACAAATTTTTTAAAACATTTAAACTAAAATAAAATTTGAATAATTTTTAAGATTTAAAATATTAAAATAAAATAGTTTTTATAAAAACAAAAAAGGCAGAAATTTGGATGATGATAAAAGAGAAAAACTTAGAGAGTATCTTAGAAATAATAAACCTAAAAGTAAAATAAATTTAGGTAATAACTCTAATAATAAAGAAAATTCTAATAAGAATTTAGAAAATGATTTAAACTCAGATAATTTGAATTTAAATAATAACTCAGATTTGGACAATTTTCAAATTTCAAACAATAAAACAAATTCAAATAAAAGAGATTATGATAAAGAACCGCTTTTTATAAAAAATCACAATCCAGATGTTTCTAGTTTTCGTGGGTTTTGTTTTTTAGTATTAGTTTTTATTAGTTTATTTATTGTTGATATTCCTACGGATAGAAAAATATTTAATTTTTTTGCTGTCATTATTCTTGCTAGTAGACTTGCAACAGACCCAAATAAAGGCAAAATAACAGAATTTAAAAATGATAAAATAGTATGTTATAAAGAATCATTTCAAAAAGAGATAAAAATATCAAGCAAACTTAAAATTAAAAAAACGGTACAAATGTTCTATGGATTTTACAACGATAATTTAGGAAACTTTAAGCAAAATATACCTTTTTTTATAGTTTTGTTTTGCTTTTCTTTGATTTTTATCCAAATTTTTATAGAAAATTTATATTTATTTATCTTAATTTTTATTGGTATAATCTCTTTATTTTTTCTACCTAGTATATTGATGCATTTAAAAAGAGATAAAGACATACCTGATTTGATTTTTGACAATATTGTTGTAGACGATGGAGAAAACAAAACTAGTATATTGGTTATGAGTCTTGATGAATATTTAGCAATAAGAAAATATTTTTTAGACATTATTCTTATTGACTTGGATAAAAAACTTAATTTAAAGAGTAAACCATGAGTAGAGAAATCGTTGCAAAAAACAGCTTGAAATTTAATTATAAAAACAACAAATTTTTTTTATAGTAATTATAAATTTATTTTATTGTAAATCCACCATCAACGACTAAATTTGCTCCTGTTATCCACTTTGCTTCATCACTTGTCAAAAATAGAGCTATATTTGCCACATCTTCTACGTTTCCAACACCGCCAAGTGGATGAGGTTTGTTAAACATCTCATCAAACGCCTCTTTGCCAATTTGTTTTTCTAAATTTGCCACAGCATTAGTTTTTATCGTTCCAGGAGATATTGAATTAACTCTTACATTAAACTTTGCTACACTTAAAGCATCTTGTTTTGTCATCGCTATTATCGCACCTTTACTTGTGCTATATACACTAAAAGCCTCACTTGCAACCATTCCAAGAACGGAGGCGATATTTACTATATTGCCACTTTTTTGTTTGATCATTTCTAAAAGTGCGTATTTGCTCATTAAAAAAGTGCCATTTACATTTAAGTTTATTACCTCTTTCCATTCATCAAAACTAAGCTCAAATGATGGTTTTGTTGGACCTGTGATTCCTGCATTGTTTACCAAAATATCAATTTTTCCAAAGCTTTTTATAGCAAATTTATAAATTTCTTTTACGCTGTTTTCATCTGTTATATTAGCGCTAAAAAATTTTGCATTTTTCCCAAGAGTTTTAATAAACTCTTCGTTTTTATGTCTTGCTATGATTAAAACTTTAGCTCCATTTTCTATAAAGGTTTCAGATATTTTTGCACCAATTCCACTTGTTGCACCTGTTATAATAGCAACTTTATTTTTTAATTTCATAGTATTTTTACCTCTAATTTATGATTTTTAAACTCTATCTTTTCACCTTTTAAAAGTGATAAAAACTCATCTGCCATCAGTATATAGAAGTTATTTAAACTTCTATTTTGTGCTTTTTGAAGTTCTTTACTAAGTGCATCAAACATATAAAAAGCTCTTTTATCATTTACTAGCAAAAAATCAGCTCCGCTATCATAGGCGTTAAATAAAATTTCACCTGCCAAATTTAAAGCAACTTTTTCATCAAATTTTAAAATATCATATCCGATATTTTCATTTTCAAGCTCAAAATTAACTAAATTTGCTACAACTTTAACCAAATTTTGTAAGTTTTTATCACTATAAACTGCGATATTAAATTTTGAAAAATCAACTTTTTTTGTTGCATTTTTTATCTCTTCATCGCTTATTATATTCTCTTTTTTTGAAAAATTTAAATTTAACATTTTAGCTAGATTTTTTACTATTTCATCGGTTTTAAAAGGATCCTTTAGTAAAAATTGTGGTTTTATATAATAGATTATTTCATCTTTAATTAAATTTAAAATTTCATCCTTTTTACAAGGAAATTTTTCTATTAGATAGTTTGCAAAAACAAATGCCGAATTTCCTAAAAAATCCTCTTTAAATTCCCTTATTTTACTTGAATAAAACAAAGGCTCTAATTTTAAAAAAAACTCTTTTTCATTGTTTTGACCTAAAATTTCACTAAATCTATCATAGGTTTTTATAAAATCATCATTGTTAATTATCAAATCTTTTGTAGAGCGAGTTTGGCAAAGTGCAGAGATTTTTATAAAATTGCCAGTTTTTTTAAAAATTTCATCTAAATTCTCATCCAAATTTACAATTTTTTCATTTATTTTTACAAATTCAGTTTTTCCAAATTTAAAGTATGGATCGTTTCTTTTAATATCTAGTAAAAGCTCTCTTAAAGTTAAAAACTCAAAATGCTCATAAATATAAGGCTTATAATAACTTTCCAAATCTATTTTTTTATCAAAACGAAAAAGTGATATTTCAACCATATTTTTCCTTTAAAATTTCGTTAAATTGTATCAAATTTAATCTTATAAAGAGTTTTTTATCAAAATTAATATAAAATAATAAGTTATGGACAAAGAAAGTTTTGTAATATCAAAATTCAGTAATAAATTTATCGGAGATGACGGCGCAGTGCTTGGAAAATTGGTTTTAAGCAAGGATCTGTTTTTGGAAAATTCCCACTTCAAAATGGGCTGGTTAAGCTTTTATGAAATAGGAAAAAAGGCAATGAGTGTAAATTTAAGCGATGCTATTGTGATGAATGCAAAGCCTAAATTTACATTAATTGGTTTAATGCTTCCTAAAAACATAACTTTTAAAGAGATCGATGAGCTTAAAAATGGAATTTTAGATATTTCAAAACAATACGGAGTTAAAATAATTGGCGGCGATACAGTAAAATCCGATATTTTGGGAATTAGTGTAAGCATTATATCTTATGCAAAAAAACCAATTTTTAGAAAAAAACTTAAAAATGGTGAGTTATTAGCTTTTACAGGGAATTTAGGAGGAAGTCTAAAAGGACTTAAAACGCTTCAAAGATGTGCGAAAAACTATAAAATTCTTGGCAAAAACTCACGATTTAGAAATATTGTTTTAAGGGATAATTTTTTTTACAACTCATCAAAATTCATAAACTCAGCTATGGATATAAGTGATGGACTTGCGTGTGATTTGCCTAAATTTATAAAAAATAAAAATATTAAATTTATAAAAAAGCTTAAAAAATATGAGTTTTTAAGCGGTGAAGAGTATGAGGTGCTTTTTAGTTTTAGTAAAAAAAACAAATTTAGAATCATAAACGAGGCTAAAAAAGCTAGGATAAAACTTACTATTTTTGGAGAAACAATAGATGGAAAATATAAAAAACGAGCAAGAAATTGGCATTTTTAAACCACTTTTCACTCTTGATCATTCGCCCATAAATGTACATTTTAGTAAAAATTCAGATGATTTTGTAGTTAGAGAAATTCCACTTTATGAATTTAGCGGTGAGGGTGAGCACTTGATACTAAATATCGCTAAAAAAGGACTTACAACTTTTGAGGCACTTCATATTTTAAGTGATTACTCAGGTATTAAAATGAGGGATTTTGGATATGCAGGACTTAAAGACAAAGAGGGTTTTACAACTCAGTTTATCTCACTTCCTAAAAAATTTGAAAAAAACTTAGCAAATTTTACTCACGAGAGTTTGAAAATAACTGATACTTTTACACATAAAAATAAACTTAGAATTGGTCATTTAAGCGGAAATAGTTTTTTTATAAGACTTAAAAAAGTTAGCGAGGTTGATGCCTTAAAGCTTAAAAATGCTCTTTTAAATTTGGATAAAAATGGCTATGCAAACTATTTTGGCTTTCAAAGATTTGGTAAATTTGAAGATAACGCAAAAGAGGGTGAGGAAATTTTAAGTGGAAATTTAAAGATGAAAAATCCAAAAATTAAAAATTTCTTAATTTCAGCTTATCAAAGTGAGCTTTTTAATAAATGGCTTAGTAAAAGAGTTGAAATTTCAAAATTTATAAGAGATTTTAATGAAAATGAAATAAATAAAATTTATGGATTTGATAAAGAAACTATAAAAGATTTAAAATTTCAACCTAATTTTTTCAAACTTTTTAATGGAGATGTTTTGGGGCATTATCCACATGGAAAACTATTTTTATGCAAAGATTTAGCAAGTGAGGTTAAAAGATTTTTAAATCGTGATATTACTCCTTTTGGTCTGCTTCCTGGAAATAAAGCTTTTGAAAGCGAAGATTTGGCAAAAGATATAGAAGATGAAATTTATCATCCTTCATTTAAATTTATTGAAAAAATGAATGGGAGTAGGCGTTTTGCATGGTGTTTTTTAAAAAATGTTAATTATAAATACACGCCTGAATTAGCTCAATTTAGCATGAGTTTTGAACTTACAAAAGGAAGTTATGCAACTGTGGTTTTAAGAGAGATTTTACATAAAGAAATTTTTGATTAAGTCAAGTTTTTATAAATTTATTGTAATATAAGGTTTAAATTTACAAGGAGAGAGTATGAAAATAGCAGTCATCGGCGGAGGGATAAGTGGCTTAACAACAGCTTTTTATCTAAATTTTTTTGGTAATAGCGATGGTGATAAATACGATATAACAGTTTTTGAAAAAGAAAAAGAGCTTGGTGGAAAAATGAGAACTAAAAATATAAAAGGATTTTTAATTGAAGAGGGAACTAATGGTTTTTTATCAAATAGACCTGATACCTTAGAGCTTTTAAAATATGCAGGCATAGAAAATTTACTTTTAAAGAGTAATGACAATGCGAGAGTTAGATTTATTTATAAAGATAAGCTCTATAAAATGCCAGAGAGTGCAAAAGATTTCTTTTTAAGTGGGATTATGTCGCCACTTGGAAAAATAAGAGTTGCATGTGAGTATTTTATACCGCAAAAAAAAGATGACATGGAAGAAACACTGCAAGAGTTTGGTTATAGAAGAGTTGGAAAAGAGCTTACCGAAACTTTTTTAGATCCAATGGTTGCAGGAGTTTATGGCTCAAGTCCTGATAAAATTTCAGTTAATGCAAGTTTTGAGAAAATAACAGCTATGGAAAAAAAATATGGCGGACTTATAAAAGCAATGCTTGCTATGAGAGCTAAAAGTGCTGCCCCAAGTGGTGTTTTGATGAGTTTTAAAGGTGGATGTGAGACCTTAATAAAAGAAGTTGGCAAAAAATCAAATGCTAAGATTGTTGCAAATTTTGAAATTTCAAAAATAGAAAAAAAAGATGATAAATTTATACTAAATGGCGATAAAAATTTAGAGTTTGATAAAGTTATTATTTCAACTCCTGCTTATAGAGCTTGCGAACTTTTAAACAAGCTTCTTCCAGATACATCAAAAAGGTTAAAAGCTATTGAATACACTCCTATTTCTGTAGTTGGGCTTGGATATGAAAACCTTGATCACGCCTTAAGAGGCTTTGGACTTTTAACAACAAGTTCATCAAAGCAACCAGTGCTGGGAATTTTATGGGATAGCTCGATATTTTTTGATAGAGCGCCTGATGGTAAGGTACTACTTCGCGTTATGATAGGCGGTCAAAGAGATAAAGATTTAGCCTTAAAAGATGAAAAAACTTTAGTTGAGCTTGCAAGACTTGGCATAAGAAATACTATGGGAATTTCTGATGAGCCGGTAATGACATATGTAAAAAGACACGAAAAAGGCATACCAAATTATAATTTAGGTCACCTATCAAATGTGGCTGAAATTTTTAAAGATATAAGGCAAGTAAAAGGACTTTATTTAAATTCAAACGCCTATAAGGGTGTTGCTATGAATGATTGTATTAAAAATTCACGCGAATGTGCAAGGGATGTTTTACAAGGTTAAAATACAAACCAAAGTGTTTTCCTTTGGTTTGTTAAGTTTTATTTATATGGCAAATACTTTTATAAACTAACCTAAAGCATAGCCACCATAAGTATATAATTCCCACTTTATCAATATTGTCATCTACAAGAGCATGAATTATTTCGTTTCTTAAATTATATAGTGTTGGTTGTATTAATAAATATTGTAATTCTTTTATTAGGTCTATTTCTAGTATCTCTTGTAATTTTTCTTCTTTTAGGAGCTTATTAAGGCTTTTTTCTGTTTCTATTCCACAGTTATCAATTATGGTAGTTGTAACATTATCTGCTTTTAAAATAAATCTAATTAGGTACTCTATTTGGGGTATTAGTATATGTGCTGATAGTAAAAATTCATGCTTAAAACCAAGATGTAATCCTTTTGTCCAAAGATTAACCCTGTTTTTATCTATAAGTAAAGAATTATTACATATATTATAAATATACTCTTTGGAAATTCTGTGCTCCATTAAAATTTGGTTTAATGCTGGAATAATAAAGCTATATACTGCAAGATTAAAGTGTATATTGTAATTTATAGATAAAACTATATTTTCATATGGCTCCTCTGATATTTTTTTACCATCTTGTGATAATTGTATGTATTTAAATATTGATGCTATTGAGTTTTGAGAGATATTTTCAGATTGTTTTTTTAAATTAGCAAAATCAGCTCTTTGTCTGCCATTTGTAAAAAATCGCAATGCAGTAGAAATATCTTTATTTTTTACCATATTTATACTACTATCTGTTAAATTACTTATATTAATAGGTGAAGTTTCCGGACCTTTAATGCTTCTTAGTTGTATTTTATTAGTTCGCTCAATTTTTCCATAAAGAAAATCTTTTTCTATATCTAAATTTTCTTTTATTTTATTGGGAAGGGAACAATACTCTTTTAATGCCATTTTGTAGTAGCATGAACAGTTTTTATTATTTCCAAGTTCTATATAAGTGTTGATTATTTCAATAGTTGTATTATTTTTTTCGTCTGTATTGCCAAGAATTATATACCAGTTTCTAATTTCTTCTAGATAGCCTATTTTTTGTGCGTTGTTAGTTTTAATTTTGAGATTTTCTATTATTTCATATTTTAATTTATCTTTTAATTGTAATTTTTTTAAAATATCATTAAGTTTGAGTATATACTTATTGTTTTGTAAATTTAAAAATGCATTAGTAGTCCTGTTTACTATTTCGCTTAATAACTCTTTATTTTTTGTGGAATTTGCAAGAAATATAGCTCTTTTATATGAGTTGATAGCTTCACTAAATTCAAGGGTATTATCAAAATTATCTATAGGAAATTTAGAATATTCTTGAATAGCTATTTTTAAATATTTTATATTTTTTGGCTTATAGTAAATCCATAAAATATCGGCTATTCTAGCTTTAATTCTAAAGTCTTTACATTCATTTAAAATTTGATTTAAAAAATATAATTCATCTTTTGTTAAATCATCAGGTAGAAAAGTTTGTTTTTGATAGTTTTGAAACATCGGAATAAATGGTTCATTATAGCTATCTGCTTTTAGATCAATAGAACAAATATTTGATAATAAATTTAAAATTTCTTTTGCATTTTTTGAATATTTGTTAGACTTAGTTAATTTATTAAAAATTGTACTATAATTTAAACAAGTTTTATTTTTTAAATTTTGTAAAATTCCCATGTAGTCTAATTTTGTAAAATTTTCAAGCGTTAAAACATCCATTCTTTCCCTTTTTTACTACATTATAGCTAATCTTCTTAAATTCATAAAATTTTTATTGATTTTTTGTTAAAATACCTTTTTCGGTGCAATGAACGATCGCGTTAATACGAGGAAAGTCCGAGCTGCTCTAAGATGTAGTTCCATTTAACGAATGGCTGGGGTAACCCAAGGGATAGTGCAACAGAAAGTAAACTACCACTTTATTTTAATAATGTGGAAAAGGTGAAATGGTGGGGTAAGAGCCTACCAGCGTTTTTGGCAACATCAACGGCTTTGCAAACCCAACTTGCAGCAAGAAGGGATGGTTTAATCTTAGAATAAAACCCTTCGCTTGAACTAAATTGTAAAATTTAGTCTAGATAAATGATCGTTTGAAAAACAGAACTCGGCTTATAGTTGCACCGAAATTTAAATAAAATATTAAAGCTATTATTACTATTTTTTACATTTTATTTAATTTGGTAAAAATGACTTTGGATATTTGCATTTGTTTATCAAAATGGTAATATAATATAGCTTTAGAATGATTTACAAAAAGGTAATATTATGCAAACAATTTATGACCTTGCCATTATAGGTGGCGGACCGTGTGGGTTAGCCTCGGTTGTGGAGGCCAAAATAAGTGGAATTAATAAAGTCTTACTTCTTGAAAAAGGCTCAAACCACTCTCAAACAATCAGAACTTTTTATAAAGAAAATAAAAGAGTTGATAAAGAATATAAGGGTTTAGATAGTGAAACAAAAGGTATGGTAAAGTTTGAAACTGGCACAAAAGAAGATGTTTTAAACTATTTTGATACACTTTTGGATAGTGAAGATATTGATGCATTTTTTAATACAGAAGTTGAAAAAGTTAAAAAAAATGAAGATGGATTATTTGAAATTTATGCTCCAAAAACTCATTATTACGCTAAAAAAGTAATAATTGCAATAGGAAGAATGGGAAAACCTAATAAACCTGATTATAAAATTCCAAGATCGCTAAATCCCGTTGTAAATTTTAATCTTGATAAGTGTGGAAGCCATGAAAAGATTTTGGTTGTAGGTGGTGGAAACTCAGCTGTTGAATACGCTATAAGTCTTTCTAGTAATAATATCGTAACGCTTGCTTATAGAAAAAGTAATTTTACAAGATTAAATGCGATAAATTTAAAAGATATCGCCCATGAAGAAAGATATGGAAATATTATTTTAAGGTTAAGCTCAGATATTGAAAATCTTGAAAATGAAGAGGGAAAAGTTGTTGTTAAATTTAAAGATGGCAAAGAGTTTGTCTATGATAGAGTTATTTATGCAATAGGCGGCACAACTCCAGTTGATTTTTTAAAAAACTCAGATGTTAAGATAGATGAAAACGGCATTCCAATAGTTGATGAAAATTGCCAAACACATATTGAGGGTCTTTATATCGGTGGTGATTTAATAACAAAAAATGGCGGATCAATAGTATTTGCCCTAAATCACTCAAGTAAAATTGTAAATCATATAAACTCTTTATGATAATTTATCAACTAAAAGATGGCTATCGCTACAATAGTGATACCATCATGCTTTATAATTTTATTTTTGATATTAGTCCAAAAGGTGATATTTTAGAAGTTGGGGCTGGGTGTGGAGTTTTAGGACTTTTATTAAAAAGAGATTTAAAAAATGCAAATTTAACTTTAATGGACATACAAAAAGAAAATATAAAATTATGTAAAATAAACTCAAACGAAAATAGACTTGATGTAAATACTATTCTTGCTGATTTTAAAGAGTTTAAAAGCGATAAAAGATATGACACAATTATCTCAAATCCGCCATATTATCACGATGGAGTTATAAAAAGTGAAAATTTACATCTAAATATAAGCAGATATTCATCAAATTTAAGTCTAAGTGATTTAATCCAAAACTCAAGCACTCATCTTAAATCGCACGGATCTCTTATATTTTGTTATGATGCAAAACAGCTTATGAATGTAGCTTATTTGCTTTTAAAAAATAAATTTTGCATGACAAAACTAAAATTTATTTATCCAAAAATTGGTAAAAAAGCAAAAATTGCTTTAATAGAAGCAAAAAAAAGTTCAAAATCTTTATGTTTAGTTGATGAGGGATTTTATTTAAGTGATGAAAATGGCTATACAAAAGAAGCTTTAAAACTTTTTAAAAAAGCTAATTTAGAAAGTAAAGATATTGTTTTAGGTAAAAATTATGATTAAAAAAGATGGGTTTAATTATTGTTTTGATGAAAAAAAATGTGAAATTTGCAAAGGAAAGTGCTGCACAGGAGAAAGTGGTTATATTTGGATAAATGAAAATGAAATTAAAGATTTGGCAAAATATTTAAATTTAAGTTTTGATGAGTTTAAATTTAAATATTTAGAAAAATTTGGAGTCAGGTATAGTATAAAAGAAAGCGTTTATAAAAATGGTTATAAATGTGCTTTTTTTGATGAAAAAAATCTAAATTGTTCTATTTATGAATATCGCCCAAAGCAGTGCAGAACTTTTCCGTTTTGGGAATATTTTAAGAAAAATTATAATGAATTGGAGAAAGAATGCATAGGTGTAAAACAATTATAAAATGCCTTTTTATATCACTTTTTTGTCTAAATTTAAATGCCTTTGATACGAAATCTTACGATGAAAGCTTAAATGTATTTAAAGCGCTTTTACTAGAAGAAAAAGACCCAAAAGATTCAGTTTCAATTTTTACATATTTATATGATAAGACAAAAAAACCTGAGTATTTAAAAGAGGTCATAAAGATACTTTATAATTATGAAGATTTTACAAATTTAGGTTTTTATCTTGAAAAAGGAAGTGTTTTATTAAAAGATGATGATGAGTTTTTAAGGATAAAAATAGCTTATCTTTTATCTAAAAATAGTCTTTATGAGGCTTTAAATTTAGCAAGAAATCTTACTAAAATAGATAATAGCGCAAGAAGTTTTATTATTTTAGGAAAAATAGAAGAAGTTTTAAATTTACAAAATGAAACTTTTAAAAGCTATAAAAAAGCCTATGAATTAGATGAAAACGAGATAAATTTTTTAAGATATGTAAAAGTTTTATTAAGTATGAAACAAACAGATGAGGCATTAAAAGAGCTAGAAAGCTATAAGAAAGAAAATGGCTGTTCTTTGGCAGTTTGTAGTATGCTAGTTGATATTTATAGACAACAAAATGACTTTGACATGGTTGTAAAAATTTGCGAAGAGCTTTATGAAGATACAAAAAATAGCAAATTTTTAGACTATATTCTTAGTTTTTACATAACCTTTGAAGAGTATGATAAGGCTGTAGATTTGTTGAAAAAATATGACTATAAAAATAAAATGTTGGTTGAATTATATGGTTTTTTAAAACAAAATGATAAGGCCATAAAACTATCAAAAGAGTTTTTTAAAAAGACAAATGATACAGAGTTTTTAGCGCTAGAAGCGATGAATTTATATGAAAAAAATGCTCCTAATGTAAATCAAAAATTACTAAAAGAGATTTTAGATAAATTTGATAAGTCTATTAAAGATTTAAATAATGCAACTTATGAAAATTATTATGGATATTTATTGATTGATCATGATATTGACTATAAAAAAGGCATTGAGTTTGTTAAAAAGGCACTCTTAAAAGAACCAGATTCTCCTTATTATTTAGATTCGCTTGCTTGGGGATATTATAAATTAAAAGAGTGTAAAAAAGCTGATGAAATTATGAAACAAATCAGCTATAAATTTAGTGATTTTTTAAACAGCAGCGAGGCAAAAGAGCATTTTGAAGCTATAAATAAGTGTTTAAATAGCGGAGATATAAAATGATACTTGATGAAATTTTAAAAAAAACAAAATCTGACTTAGAAAAAAGAAAAAAAGATATTCCTTTTGATGTTCTTGGTAGAAGTCTTTCGGCTAATCCTTTTATTCCAAGAGATGTAATAACTGCCTTAAAAACAGATGAAAAAGATAAATTTAAAATAATAGCTGAGGTTAAAAAAGCAAGTCCTAGTAAAGGCGTTATAAGAAATGATTTTGAACCAGTAAATATTGCAGTAGAGTATGAAAAAGGTGGAGCAAACGCCTTTTCAATTTTAACAGAACCACACTATTTTAAAGGAAATTTAGAGTTCATTCCACAAATTAGACGATATACAAAAATACCAATTTTAAGAAAAGATTTTATTGTTGATGAATATCAAATTTTAGAAAGTTTAGTTTATGGAGCTGATTTTATTTTATTAATTGCTAAGGCATTAAGCAAAAATGAGCTTAAAAATTTACTTCAATTTGCCCATAGATTAGGTCTTGAGGCTTTGGTTGAAACACATGATAAAGAAGATGTTAAAAATGCTATTTTTGCTGGAGCAAAGATATTTGGTATAAATCACAGAGATTTGCAAACTTTTGAGATGAACATGGGTTTAAGCTCTGATTTAATTCCACTTATTCCAAAAAATAAAATAATCGTTGCTGAAAGTGGACTAAAAGATAGTGAACAATTAAAACAATTGCATAAAATCGGTGTTGATGCATTTTTAATTGGTGAAACTTTTATGCGAGAAAAGGATGTTAGAAAAGCTATTTTAAAAATGAAAGGTTTAGAATAAAATTTTAAAAATAAAAAGGAAGTAAAATGGGTAATAAGTTAGAATATCTTTGTGCACCTTGGAGAAGTGAATATTTTAGCCATAAAAAAAGTGAATGTGTATTTTGTGATATTGTAAATAGTAGAGAAAATGATAAAAAAAATGGTGTTATTTTTAGAGCAAAACACTGTTTTGGTGTGATGAATTTATACCCATACAGTCCTGGAGCTTTTATGGTAATTCCTTATAAACATATTGACAACATTGAAAACTTAGATGATGAAATTTGGACTGAAATGAGCAAATTTGTTAAAAAGGGTGTTGAGGTCTTAAAGAAATATATTGGCGCAAGTGGCGTAAATATAGGCATGAATTTAGGAAGTGCAGCAGGAGCAGGTATCGCCCAGCATGTGCATTATCATTTAGTTCCAAGATGGAGCGGGGATACAAATTTTATAACTACAATAGGTTGTGTTAGGGTAAATGGTGTGCCCTTTGGAGATATTTATGAAAAAATTAAATTAGGGTTTAAGGAAGATTTAAAAGATTGACGATCTTATTAAAAAACTTTTCAAAACCTCCTGCGGTCGTTACCAACAAGGTAACTCCCTTGAAAGTTTAAAAAGTTTTTTATAATACCGCCTATTTTTGAAAATCTATTTTGTTGCCGTGATTTAAATTTTATGTGTTTAAAAATTTAAATCACTAAAATCCTAAATTTTCAAAAATACGAAGTTATGAATAAGGTTTTTAAATTTAAAATAATTTAGGATAAAATAGGGGTATTTGTTTAGATCGTAGTGAATTTACGAACCGAGTATGCTTTTTGTATGTTAGTGAGTAAATTTGCTAGGATTTAAACAAAGATGACCAAGATTTAGAAGTTTTAGAAAGGTAATTATGGGTTTTGTGAGTATAGAAGAAGCTATAAAAGATATAAAAAATGGGAAAATGATAGTAGTTGTTGATGATGAGGATAGGGAAAATGAAGGGGACTTGGTTTTTGCTGGAGCTTTTAGTGATGTTGAGAAGGTAAATTTTGCCATAACTCACGCAAAAGGAGTTTTATGCACACCAGTTAATAAAGAAATTGCTAAAAAACTTGGTTTTGATCTTATGGTAAAAGATAATACTTCAAATCACGAAACCGCTTTTACTATAACAGTTGATGCCAAAAAAGCAACAACTGGAGTAAGTGCAGTTGAGCGTGATATGACTATAAAGTTAATTACAAATTTTTCAACTTCAACAAAAGATGATTTTGTCTTTCCAGGGCATATTTTTCCATTAATTGCAAAAGATGGCGGAGTGCTTGAAAGAATTGGCCACACAGAAGCAAGCATTGATCTTTGCAAGCTTGCCGGACTTGCCCCAGTAAGTGTAATTTGCGAAATAGTAAATGAAGATGGAACTATGGCAAGAAGAGATGATTTAGATAAATTTTGTAAAAAATTTGATTTAAACATGGTAAGCGTGGCTGATTTAGTAAAATACCGTCTAAAAAATGAGACTTTGATAAAATTTAGTGAGTTAAAATATGGAGAATTAGCTGGCATTAAGGCTAAATTTTATGAGGTAGTTGATCACAAAAATAATATTCAAAGAGTTTATATTTTTGGAGATATTTCAAAAACTTCAAATGTTAAATTTCATAAAATTTCAAGTGATTATGAGTTTTTAACAACTGATAAATTTAGTGAATTTAAAAGAAGCTTAGATATTTTAGAGAACGAGGGTGGGGTTTTAATAATGTTTGACGCACTTCAAAATGGCTCTATGAAAGATTACGGTATAGGAGCTCAGATATTAGCTCATTTAAAAATAGAAAAAATAAATATTATTAGTAAAAGTCACAATAGAGATTTTGCTGGACTTAGTGGTTTTGGACTTGATATTATAGGTTATAAATAGGCTTGGGTATTGATTTTACACATTGATTTAGATTGCTTTTTTGTAGCAGCTGCAAGGATAAAAGATAAAAGATTGATTGGTAAAAATTTAGCTGTTATTGGAGGTGGACTAAATGAAGACTTTGGTGAAACTAATAGTGATATAAACAATTCAGTTGTTTTAAGTGCTAGCTATGAGGCTAGAAAGTATGGAGTAAAGTCTGCTATGGTATTAAAGCAAGCTAAAGTATTGTGCAAAAATTTAATAGTTGTAAAATCAGATCACCATTTTTACAAAGAACTTTCAAAAAAGCTTTATAAATTTTTATATACATTTACTCCAGATATTGAGCAATTCAGTATTGATGAGTTTTTTTTGGATCTAAGTGGAACAAATGCTATGAAAGATCCATTGAAATTTGCCAAATTTTTACAAAATGAAATTTTAAATAAATTTGAACTTCCATCAAGCATTGGCATAAGTGATGCAAAATTTATAGCTAAGCTTGCAACTGATTTAGCAAAACCTTTCGGTATTAAGATTATTAAAAAAGATGATTTTGACACAGTTTTAAAAAATATTGATATTTCTAAATTTCCTGGTGTTGGAAAAAGTGCTTTAAAGCGCCTTAATAAATATGGTATTTTTACTCTAGGAGATGTAAAAGGATCTAAATTTATTTTTGAAAAACTTGGTAAAAATGGTATAAAATTATATGAAAACATCACAGGAAGTGGTAAAAACATAGTCGAAACAAACTCAAAAAGAAAGAGTTTTTCGCATGGCAGGACTTTTAAAGCTATAAGTAATAGAGATGAAATTAAAAGGCGAATCTTAATTCTTTGTAGATATTTGTGTTTTGATATCTATAAATTTGGTCAAAATCCAACTAAATTTGAACTCAAGATAAAATATTTAGATAAAATTACTATCACTAGATCTCTAACTTATAAGTTTAAATTTTATGAAAATGTTTTGCATAAAATTATGAATGAACTTTTTCAAAGATGTGATGAGTTTATAAATAAGCCAATTATTTATATAAGTGTTGGGGTTGGTGGCTTTGTTGAAGAGAAAAATATAGAAAAAACTCTTTTTAATCAAATAAAACAAAGTGATATTGAGATAGATAAGGCAGTGCAAGTTATACGAGAAAAATATGGTGTAAATTCACTGCTTTTTGCAAAAGAGATAAAAGCTAAAAATTAAAAGGAAAAATATGAAAGTAAGAGATCTTTATGCGATGATTTGTGTGATATTTGCTACAAATTTCAAAGGTGTTATCAGTGAAGACAATTTTAAAAAAATGGCTCCTAAGTGGATTTTACAAAATGAAACATTATCCAATAAAACAGCTCATGAAATTTGGCAAAAAGCTTTAAAAGAAGATTACAGTGAAATTTGTAAAGATTATGAGAATTTAAAAAAGTTTTTTAAAATGGATTATTACTGTCTTATAAGTAAAACAGATATGAGTTTGTTTTTTGAAAAATTAAGATATCAAAAACCTTTTAAAGAGCTAGATGAAAGTCATGCTGCAAATATGCTTGCATTTTTAGCAGTAATTTTAAAAAGCGATGATGGTGAAAAAACACATAATTTTTTAGGTCTTTATTTAACAAAATATTTTATGGAAAGCTTTAGAGCTTTAAGTGAAATTTTAAAAACAAAATCAAAAAGTGATTATTATAAAGCACTTGGCTGGTTTTTGGAAGATTACTTAAATATGTTAAAAACTACTTTAGGGCTTAAAATTTAAATTTTTAAAAAACAAATTGGAAAAATATGAATTGGTGGAATGAAATTTATAGCCATTTTGATCCAGTAGCATTTGAAATTTTTGGCTTAAAAGTGCATTGGTATGGGCTTATGTATGTTATAGCGCTATTACTAGCGCTTTTTTTAGCCAAATATTTTGCAAAAAGAAGTAATTTTCCTTTTAGCGATGAAATGCTTGATAAATATTTCATTTTTGTTGAAATAGGTGTTATTTTGGGTGCAAGGCTTGGATATATTTTTATTTATTCAAATGAGCAAATTTTTTATTTAACTCATCCTTGGGAAATTTTTAACCCATTTTATAATGGTAAATTTGTGGGAATTAGTGGCATGAGTTACCATGGTGCTTTAATTGGTTTTGTGATTTCCACTTATATTTTTTGTAAAAAATATAAAGAAAATTTATGGCTTTTGCTTGATTTGGTGGCTTTAAGTGTTCCGCTAGCTTATGTTTTTGGAAGAATTGGAAATTTTTTAAACAAAGAGCTTTTTGGCAAAATCACAGAAGTTCCATGGGGAATTTATGTAGATGGAGCTTTGCGTCACCCAAGCCAACTTTATGAAGCTTTTTTAGAAGGTATTTTAATTTTTATAATTTTAATTTTTTATAAAAAATATAAGAAATTTGATGGAGAGCTAATATCTATTTATGTTATATTGTATTCATTAATGAGATTTATAAGTGAAATATTTAGAGAGCCAGATATCCAGCTTGGTGTGTTTTTAGGTTTTAGTATGGGGCAAATTTTATCTTTTTTAATGCTTATTTTTGGTGTAATTGTATATTATTATCATTTAAAAAAATATAAACAAATAATCAAAAAAATTTAAGCAATTAAAAAGAAAATTTAAGATATAATTAAACAATAGTGAAACATAGTTAAAATTTTACTAGTAAAGGAGTTCTTATGGTAAATAAGATTGAGGGATTTTTAGGTAAATCCGTTGATGGTAAAAAGAGTCGTATTCCGGCACTTCAAGATAAGTTACAAAGTATTACTGGGCTTATTTTGGCAGCTTTTATGATCTGTCATATGCTTTTTACGGGTTCTATCATCATCGGTAAAGGTGTTTTTGAAGGCATTGTAAGTTTTGCTGAGCCTTTTGGAATTTGGCAAATTACAAATTTAATTGCTTTTTTTATTTTTTGTGTTTTTGTTTTGCATGCATTTTTAGCAATGAGAAAATTTCCGCAAAATTATGCGGCTTTTAGAGCATTTAAAGCTCACAAAATTAGATTTAATCACTGTGATACTACCTTATGGTGGTTTCAATTCATTACAGGATTTTTATTATTTTTCTTTGCGAGTGCGCATCTTATAACTATCATTTTTGGTGAACAAATAACAGCTGAAGTATCAGCAGGAAGATTTCACGAGCTTCATTTATTTTATTTTGCACTTTTATTATTTACTGTAGTTCATGCTGGCATTGGAGTTTATAGACTTTATGTAAAATGGATAAGTATTGATGGTGCTAAAAAAGAGGAAATGATAGCCCATAGACAAAAAATCAAAAAAATTATTTTTATAGTTTGGGGCTGTTTATTTGTGCTTTCAGTAATAGCTGATTTTGTTTGGTTAGCAAAGTAAGAAAGGGAAATTTATGAAAATAATATATTGCGATTCTTTAGTAATTGGTGGTGGTTTAGCAGGTCTTAGGGCTGCTGCGGCAACTGCTGCAAAAGGAAATAGCACAATAGTTTTAAGTCTTTGTCCGGTTAAAAGATCTCACTCAGCTGCTGCACAAGGTGGTATGCAAGCAAGCTTAGCAAATTCAAAAATGAGCGAAGGCGATAACGAAGATGTGCACTTTGAAGATACAGTTAAAGGAAGCGACTGGGGATGTGATCAACAAGTTGCTAGAATGTTTACTCAAACAGCACCAAAAGCCATTAGAGAGCTAGCTAGTTGGGGTGTTCCTTGGACAAGAATAACAAAAGGCGATAGAGATGCGATTATTAACGCACAAAAAACAACTATCACTGAAAAAGATGAAGTTCATGGCTTAATTCACTCAAGAGATTTTGGCGGTACTAAAAAATGGAGAACCTGTTTTACAGCTGATGCTACAGGACACACAATGCTTTTTGGCGTTGCAAATGAATGTACAAAACACGGCGTTGATATAAGAGATAGAAAAGAAGCTATTGCACTTATCCATAAAGATAATAGATGCTATGGTGCTATAGTAAGAGATTTAATAGATGGTAGAATAGAAGCCTATGTTGCTAGAGGAACTTTAATAGCAACAGGTGGTTATGGAAGAATTTATAAACAAACTACAAATGCTACCATTTGTGAGGGAATAGGTGTAGCAATAGCACTTGAAACAGGCGTTGCACAACTTGGAAATATGGAAGCTGTTCAATTTCACCCAACACCAATTGTTCCAAGTGGAATTTTATTAACTGAAGGTTGTAGAGGTGATGGTGGAATTTTAAGAGATGTTGATGGACACCGTTTTATGCCTGATTATGAGCCTGAGAAAAAAGAACTTGCTAGTCGTGATGTTGTTTCAAGAAGAATTATGGAGCACATTAGAAAAGGAAAAGGTGTAAAAAGTCCTTATGGTGATCATGTTTGGCTAGATATTTCTATATTAGGAAGAGAGCATATAGAGAAGAACCTAAGAGACGTTCAAGAAATTTGTGAAACTTTCAATGGTATTGACCCAGCAGATACAGAAAAAGATGAAAATGGTATTGGAAAAGGTTGGGCTCCAATTTTACCAATGCAACACTATTCAATGGGCGGTATTAAAACAAAACCAACTGGAGAAAGCCCTACACTAAAGGGATTATTTAGTGCTGGAGAAGCAGCTTGTTGGGATATGCACGGATTTAATAGACTTGGTGGAAACTCAGTTGCTGAGACAGTTGTAGCTGGTATGATAGTTGGTGATTATTTTGCTGATTATTGTAAAGAGCATGATATTGATATAAACACAAAAGATGTTGAAAAATTTGTAAAAAAAGAAGAAGATTATTTAAAGAGTCTTGTTGAAAAAGATGGCAAATATAATGTTTATGAGATAAAAAACAGAATGAAAGATGTAATGTGGGAAAATGTTGCTATCTTTAGAACAGGCGAAGGACTTGAAAAAGCTGTTAAAGAACTTGAAGAACTTTATAAAAAATCACTTGATTTAAAAGTTGAAAATAAGGCTTTATTTGGAAATCCTGAACTTGAAGATGCATACAGAACACCTATGATGCTTAAACTTTCACTTTGTGTTGCAAAAGGTGCGCTTGATAGAACTGAAAGTAGAGGAGCTCACTATAGAGAAGATTATCCAAAAAGAGATGACGCTAACTGGCTAAAAAGAACCCTTGCCTCATGGAAAGATGGCGATACAATGCCAACTATCACTTATGAGCCACTTGATATAATGAAGATGGAAATTCCTCCTAAATTTAGAGGTTATGGTGCAAAAGGAAATATCATCGAGCATCCTGATAGTGCAAAAAGACAAAAAGAAGTTGATGAAATAGTTGCTAAAATGAAAGAAGAAGGAAAAAGTAGATATGAAATTCAAGATGCGTTAATGCATTATGAGTTGCAGCCTAAATTTAAAGCACCAAATGAAAGAGTAGGAGTTGAAAATGAGTAGAAAAATAACTATAAAAGCATTAAAATATAATCCTTTAAGTAAAATTTCAAAGCCACATTTTGCTTCATATGAGCTTGAAGAAACTTCAGGTATGACTTTATTTGTGGCACTAACTCAAATAAGAGAGAAATTTGACCCAGATTTAAGCTTTGACTTTGTTTGTAGAGCTGGAATTTGTGGAAGTTGTGGCATGCTTGTAAATGGTAAACCAAAACTTGCTTGCAGAACTTTGACAAAAGATTATGAGAGTGGAGTAATCGAGCTTATGCCTCTTCCTGTATTTAGTTTAATCAAAGATTTAAGTGTAAATACTGGAAAATGGATGGCAAATATGGATAAAAGAGTTGAGAGCTGGATACACACTACAAAACAAACTGATATCTCAAAACTTGAAGAAAAAGTTGATCCAGAACTTGCTCAAAAAACATTTGAACTTGATAGATGTGTTGAGTGCGGACTTTGTGTTGCAGCTTGTGGAACAGCCATCATGAGAAGTGACTTTTTAGGAGCTGTAGGACTAAATAGAATAGCAAGATTCCATCAAGATCCACTTGATGAAAGAACCGACGAGGACTTTTATGAGTTAATTGGAGATGATAGTGGTGTGTTTGGCTGTATGTCGCTTCTAGGATGCGAGGATGTTTGTCCTAAACACTTACCATTACAAAATCAAATAGCATTTATACGCCGCAAAATGGCAAGTGCGAAGTAGAAATTTACTACACAAAAATTTAGCAAGGTTTTTCCTTGCTAAATTTTACTTTTTTATTATATACTCTCAAATTTTTTAAATCAATTTTTCAAAAATAAGAACTTTTAAATTGGTCAGTAATTTTGTATAATATTTTAAATTACTCAAAACGATTTATCAAAATAAATTCTTGAATGTAAAATAATAATTTCAATTAATATCATAAAATTTATGTAAAATTTAAGTATTTTTAGATATTTAAATTAAAAAAATTGTAAAAACAGATTAATTTTTATCGAGATTGTTTGGTGACTAAAACTATATTTTTATAGATATATTAAATAAAAGAATTTATAATAAATTTAACAACTGTAAAAATTTAACTATTTCGATAATTAAATTTTTACAAGTTTAAAGTTAGTCTAAATTATCAAATTCCTTTGTAATTATTCTATATGAATTTAATGAAGCAATAAATAATGTTACAATTGCAGGCCCTAGAATAATCCCCCAAAAGCCAAATGTTGACAGTCCAGCAAGCATGGCAAAAAATATTAAAAGCTCATTTATATTAGCAGGGCTACTTACAAGTTTTGAGTTTATAAATCTAATTATTAATGGTTTTATAAAGTTATCAGCAATAGTTGCTATCATGATTATTGAATATAAAAATATTATAATTGCGTTTAAGGTATTGCCATTGGCTAATTCATAAATACTAATTGGTACAAATATCAAAGCCCCACCAACTATTGGCACAAGCGATGCAAAAGCATATAATATTCCCATTAAAAAGCCATCATATCCATAAAATGATAGAAAAACACCAAATAAAAACCCTTGTAAAACAGCAGTTGCTATGGTTGAGTATAAAACAACACTCATTGTATTTGCTACTTCATGAGAGATTGAATCTATATGTGAGGCTTCAACTGGCAAAGTTTCTTTTAAAAAACTCATAAGAGATTTTCCATATAAATTTGCAAAAAAGTAAAATGCTATTATAAGACCCATATCTACAATAAATTTTGCACTTGATTTGCCTATAGTAGAAAGATAAGTTGCACCTTGTTTTACTAAGGAATTTATGTTTATTGAGGCTATAAATTCTTTTATTTTTGGCTCAAAAGATGCAAATTTTTCAGGTAAGTGAAAATTAAAATTTTGTATATAATTTAATACAATAGATGTATTTTTCATATCAAAACTTGATGCGTATTTTGCAAGCTCAATAACTGCATACATAAATGGCACTAAAAAAAATAATGCCAAAACAAGAGTTGTAGAAGTTGCTGAAAGTAGATTTTTATCATTTGTTAGTTTAAGGAAAAATCTATTAATATTTGCAGTTGAAACAGCTAGAAGTATCCCAATGGCAATTGTAAGCAAAAAACCGTTAAAAAGATAAATCACAAAACAAAATAAAAAAAGTATAAAACCCACAAAAAAGTATTTACTCGTCTTCATCAAAAAGTCCTTTTTGGTATGGAATTTTAAGCATTTCATAGCTTTTGTAAGTTGCAATTCTGCCTTTTGCTGTTCTTTGTATATAGCTATTTGCAAGCAAATATGGTTCTATTACATCTTCAATAGTTCCTTCATCTTCGCTTAATGCAGCTGAAATAGTATTTAATCCAAGTGGTTTTTTATTTGCTTCAAATAAAATTCCCAAATATTTTAAATCAAGTTCATCGAAACCAAGTTCATTTACTCCAAGTTCATCTAGTGATGTTTTTGCTCTATTTAATGATATGTTTTCTTCATCATTTATATCGGCAAAGTCTCTTATTCTTTTTAATAATCTTAATGCTATTCTAGGAGTTCCACGACTTCTTTTTGCTATTTCAAGTGAGGCATCTTTATCAATGCTTTTATTTAATTTTAAAGAAGCTTTTTGAGTTATACTAGCTAGTTCATCTGGTGAGTAAAACTCAAGCCTAAAAGAAATTCCAAACCTATCTCTAAGTGGAGCTGAAATCATACCAGCTTTAGTAGTTGCACCAATTAGTGTAAATTTTGGGATATCTATTTTGATAGTTTGTGCAGCAGGACCTGAACCAATTATAATATCAAGTCTAAAATCTTCCATGGCAGGATATAAAATCTCTTCAATAGACGAGCTTAAGCGGTGAATTTCATCTATAAATAAAACATCACCTTCTTCTAAATTTGTTAAAATAGCCGCCAAATCGCCAGCTTTTTCTATCATTGGTGCGGCAGTTATTTTTATATTTGCATTCATTTCATTTGAAATTATATGAGCCAATGTTGTTTTTCCAAGCCCTGGAGGTCCATAAAAAAGAGTATGATCCAAAACCTCAGCTCTTTTTTTTGCAGCGCCTATAAAAACTTTTAAATTTTGTTTTATTTTTTCCTGGCCTATATATTCATCAAAATTTAGCGGTCTTAGGCTTACTTCATATTCTTTTTCAAAATTTACTTTTTCTATTTCGACGATTCTGTCCATTACTTTTAAATTTCACCCTTTAACTTTAACTCTTTTAGTTGTGTTTCATATTTGCAACCTTGCTCATGTCCTAAGTCGCAACCTTTTGCAAAGTATTCACTAGCTTTTTCAATATCTATTTTTATACCATTTCCATTTGCATAAAGAGCTCCTAAATTTGTACATCCTTCACCATATCCAAGTTGGCATGATTTATCATAGTATTCAAAAGTTTTATGGATATTTGTCTCTACACCATCACCAAATTCATACATATATCCAACTTGCGCGCATGATAAAGGGTGGTTTAACTCACAAGCTTTTTCATAGTATTTAAAAGCTTTTTCAAAGTCCATTTCTACAACTTCACCTCTAAAATACATCATTGCTATGTTTGAGCAACCTTCTGGACTATTTAGCTCACAGCCTTTTTCGTAAAACTTTATAGCTTCTTGCTTATCAACTTCTACACCTAAACCATTATCTAAAAGCCATGCTAAATTTGTACAGCTTTTGCCATCGTTTTCATTACAAAGTTTAGTCCAAATTTCTTTTGATTTTTCATATTTATTTTCAACAAATGCTTGATGTCCATCATCAATATTTAAATTTTCACTAAAATAATCTCTTGCCTTTTCACTTGCATTTAGACTAAGTGATAATAAAATAGATAAAATAATAGTTTTTTTCATTTTTGCCCTTTTTATTAAAATTAAATATATATTCTACCAAAATAATATAAAAATTTGACAAAAAGTAGTATTTTATGTAAAATTACACACATTTAAATGGGGGTGACTTGGCTTCGACAGGAGTTAAACGGTCACGGTTGCATGTCGCTTTGAGCAAAGTGTTAAAAGCTCAAATTAAAATTAAACGCAAATAACGTTAAATTTGCTCCTGCTTACGCAAAAGTAGCGTAAGT
This sequence comes from Campylobacter ureolyticus, assembly GCF_013372225.1. Lineage (NCBI taxonomy): Bacteria > Pseudomonadati > Campylobacterota > Epsilonproteobacteria > Campylobacterales > Campylobacteraceae > Campylobacter > Campylobacter ureolyticus. The sequence goes on along the minus strand of NZ_CP053832.1, from coordinate 1,148,860 downwards.
TCAGTTGAGCCTTGCATTTGTTGATACTATTTAGGCAAAGTAGCAAGTCATTTAAATAGTGTAGTTTAGATGTTTGACAAACATTTAGATGAAATTCTTGTCTTAGTTTAAGAGTTTGGTTTTTTGCTTAGTAGTTGTTCTAACTGCTAGCAAAATGAAAGTGGGCCTTCTTAAACGAAATTTCACTTTCGCTAAACATGTATAGAGACTTTGGTCTTTTGCTTTTGGACTGCGGTTCGACACCGCACACCTCCACCAAGTGTAATATTAAGGCTTTGCTATTTTTAAGTCAAATTTATAAAATGCACCTCATATCACGCATAGCATTGTACAAAAACATAAGTTATCAATATGTTTTTAAACTATAAAAAAAATTCTAAATTTAAAAATTAAAATGTTTTAATCTAAACAATATTTTAAATCCAAATTTGATACAATATCCCAAAATTTAAGATTTAGGTTTTACTTGCAAAAAGGCTAAAATTTGAGTGATGATAAAAGAGAAAAACTTAGAGAATATTTAAGAAATAATCGACCTAAGAATAGAATAAATTTAGGCAATAACTCTGATAATAAAGAAAAATCTAATAAAAATTTAGAAGATGATTTAAACTCAGATAATTTGAATTTAAATAATAACTCAGATTTGGACAATTCTCAAATTTCAGATAATAAAACAAACTTAAATAAAAGAGATTATGATAAAGAACCGCTGATAATACAAAGCTATGAAGAGTTTTTTGTTCTTATTATGTTTATGGCGTCTTTGATTTTATCTTTAATTATCTCTTGTTTTTGCAAAGATTTATATAAAGGGTCGGTTATAGATTTTGATGGGTATATAGCTGCATTGTTTTTGTTAGTTGGATATATTTTTGTCGTAACTATTTGTCAAAAACAATATTTTTCAAATCATAAAATCAAATTTTGCAATAAATATATTGAATTTTATGATTATGGCAAATTAAAAAAGCAAAGCAAGATTGTGGCTAGCGAGTTGATTTTACCATTTTCTACAAATTATTCAAAAAATTCAAATTTTGATATTGCTGATATTATAATATATTCTTCGTTAGTTGTACTTATAATTATTAGTAAAGGTTTTGTATTTTTTATTGTGATATCTTTTTATTTTTCAAATTTATTTATCAAATTTTTTATCTATCTATTTATAAACAAAAGAGTAAATGGCTTTAAAATATTTCCATTTATACAAATTTATAAACCAACTTTTTTGCTAAGCTATAACAATTCTTTTGCTAAACGGTATTATATAATTTATCTTTATAATTATGAAATTTATAAAGAGGTAAAACAATATTTTTTGCAAAAAAATATTGATATAGACAATTTACCAAAAAGTTATAACATATTTTAATAATAAAATTTTATTTAAAGGGGATAATTATGAATTTATTAGATAGGCAAATAAAAGCTAAAGAGAAGCTTGATAAGGCAGAAAAATATATAAAATTAAATTTAAAATCATCTTTAAACTCTTATAATGATAAACTAAACACTCTTTTTTATATTAAATCTTTACCATAAATAAAAGTTTTTAATTACAATAAGTTATAGTAGATAATCCTAAATTAGCCACTATGCTAAATTTATATTAATAAAAAATTCAAATAATATTTTAAGTTTTAAAAGACTAGAATACATCGTTTTTATAAAAACAGCAAAGGCTAAAATTTGAGTGATGATAAAAGAGAAAAACTTAGAGAATATTTAAGAAACAATAGACCTAAAAATAGAGTGAATTTAGGCAATAACTCTGATAATAAAGAAAATTCTAATAAAAATTTAGAAGATGATTTAAATTTGAATAATTCAAATTTGAATAATTCAAATTTAAACAATGACTCAAATTTAGACAATTCTCAAAATTTATCCAATAAAGCAAAACCTAAAAAAAGAGATTATGATAAAGAACCGTTAATTATAAGAGATTACAATATGCACGAAACAGCCTTTTTCGCAGTAACAATTCCAGTTTTGTTGTTTGTTAATTTTATTTCTAACGGCATAAGTGTTTTTTTATACCAAAAAATATTATTTTTATGTTTATTACTTTAGAAATTTTTTTAGAGTTACTTAAACACCCATATAAAACTATTATTTTTTATGATTCAAAAATTGTCTATAGAAAAGGAAGCGATACAGCACTTGAAATAAATTTGAGCGACATAATTGGAGTTTATAAAACTGCTATTTGTAATGAAAATTTTCAAACTCAAAAACTTGTCTCTAAAAAATTTTTAATTGTGGCTATACTTTTAGTTGGTATTACAATGATAATTTTTGATTTCAGTATATTTTTATTTGTTTATGGATGGATTATTGCGGTATTTTTAGTTGGTAAATTTGTAGTTTTTATTCTTTTAAATAAAAAAATTGGTTTTAAAATTTACACTAGTTATTTAATAAAAACAGAGAAAAACATCATAAATTTTTTGCCAAAAGAAAGTGATAATATGGAAATAAAAAGATATTTCTTTGATAAAATTAATATAGATATAGAAAAAGCACAATGTAATTTTATAGTATCTTAAAACTAATTAATAATTGACTAAAATTTTTTTAAAAATATTTGTATATACCATAAAATGAGATTTTATGGTGGATTTTGAGGATTTAAAAAATACATTTTGTTTTCAAGGTAAAATTATCGGCTTTAATCAAATTCTTAATAAAAGTAAAGCTTTGCATAAAATAAAAAAATTAAAAATAAAACAAGCAAAATATATTTACATTTATTTTGTTGTAAATCCAAATATGTTTTTGCTTGATTTGTGTGAAATAATAAATAAAGTGGAAAAAAACTGCAATGAAGAAGTAAAAATTATTTGGGACTATGAATTAAATGAATTTTATAAAAATAAATTTAAAATGTGGTTGTTAGCTGTTGGAATTTAAAATTATCAAAAAAAAGGATAAAAAATGATTTTTAATGAAATTAAGGAATTAACATTGAAAAGCGATATGAAAGTTATTTCAAAAGAGCTTGGGTACCCAAAAGAGCAAAATTTTAAACAAGCACTTATAAATTTAAAAAAATCAAATAGCCTTTTTGAGTTTTTATCAAATGGACATTTTGATTGGACTCATAATTCTAGAACGCTTATTTTAGCACTAAGTAAATATTTTAAAAAAGACATTAAAGATGAGTTTGAAAAAACTGAAAGATACTATGAAGAAAGGTTAAAATTTAAAGGTTCGTATGTTTATGTAAATACAGATTTTAAGCCAAGAGATATGACTCAGTTAAAATATGCAGCATTGAGTTTAAGCAGGCAAAGATATATAGGATTAGAACCTTATTGGGGTGAGTTATTTTTTAAAAGTTTAACCTATCAACTAAATTTTATATCAAAAATAGTAAAAGATCATTATAAAAATCAAAAAATATTATCTATATATGGTAACATTACTGTCAATATAACTAGTTATACGCTTCATTTTTCTGGTAAAACTTACGAATTAGATACCGATGGAAAATTCGTATAATTGTTTTTGTAATTACACTTACTCTAGTATAATGGCATTAAGCATAAAATAAGGCGTATATTCGCCTTCATATATTAAATTTTCTTTTTCAAATTGTGAATCTAGTTCAAAAACCGCACATAATACCCCCATATTTCGCCTATAATCTATAAAATCATTAAGTAGATTTGCTATTTTATTTGGAATATATTTTATGCTTTTATTTGTTGGTTTTTGACTTTTTTTACACCATAAAGGCGTTATAAAAAAAGCAACTTTTAAATTTGCTTGTTTGGAATCTTGACATGGATTATCTTTATTGGAGTTTTTAATATTATAAATTTGATATAAGGCATCTTCTATTCTCTTAATAGTTTTTTGATCAAAATCTAAGTTAGCATTTTTACCGACATTAAAACTTAATCGTTTTACTTCTAGCCATACTTCAAATTCTTTGTCTTTGCTCATAAACCAAAAATCCACAAACCTCCATTTATCATCACAATCTTTACTATTTATATCTGCACTGTTTAAAATTTTAATATTTTTTCTATTTTTATAATTAATGAACATTTCACTCCACACATAAGGTGTTAGTAAATGTAATGCGTGAGAAATGCTTGAATAGGCGTTATTTTCACTATATCCTAATGGAAAATATTGTAAATCTTTATTTTTTAACATTTTATAGTTTATATCAAAAACCTTTTGACAAAAATTGCTAAAAAATTTTTTAAAAGCTCTTCCTTTTGTAAAATTGTCTGCCCTATAGAATGTATCAATAATATTATATTTATAAGACTTATTATCTTTTTGTTGATTTGGTTTTAGCATTTTACAAACCTCATTTTTAAAAAAATTTAAATTAATGATTTTATCATTAATTAACTATATTTATCTTTAATAAAAAGCTATATTTTTTATGTTTAAAAAACTTTTATACTAATGGATTTTTAAATAAAATTATTAATAACTTAGTTTTGAAAATGACTAATTTTTGGATATAATGTTTAGTATTTTTGAAAAATAAATGTGTAAATATAAGGAATTTTATGGAAAATAATCTTTTTGATGAAAATGTCGAGATAATAGATGTTGAGGATTCGATAAAGACTAGCTATCTTGATTATTCTATGAGTGTTATCATAGGTAGAGCTTTACCTGATGCAAGAGATGGGCTTAAACCTGTTCATAGAAGGATACTTTATGCTATGAATGACTTGGGTGTTGGAAGTAGAAGTCCATATAAAAAATCAGCCCGTATCGTAGGAGATGTTATTGGTAAGTACCACCCACATGGTGATACTGCAGTTTATGATGCATTAGTTAGAATGGCTCAGCCTTTTAGTATGAGAATAACAACTGTCGATGGACAAGGAAACTTTGGTTCTGTTGATGGCGATCCTGCTGCTGCTATGCGTTATACAGAAGCTAGAATGACAAATTTAGCAGAAGAGCTTTTAAAAGACTTAGATAAAGAAACTGTTGATTTTACACCAAATTATGATGGAAGCATGAGTGAGCCAGATGTTTTACCAGCACGCGTTCCAAATTTGTTATTAAATGGCTCAAGTGGAATCGCAGTTGGAATGGCTACAAACATCCCTCCACACAGTCTTGATGAGCTTGTTGATGGACTTTTGGTTTTACTTGATAATAAAGATGCAACTTTAAAAGAGTTAATGCATCACATCAAAGGACCAGATTTTCCAACAGGTGGTGTTATATTTGGTAAAAAAGGTATTATTGAGGCTTATGAGACAGGTCGCGGACGAATTAAAATAAGAGCAAAAACTCATATTGAAAAGAAAAATAATAAAGACATTATCGTTGTTGATGAACTTCCTTATCAAGTAAATAAAGCAAATTTAATAGAAAAAATAGCAAATTTAGTAAAAGATAAAGAAATTGATGGAATTAGCGAAGTAAGAGATGAAAGCGATAGAGAAGGTATGCGTATGGTCATTGAGCTAAAACGCGATGCCATGAGTGATATTGTCTTAAATCATCTTTTTAAATCAACTATGATGGAGACAACTTTTGGTGTTATAATGCTTGCCATTGATAACAAAGAGCCAAAAGTTTTCACACTAAAAGAGCTTTTACAACTTTTCTTAAATCATAGAAAAACTGTTGTTATAAGAAGAACTATATTTGATCTTCAAAAAGCAAGAGCTAGAGCTCATATTTTAGAAGGTTTAAAAATAGCCCTTGATAACATAGATGATGTAATTGAACTTATTAAAAATAGTGCAGATACCAGCTCAGCAAGAGATGGATTAATGAGTAAATTTGGACTAAGTGAGCTTCAATCAAATGCCATTTTGGATATGAGACTTAGTAAGCTTACTGGATTAGAGAGAGAAAAACTAGAAGCTGAGCTAAAAGAAATTTTAGAACTTATTGAAAATTTAGAAAAAATATTAAAAAGTGAAGAACTTATTGAAGGCATTATAAAAGATGAGCTATTAGAAATAAAAGATAAATTTAAATGCCCAAGAATTACTGAAATAGTTGATGATTATGATGATATTGACATAGAAGACTTAATACCAAATGAAAATATGGTTGTAACCATAACTCACCGCGGATACATAAAAAGAGTTCCAAGTAAAACATATGAAAAACAAAAACGAGGTGGAAAAGGAAGAGTTGCATTAACTACTTATGATGATGATTTTATAGAGAATTTCTTTGTCTGCGATACTCACGATACGCTTATGTTTATAACAGATAAAGGACAGCTTTATTGGTTAAAAGTTTATAAAATCCCAGAAGGAAGCAGAACTGCAAAAGGAAAAGCAGTTGTAAATTTAATAGATCTTGCACCTGATGAGCAGATTATGGCTATCATCCCAACAACTGATTTTGCTGATAATAAATTTTTAACAATATTTACTAAAAACGGAATTGTAAAAAGAACAAAACTAAGCGAGTATGCAAACATAAGAAGTGTTGGAATAAAAGCTATAAATTTAGATGATAATGATACAGTAGTAACATCTTTAATTATAGAAAAAGGTGATCTTGATACAGATGATGATGAAATCATTGATGATGAAAATATAGATGATGAAGTAGTAGATGAGATTGAAGATGAAAGCGAAGTTGCACCACATGGTCAAATGCTTTTGGTTGCTACTAAAAAGGGAATGTGTATTAAATTTAACGTAACTGATGTTAGAGAAACTGGAAGAGTTACAAGAGGCGTTACTGCAATTAAATTTAAAGAAAAAGATGATAGCGTAATAGGTGCAGCAGTTTTACAAACAAATGATCAAGAAATATTAAGTGTTGCAAGTAAAGGCATTGGTAAGCGAACCACAGCTGAAGAGTACAGACTTCAAAAAAGAGCTGGAAAAGGTGTTATTTGTATGAGACTTACAAATAAAACAGGCGATTTAGTTGGTATTGTAATAGTTGATGATGAGATGGATTTAATGGCTTTAACAACTAGTGGTAAGATGATTAGAGTAGATATGCAAAGCATTAGAAAAGCAGGTCGAAATACAAGTGGCGTAAAAGTTGTAAATGTTGATGGAGAAGAGGTTGTAAATATTGCAATTTGTCCAAAAATAGAAGATGAAGAAACCAGCGAAGAGTCAGATCAGTTAAATTTAGGAGAATCCGATGAATAAAGAGCGTTTTAATGTTGCAGTTGTAGGAGCTACAGGTGCGGTTGGAGAAGAAATTTTACTAATACTTGAGGAGATGAATTTTCCTATTAATGAATTACTTTTGCTCGCAAGCTCAAGAAGTGCTGGAGAAAGGCTAGAGTTTTGCGGTAAAGAGTATGTTGTAAAAGAACTTACTGAAACTATTTTTGATGAGCATGATGTTGATATTGCATTTTTTTGTGCAGGCGGTTCGGTATCAGCTCATTTTGCTAAATTTGCAACCCAAAGTGGAGCATTGGTGATAGATAACACAAGTCATTTTAGAATGGAGCCAAATGTTCCTTTAGTTGTGCCTGAGTGCAATCCAAAAGATATAAATTTATGGCAAAATACAGGAATTATTGCAAATCCAAACTGCTCAACCATACAAATGGTGCAGGTTTTAAAACCACTTGATGATATTTTTAATATTTTAAGAGTTGATGTAAGCACCTATCAAGCAGCAAGTGGAGCAGGAAAAGAAGGAATGGAAGAGCTTGTTAATGAAATGCAAGCGTTTTTTGCCTTTAAGCTTGATGAGTTTGAAAATAAAGTTTTTCCACACCAACTTGCTTTAAATGTAATTCCTCATATTGATGTATTTTTGGAAAATGACTACACAAAAGAAGAGATGAAAATGGTAAATGAAACTAGTAAAATACTTCATAAAAATATTCCACTTTCAGCAACTTGCGTTAGAGTGCCAGTTTTAAGAAGTCATAGTGAAGCAATTACTATTAAATTTGAAAGAAATTTTGAAGTTGAAGAAGTTAGAGAAATTTTAAGAAATGCTCCAAGCATAAAGCTTATTGACGATGTTAAAAATAACTCTTATCCAATGCCAACTATTTCTACAAATACCGATTATACCTATGTTGGTAGGATTAGAAAAGATAATTTTGATGAAAAAATACTTCATCTTTTTTGCGTAGCTGATCAAGTAAGAGTTGGCGCTGCTACAAATGCTGTGAGAATTGCACTTAAATGGATAGATTATCAAAGATAAATTATGAAATTTATAAGCCTAGTGGAAATCCCACGGCTTTAATTTATATTAAATCTAGTCAAAAACTTGATAAAAGCTTAAATGATTTAATTATGCAAAAACACCCATTTGTTGAACAAGTGGGTTTTGTTGATGATGATTTTAACCTTTTTATGGCAGGTGGTGAGCGCTGCATAAATGCTATAAGATGTGCAGGGCTTTTTTATATGGATAAATTTAGCCAAGATGAGGTTAAGGTTAAAAATTTAGGTGAAGTTTTTAAATGTGGCAAAGATGAGTTTGGGGTTTTTACAGTTTCAAATTTTAGTGATAAATTTGATATAAAAAAGCTAAATGATTTCGAATATTTAGTAAATTTAGATGGCATTACTCATATTGTAAATTTAGAAAATTTAGAGTTTAAAAGTGATGATGAGTATAAAAAATTTGGCTTTGAAAAGATAAAAAGCTTAAATTTGACTAATCTTAAAGCAAGTGGCTTTATAAATGTAAAAGATGAGGTTTTAAAACCTGTTGTTTTTGTAAGAGATATTAATACTTTATTTTATGAAAGTGCTTGTGCAAGTGGGAGTTTGGCAGCTTCAGTTATTTTAAATTTAATTAATAATAAAACTTCTTTTGAGCTTATTCAGCCAAGCAATAAACCACTTTTTGTTGAAATTTATAAAGATAGTGATAAATTTAAAAGCTTTAAAATAAGTGGAGAGATTAAAAAATGTTAAATTTAAAATAAAATTAATAAAAAGAGAAAAAATGATTGAAAAAATTTTTGAAAGAGTTCTTTGGAGTTCGAGATTTGTTACGATTTTACCTGTGATTTTTGGCTTAATCGGAGCTGTGATTTGCTTTGTGATAGCAAGTTATGATATTTTAAATGTTATGTTTGGTGCGTGGGGATATTTGGTAAATGGCGTTAAGGAGATAGATCTTCACTCAGACGCTGTTGGTGTGATAGTTGGGGCGATTGATTTGTATTTGATGGCGTTAGTTTTGTTTATTTTTAGTTTTGGAATTTATGAACTTTTTATCTCTGAAATTGAGCCGATGAAAAACTCAAAACACTCAAAAGTTTTAGAAATAAAAAGCTTAGACCAACTAAAAGATAAAATTGGCAAAGTTATCGTAATGGTTTTAATCGTAAATTTCTTTCAAAGGGTGCTTCACGCAAAGTTTGAAACACCGCTTGAAATGGGCTATTTGGCACTTTCCATATTAGCACTTTGTATAGGACTTTATTTCCTTCACAAAGGAAGCGAACACTAAATTTAAAGGAGAAAAAATGATATTTGTAGATGCGTGTTTAAAAAAAGAAGTTCCTTATACTCCAGTTTGGATGATGAGGCAAGCGGGGAGATATCTACCTGAATATAGAGCAGTTAGAAAAGATGCAGGTGGTTTTATAAGTTTATGTAAAAATCCAAAAAAAGCAAGTGAGGTTACACTTCAACCAGTTGATATAGTTGGTGTTGATGCGGCTATTTTATTTAGTGATATTTTGGTTGTTCCTATGGAAATGGGAATAGATTTAGAATTTATAGTTGGTCGTGGCCCAGTTTTTCATGATCCAATTACTTGCGAAGAGGATTTAAAAAGATTAGATGCTCAAAAGGCCGTTAAAAATCTAGATTATGTTTATGAAACCATTAAAATCACTAGAGAAAAACTTGCAAAAGACAAAGCATTAATTGGTTTTTGTGGGGCACCTTGGACCGTTGCAACATATATGATAGAAGGTGGAAGCACAAAAAACTATGCAAAATGTAAAAAACTTCTATATCAAAATCCTGAATTTTTACATAAAATTTTAAGCAAAGTTACACAAGCAACTAAAATTTATCTTGAAAATCAAATAAAAGCTGGCGTTAATGCCGTTCAAATTTTTGATAGCTGGGCAAGTGCGTTAGAAAAAGATGTTTATTTTGATTTTAGTTGGAAATATATTTTAGAAATTGTTGATTACTTAAAGGCAAAATATCCTGAAATTCCAATTATTGTTTTCCCAAAAGGTATTAGTGCATATTTAGATAAAATTGATGGAAATTTCGATGTTTTTGGAGTTGATTGGAGTACTCCTTTAGCTCTTGCAAGAGATGTTTTAAGCCATAAATATACACTTCAAGGAAATATGGAGCCTTGCCGTCTTTATAGCAAAAATGCTATTAAAGAAAGCGTTGAAAAGATAGTAAAAACAATGAAAGGAAAGTCTCATATTTTCAACTTAGGACATGGAATTTTACCTGATATACCAGTTGAAAATACTAAATATTTTATAAATTTAGTTCACGAGCTATCAGCTAAATAGAGATATTTTACGATGGTTTTGAGGTGGTTTTTAAGCTTAGTTTTAGTTTTATTTTTTGCTGGTTGTGCCACTAAAAATGAAACAATAAACCAAAATCAAAAATATGAAATTTTAAAGCTTGAATTTCCTCAAAACTCTAAAATATTACCAAAAGTTAAAAATCCTAAACTTTTTGATAGAGACTTGTTTTTAGAGCGCTTTTTTAGAGTGTGGGATTTTAGTCAAGAAAATAGACCCAAAATTTCTAAAAAAGAGGCTTTTTGGGCATTAAATGCATATAAAAACACAAAAAATAAAAAATATTATTCACCAAGTAGAAGAGTTTATGATGATAAATTCTTTGATAAAATTTACGAAAATGCAAACACTAATAAATTTGGTGAGTTATTTTTTCCTGCAATTACTTTAAAAAATACTTTTTTAAGAAATGCTCCAACAAATGAGCCAATATTTATAAGCTTTAAAGATGCGGGTGAGGGCTATCCTTTTGATTATTTTGCAAATTCTACTTTAGGAGTTAATTATCCAGTTTTAATTTCTCATTTTAGCAAAAACAGAGATTTTGTTTTTGTGCAAACTGATTCTGCTTGGGGTTGGATAGATGCAAGAGATATAAAAATTTTATCACAAGATGAAATAAACTTGATAAAAAACTCCAAATTTATAACTATTTTAGAGGATAAATTACCACTTTTTAATTTAAATAATAAGTTTTTATTAAATGCAAGAGTTGGGACACTTTTAATGGTTCATAGATATGATGATAAATATTATTATGGTGAAATTTTCACAAAAAATGGCCTAGAAAATTATAAAATTTCTAAAAAAAGTGCCACTGTATTTCCAGCTGTTTTAAATGATGAAAATATTAAAAAAGTAATAAATAGTATTTTGGGTGAGCCTTATGGTTGGGGTGGGTTTGGATATTATAGAGATTGTTCGCTTTTTACAAAAGATGTTATGACATCTTTTGGCGTATGGCTTGGAAGAAACTCAAAAGCTCAAACTGTTGGGCATAAAAGTATAGATTTAAGTTTTTTAAGCAGTGATGAAAAGCTTGAAACAATAAGGCAAAATGCTACGCCATATCTAGCTCTTATTTATATGCCAGGGCACATTATGCTTTATGGTGGTATTATAAATGGTGAAGTTAGTGTTATCCATAATGTTTGGGGGCTAAAAACAGTAGATAATGGACGTGCTTTAATAGCCCAAACTGCAATCACATCTTTAAAAATAGGTCAAAATAATCCAAACATCATGCAAAATAACTTGCTTTTAAATAAAATCACAAAACTTATTTTACTTGATTAGAGATTTTAAATTTAAGATAATTATAATTTTTTTATAAATGTGTTTTAAAATATTAAACTATCTTTAAAAAAAATATCTAATTTTAATTTCTATCTTAAAATTTTGCTTAATGTGATAAAATAACTTTTAAGTTACATTATAATTCGAAAGGAGTTAAATGATGAGCGAAATTTCAAGGAGAAATTTTTTAAAAACAGGCGTTTTATCCACCTTTTTTCTTTCTAATTACTCTTTTGCTAATTCTTTTAAATTTGAAGATAAGAATTTTTTAATCTATGATGAAAATTTGAAAATAAGCAAAAACTATGCATTTACTTTTGCAAATAAAGAAAAACTAAGGATAAATAAAGATGTAAGTGAGATTTATTTTGATTTAAAAGATAAATTTAGAGATGACTTTATCTCATCTGGCATAACATCAAAAGAAACTTTTTTTGTTATTAAAAATATAGCAAAAGATTTTTACTATCAAAGTAAAGAAAAAGTTTTAGATGATGGTTTAGTATCTTGGATTTTATTTCCAAGTAGTAATCTAAATATAAAAAGGAGTTTGACATGATTTTACCAAATGGTGTAAGTATTGAAAATTTTAAAAAAGCTATAAAAAAATTTAAAGAAATAGTGGGCGAAGATAATGTTATAGATAATCAAAAAGATATATATTTGTATAGGGATGCTTATTCTCCTGAATGGGATGAAGAAACTGAGCCAATCCCATCATTAGCAATAACTCCTAAAACCGCCGAAGAAGTAAGTAAAATAGTTAAAGTAGCAAATGAATTTAAAATACCGCTTTTTCCTATTTCAACAGGCAAAAATTTAGGTTATGGCTCTTCAGCTCCAAATAATCGCGGTGATATAGTAATTGATTTAAAAAGAATGAATAAAATCATAGAAGTTGATGATAAGAGAAATTTCTGTATTTTAGAACCAGGTGTTAGTTATTTTGACTTTTATAAATATTGTGAAGATAATAACTTAAATGTTTTTATGGATATACCAGATCCTGGTTGGGGAAGTCCTGTTGGAAATGCACTTGATCATGGTTGGGGATATACTTATGGAATGTATAGGGATCATTTTGGAGCACATTGTGGAATGGAAGTTGTTTTAGCAAATGGTGAGATAATGCGAACCGGCATGGGAGCTTTACCTGGAGCTAAGACTTTTGCTGAAAATAAATACGGATATGGTGCTTACTTAGATGGTCTTTTTGCGCAATCAAATTTTGGCATTGTAACAAAAATGGGATTTTGGCTTATGCCTAAACCTGAATATTACGCACTTTATTCATTGGAAGCTAAAAAAAGAGATGATTTAATAAAAATAGTTGAAATATTAAATTATTTAGAAGATTCTTTTATTATCGGTTGGCCACTTTATAGAAGTCCTTTAAATCCACCTCATGGAAAAGAAATGAACCCTGAGTTAAAATCATATCTAACCTCAAAAGATGGCAAACCAGACCTTGAAAAAATTCAAAACTATGCATTAAAAAATAAAATTCCTTACTGGCAAATTGACATTCCTATTTATGGAAACAAAGAATCAGTTAAAGCAAATGCGAACTATATAAAAAGCAGATTTGATGAAGTTGAGGGCTCAAATTTCAAGCTCGTTCAAGAGTTTTCACTTCCTTTAAGCAAAGATGATATTGCTAAAATGAAACATAAAATTTCCCTTGGAATTCCAAATATGGAGATTTTTTGGCTTAGCACAAGAGGTGAGAGTTTAGAGCCTCAAGATGGGCATGTTTGGTTTTCGCCAATTATTCCAAGAGATGGAAAAGAGCTTTTAAAATGTCAAGAGGTTTATATAGATGTTTTTCACGAGCTTGGGATGCCTTCGCCAATTACACCATTTTCACATCCTAGAAGCTGGATGTATAGAGCGTTTTGTTTTATGCTAAATTTTGGAAACTCAAGAACAGATATTGAACATAATAAAAATTTAAGAAAAGCTTATAGAAAAATGATTGAAGTTGCTGCGGAAAATGGCTGGGGAGATTATAGAGCTGCTCCAACTTTTCAAGATGATGTTTATAATGTGTATTCTTTTAATAACCATATTTTAAAAAGATTTACACAAGAGTTAAAAGATGCAATAGATCCAAATGGCATAATCGCACCAGGAAGAGGCGGAATTTGGCCTAAACATTTAAGAGGAAAAAAAGATGAAAAACTTAGTTAAGATTATGATTTTTATAGGAGTTGTTTGTTTTATAAATTTAAATGCTAAAGAAAAAGATATTTTAAGTGGCGGGGTTGAGGCAAAAATGCCAAAAACAGGAGAAGAAATTTATAATTATTGGTGTCTTCCATGTCATGGGGCAAATATGCCAGGAACAAATGCTTTGCAAGCCTTATATCAAGGCTCAATTCCTGCTGAATTAACAAAAAGAGATGATTTAAATCCTGAGTTAATTGAATATTTTGTAAGGGAAGGAAAACATAGTATGCCTTTTTTTAGAAAAGTCGAGATAAATGATGAGGAGCTAAAAGCTTTAGGAGAATATCTATCTAAATAAATAAATAATTTAAATACCCAATTTTTTGGGTATTTATTTAAAAATAGTTTGTAAAATTTAAACATTTTAAAGAAAGGTTTAATTTTTGGATATAAACTTATCACTTTCAGGTGGAGCTGCAAGAGGGGCATATCATTTAGGTGTTCTTCAAAAACTTGATGAAATTGGCGTTTATATAAAACGCATTAGTGGGGCAAGTATAGGATCATTTGTAGCTGTGGCGTATGCAAGTGGATTTAAACCGCTTGAAATTTTAGAAATTATTAAAACTGATGAGTTTAAAAGCGCATTTAGTTTAAATTTGGACTTTAAAAGCTTTGCAAAAATTGAGTTTAACAACAAGATTATTCAAGATTTACTTAAATTTAAGCGCTTAGAAGAGCTTAAAATTCCTGTTTATTTATCGGCACTTGATTTAAAAAGTGGTGAGATAATTTACTTTAATAAAGGTGATACTTTAAAAATAGTTTTAGGAAGTTGTGCATTAATACCTATCTTTGAAGCGGTAAAATATGATAACTATTTTTTAGCAGATGGTGGATTTAAAGACAATCTCCCAACAAAGCCTTTTGAAAAATTTAAAGAAAAAACCGTAGCTGTTGATTTGCAGCCAATTTCAAATTTGATAAATAAATATGATATCTCACTTCCTTTTAAAAAGCCAAAATTTAAAGATGATTTTAATCTAATAACTGGCGTAAATAGGGCCTTAAGAGTTATGCTTAGTCCCCAAAAGCCAAAAATATCAAAAGATACAATTTATATCTCATCAAATTTGATTAAGAAATATTCACTTTTTAGTTTTAAAAACTTTGATGAGCTTTTTGAACTTGGTTATAATAGTGTTAATGAAGAAAAATTTAGATAAGGAAAATTATGACTTTAACAGTTTTTGATCTTGATAAAACACTAATTAATGGTGATAGTTATGATTTATGGCATGAATTTTTACTTGAAAAAGGTATTTTAAAAGATGATTTTATAAAAGATAATCAAAAAATGATAGAGCTTTATGATGAAGGAAAACTTAATATGAATGAGTATTTGAAATTTTCAATAACTTCACTAAAAAGCCTTAGTTTGAATGAAATTTCAAACTTAATACCTGAGTTTTTAAAAACTAAAATTAAGCCTATTATTTACAATAAAGCTAAAATTTGGATAAAAACTCTAACTCCAAATTTGATAATTTCAGCAACACCATCTTATATAGTAAATCCAGTTTCAAAATATCTTGGTGTAAAAGAAGCAATTGGCGTAAATCTAGTGGTTAAAAACTCTCATTATACAGATGAGTTTATACCTCCTTTAAGTTTTCAAGAGGGTAAAGTTGAGGCTTTAAAAATTTATTTAAAAAACAAAAATTTAAACCCACAAAAAATAGTTTTTTATACAGATTCGATAAATGATCTTGCGATGTGTGAGTTCGTACACTCTACAAACTGTATAAACCCTGATGATAAATTAAAAAAAATAGCACTTGAAAAAGGCTGGAATATAATTAATCCAAAATAAGGAAAAAATTATGCTAAGTTTTATTATTTTTTTATTAGTAGCGTTTTTATTTGCGCTATTTGTATATGATAGATATGTTCAAAGAAAGTCATCACTTCTTATAAATTATCCAGTAATTGCTAGATTTAGATATCTTTTTGAGCTACTTAGAGAGCCATTTAGACAGTATTTTGCAAAGGAAGATTTTTATGAATCAAGAGATAAAATTGACTGGGTTTATAAGGCCTCAAAAGATAAAAATTTATATATTTCATTTAGTGTTTCTCAAAGTTATGATGGAAGTAGATTTTTACTAAAACATGCAAGTCATGTTTTCAATGCAGATGAAATAAATGGTAATTTTAGCGTAAAAATAGGTAATTCTACCTGTAAAAATCCATTTATAACAAAATCTGTAATTGTCAGATCGGCTATGAGCGATGGGGCTTTAAGCCCTGAGGCAACAAGTGCTTTTTCAAGTGCCGGAATAGAGGCTAGGTTTCCTATAAATATTGGAGAGGGTGGGCTTACAACAAATTATTTTTTTAGACACAAAATAGCTAGTGAGAATAAAAAATATCTTGAAATTATAGAAGGAACACCATCGCAAAAGCAAATTTACAATATTTATAAAAGGCTTTTTAATCACACCGTTGCCATTAGAAAATACAGAAATTTAGTTTTAAAAGGTATTGAAGCAAAGGATAGTTTTGCTGTTGATAAGAAAAATTTAAGCTTTTATAGAATCAACTGGAATGCACCTTTGGAAAATTTCCCTAATGAAATTCCTAGTGATGTAGCTGATTTAATTTTTCAAATTGGCTCAGGGCTTTATGGCGTAAGAGATGAAAATGCTAAATTTGACGAGCTAAAATATCAAAAAGTTATGCGTTTTTGTAGGGCTACTGAGATAAAAATAGCTCAAGGTGCAAAACAAACTGGTGGTAGACTTTTAGGCGAGAAGGTTACACCTGAAATTGCTTATTACAGAGGTGTAAAAGAGGGCGTTGATATTATAAGTCCAAATCGATTTCCTTATGCAAACGACTATAATGAGCTTTTTAATTTTATTTCTAGATTAAAAGAACTTTCAGAAAAGCCAGTTGGCTTTAAGATTATTGTCTCAGATATAAATGAAGTTGAAAATATGGTAAAAATTTTAAAAGATAGATTTGATACTAAAAAAACTCTACCTGATTTTATAAGTATTGATGGTGGAGATGGTGGAACTGGTGCTGCACCGCTTGAGTTAATGGAATCAGTTGGATTAAGACTCCCATATGCTTTATATATTGTTGATTTTACTCTGAAGAAATATGGCATTAGAGAGCATTTTAAAATAATTGGAAGTAGCAAAGTTTTAACGCCTGATGATGTGGCTATTACACTATGCTTAGGAGCTGATTTAGTTGGAATTGCAAGAGGATTTATGATGAGTGGGGGCTGTATTAGAGCAAGAGTTTGTTCGGGTGCTTTAAAGCATCAATGTCCAGTTGGAATGGCAACACAAGATAAGAAAAAACGCCTTTCATATTTAATTAACGAAAAAGCTATAACAATTGCAAATTATCACAAAAATTTACTAAAAAGTTTAAAAACCATAATGGCAATTTCAGGCATAGACAGCGTTGATAAATTTAATAGTAAAATGATAAGTTTTAAAACAAAAAGTGGAAATTGTTATTTTGATATAGATAAATATTTTGAGGAAAAGCTTCACTTATAATGAGTAAGGCTTTTTAGAGCCTTACTCATTTATAAACTCGCACACATTTCCAACTGCTTGGTTGCATGGAACTACTGAAATTGAGTTATTAGGAGATCCATCAACTAGCTTATCAGAGTAGGCTAGATAAATTATTGCATTATCTTTTTCATCATACATTCTTACAACTTGCGTTTTTTTAAATAAAACTGAGCTTCGTTTTTTAAAAATATTTTCTTTGTCTTTTGAGATATCTTCTTTTATGATAATCTTTTTTGCAGTTTGCACACATGAAACTGAGGCGTTGCTAGTATCTTCTTCAAGTCCTACTATTTCGCTTGCTCCACCTTTTTTAGCGTAAGATAAAAAACAAGTTATTCCATCTATTTTTGGATCTTTTACAGATATTATCTCTATTCTGTCATTTTTACCAAGCAGTTTCCAAGCCGTATTTACCGAACCTATTTTGTTTATAGCATCATCATTTGCAAACAGATTTAATGCTAAAATAGAAAGTATTAAAAATATGTTTTTCATTTTTTTCCTTTTTAAAAAGTATTAAAATTTTATCTTAAAAAGTTAAATTTTCAAATTTTAAGGAAAAATTTGCTATCATAAATTCCCGAAAATGGAGAAACACAATGAATTATACACGAAAAGACTTACTTGGACTTAGGGATTTAAGCGTCGATGAGATGAGCTGTTTTTTAAACTTAGCTAAAAAATACAAAGCTCTAAACAATAGTGATATGAAAAAAAGTGATGCTTTGCGTGGCAAAACTGTGATAAACGCTTTTTTTGAAAACTCAACTAGAACTAGAATTTCTTTTGAAACTGCTGCTAAAAGACTTGGTGCTGATGCTATAAATTTTTCAGCCGCAAGCAGTAGTACAAAAAAAGGTGAAACTTTAATGGATACCATTAATAATTTAGAAGCCATGAAAACTGATATTTTTGTCCTTAGACATTTTTCCTCAGGAGCTGCATCATTTGTCGCAAAACACACAACCTCATCGGTTGTAAATGCAGGCGATGGGTTAAATGAACATCCTTCGCAAGGACTTTTAGATATTTTTACCATAATGGAACATAAAGGTGATTTAAAAAATCTTAAAATTTCTATTATAGGCGATATCGAGCATAGCAGGGTTGCAAGAAGTGATATTTGGGCAATGAGTAAATTTGGTGCTAAATTAACACTTTTTGGACCACCTATGATGATGCCACTTGGCGTAGAGGCTTTTGGCTGCAAAGTAGCAAGAGATATGGAAGAAGCAGTTGATGGAGCCGATGTTATCATAATGCTTAGAGTTCAGCTTGAGAGACAAAACGCTTCAACACCTTTTCCAAGCAACCGTGAATATAGTAAATTTTTTGGACTTACAAAGGCAAGAGTTCTTTTAGCAAATGACCCTTTAATAATGCATCCAGGTCCTATAAATAGAGGCGTTGAAGTAAATTCAGATGTACTTGAAGGGGATTTTAATATGGTATTTAACCAAGTTGAAAATGGAGTTGCTGTAAGAATGGCTATTTTAGATATTTTAAACTCGAATAGGAGAAAAGCGTGAAAACTCTAATAAAAAGTGGTCTTATAATAAATCATGATAGTTCAAAAAAAGCAAATATTTTAATAGAAAATGATAAAATCGTAAAAATAACTGATGAAATTTTAGAGGCTGATAAAATAATAGATGCTAAAAATATGCTTGTAATGCCAGGTTTAATTGACATGCATGTACACTTTCGTGATCCAGGATATGAGTATAAAGATGATATTAATTCAGGAAGCGAGTGTGCAGTTGCGGGTGGTGTGACAACCGTGCTTCCTATGGCAAATACAAATCCAGTAAATGATAATGCTGCCATCACAAGAGATATGATACAAAAAGCTAAAAAAAGAGGACTTATAGATCTTTTGCCAATTGGCGCTATTTCAAAAAGCCTAAAAGGTGAGGGCATAACTGAGATGGGCGATATGATAAGTGCTGGGGCTGTGGCGTTTAGTGATGATGGGCTCCCAGTAAGCTCTAGTGATGTCATGCGTGCAGCACTTGAGTATTCAAAGCATTTTGGATCGTTTGTTATAAGTCATTGTGAAGACTGTTCAATGTGCAGAAGTGGTGTGATGCATGAGGGAAAAGTTTCAGCAATTCTAGGCTTAAAAGGTATGGCAAGAGAAAAAGAAGAAATTATGGCAAGTCGCGATATGCTTTTAGCAAAATTAACAGGTGGGCATATTCATATTGCACATGTTAGCTCAGAGTATTCACTAAAACTTATAAAAAGAGCAAAAGAAGATGGTATAAATGTAACTTGTGAGGCCACACCACATCATTTTAGCTTTACAGATGAGTGCTTAATGGACTATAATACAAATTATAAAATGTCTCCACCTTTAAGAGAAGAAAGCGATAAACTTGCTATTAGAAATGCTTTAAAAGATGGGCTTATAGATGTAATTGCAACAGATCATGCACCGCATAATGTAGATGATAAATTTACAGAATTTGACAAAGCTAGTTTTGGAATTTTAGGACTTCAAACACTCATACCGCTTACTTTAAAACTTGTTGAAGAAGATGTTATAAACTTAAACGATATGGTAAGGCTAACTTCTTTCAATCCTGCTAAGATTTTAAATTTAAAAAATAAAGGCGAGATTAAAGAAGGATTTTTAGCTGATATTGCAATAATAGATCCAAACTTAGAGTATATGTATGATGAGTTTTTAAATAAATCAAAGTCTTTAAATTCCCCACTTCTTGGAAAAAAACTAAAAGGCATAGCTTTTACGACCATAAAAAGTGGAAAAATAGTGTGGGAATATCCAGATTTCATAGCTTAAATTTAGATATTTTTTCTAAATTTATGTAAATTTGCAGATTTTTTATAAAATTTTGCAAATTTACTTGACAAAGGAATTTTTTTGTATTATAATTACATTTCTTTTTTACAGAGTTTTAGTTTAAAACTTCTACTTTATTCCGGATTAGCTCAGCGGTAGAGTAGGCGGCTGTTAACCGCTTGGTCGCTGGTTCGAATCCAGCATCCGGAGCCATTATACATTTTTTAATCAATTGCTTTACATTGTTTTTTATTCTTTTAAGCCCTTAAAATCGGTATTTTAAGCCTATTTACATAAATTACACATTGCTTTACATTCTTTTAAATTGCTTTTTATTTACGATAAAATTGTATAACTAAGTGTATAACTAAAACTACAAAAATGTAAAAAGGTAAAGAAAATGGCAACTCTAACATTCACTCAAGTTAAAAAGCTTAAATGCCCTAATGATAAGAAATTCAAAGCTTTTAGTATAGATAGTAATTGCAGTTTATATCTAGTCTGTTTTAGCACTGGAACCAGGTTATACAAAAAGAGAATAAAAACAGGGTATGCAACCTTAGGAAACTTCAATGAGCTGAGCTTAGCTGAGGCTAGAGAATTAGCAACAAACTATGAAAAACAAAGCAGTCTATCAAGGCAAATGAAAATAAATGATTTATTTAGTGAGCTTTTAGATCTAAGGTATCCAAATACAAAAGAAAATCAAAACAAAAGAAGAAAATATAAAAATAGGGTAAGTAAGTGGATACTAGATAAAATAGGAAATAAGCTTATAAGTGAAGTAAATAAAGATGAGTTATTAAATGCATTAAATGGTGCAAATTTAGAGATTTCTCAAAGAGCATTAGCAATTTATAGAGATATGCTAAAAATTGCCAAAAATAAAGGGGCAATTAATGATATTAGTTTTATTTATGAAATATTAGAAGATGTAACCTTACTTTTTCCAAAGCCTAAAACCGGTCATAGAAAAATCATAACAAGCAAAAAAAAAGACTTTTAGAAATAATTAAAACAGTTATGAACTCAAACATTGATGAAACCATTAAAAATATCTTTTTATTTAATTTAATAATGGCTCAAAGACCACACCAAATAAGAGAACTTACATGGGATAGGGTAGATGAGAATTTTGTATATTTTGGTGAGAGTGATAACAAAACAAAGATAAACGCAAGATTGCCACTACCAAAAAAAGCTAAAGAAATTTTAGAATATCAAAAAAAACTAACTGGCAATGAGGGTATAGTTTTTAAGTCAAAAACACGCTCTTTAAAAAGTGGTTATGCTGTTAGCGATATGACTTTAATGACAAATATGAAAAAACTAGGTATTACTGACTTACACGCTCATGGCTTTCGTGGCACACTTGCTACATTTGCTATAAGAGAAACTGAAACAATTAATGGCATAAAAAGAGGTAAATTTGAAAAAAGAATAATCGATGAGGTATTACTGCATACTCGTGGTAGTGAAGTGGATAAAGCCTATTTTAGAGATTTTAACTCTGATGAGCATAAAAGATTGTTAGAGTGGTGGTGTGAGTTTTTAGGGTTTTGAGATATTTTGACAAGCCCTAAAGCTGGGCTTGTCTTTGAATGTAGGCATTGATATCTTCATCTAACCACTCTTTTGGATATCTTATAGAGTCGTTAAATTTGATAAATCTAGGTGTAAACTCCCATTTGCCTTGATTTGTTTTCATTCTCATTTTAGCTAAGATATTGCCTTTTACTGAGTATCCTAAATACTCTTGCGCCTCTTTTTCATTTAGTAGCTTCATTTTTTATCTCCCTTTTTCTTATTTCATTTTTAAGTTTGATTACATTTAAGGTTGTGTCGATAAGCTTTCTATCAACATTGCTAAATTTACTATTGAGTTTTACTAACTCACTTCTTTTTATTAAACATAGGTTTGAAATATCCACATTTAAGCTATCATTGTCTTTAAACATCACAAGATATCCTTTTGGAATTTCTCCTTTTTCTTTTTCCCAAATGTGTCGGTGCAACAACTCCCATTTATTAGGGTTAGCCACTTTAATATAGTAATAATTTTCGTTTTTTCTTCTTATGTTTGTTCTTAAAACTATAGTTCCAACTGGTTTTGTAGTAGCTGGCATATTACCTTTTTTAAAGCTTGTTTTATTGTTTTTCATCGCTCCCTTAACACCTTTATTCCACGGCTTGTTTCCTTTTTTAAATCTTCCAAGCTTATCTCTATGCATTTTTATTCTCTATAAAGAAATTTGGCTTTTGTATGCCATATTGCGCATCAAATTTAGCCGCATTTAGGCTTAAATTTGCTAGATCTAGTATCTTGCCAGCTATACTATCAACTGCCTTGCTTCGCTCTAACTCTTCTTTTAGTGCATCACCTTTTATATCATCATCTCTTAAACGCTCCATCTGTTCAAAAAGCATATTATTAAGATCTGTTAGTTTTGTTCTAGCCATTGTTTATCCTTTTTAATCAAATTTGTAAAACTCTATTTTATTTATCATCTCGCAAAACAGCTCTTTTTTATAGTTTAGATCATTTATTTGGCTTGATGATAAGGCTTTTTTATCTCTAAAAGCTCCATAAAACTTTCTTATCCTTTCGCCTATGTCCCACATTTTTAAAACACTATCTGAGTTTGAAAAAAGCTTAATTTTTTCCTCACTATTTTTAAAAAAACTTTCATCACAGCTAGTGTTATCATCTTTTTTAGTTCTATCTTTGTTATCAAGCTCTTTAATTTGCCTTAAAAACTCTTTGCTACTGTTTATATACTCTAGCTTTTTACTTTTTGGAAGCATTTTTAACCCCTTTTAGTTTTTCTTCTCTAAGCTCAAAAGCTCGTTTTAAGTGCTTTAAATTTGGAAACTCATTTATTAGCTGGCTTAATTCCTTTAATGTAAAACAATTTGCAGCTTTTAACATTTTAAACTTAAATATCTCACTATTTTTACTCATTTATGCTATCCACTCCTTAAATTTAACCTCGCTTTTAATTTTGCGTCTTCCATCCTTGAGATATGCAATTTGTGCATTTAAGGTTTTTTCATATACTCCAAATAAGACAAAATCACTATAATTCCTTGCTATATCATCAAGCATATCTTTATAGTGAAGTATCTCTTTATTGGTTATTTTTGAAAACCTTTTTCTAAATCTCACCCTTAACTCTATTCGTTTCCAATCTTCCAAAGCTTTGCAAAGTCTTTGTTTATGATAAATGCTTTCTTTTATGTATTTATCATAAATAAGGACTTTTTCTACCCCTTTAACGCATGAGTTTGCATAAGTTGTAGAGTAGTGTGTGTATATCTTGCTATCATTGTTGCTTATGCCTTTAACTGCGTTTTTAAATTTGCTTTTATCACTGCTTTTATCTTTGCTTAAAATATCAACAGCAAAATCCATATCCCAAATGTTATATTTCGATAAAAAAGTCTTTAAAACTTTCATCGTTAAGGGCTTTATGGCTCTAGTTGGTTGATAAAGCCCTGCAAAAACAACCTTTACATAAGTTCCATATCTTTTCTTTCTCTCTTTGCAAAGATTGTTTAGCTCAACACTATTTTCTATGACTATCATTGTGTTACTTAGGCTTTTATTACCTCTTTCAAAGTTTATATATCTAACCCTAAATGGGTTTTTTACATTTCCACTAAAGTTGCTTATACCCATTTCAGATCCAAACTTTTTTTCACACCACTTTTTAATAGACTGATTTCTGTTTGTTAGCCTTAGTTTTTGGCTTAACATTAGCTTTTTTATAGTGTTTAAAAAGCTTCTTTTTTCTATGACATGAAACACGGCATCTATGCCTTTATCAGCTATTTTATAAAAAAGCTCTTCTTCACTTATATTGCTTGAAATTTTGTCTTTTAAAAGCTCACTCATCTAACTTATATCCACCAAACTTTATTAAGTATAAATACTCTTTAACTTTTTCATATCTTTTATTTTCTAGATCCTTTATACTCTCATCTACAAAAAATAAAATCGCCTCTTTTTCAGTTTTAAACTTATATTCAAAACCCCAAAAACAAGCTCTTAAGTAGTCTATATCTTTTTGCATAGTGCTATTCTTCCAGCTGTTTTAACAACACCAGTTAAGAGTGCAAAATACTCAATTTCGTTTTCATACTTTAAAGCAAAGTCATTTAAGCACTTCACAAACTCAATATCTTTTTTAACATCATCAGCACCGTTTTTCTTGATATAAACTTCAAAATTTATATTTACTTCTTTAAAAAAACTATAAGCTGAAATATCTGCTATCTCTAACCCACGCCTTTTTAAAAAGCTTACTTCATCTTCAAAATACACCAAAAACCCACTCATCTTTTATCCTTTTAAAGCTTACTTTTTTAAAGTATCAACTATACGTTTTGTTAAAATTTCAGCGATATAAATATCACCACCGCTATATACTAAAACATAGTTGTTTTTGTTAAAAAGTGTTCCACTAACACCCTTATAAAAAGACTTCTTGCCAACATAACCATTTTTTGTTTTTGCTACTTCAAAAGCATTTAATATCATTGTTTATCCTTTATTTATTTTGGTTAGGACTTTTAACTTATCCTTTCCACTCCAAAAGCCCCTTTTGGTATAATATCTTTGCAACAAAATTTATACACATAAAGGAGCCATCAAAATGGAAACTAAACTTTTACAAGAACTAATTAACGAGTTAAAGCTCTCAAATTTAATAGCTTTAACCAATCTTTATCTTTCCACAAAAGATAAAGAAAAATCAAAAGAGGCAATAGATTTAATCTTAAAAAACAAAGATAAACCACTTGACTTTTTTTTAAATGAACTAAACATGTTTTTACATTTTTAAAAACTTATCCAAAAAGGCGGCAAAAGCTTTTTTAATAACCGCCTTATCAGTATCATTTAGTCCATCACGCCAACCATTTACGTCTTTATCTAGCTCATCACACCTTTTATTAAGCCTATATAACTCTTTGCCTATGCTAACTTCATCAAAATTAACCCAAATATTACTGCCTATTTTTTCTTCTAGTTTTTTTACTCTTTTTTCTAACTGCTTAAATTTTTTATTCATCATATTCCCCTTAAACTAGCTGGTAAAGAGCTTATGTTTTTTACATATCCGTTATCTCTTAACCACCCAAACATCTTTTCATTTTTTGACCCAACAACAAAGCTTTTGTTAAACTGTATTTTGTAAATAACATTTTGATCATAGTCATGAAATTTTGTAAAATTTGCAACACTTCCAAAATTCTTTCTTATCTTGTCAAAATCAAGCTCTATAATTTTGTTTTTTTCACTCATTTTTAAACTCCTTTAATTACCTCATCATCCAAAGATAAAGACTAGCTATACACACACCAGCCACAAACCACACTAAAAACATAAAAACCCCTATGCTCATACCTTTTCCTTTTTATTAAATTTAACCCTTAGATAGTGGCAACGAATGTAAGTTGTGTTTTGCTAATAAAAGGCTTATAAATAAAGAACGCGTTGCCACCATTTAAGTGTTAGATGTTTTATATGACATTTTAAAAAAACATAAAGCCTTTAAGGGCTCATTTTTTACTAAATTTAAAGAACGCACCATCAATACAAAATTAAGCTATAAATAGTTATAATTCTTTCTATGGTGTAAGTGGTGGTATTATACTTCAAATGAAGTAATTTGTCAAGGGTATTTTGAAGTAAATTTACAATAAAGGTAAAAATATGACGAGTTTTGACGAGAATATAGCATTTCTAAAGAATTTAACAAATGCTAATACTATAAAAGAATTAGCTGAAATTTTGGAAGTTCCATATAGAACTTTTAATACCTGGCAAACAAGAGGAGAAATTCCAAAAGGTAGATTATATGAATTTTCAGAAAAATTGGGAGTGAGTATGGATACATTGTTAAACGGTTCTGTAAAAGTAACTGGTGATAATAACTTGGCATTTAGCGGGGATGGTAACACCGTATTTGGTAAAAATGCTGATATAACAAATGTATATTCCCCAAAAGTGAATGAATTTTTAGCACTTTATAAGAAATATGGCAATAAAAACTTAGATAAGTTGCTTGATCCAATCATCGAAAAACTCAAACAAATAGAAAAAATTTCAAAAGAGTAAGGCTATGATAAATCCACGAAGAAAACCATCGTCATTAAGAAATTTAAAAGATAGACAAGACGCAAAAAATATCGTTTGTAGAATGTGTGTTGTGGCTAAAGTCAAAGACAAAAAAGGACTTGCAAAAAAATTGGGTATAAAGTTAAAAACTATCGATAATTGGATACTTACTAACAAAGTTCCGTTTAAGCATATATATAATGTAGCAGATAAATTTGATGGCAGTTTTGATTTTATAGAACTTGGCTTTTTCTTTGAGCCTGATGATATTTTGAGAGATGCTGAATTAGAAGATTATAAAGACATCATAAAATTTCCATATATTAAAAAGCCGATTAAGCAAAATTATATATTATCCCCTTATGCATATGGGGAGTTTGATCCAAGAGATAATCAAGAAAGCGAAATAGAACAATATGTAGCAATTGAAAATATGAATAGTGGCAATGTAAGCGTAAAAGGCAATAATAATATCGCCTTTTCAGGTGATAATAATACAATCAAAAATGATAATAGAGAAAAATTTCATCAAATTATAGAAACCTTAAAGGATATGGGTATGGAAGAGGCAAATCAAGCTTTAAAAATATTTTTATCAATATTAGAGCATTTAAAGGATAAACGATGAGTGAGCTTATAGAGTTTTTTGATAAATTTAGTACTTTAATTTTGTTTGTCGTTTTGCTTGGTGTCATATTGCTAATAGGCATAGCGCGAACTAAAAAAGAAAATCAAAGAATTTATGAGGCGGTAAGAAACGAGGAAATAAGTAGAATAAGTGAGGGCGTAGCAGATGGGATGCTCGCTGTATTTTCAAATGAAAATTTCTTGCAGTCTTTAAGAGATGGAGCTGTGATACAAATAAATATAAATGTAGATGGTTCTCAAAACATAATAATATCAGGTAAAAACAATTCGGTTATGAGATAAAGCTTAATGAGAGCAATGAGTTTTTTCGCATAGTTGGAAAAGTTGTAAAGAGTATAGTGTGAGGTTTAGATGATAGATACAACCAAAAAAAACTTTATTATCTGGAATGATGGTAATAACAACACAAACATCCAAGTTTTATTAGATGAAGCCAATGAAACCTTATGGCTAAGTCAAAAGCAAATAGCTGAAATTTTTGGCGTGAGTGTGTCGACTATAAACGAGCATATAAAAAATATCCTAAATGACAATGAACTTGATAATTCAACTATTAGGAATTTCCTAATAGTTCAAAACGAGGGTAAAAGGGAAAATTTAAAAAAGCAGATATCGAATATGAGAAGTTTAAAGAATTAAAGCAAAGAAGCTATATGGATGAGGTTAAAAAGCTTAAAAAATAAAAAGTTATAAAAGTATGGTGTAAAAGGGTCGAATTATAGACAATATACTTTTAAATAGTGTGTTAAAGACAAATAAAAGCATTGATAAGGTTTGTTATGTATATAAAAAAGATTAAAATTAAAAATTTTAGAGCTTTTTCTAAAAAAGATGAGGTATATGAAATAGAGCTTGGAACAAATTTAACTTGTATATCTGGGCACAATGGTATAGGCAAATCAACTATACTAGCTATGCTTAGTAATTGTGCTGAAATTAAGAAAAAAGATGGAGAATTGCTTAATGGAGATGCTTTTAGAGGAGATTATTCAGATATTATAAAATATGATAAGATTGCAGATAGCTCAGGGCGTAAGTGCACTATATTTTTTGATGATTTGCCAAGAGATGAAAAAGGAAATATATTAGATGGGTATCTTAGTGAGTTGAGTTTTAGAGCCACAACTCAAAAACTAGATGAAGCAAATTTTAGATATAGGTTAATTCCAATAAAAGATGAAAATAAAAAAGATGAAAAGAAAATATCTTGGCCAGTATATTATTTAGGACTTTCTAGGCTTTTTCCATTTGGAGAGGCTGATGCTGTAGAGCAAAAAACAATAAAAGAAAATAGCTATAAAAACATGATAATTCAAGAGTATAATTATATTTTTACTTTAGATGGTGTAAGTGGTAAGGCTGAATTTATTCAGCCTAACTCAATAAAACGAAAAAAGGGTGTAGGAATTATAACTGAGCAATATGGCTCTTTGGCCAACTCTTCTGGACAGGATAATTTGGGTCAAATTTTGGCTGCAGTGTTTTCATTTCAGAGACTAAAAGACAATCAAAAAGATTGTTATCATGGTGGAATACTTTTAATAGATGAGATAGATGCAACTCTTCATCCAGCTGCTCAAAACAGACTTTTTGAATTTTTATATAAAAAATCTAAAGAACTTGATTTACAAATAGTTTTTACTACACATAGTCTTAGCTTGATGGAGCACATATGCAAAAAAGAATTAAATGAACAAAATAATTACTGCATTATACAGTACTTAAGAAATGCAATAGGAAAAATTGAGATAATAAAAAATCCTACTATGTCAGGTATATATGCTGATTTAATGGTTAAATACAAAAACAGAATTATTAATAAGGAAATAAATGTTTTTATGGAGGATGATGTTTCAAGGTGGTTTTTAAAAGGTATACTAAAAAATACAAAAATAAAATCTGATTTAAATTTTTTAGATGGGGAATTTGGCTTTGTTGATATTGTAAAATTAGCAGTTTCAAGTAATATATTTAAAGATGCGCTAGTAATATTAGACCCAGATGTAAAAAGAGATGAGAGCAAACACCAGCTTCATAATATTTTAAAAAAAGATAGCTTTTTTACATTTGATAAAAAACAAAAATATAAAAGAACAATATTAACTTTACCAGGAAGTGAACCTGTAGAAAAAATCTTGGGTAAGTATGTGTTATCTTTAGAAGAGGATCATAAGTTTTATTCAGACAATGTAGATGATAATATAGTTTATAGGAGTGTTCATGTAAACTATGAAAATTTAAAATCTGGCCACAAAGAAAAAAATGAATTAGAAATATATAAAGAGTGGTTTAATGAGTATAAAGAAATTTTTGGAGAAGCTCTTTTGGATTACTGGATAAAAGAGAATAAAGAAGTGGTTGATGAATTTGTTGATAATTTTAAATTTGAATATAATAAAATCGCTAAGACATTTGGCATTGATAAGATTTAATTATTAAGGATTTTACATGTTTACATCTCCTCTTCGTTATCCTGGAGGTAAATCAAAACTAACTGAATTTGTATCATACACAATAGAAATAAATAATATAAAAAATCCTATATATTGTGAGCCATTTTGTGGTGGAGCTGGTGTTGCTATGAATTTATTACTATCTAGCAGAGTTGATAAAATTGTGCTAAATGATTATGATGTAGCTATTTATTCTTTTTGGAAAGCTGTTATAGATGATACAAGTAAATTGATTAAAAAAATATTGAATACAGAAATAACAATGGCAGAAAGAGAAAAACAAAAAGAGATATATAAATTAAAAAAAGATATAAGAAATTACGATATAGATTTAGCTTTTGCAACACTATTTTTAAATAGGACAAGTGTATCTGGGATAATAAAGGGTGGTGTTATAGGTGGGCAAAAACAAAGTGGCCAATATAAAATAGATGCTAGATTTAATAAAGAAAATATAATAGAAAAGATAACAACAATAGCCAAATATAGCTCTAAAATAGAGCTCTTTAACTTAGAGGCTAATAAATTTATAAAAGACTTTTTAATACGTATGGATAAAAGTCAAACTTTTATATTTTTTGATCCACCATATTACAAACAAGGTAAAAATTTATACACTAATTTTTTTATTCATGATGATCATAAAAAATTATTTGAGTCTATCAAGCTTTTAGATGACTTTCATTGGATTATGACATATGACAATGAAGATGAAATATATCAAATTTATAAAGATTATAGCCCTAAAAAATATTCACTTAGGTATTCGGCCAAAAATAAAATAAAGGCTTTCGAACTTTTTTTTAAAAGCCATAAAACATTAGTTAATTCTTTTGATAAAGTAGCTTTTGAAAAAGTGTAAAGATTTTTAATATTTTCCGACATAAACGCCAGATACAAAACTTAATAGCCGCTTAAAGTAGCAGATACCAAGTGCCATAACAAAACTATTGCAAACGCCTATGGCTTTTATATTTGCAAATCATAGCAAAATAAAGCTTAATGCAATTTGAATTTTTAATCTCTTAATTGTGTGCAATTTGGCTCTTTGTATTTTTGCTTTTTAGGTTCTTTTATCTTTAGCTTTTTATAATTGCTTTTTAAAAAGTAAATTAAATTTAAAATAGAAATCTTTAAACTTTATGATATAATCAAAATGTCTTTTTAGTTTATCCTTAAATTTAGTTATCTAAATTTATGAAACCCTTTTTTTATTTTTCAAAGAGTTAAAATTGAATTTTATAGGTGAATATTGCAGTGCAAAAGATTTGTGTTTTGCACTAAATCTAGACAACAGATTCTTAAGACTTGGAAACAAAGAACGTTATAATCTCGAGCTTGTAAAAGTTTCAGGCGTGATTTTTGTAAAGCTACCTGATTGGGTAAGGGAACTTTTAGAAGATGGGTATCAAGGCTTTGTTATAAGAGATAAAGATGACTTAAAAGAGCTTAGTATAAACAAAATTTATCAAATTTCTAAAAAAACAAAGATAGGGTTTTGGAAATAATGGCCAGTATGTATAAGCTTTGTAAGTGTGGTGAAAAAATCCCCCTACATAAATATCAGTGCAATAAGTGTAAAAAGCTAAGTGCTAAATTTTACAATAAAACTTATGATAATTTTTCAAGAGATAAGCTAAGTGCTAAATTTTATAGCTCAGTTGCTTGGAAAAAGGCAAGAGCAAGAGTAATTATAGAAGAGCCGTTTTGTAGAGTGTGTGGCAAAAAAGCCGATGTGATAGATCATATAATTCCTATAAAATCAGGTGGAAGTAAATTAGCTAGAAAAAACCTACAATCACTTTGCCATAAATGCCATAATCAAAAGACTTTAAACGACGAAATTTTATATAAATAGGGGGGGGTGGTTTAATCTCTAATTAATGTTGCCTAAACACCGAGTGGGGGAGTTTTGATTTTATGTGCACCATTTTTTTTGGAAAAGTTATAGGACAAATGACAATGACAAAGGAAGTTTTTTATGCAGGATAAAAAGATGATATCAAATGAAGAGGCTATGAGGCTTTTATCTATACAAACAAAAAGTGCTATGAGCAAGCTCGCTAAAAAAGAGAATTTAAATCGCGTAAAAAAATGGAGAGAAGTTTTTTACTACAAGGATGAGGTGATAAAACTTAAAAAATATAGAGAAACTAATCCACATAAAAAATCAAGCTCAAAACAAGCTTTGGAAAAAGAAATAGCCCATAATAAATTAAAAAATGAAAATGTGTTGTCTTTAGAGATAAAAGATAATAAGCTAAAATTTGCGTCTAGCACTTTGTCTGGTTCTATAAACACGCAACTTAAAGAGCTCATAACTATATTTAAGACATTAGGGCTTTATCTTGATATTGACACGCCTGTTTTAAAGGCATATATAAAAGATGCTTATTTTTTAGATCGCATAAGACAAAGTTTTGATAGTGATGGCATAACAACTGAAGATGAAAAGGGTAAAGAGTGGCTGAGTGCTAAATTTGATGGGTATTTAAAACTTAGTGAATTACAATTAAAAAGAGAAAAAGCTCTTGGTATAGGCGCAGGAAATAGAAAGGGTATAGATGCCACGCCACCTATTGAAGCAGATGAAATGGATGGATTGATAGATGAATAAGGTTTTTAAATTTCAAAACAGATAAGATGAATACTTGAATAGATGAATAAGGTTTTAAATTTTAAAAAATGGATGAAAAAATGAATAAAATAATCTTAAGAAAAGAGATTTTAAATAATGCCGATGAGTATATCAAAACTCAAAATGAAAATCTAAAAAATACACCTTATTTTATAGATGAAAAAACAGCTTTTAGGGCTATTAAGTTTATAAGTCTTTTAAAACACACCGCAGGAGAGTTTGCAGGGGTTAATTTTCAGCTTTTGGATTTTCAAATTAAGTTCATTATCGATACCATAGCTACTTTTAAAAAAGATACCAACTCACGCCGTTACTCATCAGCACTTTTATTTATCCCTAGAAAAAACGGTAAAGCTCTAAGCATAAACACTCTTATACCAACTCCAAAAGGCTTTATAAAAATGGCTGATTTAAAGGTGGGTGATGAAGTTTTTAGTCTTGATGGAAAGCCTACAAAAATAACATTAATAAGCGATATTATGCATAACCACGACTGTTATGATGTAAAATTTAGCGATGGCAGTAGTATCACAGCAGACAAAGACCATATTTGGCATGTAAATAGTGCATACCACTATAAGGGCAGCTCTCGTAAAGACTTAAATCTAACCACCAAAGAAATGTTAGATTTGGGTGTGATTTATAAAAGAAAAGATGAGAAAACCGAACATGCTTTTAAAGTTCAAATCCCAAAAGCAGTTCATTTTAAAAAGCAAAAAACCACTATACATCCTTATCTTTTGGGACTTTGGTTAGGCAATGGAAGCAGCTATGATGCAAGGATAACAATTGATAGCCACAAAGATGAGATAATGGTAAAATTATCTAAAATAGGCGTAAAGCTAAACTTAGTTCCAAGTGATAACAAAAATGTATATTATACCTACACAGACAAAAAACACTCTCATAATGGCTTTGGCTCAACTCTAAGAAAGCTAAATTTATATAAAAACAAGCATATTCCAAATGAATATTTATTTAATGATGAAGAAACAAGGCTTGAGCTTTTAAGAGGTATTATGGATAGCGATGGCTTTGTTTCAAAGGCTGGTCAGTGTGAGTTTTGTTCTACAAATGAAAAACTAGCAAATAATATGCTTCTTTTAGTTAGATCACTTGGATTAAAAGCTGCTTTAAAAAAAACAAAAGCCATGCTAAAAGGTAAGATTTGTAGCGATAAGTTTAGAGTGTGTTTTTATGCTCCTAAAAGTTTAAAAATATCTTATATTGGATTTAAGCAAAATAGACTTAAATCAAAACTATCAAAAAGAGCGTTTTCAAAAGCCATAATATCTATCGCAAAAACAAAAAGCGTTCCTGTGAAGTGCATACAAGTAGCACACCCTTCATCGCTTTATCTATCAGGAGAAGCTTTTACACCAACCCACAACACCGAGCTTTTAGCTTCAATACTTCTTTACTTCCTTTTTGTTGATAGTGAAAAAGGTAAAGAGATCTATTGTGCTGCAAACGAAACCGAGCAGGCAAAAATAGTCTATAATGCAACCTCTACTATGTTGCGTCAAAACTCAAGCCTAGAAAAAGTTGCCACAATATTTAAATCAACTAAAACAATAGAACGAAACAATGAATTTAAAGACTTTATAAAGGTTTTAACCGCTAATGCCGACACCAAAGATGGACTTAGACCTTATGTCTTTGTCTATGACGAGCTTCACGCTGCAAAAAGTGGTGAACTTTTAAAAGTGCTTGAAGAAGGTGCTAGAAGTAGAAACAACTCATTAAGTTTTGTAATTTCAACTGCTGGGTATAACCTAAACGGTGAAATGCACAAACTCTACGAATATGCCAAAAAGGTAAAAAATGGCACTATAAAAGATGATAGCTTCTATGCTATGATATTTGAAGCTGACTCAAACAATTGGCAAGATGAAAAAGAGTGGCTAAAGGCAAACCCTGCAATGAATAGAGGCATAAAGCTTGATAAACTAAAAGAAGCGTTTATAAAGACCTCACACGATGCTTTAGCAATGCACAGTTTTAAGACCAAGCACCTTAACATTTGGGTTTCAAGTAATGCCGATAGCTGGTTAAGTGATGAAGAGTGGATGAAAAACTCTTATGAACTTAAAATAGATGAGGTTTTAGCGGATAAAACGCTTAAATTTTACGCAGGACTTGATTTATCAAGTGTAAATGACCTTACGGCTTTTGTTTTAATAACTAAGCTTAGTTCTAAAATAGCGATTATTCCTTATTTTTGGTTGCCATCTGAAAATTTACGCTCAAAAAGTAAAAAAGACTATGTGAGCTACGAGCAGTGGATAAAAGATGGCTTTATCCGTTTAACTCCTGGAAATGTAATTGATTATGCGTATATACAAAGAGACATTTTAGAAATTTGTAGAAAATTAAGCGTTGAAGCTGTTGCATTTGATAGGTGGAATGCAGCAAGTATAGTTACAAATTTAGGTGATGAGGGCTTAAATATGCTAAGTTTTGGTCAAGGCTTTGGCTCTATGTCAGCCCCTAGCAAAGAACTTTATACTAAGATTATGAAAGGAGAGTTAGAGCATTTTAATAACCCTGTGATGAGGTGGATGGCTACAAATGCAGTTATTAAAACAGACCCTGCAGGAAACATTAAGTTGGATAAAGAAAAAAGCAGAGATAAGATAGATGGGTTAATCGCTTTAATTATGGCTTATGGCATTAGAAAAAACATACAAACACCAATAAACCCGTATGAAAATAGGGGAATAAGGGTTTTGTAAAAAATAAATCATAAATTACAGCAATTTAAAAAATGAAGTATTATTTAAATAAATTATTAGCTATTTTTTTGTATAATGACTACACTTTGAAAGGAGATAAAGCTATGAGTAAAAAACTTAAATATTTTTTAGTTGGTTTTAGAGATGCATTTTCTCCAAAAGTAGAAATTGATTATATTAAAGACTATGGTGAAATAGCAAAGAAAACTTCAAAAAGGTTAAATATTGCAAGAGATAGACAAGAAAATATCAGAACTCCAAACTCACAAAGAAGCTGATATTAAAGCTGAACTAGCTCAAAACAATGTTCAAATTAATATAAATTTATCAGATCTTTCAGCATTAGCTATAAACAATCCTGAACTTGCAAATAGGTATATTTCTATACTGGAAAAAGAACAAACGCATAAGCACAAGATTGATGATGAAATTTTAGCTCTTGAAAAAAAAAGAACAAGCCATAAGAGAAGAAGAAATTCCTCATATTAGAAAATATTTAAAATTAGGGCAAATTTTTGCATTTATATTTATGTTTTCCTTAGTATGTGCTTTAATTTATGCTTTATACACAAGACAAACTGAAGTATCTATCACAAGTGTTTTAATTGCTGGATTTTTGGCGATTTATCACATAAGTGGCAAAAAAGAGCAAAAAAAATCAAACAAAAAAAATTAAAATTAGTAAAATTTAAACAAATAATTTTTATATACAACCCCTTACTCAAAGCTTTCAAACTCACATATCAGCCTATACTCATCATATTCAAAGCTTTCTTTAAAGTTTAATGCTATTATTGGTCTTTCAAAACCAAATAAAGCATTTTTAAGCTTTTCTTTAAATATTTGAGCCTCTTTATAAGAAGTTGTATAAATATCAATTTGAATAAAAAAATCTGTTTGAAATGAGCCCAAATTCACACTAATTCTTTCACTTTCATTTATTATATTATAAACTCCACACGGACTTTTTGCTGATTTTGGTGCAATTTCTGGATAAAACTCAATGCCTAAATTATCTTTTAAGTATTTTACTAAATTTATTATCATCATAAATTATTTAACTCCCTATTAATGGCTTTTTGAAGCCTAGCGTTGGCTTTTTCTTTATCTATTGAGTTTCTTAAAAAAGGTCTTGGCTTGGCATGCTTTGTGCCATATTCTACAAAGTGGGCATAATATACCTCTTTTATAGCTTTGCCTTTTTTATTGTATTTTAGCGATAGTGGATTAGCTCTTTCTAGCTCTCGTTTTGTTAGGTTTCTAAACTTTTTAACTAGAATTATTCCACTTGAGACATTATTTCTAGTTCTATTCATCCTTGTTATAATGTGTCTTTTTAGCTCCCCTGTTTCCATAGGAACATTTGCCTTTGCTTTTTTTCTTGCATCTTTTAAGACCTCTTTTATCACAGGCTTTATAACTTCTTTGTCTATGTTTTTTTTAAGCTTTTCAAACTTAAAAGTTAGTTCTTTAAGTCCTTGCATCTCATAAGTTATCATTTATAATCTCTTTTTCTTTGGGTGCAGTTTAGTAAAAGTCTTTCATTTTTTTCATAAGGATTAATCACGCTTTTTATATCAAAAATTTTATCTTTAAATTTGATAAAATAGCTTTCATCAAGATTTTTTAAAAACCTAATCTCAAATTTATAATCAACCTCGCTCATCTGTTTATCATTTATGTATTTTTCATCACCCTTTATGGCATCCATAAAAGCCCATATTTTTTTGACAAATACTTCTTTTAGTTCAGCTTCACCATACTCATTGAAAATTTCATCAAATTTATAAATTTCAATTCTATGTCTTAGTTTGCCAACTCTCACTAAAACTCCTTTATACGAAAGTAGCTTATAACAGTATCGTTTTTGTAGTCATTTACCCTGTTTTCATAAAGGTTTAAAGCAAAGTTTTTAATCCAAAGTTTTATCATCAAAGGCACTTTTTCATATCCACATACAAAGCTTACTTCACCACTTCGGCTAAAACAGGTTGCCCCATATTCTGTTTTTATCTCAATATCACCACTTAATATCTTTATCTCATCGCACTCACCAAAAAAGACTTTTTCATTTTCTAAAACAGCTTTAAATTTTGCTCTTTTTAAAACCCTATTTGTCTTTAACTCAAAGAAATTTATAGCACTTTCTAAAAGCTCATCTAAAAGCTCATCTTCTTCATCATTATCTATCCTAGCCCAAAGCTTAAACTCATCAACGCTTATTAATTTATCGTTTTTTAGTGGTGTTTTTGTTAGTTTCATCGGTTTTCTTTTTCGTAGTTTTTACTTCAGAAGCAATACCTCTTTTAGTGGTGTTTTTGTTAGTTTCATCGGTTTTCTTTTTCGTAGTTTTTACTTCAGAAGCAATACCTCTTTCTATCATCAAATTGGCTGTTTCTTCATCTACTTCTAAGATATCGCCTATTTCTTGAAATGTATTATTTCCACTTAAACAAGTTAAAAGTTTTACTTTCATTTTCTTTCCTTTTTTTAAAAAGGTGGTAAAACTACCACCTTATGCACATTTTAAGCACTTAATTGCATCATTTATGGTTAAAACTCCATCAACTCTAGCTCTTGCTCTAAAGCCAACCTGACCATTTCCAGCATAAAGCTCATTTAGTCTTTGCAAGCTCATAGACCCACGGTCTGCAATGTTGTAATATCTTAAGTTTCCAAACACTGCAGGGACTTTACCACTTTCTAATCCATCCATATACCCACTTACATAAATTGGTTTTCCAAGTAGTGTAGCTTGCGCTCCTGCTGTTAAGGCTGGTTGCCACAAGTAATTGCCTGTGGCGTCTTTTAATTTTCTTAAAGCCTTTTCAAACTCATCACTTACAACCCACACTGCACCATCTCTGTAGTTTTTATCTAAGCTATAAAAAAAGTCTATTAGCTCAATATCTGTGATAGCATTTGCACTAGCAGTGGTTAGCCCTACATTATAAGTTGCTAAGCCTTTTGGCTTTTTGTTGCCATCACCTTTTACAAAAGCTAGTTCTTGAGTATGTTTTAGCCCTTCAACCATTTTGTTTAAAATGTAGCTTTCAATATTTATCGCACTATCTTCTAATAGTTCTTCACTAATTTTAATAATTCCACCTATTTTATAGGCATTTATCTCAATTTGTGAAAAAGTTAGGTCTTTTTCGTTATAAACACCTTTTTCCTCTATCCAGTCAAACTCAGGCACCACGCCACCAACTGGTATAACATTTGTTGAGGTTGTTTGAGTTACAGTGCAAAGCTGTCTTAGAAACATTTCATTGTTTAATTTTTCTAATACTCTTGCTTGAAATGTTTTTGGCACTGTATATCCACCATTTGCTCCACTTCCTTCATTCAAATCCCTTTTTAACTTGTATAAAGCGCTATTATCACCCCTTACATAGTCAAAAAAAGTTTTTGTATATTCATCATCTTTTATGGCGGAATTTTTACTTTTGGGTAACTCTTTTGAGACTATCTCATCCATAAAAGCTTCTTTTTCTCTAAGTTCGTCTTTTAAAGCGTTACTAGCTTCAATTTGTCTAATTTGCTCTTGTAGTGTGTCAAATTCAGAGTTAAGGTTTTCGTATTTTACTTTTTCATCTGTATTTAATCCTCTTTGCTCTTTATCTGCTTTGTCTAAAATAGCTCTTGCATCGCTAAGAGTTTTTACTGCTTTTTCTTTTAATTCTTTTAATTTCATAGTGTTTTCTCCTTTAAATTAAGTATCTCTTTTTGTAAATCCATATACTCTTTGGCTCTTTGTATTTTTTCTATATCGTTTTTATTTCTTAAATTTGCACCCTTATCTGCTCCTTTCCAAACTGCACTAAGTTCTAAAATCTCAAATTTCGTTACTAAAACATAGTTTTTGTTATCTTTTTTACTAATTTTGCTCTCTATTACTCTATATCCTATGCTTACATCGTTTAAAATTCCATTTTTGAACCTTTCATAAATTGTAGTTGAGCTCTCATCAAATACACACTCACATAAAAGCTCACCATCTTCAAGGCGTATATTTTCAACCCTTGCTATGGCGTTATCTACGCTTATTATGTGGTCTTTAAACATAGTTTTTAACCCATCATAAATAGCGCCATTTACATCAAGCGTTTCTATATATCTGCCAATCTCCCAGTCAAATCTCTCACACGAATTATTGCGTGAGATTATGCAAAATTTAAGTCTTTTTTCATCTGTTTTGTTGTCAAATCCTCTTAAATTTGCAACTCTATATAGGTTTTTACTCATCCTTTTTACCTCCGTCAAGTTTTAGATTTGAATTTAACGGCTTATCGTATATGTCGCCTCCCTCAATTGGGTTTAACTCTTCAAGCTCTCTTATTTCATTTACGCTATATACTCCCATATTACGTCCTAGCATATAGCTTTCAAATCTACTTTTAACATCACCTCTAAGCATCGCGTTGAGGTTAAATTTAAAATAATATCTCTCTTTTTCATCATCTTTTAAAAGCCATCTATTAAAAGAGCTTTCTATTTTTGTGACAATAGGGCGTATTGTTTGAATGGCATAGTTTAACTCTTGTTGTTCTATATTTGAAAAAGTTGCATGAGTTAAATCGCCAATTTTATGAGCAGGGATATTAAATATCCTTGCGATATCTGTTATTTGAAACTGTTTAAGCTCTATAAACTGTGCATCTTTGTTTGGTATTGTTATAGGAGTATATTTTGCACCTGCTTCAAGAATTGCTGTTTTATAGGAATTTATCCCACTATAAGCATTTTGCCAACTATTTTTAAGCCTTTCATATGCCTCATCACTAAGTTCAACAGGAAATTCTAATACACCACTTGGAAAAGCCCCATTTTTATAAAACCTTTTGCTATATTCATCTGTTTCGTTAGCAGTTTCTAGACTATTTTTACATGCACTTATAGGGCTTAAACCAGTTATGCCATCGTATGAAAAGTAAGGTATATTTATAAGCTCGTCCATTTCAAGCCTTATAGCTGCACCATCACATATATAGTTATAAAAGGGCTTTTTTTCATAACTAAAAATTGTTATATTTTCAGGTGGTATTATTTCAAGCCTTACTATGCTTTCATCTCTTTTTTTGATAGGGTAGATAAAAGCATTGCCATAAGTAAGCATATTTTTTATAATAGCTTCTAAAAAACTTACGCTTGTAAGATAATCATTGGGTCTAAATTTTATTATTTTTTGCAAATAGTGATCGTGTGCTATCTCTCTTTTTTTGTCATTTAGTCTATATAAATTTAAAGGCAGTGTTGATATCGTATCGCTTATAGCAGCAATTGAAGCATAAACGGCACTTATAGCAGTTGCTTTTTTGCCAACTATTTTAGAATTTGTTATTATTTGGCTTAGTGTGGTAACATCGCTTAATTTTATGTTTATACTCTGTCTTTTTTTTATGCTTTTTGATCTTTTGCTCTTTTTCATAAGCTTAGTTTAGCTTTATTTTAAAGCACTGCTGTGTATATGGTTTTTAGTATAGTTTTTTAAAAGTTTTTAATTTAAGGAGAGACAATGGCAATTACAAAAGCACCAGATCATACTGGCATAAGTGTAAAAATCATAGACTTAGCAGCTGGAAAACTTCCTGCTTCACCATATGATGGAGCAGTAGCAATAGGACATATGGATGACTTTGAAGCGATAATTGGAGGAACAAGAGCTGTTAAAAAATATAGTCCGATAAACGATAGGGATTATGAGCAAATCGTATCAACTGGAGCTATTGAATACAATGAGTTTAACGCAACTGTTTTGTTTGACTTTAACTCAGAAGAAGGAGCTAACAAACTTCATAAGGCATTTTTAGATAACACCGAAATTGGTCTTGTAATAGAGCTAAAAGATAAACTAAGTGAAAGTGGTAAAGATACAACTATCGCACAAATCATCAAAGTTAGTGAGTTTAGTATCGGTGGTGAAAAAGATGGCAAGCAAAGAGCCACAATAAGAGCTGAAAAGATAGGCAAGCCTGTTATTACAAAAGCAACAGGGGCATAAGATGCTTGAACTAAAAGATTTACAAACAAACTTTGCAGTAAAAGAAAAAGTTATAAAAATAAAAGCTTGGAATGGCGAAGTAAAAATAAGAGAGTTAACAACAAAAGAACGCTCCCAAATAGTTGAGGTTATGCAAGGTGATAGCATAATTGATGAAAAAGGAAGCACTTTAAAATTATCAAATTTAACAAAAGCACAAATTCTAACTGCTCATTATGGCTTGGTTGAACCATCATTAAGCACAAAAGATATTGAAAGCTTGAGTGAGAGTGCGTTTGAGGGCATTAAAGAGATAAATGAGGCAATTGAAGGGTTGTCTAAAAAAAACTAGATTTAGATGATGATGAGGTTAGGTTTAGATACAAACTTGCCTCTCATTTAGGAGTAATCAACCCTTTTATACTTGATGAACTACTTCCAACAAGTGTTTTTAAAGGCTGGGTTGATTATTATGAAAAAGAGCCTTTTTTAGCTGATAGGATAGAGAGCTTACTCGTGCAAATTTCTTTTTTAATAGCTTCATTTATGGGAAGCAAGGCAAAGCTAGATGAGTTTTTTATAAGCGATAGAAAAAGTAAATTAGAAAAAAGCAGTATGAAAGATGAGATATTAAAATGTTTTGGGATTTAAATAAAATCAGTGATATGCTCATTGCTTTATTTTTTAAAAGCTCTTATTGTAAAAAATACAATTATAAAGGTGCAAACAGCAAGAAATACATTTTTGGTTGTAAAAAGAACAATTGCACTAATTATAGCCAAAGCTATAATGCTAAGGAAAAAATTTGGCTTAATCATCGCCAAAATAGCATATTCAGAGCTATGTGGGTAATAAAAAAGCATCTTTTATCCTTTTTAGTCGTAGAATTTAGCCCCAAGATATTTTTCAAGCTCTTTTTTAGTAAGATATTTAACCTCATTGGTATAAATCGTTTCGCCATTTTCTTGACGTTTAATAAGATCTTGCATCTCTTTTATTTTTTTAGCTCTTTTTTCATCTCTTTTTGCAAGAAAATAGAGAAATATTATAGCACAAGGAAAGGCAAGTGGAGAAAAATCAAACATTTTTTATCCTTTCTTAGTTTTATTAATTATATCACATTTAAACATAAAAAAGGTTTAGTATGGGCATAGGTGTAGTAAAATCAAAAATTGAAGTTGATGCAAGACAAGGAGTTGCTGGGATAAATGCTTTTAAAGGTGGTTTGCTTAGCCTCAGTAAAGTAAGCGAGCAAACAAGAAAAAGCATTGACTTATTGGCTCATAGCACTCAAGCATTAAGTGGGGCAATTAAAACTGCAAATTGGATAAAAGACCACTCAAAACAACTAATTGAGGCAAATGTAAACTATGAAAGACTTCAAGTTCAACTAACTGGATTAATTGCTACAAACACTAAAAACATTGATAGTATGGGTAAGATGTTAGATGCCTCTACAAAGTGGGCATTATCCACAAAAGAAGCAGATAGAGTTTTAGCAAAATTAAATGAAACAAATTTAAAAACCAAATTTAGCCTTAATGAAGTGGCTGCTGCTTTTTCTATGTTTTATGCAACTGCAAGTAATCAAGGAAGTAGGGATGATGCATTAAAAGCTTTTGATAGTATAGCTTTGGCAGCTCAAGCAGTTGGCAAAAATATGCGTGATTTGGTGCCAATGTTTGATAGCTTAGCAACTGGAACTGTTATAGCAAGTTCTGAAATGGGTTCATTTATGAAAATGGTAGGACTAACCAACGAAGAGCTTAAAAAAGCTAATCAAAATGGTGAAGTATTTACGCTTATATCAGAAAAACTTGCAAAATACAAAGATTTAAGCAATGAAGCGGCCAAAGGCTATGACATTGCAATGGGAAATTTAAAAAACTCTATAAATGAGTTAAATAAAGAGCTTGGAAAGCCTATTTTTGAAGCCTACATAAAAGGGCTAAATAGTTTTTCCAAGCTTTTAGATAAAAACAAAGACTTAATAGTAGTATATTATAAAGAACTAGCCAGCGTAGCAAAAGCAGGTTTAGTTGCTTATACTTCTTTTAAGACTATGACAATCGGAGCTTATGCTTTAAACAAGGCTATTGTTTTAATAAATAATATTGCTTTGCCTGATTATACTATCAAAAACGGTGTAGCAACAGTAGCAACATCACGCCTAACCAGTGCTGTAGCTTCTCTAAAAATGGCGTTTAAGACATTTCTACCAGTTGCAGTCATAACAAGCTTGTTTGAATACTATTCAACCATGAAAGAGATTAAAAATGCAACTAAAGATAGCCGTATTGAGATATCAAATTGGCAACTTTATACAACAGAGGCAGTTCAAAAAGTAAAAACTGCACTAGAGCTTTCAGTTAATGGCTGGAAGCTTTATTTTGTGAGTTTAGGTGAGTTTTTTGCTGGTGTTTGTAATTTAGTAGCCTCAAAAGCAGATAATTTGCTTAGTTATTTCACAAACAAATTCAACTCATTTATGGCTGAGATGACAAGATTTTCAAACTTTATCAGTGGGTTAGTTGGTCTTAAGCCAGTTGAAAGCTTTAAAATAAATAGAGATGGTTTCAAAGGCTCTTTTGATAATGAGGTTGAGTTTTATAGAAAAAAAAGAGAAGAAATCACAAGACAAAACGATGAACTTTTAAAGTCCATTGCCACAAATCAAACAAAAGCTTTGATTGATGCTCATAATAAAGAAGTTGATAACCGTAAAAAAACCAACAAAGAAGTTGCCAATTTAGTCGATGAAAACAGCAAATTCATAGCCGAAAAATCACTTAAAACCTTTAAAGATTTTTCAAGCCAAAGGTTAAAATACCTTATTGAATACTACGAAAAATCAGGCAAATATCAAGAGGCGTGGGCTTTAAAAGAACGTGAGCTTTTAAAAGAGTTTAAACGCATAAATTTAGATAAAAAAACAGCTGATGCGATAGTTAAATTTAGAAAAAAAGAGTATTTAGACAGCTTTGTAAAAGAAAGTAAAATGAGTTTTAATGAGATAAAAGACAGTTGGAGCGAGACTATCTTATCTATGGCAAAAGCTGTTGAGGATAACTTTTTTAACTTTTTTACAGGCAAAATAAGAAGCTTTAAAGATATGTTTAAA
This sequence comes from Campylobacter ureolyticus, assembly GCF_013372225.1. Lineage (NCBI taxonomy): Bacteria > Pseudomonadati > Campylobacterota > Epsilonproteobacteria > Campylobacterales > Campylobacteraceae > Campylobacter > Campylobacter ureolyticus. Next base: position 1,104,820 of record NZ_CP053832.1, on the reverse strand, counting down.
AAGCTTAAAAATGATCTTGTAAGTGCATTTATAAGTCCATATGCAAAAGAGGTTAGTAGTGGGCTTGGCTCATTTTTTGCTAGTATTTTTGGACAAAACACAAATAAAGCAAGTGTCTCAAAAATGGCAACTTCTTTAGGTCTTACACTAGCAAATGGCGTTTATGCAGGTGAAGTAAATGGTGTGAGTGTAAAAATGGATAGTGCAGGAAATATCATGCAAGGTTCATCTGCATTTGATGGAGCAAAAAACATCTTAAGTCTTGCATCAAATTTAAACACAGTCAATAAGCTTTTTAGTGGAAATACTGGCATAATAGAAACTTTTAAAAATCTTGGCTCATCTTTGCAAGGTGGAGTTACGAAGATTTTTGATATTAATACCTATAAAAATCTTTTTTCAAATTTTCAAGGGAATTTGTTTGGAAGCATAAGTGGTGTTTTTGGAGATATTGCAGGATATAGTTATAAACTTTTTGGAAATGCTGCACTAAGTGGGGCAATTGCAAATTTTGGTACTAACTTTAGCTCAGCCTTAACACTTGGTGGGCATATTGGAAGTGGCTTTAGTGCCGGGCTTGGAACGGTTGCAGGAGCTTCGCTTTTAGGATATGGTGGTGGAAAGCTCATAGGCGGTCTTGGTGATAAGCTTTTTGGAGCTGAAACATATGCAGGAAAATACGGTTCCATTGCAGGTCTTGCAGGTGGTGCAGTCGGTGGACTTGGTGCAAGTTTAGGTGCATTTGGAAGTTTTGCAGGACCTATCGGGGCTGGAGTTGGTGCAGTTTTAGGTGCAATAATTGGTGGATTTCGTGGAAAAACTAAGATAAAAGATAGTGGAATTCAAGCTTTTAATGATTTTTTAATCACCCAAAACGGCTTAGAAGGTAACGAGATTAAAAACTTTGTTGATAAGCAAAAGAAAAGCTGGTTTAAGAAAAAAAGATGGACAACGTATTCAAACATCACTAAAAAGCAAAGAGATGAGATAAACGCACTTTTTTCATCAGTTTATGACATCGTAGCTCAAAATGGTGGGAATTTAGACTTTTTGAAAGTTAAAGCTGGGAAATGGAGCAAGGGTGAGGGCTTTACTGATGTTGGCGTAAAAACTGCTGTTGTTAGAGCTATGATGCAAGACTTAAATGTTGATAGCTTTGCTAGTAAGTGGAAAGACCTAAAAAGCGTGATACAAGGCGTTGGCGAAGCTGGAGCTTATAGAAATGAGATTAAAAACTTAAGCTTTAATAACCCAGTCATGCAAGCTAAAAATCAAATGGATTCTTTAAATAAAGCCTTAACCTTTGGACTTAAATCAAAGACAAATTTAGATAAATTTAAAGGTGCTATTGATGAAATTGGCGAACTTAGTGCTAAAGAGTTTTTAAAAATTTATAATGAAAGCTTAAAAAAAGATTTCACTCCTGATAATCTTGAAGTTTGGAAAAAACTAACCAAGACTTTTAAAGACGCAACAAATGCAGCCAAAGCTTATACAAAAACCATAATTGAATATTCAAAAAACATTTACTCTTTAATGGGTGCGTATTTTGGCTCAGTTGGTAAAAAAAGTGATTTTACACCTAAGATTTTAGATGAGCAATTAAGTGCTATAAAAACAGCTTTAAAATACGACTTAAAGCCTGATGAAACAAAAGCTTTAAAAGATTTTAGCTTTGAAAGTATAAATGAGTTTTTTTCAAAACTTGATGATAAGGGGTTAAGAGCCTTTTTGGAAAATGGAGATTATGAGCTTAGAAGTACTCTTTTAGGCTTAGCGACAGAATATAATGAGTTTTTAAAGCAAACTACGCTTAATGCCATAAAGGCACTTGATGAGCTACAAAAAAGTTTTTTTATAAGCGTTAAAAGAAGTTTTGAACTAAATTTAAGCATCTTAGAAAAACAACTTAATATCATAAAAAACCTTGAAAATCAAAGCAATAAACTAAATAGCGATGTTTTTAAACAAAGCAATAGCCAAAAATATTTTTATAATCTTGATTTAGAAAGTGCAAAAGCTGAGTATAAAAAAGGAAATTTTGATAGTGATATTTTTAACACTTTAATAAATAGCTCAAACAACTACGCAAAAAGGCTTCTTGATAGCTCAACTTCATTTGAAAAATACAGCTATGAGATGCTTAAAATGGCGGGTGAGCTTGAGAGTGTAGGTGGGGGTGATAAAGAAAGTGTTGAGCTTAAAATTTCGCAAATAAAAGAGCTTTTAAATCTAGGTAATCAAAACATTGAAAGTGCAAAAAAAGAGCTTTTAAGAGTAAATGAAACAGCATCAAACCAACTAAGCGCCCTTAAAAATCTTTTAGGCAAAGATAGTGCTTTATTTAAAGGCTTAAGGGCTATTTACAACGCAACTATCAGCCTAAAGCCAAAAGAAGCTAAACAAAAACTTGATGAACTAAGCTTAACACCTTTTGCAAACGGTGGTATTGTAACAGCTCCAACAAATGCACTAATTGGCGAAGCTGGATATCCAGAAGCTGTAATTCCTCTAAAAGATGGTAAAGGCTTAAAAATAGACACATCAGGGGCATTTGAAAGACTATATAATAAATTTGATGCCGTAGAAAAGCTTGTTATAGCACTTTTAATGAACTCAAATAACTCATTAAGAATTTTAAGAAGTGCTGATAGTGGTGAGGGACTTCTCATAAAGGATAACAAATGACAATTATCACGCCTACTAAATTTACCCACATATCAAACACCTTTATTGATGAGAATTTGCCTAAATTTAGCCTTAAAGCTACATACAACACAGGTGATGAGGTTATTTATGAAAATAATATTTATAAATGTGTTAAGGATGGCGTTACAAATTTAAACCCTGTAAAGTCACCAAAAGAATGGGTTTTAATGGGTGCTACAAACAAGTATAAATTTATGGATAAATACATCACCAGCCAAAGTAAAAGTGATGAAACAGTAGAAATTTTAATAAAAGTTGATGAGAGTATCGACACAATTGCCTTATTTAACCTAAATGCTGCAAGATGCGAAATAATAGGACTTGATAATGATGAAAATATCAAATTTATAAAAGAAATAAACCTAACTTATAAAAAAAGTAGAAGTTGGTGGGAGTATTTCTTTGGTAAGTTTTATTACAAAGCTGATGGGGTTATAAACTTAGATCAGCCATTTTATGGAAATATCAAAATCAAGCTTTATAAAAATAAATTTGGTGCATCTTTAGGTCATCTTTTGGTTGGAAGCAAATATCACTTAGGCGCTACGATTTATAGCCCTAAAATTGGTATTTTGGACTATTCAAAGGTGGTGGCTAATGACTTTGGTGATAAAGAGCTTTTTAAGGGTAAAAATGCCAAATATGCAGATTTAGGCGTGGCTATAAAAAACATTAATGTCGATGAGGTTAGAAAAAAGCTAAGCGTTGTAGCTGGAACTTTGGCTTTATTTATAGGTGATGAAAGAGACTATGGTTTTGATAGTTTAAATATTTATGGATTTTATAAAGATTTTAATATTTTAATAGACAGTGGTGGGATGAATGAATACTCAATCTGCCAAATTTCAATAGAAGGAGTTGTTTGATGAAGTTAGTGCCTGATAGTATAGTTTATGCCATAGAAAGCACTTTGGCAAAAACAGCAAGTGTGATAAAGGGAAATTTGTATTTAAAGCTAAGTGATTGGGATTTAGCAAGAGTATTTTTTGAAAGGGTTAAAAAACTAAGTCCTATACCAACACCTCCAACTACAAAAGACCCTGCAAATTTTGATGAAAGAGCAGATATATTTTTGGCATCTTTACCAAATTTACAGATTGAGTTAAATGAAATGATAGATGAGTTAAATAAAATAAGCGCAGACAACATCATCATAAACAATAATTTAAGTGCTATAAATTTAGACTTTAAGCCAAATTTGGAAAAAGCTAAAGAGTATATAAATGATATGCTTATAAAAATTGAGCTTTTAAGAAATGATTATGAGAAAAACACAGCTGTTTTAGCAGGAGATAACTACACATACTCAAAAGAGTATTTAGATGATATGTTTAGCAAATGTGTCCATGTCTTAAACCATTACACTAAATTTGAAATAGATACGATTTTAAAAGACAAAGAGGAGAAAAATAAAGAGCTTTTTTATCTTAAAAGCCAAATCGATGAGATGCTAAAAACCAAAGTAAATGCCGATGAGATATTTAAAAAAGCTGAAATTTACACAAAAAAAGAAATAGATGAAAAGCTTAGCAAAAAAGCAAACAGCGGCGATTCTTATAAAAAAGCTGAAACATATAGTATAAATGAGCTATATACAAAAAAACAGATAGATGAAAAAATAAAAGAAGTTAATGCTTATAAAAAAGCTGAAAGCGATAAACGGTTTTTGGGCATAAATGCTAAAGCAAAAGATAGTGACAAGCTTGATGGCTTAGATAGCTCAGCGTTTGCAAGAGCTAGTGAAATTTATTCAAAAAAAGAGTCTGATTCTAGGTATGTTTTAAGTAACTCGACTATCTTGCCATTTGGTGCAAAAGCTGTAGTTCTTGTAAACGCAGGGGTGGTTGTAAAAAACATCGGTTGCGAAGTGGCTCAAACTACAAAAAAATTTGGAAGGTTTACTTATACGATGACAAATATAAAGCTTAGTTTTGCACCCTCAAGTGTTTTTTCATACCTAACGCATACAAATGAAAAAACTGTTGGTTACACTCAAGGCGGAGAAAGGAAAGACTCTGAGCCAATAACAGTAACTGAATTAAAAGTGCTTGCTTTAACCAAAGAAAACAATAAAACCTATTCTTTTGTTAAAAGTGGTGATGTTAATGGTGTGAGTTATTTTTTTAAATAATTTTTAAAAGGAGAAAATATGGCAATTAACATAGGAAGAGTTGGGATTGTAAATTACCCAGTTTGGCAAGAAAACAAAGAGTATGAAACACTTGATAGGGTAAAAGTTGAAAACATAGGTATTTTTAGCTGCTTAAAAGACCATATCGCGACTTCTAAAAACAAGCCATTGGGTGATAGTGAGTTTTGGATGTGTGAGATAGATTTTGCTGATATTAACAAAATTCACACTGCCTTAAATGAAGCAACAGAAAATATTTACTCAAAAGAAGATATCGCAGTTGAGCATATAGCAGAAAAAAGAAACGAGGCTATTTCTTTGATTAAGACAAAAAAAGAGGATTTAGAAGCTTTTTTAAATGGCGAAAAGGAAAACATCAAAACTCAAATTTCAAATTTAAACACTTTTTCAAATATTTTTAAATCTCAAACTTATACCTATAAACCTTTACAAAAGATAAAAGAAGAGGGCTTTTTGGAAGATAATGTAGTGGCCAAACTAAACGAAGATGGGCTATATGATGTAGGCGGTGCTTTGATAAGCAAACAAGAGTATGAAGCTAGAAAAAATATAAGCAACTTTTTAAAAAATTATGAATTCTATATAAAAGAATATCGCCAAGGCATTGACTGGAATTCAAAAATATATAGAGAAATGTGGGTTAAGCTTCCAACTCAAACTATAAAATATATCCCAAAATACGGCGATATTTTATATTCTGAATATGGTGCTTTTGAAATTAATGAAGGTAATGCCACAGTTTTTATAAAAGATGATGAAAGGTTTAGCGTATATAGACTTATAAAAGGATGCTTATATCCATTTATATATACAAAAACAATGGCAGAGTATTTAAAAAATAGTATTGAATTTGAAATTATGAGTTTTGAAAAATACAATGACTACGCCCAAAAAACACTAAAAGTAAGCACAAATAAAGATAGTAACGGTTTTTACCAAGAAGAATATGATTACGCTGATGAGGTGCAATCTGTATTTTTTCCTATGGACTATTCAAGTTATACAGGCTCTGGGGCATTGGATAAAAACGGAATTATTGTAAGTAAATTTAAAATGTTTGGCAATGTATCTGCTATAGAAGATGTCTCTAGAAGATTAGAGCATAAAGAATATAGCAACGAGATTGTTTTTGTGCTTCATATGATAGATGCAAGCATATGTGAAATAAGCTTTAGTTATACTATAAGCGAGGGTTCATGAGAGCTTTATTTAACGCCATAATAATTTTTTACATTCTCTTTATGAGTGGATATATTTTAAATCAAAACAGGAAAATAAAAATTTTACAAAATGAAAATTTGATTTTAAAAGATGATTTGATAAAAGCAAATGCCAATTATAAATATATCTCAAAAGAATTTAAAAAAACTATTGAAATTTTGACTGTTTATGAGGCAAATAAAACAGCAAACGAGAGTGAAATAAAAAGGCAAAAAGATGAAATTTATAAGAAAAAAGATGATAATAAAACAATCAATCCTATCATCTATGATAGTGTGCAGTTTGTCTCTCGCAGGTTGTGGAGCGAGGCAACCACAAATTAGATATGAAAGAGTTAAAGTGCCTGAAATCTTTCTAACGCCTGTATTAGTGCAAGAAAGAGAAGTAAAAACGAACACTGATGTTGCAATCTTTTTAATTGATTTAGAATTTGGCTTAGAGCAGTGCAACAACAGACTAAAAATGGTAAAAAGGCTAAATGATGAATGAAAAAATGATAGATAGCACTACTAAATTTGTTTTAAGTGTAGATGAGTGGAACTCTCAAGCTGTAATGTTTGTATGTGTTGTAATTATAATTATAGTTGTGTTTTTTTATACAAGAGTGTTTACAAAAAACATTGAAAAAAACCAAGATAAGCTAATTGATGTAATAAACAAAAACTCACAAAGCAACACAGAGTTAAGCAAAAGCATAGAACTTCAAAACAGAACAAATTTAGAGACTTTAAATCGCCTTGATAAAGGTATAAACGAAAGTTTAAAAATGCACGAGATAACCCATAACGGTTTAAGCGATTTAAAAAAAATTGTAAGTAAGAGATTTAATGATGAATAAAGATGAAATTTTAGAAAAAAATAAAGACAAAAGAACTAAATGCATAGTTTATACTCGTTGTATGGGATACCATAGACCAGTTGAAAGCTTTAATGTCGGTAAAAAGGGCGAACATAACGAAAGAATTAAATTTATTGAGCCTTGTGGTGGGTGTAAATGAGTTTTAAAAAAAGCTTTGATGAGATGCTAGGTCTTGAGTTTGGATCGCCGTATAATGCCCTGCATAAAAACAAGGGTGAGGGTGGATATACATTTATGGGTATTTATGAGGGGGCTCATCCAAGTTGGAGTGGTTGGGAGATAGTTTATCGCACATTAGAGCTTTATAAAGACCTTAGAAAAGCTAGTTATGAGTGTTATCAAAATGTATTTTTAACGGATTTAGTAAAAGAGTTTTATAAGCTTAATTTTTGGGATAGATTAAGGCTTGATGAGATTAAAAGTGATAGAATTGCTGATTTAATCTTTAAATTTGCAGTTAATGTTGGCATAAAAAGAGCTGTAAGATACGCTCAAATGATAGTAAATGTAAAGCTTGATAGCATAATTGGAAATAATACAATAAGTGCTTTAAATACCCTTGATAGCAAATACTTTGAAGAAAGATATAAAACCGAGTTTATAAAGTTTTATGAAGGATTGGCAAAAAGAAATCCAAATAAATACAATGTTTTTCTAAAAGGGTGGCTAAACAGGATTAAAAGGAGTTAAAGAAAATAATTGCTATAATATAAACGAAAAAATCGTTTATGTTTTGGAGTTAAAATGTTAAAGTCTTTTTGTGTTAGTGGGTATAGATCCATAAGAGATAAAATTTCTATAGATTTAAAAACAAAAAAATATCAAAAAATTAAAAATACCAGATATGAATCTAGTTATTTTGATAACTCTTTATCTAAAATAGCCGTATTTTTTGGTAAAAATGCAACAGGTAAAACAAATATCATAGAAGCTTTAATGGATTTATGTGGAATCATACAAAAAGGAACAGACTTTAAAGAAGTAGCTAAGAATTTAAACTACAAAAGCGATGAGATATCATTTATGATAGAATTATGCAGTGATAAAGACAGCTATATTTATGAAATTGTTTTTAATGAAGAAAAAATCTTAAAAGAGAGCTTTAAGGAAAACAACACCACTATATATTGCTTTGAAAAAGACAAATTAGACTATAAAAACAATGAATTAGCAGATGTTAAGCCAACATCTACAACATTTTTAGAGATTTTAAAAAATACCTCAGAAAAAAGAATTTTAAACTTTTTAAAACTAATTTATGAATTCTACTATACAGAATATGCAGATCTAATAACCAATGTTCCAAGAGAAAAAAACTTCTTATTCCCTTTTAGTAAATTTAATAAAGATACTTTTGAAAACAATAAGGATATTGTTTTAGAAGTTTTGTCTTTTGTAGATGATAGTATAAGCGGTTTTGAGTTTAAAGATAATGGGAGTGATAATTTTACTCTTACTTTAAAAAGGCGTGAGGAATTAGATAAAAAAAGCAATGAGGTTGATTTTGCATTTGAAAATGAGAGCAAAGGAGTTATAAAAATAATATTTTTACTATCAAGCATAATAAATGCCTATAAAAATGGCGGTGTTTGTATCTTTGATGAACTTGATAGCTCCATAAGTGTGTCATCTCTTATATATTTTATAAATGGTTTTATAAATACAGATGAAAACAAAGCACAATTTATTTTTACTTCTCATAATGTTTTGATATTTGATAGAAATATCTTACACCCTAATCAAATTTTTATTATCAAAAAAGAGGACTTAGGCACTAAGGTATCTTGCCTTAATGATTTTGAGTTAAGAAACGATAAGAAAAAAGCATATTTAAACTACTTAAGGGGTGATTATGAGTAAGATAAAGCCTAGAAGAAAGATAGTTGTTATAACAGAGGGGCAAACAGAAGAAAACTATCTAAGAGGCTTTTGTAGTGAATATTTAAGTAGTGATTTTTCATTTGAGTTTATAAACTCAAAAAGTGGAAATTATAGTGCTATTAATAAAAAAATAAAAAAATATCAAGGAACTGAACAAATTATATTTGTAGTGGCTGATTTGGATAGACTAGATGATAAAAAAGAGTTTCAATCATTTGAAAAAATGATAAAAACCTTAACCTATGTAAATGATTTTTGTAATATTTTTTTAAGTTATAGAAATTTTGAAACTTTCTTATTGGCACATTTTTTACCAAAATCAACAAATTTAGTTAATGCTTTACATAAAAATGGCACTGATGATATTAAAAATGATAAAGATATCTATAATTGCATAAAAAGAAATAATGGTTGCTATGAAAACACTATTAAAAATTTAAATCAAAATAATATCTGCTATAAAAAAACAAATAAAAATTTCCCAAAATTAGATAAAACAAAAATAACACTTACCCAATCTAGCCTTATAAACTTAAAATCATATTATGAGTTTATCAAATCAAGTTATTAAATTTATTATAAAAATACCCTGTATAACTAAAACCATATAAGTGCTAAAATCTTTCCATAAAACCAAAAAGGAGAGAAAATGGCAAGCAAGTATGGTGTAAATATCGAAATGTATAACGGCTCACTAAATCCATATGAAATAGACAACAAAAGACCCATTGCAATTGTTGGTGATGATGACTCGCTAACAGATGGACTTCATATCTATTCAAATGTTGAAAATGCACTTAAAGAAGTCAAAACAGGAACTTTGAAAAATGCATTAGAGGATTTAAAAGCTGCAGGCATCCACACACAAGTAATTCTTTCAGTTTTTAAAAAAGGCGCTGATAACACAAAATGCCTTGAAGCAATTGAGCTTTTGAAAAAAGCAGAAGCATTTGTTCAAGCAAAACCAAAATTCATAATTGCACCAGAGTATAACGATAAAGGTGTTTATGAAAAACTTAAACAACTTGGTGAGTATTTAAGAGCAGTATATGCTATAGAAGTAGATGCGACTGATGAGACAACAGCACTTAAAGAAGTTAAAGAACTTCAAACAAAAACAGCAATTATCTCATATCAAAAAGTAGTTAGAGTAGATGAGGTAGTAAGGCCCGCAAGTGTGTTTTTAATCGCTCTTTATGCAAAGGTTATGAGTGAGACTGAGTATGGTTTTTCTCAAACTTATTCAAACAGGGTTATACCTGGAATTATAGGCGTTCAAGACAAGGTAGAGTTTATCCAAGGTGTTGATTGCGAAGCTGATAGGCTAAGAGATGCAGGAATAACTGTGATAATCGGCGATGATGGTTTAAGAGCTTGGGGAGGGGAAACAAGAGATGAGGACTTTTCTTCGCTTCATACTTATGTTATTTTTTATACCGCCATAGATACGATTTTTGAAGCTCAAAAAAGAGCAATTGACAAAAGAATGAGAGATGTGCTTAAAAATATGGTTGATAGCCTTGAAGCCTTTTACCGCCGCTTAGTTGCAAATAATGTAGTAGTTGGCTTTTTGGTAACAATTCCAAAAGAATTAAACGACAATCAAGTCATAGCTGAGGGTAAAGTCTATATCAAGCACGAAGTTCAAGAAATGCCACTACTTAAAAACATTACAAATAGAATTTATAGAGTAGATGCATACTCACAAGTATTAATACAGGAGTTATAAAATGATAAGAAATGCAGTAACAGCTCAAGCAGTAACCGGTGGAAACCTTTTTGTTGATGGTATTGGTATGTTTGGTGAGCTTACAAATTTTGAGCCACCAGCTTTTGAACATGAAACAGTAGAGACTTCATCACAAATTGGAAAATACGAGCATGTTTTACCGACCTTAAAGCCACTTAGTGCTAGTTTTACGGTAAATAAAGTAGATAAAATTTATTTTGGTCTTTTAGATACCACAAAACCACAAAAAATTTATATCAAAAACAACCTTTCATCAATGAATGGCAAAGAAACAGGTATCGTTGTAACCTTTGAGGGTAATATCAAGGTATTAAACGCTCCAAAATTTGAGATGAATAGCGAAGCGGAAGTAAGCTTTGAGATGAGTGCAACAGTTGTGAAGTATGAAATAGATGGCGAAACTTCACTTCTTTATGATGTTGTCAATTCATTTTATGAAGTTAATGGCAAAGATATCTATGAACCGATTAGAAAAAATATTTTATAAGGATAGAAAATGCTTAAAAAAATAGAACTTGAAAAAATAGAGCATATTTTTAGCGATGGTCAAAGAGTTGTATTAAACGCACCAACATTAGCTCAAGTAAGAAAAGCAAATAATAAAAATGATGATTTTGATAAGCTTACTAGCATTTTAGTAGATATGAGTAATGGTGCAATGGATGAGGTTTTTATAAATGCTTTGCCAATTAGTGAAGTAACAAAACTAAATCAAGTTGTAGCTAAATTTATAACCTTTGATGAAAAAAACTAAGGCAGGGCATAGCCTTAATCGGCTACGCCCTACATTTTACTCATAGCGATATTATAAATTTTACTTTTAATGAGTTTGTGGATTATTATGAGATGTCAAAAGAGTTATCAAAGTTTAGGATTTAAAGCTTGGTGTTTGGGTGGTGTTGGCTTTTTGTATTTATGCCCTTTGTCAGATGTAAAAAAGCTATAAAAAATTATTAAAAGTTTGATGAAGAACATGTATGCTATTAAACATATCACCAAAAAAACTGAAATTAAAAACACAATGGCAACTATGCTACTAATCATTACAGCTCCTTTAAAATTTGATAATACTATTATATCACAAAAAGGTAAAACATGGCAAAAGCAACTTTAACCTTTGGAATGGATTTAAGCGAGTTTAATACCGCTTTTAATAAGATAAATCGCCAAACAAGTAATCTAAGTCAAAGTCTTGGGCGTGGATTACAAGATGCAATGAGTTCATATAAGAATGGACTGAGTGATTTAAAGCTAGGGTTTAAAAATGATAAAACCTTAGCTCAGCTTGATGAATTAAAGCACAAAATTAAAGCCACTACCAAAGCAAAGCTTGATCTAGATATAAGTGAAGCTAAAAACAAACTCAAAGGACTAGTGGGAAATATCCTAGCAACCATTGGAGCAGTCAAGGGTATGGCAGCACCAATAAGTTCTGCAATTGGTTTTGAAGAGTCGATGGCTGATGTTAGAAAAGTTGTTGATTTTGATAGCAAAGAAGAGCTTACAAGCTTTGGCAATGAGATAAAAAAACTAAGTCGTGAAATTCCAATGAGTATGAATGAACTTGCCGCTATAACAGCAAGTGGAGGTCAGCTTGGAATTGCTAAAAAAGATTTGTTAGAATTTACAGAAGTTGCTTCAAAAATGGGTGTGGCTTTTGATATCACAGCTAGTGAAGCAGGTGATAGCATGGGAAAACTTATGGATATTTTTAACACAGATATTAAAGGAGTTACCAAGCTTGGTGATGCAATAAACTATCTAAGTGATAATTCCGCATCAAAAGCAGCTGAAGTTGTTGAGGTTTTAAAAAGAATAGGTGGTGCCTCTCAAGCTGTTGGTATAACCTCACAACAAGCTGCTGCTTTATCAGCAGCCTTTTTAAGCCTTGGTAAAACTCCAGAACTTGCCGCAACCTCTTCAAGAACTCTTTTGTTGCAGCTAAAAAACATAAGTTCAGCAACTCCAAAAGCAAAAAAAGCATTAAAAAGTCTTGGAATTGGAGTTGGTGAGTTAGAAAAAGCAATGAGTAAAAACCCACAAGAAGCTATTTTAAAGTTTTTACAAACAGTTAAAACTATGCCAAATAAAAACAAACAACTAGAGGTTTTGACAGATATTTTTGGTAGAGGGTTTTCATCTGATATTGCACTTTTGGTAAATGGACTTGATACTTATAAAGATACTTTGAAAAATGTAGCTAATGAAACAGACTATTTAGGTTCAATGACAAAAGAGTTTAAAAACAAAAGTGATACAACAGCTAATAATTTACAGCTTTTAAAAAATAGCTTTTATGAAATCGGTGTAAATATCGGAAGTGTGTTTTTACCTTTTTTGAATAAGGCTGTAAATTTTATAAAAGAAATTACTTCTAAAATAGCTGATTTTGCTATAAAATTTCCAAATTTAATTATAGCTTTTGGTTCTGTTGCAGGTGGACTAGCCACACTGAATGCCGGCTTTCTTATTTTTAAAGTTGTAGGCTCTGCTACAACAATTGTTTTAAATTCTTTTAGAATTTCTCTTTTAGCATTGCCACTTACAATAAAAACTACAAGTAGTGGAATTTTAAAACTAACTACTTGCTTTACTACATTAAAGCTTCAATCAGCCTTAGCCTTAGGTGGTATAAAAACTGTGATGAAAGGCATAGCTACAAGCATAATAACTGGCTTAAAAGCTGGTCTAGAGCCAACAATAACTGCTTTTAAAAATGGCTTTGGTGGGATATTTGAAGCTTTAAGAAGCGCTAAAGATATTTTGGTTTCATTTTTTAGTCTTTTTTCAAGGGGGCAAAAAGCAAAAGATGAGCTAAATGGTATAAAAGAAGCGGGGGTTGATTTTGGAACTAGCTTTGGTAAGGCTTTATCAATCCTTTTATATCCACTTGAAGCACTATCAAATATCTTTAATGCCATTGGGTTAATTATTGATATTATTGCACTTAAGGGAGCAAATTTTGCAGAGGGCTTTACAAATAGTATTAAAAATATGTGTGAAGATATAAAAGCCTTTTTTAAGCCTTTATTTGATTTCATATGGCAGGATTTGACAGCATAACAAGTGCTTATAACAGTATAGTAAATATTCCATCAAATTTAGCAAGTGGAGCTAAGGGGTTATGGAGTGGAACAAAAGAGTTTTTCGGATTTGGTAGTGATGAGCAAAACACAAAAGGAGCTATAAAAGAGGTAGTAGCAAGCAATCAAAACTATATAGACAACAAATCAACAAGGCAAATTACAGACAACAAAGTAATAAACATAAGTATGCAAGGACCAAATGCAACGCCTGAAAGCGTGGCAACTGCAATAAGAAATAATTCATATGCTTTTGGTGGTGACTGATGATAGTAGTGCAAATTGATAAATATTTTTTCATGGTTAAAAACAACATTGAGGGACTTCAAAAAAAGCTAAGTGTGAATTTAAACAAGCAAGATACATTAACAAAGCCAGTTTATACTCATATAGGTGGCTATAGTGAAGAGGTAAGTTTTAGTGCTAAAATTCTACTTCCAGATATAAAGTTTTTTATCGGTTTTGAAAAAATGGTAAAAGAGGCAAAGCCAGTTAGAATAAATAGCTTTGATATGCTGTTTTTTTAAAAGAATTTTTATAACAAATTACGAAGTTGAGGTTGGAAACTTTGTTAAAAGTCATCTGTTTTCTACGCTTTATTACACAAAAGATATAAAAATAAGTGGTGTTATAATGATGATGAGGAAAAAAATGATTTTGGTCTTTTGGGTTTGATATGATAGTAAATATAAAAGTAAACGCCTTACAGGTTCAAAGAACTATGCAAAATGCAATGAATAGAACCCTAACAAGATCTAGGAATGATCAAAAAAACTATATCCAAAAAAAGCACGGCGTTAAAAAGAAGTATTTAAAAAGTGCAAGATTAAAAGGATATCGTGTTAGAAGAAATGATCTTAATATAAAGCTTACTGCAACAGATAAAACCCTTACTCCTTTTATGGTTGAAAGGTCTTTTAGACCTAATGTGGGTAATAAATTTGGCATTCAAAGAAGTAAAGAAAAAGGGGGTAAGTTTTTTATCTCTAGGAAAAATCATCAAATAAAAGACTGGATAACTAAAAGAGGAAGATTAACAGAAACTAGAAGAGGTAAAAGTATAAAAAATGACTACTACTATATAAAAGGTAGAGGGGTTTTAGATGAAGAGCTTTTAAAATTTACAGATGAGTTGCAAAAAAGAGCTGTGAAGTATCTAGATGAAGAAATTAACAGATAAAGAGGTAGAAAAATGGATATTTATATAGCAAGCCAAGGTGAAAGCCTTGATATGATATGCTTTAAGGCTTATAAGAGCTTAGATGATGAGGTTTTGGGTGAGTTTTTTAAGACATAATACTGACTTGCTTCATTTAAAAAAACTCCAAGGGGGTGAAGTTGTAAATTTGCCTAATATCAAAATAAACAAAACAAAAGAGGTGAAATATCTATGGTAATAGCATCATTTCAAAAACCAGATGTAAAAATTTTTTATAACAGTGTTGATAAAACAGATGAATTTCACTGGAGTAACATTACCATTGAAGATTATGAGGGGGATTTGTCTGATAGGTTTATAGCTACTATGCTTTGGGATAATGCAAGACCTAGGATGAAAGATGAGATAAAAGTTTTTATAAATGGCTATTTTTTAGGCAAATTTATAATTTCAGCTATTAGGGTTGATTATAAAAAAAGCTTTGATATTGAGGCGGTAAGTGTTGATTTTATGAGTGATTTTACTAAGAAAAAAATAGAACCTTTAAAGATAAAAGCTATAAAGAAGTAATTGAAGAAATTGCCAAAGAAAATGACTATAAAACTAAAATTGATTTCAAAAGAATGGATGAGGTAAATTTACTAGAACAATATGATGAAAGCGATATGAATGTTTGTAATAAAATAGCAAAAGATTTAGAGCTTAGCTTTTGTGTGAAAAATGGATATTTGATATTTTTTGATAGAGATGATGAAAGCCATAGGATAAATTATTTTTATAATGCAGATGACATGATCTCTTTAAGTTATGAAAAAAAAGAAAAAGAGGTTTATCAAAGTTGTGAAGTAAGATGGCATAGCACAAAGTATGCAAGATATAAAGTAGCAAGAGTTGGAACAAAAGAGCCAGTACTTAAAATAACTTCACTACAAAAAGATGAAAGCACTGCATTAAAACTTGCCGAAGCTAGACTAAAAAGTCAAAAAAACTTAGAAATAAATGGAAATTTCAGTATAATGGGAACACCATTTTTTGCAGGTGCATTTATAAACATTAAATTTGATGATGCCTTGACAAAAAAGTTTTTAATCACAAAAATAACACACACAATAAATACAAATTGGTTAACAAGTGCTGAGTTTATATAAAGGCTTTTTTGTATAACTAATTGTATAACTAAAAAAATGAAATAGCCTTATTTAGGCATTATGTAGCATTTTCAAAACTCATTACCATTTTTATCAATTACTAAAATACCATCTTCTTTTCCTATCCAAGAAGTTTTTATATTTACTCCATCATTTGTATGGTTAAAATAAACATTTGAATCTTTAGAGGATGTGATTGAGATTTTATTATCTTTATTTAGATCTAGTACTAATGGGTCATAAACTTCTATTCTATAACATTTTCCACCAAGGTTTGGTTTAAATGGGTTTGGAAATGGGAAAGGAAAAGGATTTGGGACTGGACAAGTTTTTCTTGGTGGAAAGGGATTTGGAAATTCAGGAGTGTCTTCATTTGTATTACTATCTTCTGGTGGTGTGTTATTTCCACTGCCATTACCATTGCCTGTATTACCTTCGCCTGAATTGTTACCATTATCTGAGTTGCCATCTGAACCACCATCACTATCTGAATTATTTCCAGTATTGCCATTATTCCCAGAGTTACCACCTTTATCATTTTTGCCTGTATTGGTATTTGTTTCGGTTGTATCTGAATTGCCAGTGTCTTCTTTGTCGTTTGGGGTGTCTTTATCTGCTGGGTCTTTTCTATCCAAACCTTTTGATAATTGTTCTATATTTTTAAGCATTTCATCAATATCTTTTTTACTTACTTCATTTTTACTTTTTAAATTATCAAGATTTTTTATAATTTTATCAATATCTTCTTCATTTGGGAGCTTTTCATTTATATTTTCTTTTAACTCTTTTACTTTATTTGAAAGTTTATCAAGTTTTTCTTTCAAAAATTTATCTATATTTTTACTTGCTTCTTCGGTATGTTTGTTTTTTGTTTCGCTTTTTTCTAATTTTTCTTTAAAATCTATATCTTTTTTAATTTCGTTAGCGTTGTCTTTTATCTCTTCGGAAGGTGGTTTGGGTTGATTGTTGCCCCAATTTATTCCGACCGCATTTTTCTCAGCCTCATCCAAGTTATATCTATTTGATTCCTCCCACCCTATCTTATCAGTAAGATCATTCAATCTTTTAGTTAATTTTCCAGTATCAACATATGGTGGAGCAATATTATTGATTAATACAACTGCTGAATCCTTATCTTTATTTATGATAAAATGATATCCATCTATTAAGATATTGGCTTTATCAACCTTGTCTTTTATATTACTAGCAGTATCAACTACTTCATTAATTTTTTCATCATTAGATAAAATTTTTTTAGATTTTTTCTTCCCCTTGACTACTATTGTTCCTGATTTACTCATTATTTTTCCTTTATATTTAAAATATTATTGATATATTTTTCTAAATAAAACTTAGATTTTTTTATATCTTTTTCAACACCTTTTCCATCTTTATAAAAATTACTCAATTCTTTACAAGCAAAAAGATCACTTTCGCACTCTTTTTTGAAAAATAAAAATGCTTTTTCGTAATATAACTCCGATTTAGAAGTGTTGTTTTTTTCAAGAAAAAAATCCCCTACTTTTTCGCAAGTCCAATGATTTGATAAATTACATTTTTTAATTAAATATTTAATGTCAGTTATCTCGCCACAAGACTCATCAAAATTTAAATCACAAGCTTTCTTAAAATAATCCATGTCGCTATAAATTTTTCCTAAAGTATGACAAGCCATAGAATCATTTTTATCACATAAAATTTTCAAATTTGATACTATTTTTTCATCTTTTTTATCCTGATACAAAACACTATAATAGTTTGAACATGCATAGTTGTGATTTAAACATAAATCCGCTAGCATTTCAAAAGACTTTTCTTTATCTTTTATAACGCCTTTTCCATTGCCTGTCATAGTCGCAACCAGCAGACACCCCATAAGATCGCCGCTTTTGCAAATATCATCTGCTAAATCATAAGCTTTTTTGTATTTAATCTCGGCTTCGTTAAGATGTTTAAGACCGCAATCATACAAATTCTCATTTGAAAAACAATAATTAAAAACTATTATAAATACTAAAAAAAATTTCATTTTATATTTTCTAATTTAAGGCAGGATTTTTTATGAGAATATATATCGCAAAGCTTAAGCCAAATTTCTCTAGCAAGGTCTTCTTTATTTAGATATTTGTTCGCTATAACAGCTGCATGATAACAACTTTCAATATCTTTGTTTTTGCAATCTTCAATGAAGAAGTTTAGCGAGTTTAAAATATCAATATTTGCCGAACTCATATAAAATTTATAAAGCTTTATACATGAATCGAACCCCTTATTTTTACAGCTACTTTCTACATCACTAGAAAACAAAACTGTGTATAACAAAAACATCATTAAAACTACCTTTTTCAAATTTAACCTTTATAAATATAATATTTAATTATACATTTTTTGACTTAAACTAAAATGATATTTTAGTTATATTATAATAGTTTATATCCTTTGGGTAAATAATTAAATTATTTTTAAACTTTATCGCACTTACTGTATCATTACCATTTCCACCATCTATATAATCATCCCCACCATTAGTAGTTATTACATCATCTCCACCCTTAGCATTTATAGCAAAGTTTTTACTACTAATAGTACTTATTTCATCATTTTTATCTGAACTATTTGATATTAAGAGTTTATCAATATCTTCTATACTTAAAGTAGTTTTATTAGCAAATTTAATAGTATTTATAGCATTTACTGGTTCTTTGTTATAATTAAGTAAGAAATAATCTTTTACTCTTATAGAGTTGAGTTCATCTTTAACTATAAGAAGATCGTTTTTATCTTTAGAGAAATTTAAACTCTCTTTAGTTATATTTTTACTAGTAAATTCTATTGTATCTATATCTTTTAAAGTAGGGTTATAATTTATTATCGTATCATTTCCAAAGTTATCATCAAATTTATATGTATCACTTCCAAGTCCTCCTGTTAAAGTGTCATTTCCACTTCCACCTATTATTGTATCATTACCACTACTTGCAGTAATAATATCATCTCCACCTTTACCATCAATTATGTAGCTATTATCATCAATTACATTTATATTATTAGAGCTATCATCAGTAGAAAGAATTACTTTATTCATAATATCACTTAAACTCATATAGCTTTTATCAAACTCTATATTTGTTATCATATAGTTTTTATCTTTAAAGAAGTTGCTTATAGTAATAGTATCTTTTATATTTTTATCCTTAAAGCTTATAACTAAATTTCCATCAATACTTTTAAAGTTAAGTTCATCTTGACTTATACCATCAATAAATTTAATAGTATCTGTTTCATTATCTGGATTAAAGTTTAAGATTACATCATTTCCAAAGCCTCTACCAAATACATAAGTATCATTTCCCATGCCACCTTGTAAAGTGTCATTACCACTTCCACCTATTAGGGTGTCATCGCCACTATCACCACTTAAAAAGTCATTACCATCATCACCATAAATGATATCATTTCCTGCGCCACCATATATGGTATCATTACCACCAAGAGCGTTAAATTCATCATTTGAACTAGTTAAGTAAAGTTTATCGTCTTCCTTAGTAGCTTCTATAGCCATATTTAAAAAATCACTCATAGAAATAACTTTTCCATTTTCAAACTCAATAGTGCTTAAAGCGCCATTTCCAAAGTCATTTTTTATATCAAAGAAGTTTTGAATTGTTATGCTATCATTAGTTAAATTTCCATTATTATCTTTTATTTGAATTATTAAGCTACCAAATTCTCTTTTAAATGAAATGTTTTTGTAAGATATCTCTTTTGAAAAGAGAAGTTTGTTACTTCCTTCTGTATCATAGATAGTGTCATTTCCATAGCCTATGCTAAATTTATAAATATCATCTCCCTTTCCACCTCTTAAAATATCATTACCACTTTTACTGTCTATTAAGTTATTATCATCATTTCCGTTTAGTGTTTGATCTGTGTTTTCCAATCCAGCAACATAAGTACCAAGAGCTATATTTAATGTTTTTAAATCATCTTTAAAAAGAGTATTTAAATTATTAATTAGCTCTTTTTGATATCTTGGCTTATAATAAGCTGCAGTTCTTATAGTGTTTAGAAGTTTTAAAATGCTTATAGTGTCATTATTTTTATAATAGCCTATTAAAGACTTATTTAATTGATCAAACTTATACGAAATGTCTCCATCTTTGTCTTGATACATAAACTCTATATCTATATTCAAATCCTTATAAGTAGTATTTAATTCCAAACTAGCATATACATAGTTTTTAAATTTTGTAACTCTAGCTTGTATCATAGCCGAAGCATTAGGTCTAGGTGTAGTTTCATATCCACCTTGTCTAAAAGGTCTATTTGTAAGTTTTTCATATATTAAGAAATCTCTTTGTGTTAAAGAGTAGCTTTTTATTTCATCTTTATCTACACTTGATACTCCTGCCCACTCATAAACTATATCATAAGCTAAGAGCTTTTTTTCATCAGGAGTTAGAGTATTTGAAGTTTCATATTTTTTAATTAAATTTAGTAAATTTTCATTATTAGAACTAGCCTTTCTTAAAGAGCTAAATCCACCTCTAGCTTCTATTTGTGGCAAGGAGTTTATCTCATCGCTAAAGGTTATATCTTTTTCTACAACTTTAGATGGATCTACTTTAAACCATACATCATTAGCTATTGTAGTTGTGCCATCTTTAAAGAAAACTTTTGAGCTTTGTTTTATAGTGTTACCATTTTCTATAGTGTTAGTGTTTTTATAATCTAATGATATGGCAGCTATATTACTATTTTTTAGATATGATAACTCATCGCTTTGACTTAAACCATCTTTATTTATATCATTCCAAAGAAGCAGTTTATCAAATACCTTATCTTGCATATTTATAATGCCATCACCATTATCATCATATAGTTTTAGTGCTTCAAATCCATTTGTTCTACCACTTGGTATATATGGATAACTTGTATCTGTTATAGTATGATTTCCAAATAACTCTGCGCCATTGTCTATTAAACCATTATTATTTTTATCAAGAGCTAAGAAACTATCACCACTATCTATCCAAGCAGTTTTTTCTCTTAAAGAGTCATTGTTATGATCAAAGTGTGTTAAGCTATCAATAGCAGATGAAGTAATGGAGTTTTTATTCATATCTATGATAATAGGCGATACTTCATCTTCAGGATCTTTGTCATTTGGGTCTTTGTCATCGTCATAGATGGTACACAATACTTCTTTGGAGTCAAAAGCAGTCACATTACTTTCTATAACAACAGCTTTTGCAAAAAATTTTCCATCTTCTTCTTTAATTTTATTATCATTCCAAGATGAAAGTTTAATATTACTTTTAAATGTGCTTCTACAATTTAATGTGTAAGTCTTTCCACCTGCGCTTACTTTTATATACATTCCATCTTGCCAATTGCCAATTGCTCCAACTCCACCATATATCTTTTCATCTTTTTCACTTGCATCACTACCTTCTAATACTAAATAAAATGGTGAATCATCATCTTTTATTTTTAAATCGCCAAATTTACTACTAGATGGATCATAACTTATGCTTTTATGTGGAATTATCCAGTAGGGATGAAGATTCGTAGCGCTTCTTATTTTTTGAGTATTTACTATAAAATCATCATAATCAGATATATCATATTTATAAGTTTTAATAGTATCGCCTTTTTTAAAGGTTATTGCTTTATCGCTACTATTTCTCATAAATACATCCAAAGAGCCATCACCTGTTATTTCCCCAACAAGCTCTATTGTTATCTCAGCTGTTTTATCCGATTCGTTTTTTGTAACATCTTTTATTCTTAGACCAACTTTATTTTCAAGAGTTATGCCTAAATATTTTTCTTCTTGACTAAAGTTATTTATAGTTATACTTTCTTTCGATTCATCGTGAGTAACTTTAAGCTCACTTCCGTTTAGATGATATGTATATCCATAGCCTTTATATATTTTAGAACCAGGCTTTGTTTCTTTTCCGCCACTTAAAGGATATGAGTGCTTAAACCAAATATTTCCGTTTCCATCACTATCTTCTATGGTATCGCCATTACCAACATGATATTCATCATACCCGCCACTATCTTTTATAGTATCAGCATCATCATCTTTTCCATGATTAGTATATATTATATCATTGCCACCACCTGAGGTTATGGTGTCATTGCCTGCTCCAGAATTTATGGTTGTTTTACCGCTTCCAGTAACTGTTATTTTATCACTGCCATCGCCAGTTGTAATTGTATTGTTGCCATTGCCTACGGTTATAACATTATCACCATCTCCTAAATTTATAGTGTTATTTCCATTTCCAGCAGTTACAATATCGTTTCCTTTTCCACCATATATGTGATTTTCCCCATCTCCTACGGTGACAGTGTTTGTATCTCCTTTTTTATCTTCATCGCTTAATGATATAATATTTGTTCCTATGTCGTAGTCCCTATGCGTAAAAATGATATTTTTACTTGCATTATTAGATTCTATAATATCACTTCCACTTCCTGCATAGATATAATTTATTCCTTCGCTCCCATATATATAATCATCTCCACCTCTTCCTATCATATAATTTTTATCACTTGTTTTATCTTGTGTATTATCTCCACTAGCGTATAAATAATCAACTCCGTCTGAACCGACTAATGTGTCACTACCACTTCCACCATAAAGATAGTTTGTTTCATTATCTGATAAATTCAATAAATTATCTTGTGTTGCATATATTATATCGTTGCCATCTTCTCCATAAAGATTATCATTGCCAAGTCCGCCAATTATAGTATCATTTCCTTTTCCACCATGAATAGTATCATCTCCTTTTGGGACGAGCTTATCTGTGATATTTCCTGCAATATCTCCAAACCAACTTGGGTTCTCATCACCATGTAAAAAATCATCACCACTACTTCCATATATTTTATCGTCTCCATCACCACCATATAAAGTATTTGATGAGTTATCACTTCCATCATCTTTATTATCCTTAGTTCTATTTCCTGCTATTAGTATGTCATTACCCTTGCCACCATTTAGCGTATCGCTATCATTTCCACCTATTAAGATATCATCTTTATTGGTTCCAGTAGCTGCGTCGTTGCCATCACCTAAAAGGTAGATGATGCCGTTGTCTAGGCGAGATGAGTGGGGGTTAATATTAGAATTTCCAGATAAACCAATATCTCTTAGTTCCTCAGTGACTATTTTTCTAACTACACTTTTAGTCATAAAATTATAAATAGGAGTAAAAATAGAAAATATAGAATCAACAATAGAAGTAGTCAAAGAATTTATATCATCAAAAGTTAATTTAAACCTTAAATCAACACCAGATTTTGTTACGGTTTTATTTATTACATTATCATTTTTATTTCCATAAATTAAATATTTACCTTCTGCTGAATAATTTATAATATCGCTATTTATTATTTTTCTGAAGTAAGATATATATTTTTTTGCATAATCTCTAACAAGTTTTTTCATTTCAAATTCAGTATATTCAACTTTGAGCTTTTCTAAATTCTTAAACTCTTGTGCTGTCAAAGTAAGATCAATATCATTATTATTTGGATAAAAGTCATTTATAAATTCTATTTTTATTGTTTTTCCAATATCATTTGGATCTGTAATATTTTTTAATACTGGATTTACCATTTTAGCTAATCCATCAAAACTATCAAAGTCAAAATTATCTGTATCAAGTGTAAATTTTAAATTTTCTATATGGCTTGGGGTTATGCTTCCATCTTCGTTTATATCCAAGACATATCTTACTTTGTCATTAAGATCATTATTATTCATTTCATAATTAAAAGTAAATTTTGATGAACCAAAAACAAAAGCAGCTTGAGCAAAATCTTCTACTTTACTTGGGTCTTGTCTATACATAGAAAAAGAGATTTTTGGATTTAAGGCATTACTATTATCTTTACCATAAAAAATATCAACAAATTCATTATGACTAAGTATTAATTTATTATTTTTTATATGTTTTTCGTCTAAGTAATTTTCAAAATTTAATTCCATTCCATTTTTACCCTTGTTTTCAAAAAATAATCTAAACATAGGAATATTTGCAATATGTTGTTTAAAATCTTTAGTTGTATTTATCTGAAAATATCTACTCATAAACTCATTAACTGATACATAAAGAGTTACATCAATGTCTTTATTAAGGTTTCTATTTGAATATTTTTCATTTATTATATTGTTTGGTTTATTTTTTTCTCCCCAAATATAATCACTTAAAACTTCTAATGCATAATCTCCAACTAAATGTAAATATTTTTTACCCATTGCTTGCTCCTTTTTATAATCTTTCTTTTGTTGCTCCACAATTATTAATTTTAGTAAAATTATATCTCTCTAATCCATTTTTATAATTTTCGAATTTTCTACTAACTTCATATATAAATCTCTCTAAATCTCCACTTCCTATGGAAGGTATCCTATCATTACCTTTTATATCGTAATTTTCAAATTCAAAATAGCTTTTTTTTATGATAAAGAAACCACTTCTTACATACTTTTTATGCTTTTCTATAAAAAAAGCATCTTTACCATATATTGTAATAAAATTATGACTATCCATTATAATAAAAGCTTGATTTATAGGTAAGTCAGCATATCTATAAACATATCTACCATTTTTTATTGTGCCACCTAAATCAACTTCATATGTAACATCTTTTATCGTATAGTATTTTCCTAAAGCTTCAAAAATGTTTAATCTTCCAGTCGTAACAATTTCTACTAAGTTTTCATCATAAAAATAGCGTTTTGTAGTAATTGTTTTATTAATATCATTATTTACTATATACTTAAGTGTTTTTAAAATTTCATAGTTTGTTGGATTTTCTTCTATAAAATAAAACTTTGGCGGAAGTCCGCCATTATCATCATAGTTTATTCTATTTAAAGCAGCACTATCAAGGAAATTCTTTAAAATTTCATCATTATTTAAATATTTAAATTCTCTAAAGCAAAAACCTGTGAAATGCAAAATAGATATTATACTTGATAAAAAGATTGTAAAAATTAAAATTTTGTATCGTTTTTTCAAATTTTTACCCTTTAATATAAATTAAATTATTTTTTTCTGATAAAACCACAATTATCAACTTTTATTTCTTCGTTTAAAAAAATAGGATCTACTCCATTAAAATTATATGTGAAGTTACTATCATAATAATTATTTAAAAATATATTTATTTTATTTTTAAAATGCATAATCCACTCATGTGCAAATATTTTTTGAAAATTATTGCCCATATCTATATAGCCTATAAAACTATTTTGTATGTTGTGGAAAGATAAGCCTACTATTTTTATAATTTTATTATTTTTTGTTAAAGTAAAAGAATCTTTGCCGTATAACTGAATTCTAAAATGGTTTTTAGAGGACTCATGACCAATTATAAAAAAAGAATGTTTCAAGGGGATGTCATACTTATATACATATTTATTTTTTTCGAATACATATCCTAAACTAACTTTATTTGTAATTTCTTCTATAGTATAATATTTTTTTAGAGTTTGTAATACATTTAAACTTTCTATATTTATTGTCAATTCTTCGACTTTTTCATTATATAGGTATTTTTTAGAATTTATTGTTTTATTTGTATCATTATCTAATATATATTTTAGTGTTTGTAAAATTTCATAATTTGTTGGATTTTCTTTTATAATATAAAATCGTGGTGGTAATCCGCCATTGTCATCATATTCAACTTTATCTAAAAAAGCACTATCAAGAAAATTTTTTAAAATTTCATCATCATTTAAATATTTAAATTCTCTAAAGCAAAAACCTGTGAAGTGTAAAATAGATATTATACTTGATAAAAATATTATAAAAATCAAAATTTTATATCGCTTTTTCAAATTTAACCTTTTAGGTAATTGTCTGATTATACATCTTTAAGCCTTAAATTTTAATGATATTTTAGTTGTATTAAATTCTTGAAATAACTACAGTATTTGTTCCATTTTTATATCTACTGTGTTTTTACCATTACCTAAATTTGCATTATTAACTCCTTCAAGTATATGCAAATTCTCAACTCCTTTTCCGCCGTATATATAGTTTTGTCCTGTGGTTATTACAACTGTATTTATATCATCTTTAGTGTCTTGATCATTTTCATTTGTATTATTTATCTCTGTATAGATATAGTTTGTTCCATTGTTTGTATTTACTTTATCGCTGCCACTACCTAAATAAATATAGTTTTTACCATCTTCTACATTTACTTCATCATCTCCACTTTTAGTGTAGATATGATTTGTGCCTTTTTTAGTAGTTATAATATCTATTCCTTTAGAGCCATATATTGTATCATCACCTGCACCTGAATTTACTGTATTAGTAGTGTTCTTATCTTCATTGTCAAACCTATCATCAATATCTGCATTGGTGTATATTGTGTCATTGCCACTGCCTGTGGTTATGGTGTCTGAGCCAAGACCAGCTTCGATATAAGCATTATCTTTTATGTTTAAAGAAATACTATCATTACCAGAATAGCCAAAAATATTTATTTTTCTATTGTTTTTTTGATTTTGAGAAAGGGAATATGAACCATCTACAAAAATATTCATACTATTATAAACACGCAATAAATCACCACCACTGTTTAGTCTACCTGTATGTTTATTTGTTTTTGTATCTAAGTAATAAGTGTGTGTTTTATCTTCGCCATATTTTGTCTCTTTTGTAATTAAATTAGAGAAAAAATTCACTCTGGCATCCAGATGCTTATTTGAATAGATATCCAAATCTTCGTATTCAATTAAATTTAGCTCATTACCCAATAGGGTGTAGCCAACTAATTCTTTTAGACAATGTTGGGCAGAGTGCTTTAACTTTTCATTAGTTAAATCACCCATAATTTGACTTGCACCAGCACCATAGTTAGCATAATAATTAGTTATTAATTGTTTTTTGCTTGATAATTTTATATGAACAGGATTTTTTTCATCTCTTTCATAGCCAACATCAAATCTCTTTAAGAACTCTAATAGGTGTGTTTTATTATTTGTTGGGAATTCGTATGTATTATCTAGATTACCATCTTTTTCCATATCTTCATAATAAATTATGTTCCCGCCACTATCATCTGTTTTTATAATAACTCTTTCTAATGAGTTTATATCTGATTTTATATCGCTCCAATAGTGCTTTAAAGATTGTTTTAAATTATCTTGGATTATATATTTTCTTTCTAATACTTCAGAACTTTTTCTGTCTTTTGTAAAATCAATAGTAACATATTGAGAGCCAAAAAAGGTATCAAACGTTTTACTTGTTATTTGAGAAATAGATAAATTTTTTAAAAAACTAAATTGGGTTCTAACTATTTTTGGTAGTTTTTCACCTGCTAACTTTACTTTTTTATCTATAAAAAAATCAGCAGTTCCAGTAACTAAACCTTTTGCTAAAAGCTTAAAAAAATGAATATCTGGTCTTGCGTATAATTCAGGACTAGCACCACTTCTATCCCTTCCATCAAGGGTGGTTTCAATGTATCCTTTTGCCAAATCAAAAGTTATACCAATACCAGCTGAACTTATCTCAAATCCTGTAATATCCATATCTTTTGCACTTGCTTGTACAAATTCAAAAATGGCGTTCATAACATGTTTTGCTGTTGCGGTTATACCACCAGCTTTTATCTCACCACCCTCTGTTATGCCAAAAAAATCAGTTATAGCTGTTTTAAATTTTTGTGTCTCTTGTTCTTTATTAAATTCTGTCATTGTTTATCCTTTTTTTAAAATCTTTTTATTTTGAAATTTAATCTTATTTTAAATCAACCGTTTTATTCTTTATAAAAACTCTTTTTGTATAGTTTTTGCATTCTTTATCACTATATGCTTTACTTTCTTTATCGCATTTTTTATATTCTGATATTAAATAATCGACCATATTTTTTTTATTTCTCTCATTATAAAATGCAACAAATTCTTTTGTGTCTTTAAAAGTGGCTTTACTGTATTTATAGCCTTTTATTGTTCTGTTATTGTCGTGTGTGTATATATAACCATCTTCCCAAGTCCAATAAAATAAATCTCCAGCACCTATAAAGTCTTTAAGTTCTTGCATATAGTCTTCTTCACAGTATTTTGCATACCATTTTATTTCATCAGTTAAAAAGTAAAATTTTTTTAAAATTTCATTATTTGGAGTTATAATTTCTATCTTATTATCATTTATAAGTTTAATAGTTTCATTGTAGTCTTTATAATAAAAATCAAGTTTTATAAGTTTTATCTCATCGTTATAATCTTTTAAAATTTCATTTCTTACTAGATTAAATTTATCTTCTATATAGTCTCTATATCTACTTGAGCAATCATTTAAACATTTTTCTTTCATAAGTTCTTTTGAGGGTTGCCCTGAGACATTGTGTTCAAAGAGAAGATTTAACATTGGTTCGAAGTTGGGATATCCAATCAAATATTTATAAAACATAATATCTTCTTTGTCGGAGATATAATATGTTTCATAATAATTATATTTTTTAATTTCTGGTTTATATCCACTTTCTAAAATTATTTTAGTCATCTCTAATAAATTTAAATTTATAGCATATGCAAATGGGTTAATCGCATCTTTTGAACGTATATTCTTTGTTCCATATAAATTGCTAAATTTTAACTCTATCTTGTCATTATCTATAATTAAATAATCAATTGAACGATAACTTCTTGTATATAAATAAAACTGAATAAAATCAACCTCGTTAATACCAACCCCATTATCAAGCAAAATTTTAACTGTCTTAGTAGAATTATTTTCTATTGCATAAGCTAATGGACTTAAACCATATTTATCTTTTTTATGGACATTAGCACCAAGTTTAATTAATTCTTTTGTAGTATTTAAGTCATTGTAAAAGCTGGAATACATTAAAGGAGTAACGCCACGATGAAGTTCTGTGTTTGCACTAAGGTTATTATCTTTCATAAAATTTAAGATATTTTTTGTGTTTTTACTTTTTAAAATTTGACGAAAATTTTCCATTAATGGATTGTTTTTTACTTCATCTATATCTATATCCCAATATCTAAACGCAAAATCATCAACTTCTTCTTGTGTAACATACTTTGCAAGTTCTGAGTTTGGGTCTATTTTTGTATCAGAATCTACAAAAAAAGTTTTATGAAAAACTTCTCTTGATTTTTCATTTGTTAGGTAATAATATACAGCAATAATAATGAAAAATAGTGAAATTTCTAAAATTATATAAGCTATTTTTTTGATAATCTTTAAAAATTTGTTTTTCAAATTTAACCTTTAAATGTAATGAAGAAATTATATAACTTTGTTGCTTAAATTTGAATGATATTTTAGTTATATTTAAATTCTTAAAAGAACTATAGAATTTGTTCCACCTTGTATATCTACTGTGTTTTTACCATTACCTAAATTTGCATTATTAACTCCTTCAAGTATATGTAAATTCTCAACTCCTTTTCCGCCGTATATATAGTTTTGTCCTGTGGTTATTACAACTGTATTTATATCATCTTTAGTATCTTGATCTTCTGAGTTTTTTGAATCTGTGCTTGTATAGATATAATTTGGTCCTTTTGCACTGTTTATTGTGATGGTATCACTGCCTTTGCCTGTATATATTTCATTAAACTCTCCACCATAGATATCTATTGCATCATCACCTTCTTTTGTGACTATATAGTTTTTAGTAGCATTTTTTGAAGTTATTAAATCCATTCCTTTAGAACCATACACTTCATTTTTTCCATAAGTTAAATTTATAGTATTTATATCATCTTTAGTGTCTTGATCATTTTCATTTGTATTATTTATCCCTGTATAGATATAGTTTGTTCCATTGTTTGTATTTACTTTATCACTGCCACTACCTAAATAAATATAGTTTTTACCATCTTCTACATTTACTTCATCATCTCCACTTTTAGTGTAGATATGATTTGTGCCTTTTTTAGTAGTTATAATATCTTTTCCTTTAGAGCCATAGATAGTATCATCACCTGCACCTGAGTTTACTGTATTAGTAGTGTTTTTATCTTCGGTGTCAAACTCATCATCAATATCTGCATTGGTGTATATTGTGTCATTGCCACTTCCTGTGGTTATGGTGTCAGAACCTTCACCTAGCTCAGCATAGACATCGCCGGCATTTTTACTTATTGTTATATTGTCGCCTTTGGAATAACCAAATATATTGTATTTAGCACCTTTTATATTTAAAGAGTTAAAACTTCCATCAACAAAGATGTTTTGATTATAGGCAATAGAAGAACTAAAATCTTTTAAATGTCCATTTTCATCAAAAGTCCGATTGCTATGTTCGCCATTGCCTGTATCTTCATAATAAACAGTGGCTAAAGCTCTATTTTTAGCTCTTTCATAAATAATAGTTCTTAGAAAATTTACTCTTGTTTCCAAGTGTTTTTTAGAGTATTGATTTAATTTATCCTGACTATATCTACCAGTATTTAAAGTTTCATTTTCTAAAGCATAACCCTTTAGTTCATTTAAGCAGTGGGCGGCAATGTCTTTTAAATCTTTATTTTTTAAATCACTTAAAACTCTACTGGCACCTTCACCATAGTTAGCATAATAGTTAGTTATTAATTTTTTAGGATTATCATCTTTTTTAAATGTTAGATGGGCTTCTTTATTATCTGTTGGATAGTTTATTCTTTTTAAAACAGATATTATTTTATATTCGTCTCTACCTTGTCTAAATTCAAAAGTGTTTAATACACCTGTATTTTTATAGTCTTTATGATAAATAAACTCAACAGGTGTCTCATCTCTAGCAAAGATAACTCTATCATAAATTTGCATATCAGAACTTATTTTATTCCAAACACTATTTAAAGCACTGTCAAAGTTTTTACTTGCATTATAAAGGATATATTTTCTTTCTTGAGTTTTATTTGACTTTTTATCTTTGTAATCAACATTTATTATGTGGTTTTTAGTAAGCGCATCTAATATATCAATTACTGCAGCAAAAATAGCCCCTGCTAGATTTCTAGATATTACAATATCCAATACTATACCAAGCCCGTATTTAACTGCATATGCAAAATCATTTTTATCAGGATCAGGATATAACTTATTATTTCCATCATCTATACTTGAGCCATCGGTATTTATTCCAAAATGAGTAAATTTTATTTGCGATAAAGTAAAATCCAATATACCGAATTTACCATCTATTATCATACCTATTCTTTTTGATTGAAGTTTTCTAAACTCTTTATCAGCTTGAGTTTCATTCTCAACACTGTTATCTATAATAGTTTCAGGTGTATTTCTAAATAAATCAGTTAAATCCTTGGCAAGTTTTATCGGATCATCTGTCCCGCTTGCTAAACCGACTATACTTGGTGCGTATTGTTTTATTTTTTCATCTATGTATTTTTGTTGATCAAATTTTGCCATTGTTTATCCTTTTTTTTAAATTCTTTTTAAAATTTTAAATTTAAACAGTTATCATTTAAATTTATTTTAGAACTGCTTGGTTCAACTAGTTTTCTATAACAATTCATAACTTCATCTTGCGATGTATTTTTAAAGATAATTTTTGGATTATTGTTTTCTAGTTTTGGAGAAACTGCTTTTAATAAATTGTTAGCATTTTTCCAGTCAATATATTCTTTAGTATTGTTAAAAGTAGAATTTTCATCTTTGCAATATATGTAATAGTGCCTTAGCCACATATATTTTTGCAATGGAAAAAATTGATTTTCTTTTTCTGGCGTTTTTCCAACTTTAATATCATCTTCATCAAATTTTTTCTTATTGATTTCATAGTATTCATAAAATAGTTCATCAGACTTTTTATCTTTATAACACTTCTCATACTCACTCTTTAAAAACTCTTTGCCAGGTTGTCCTGAGACATTGTGTTCAAGTAGCAAATCTAGCATTGGTTCGAAGTTTGGGATGTATTCTAAATTCTTATATACTGTATAATCATATGGATTTATTTCCCCAGTTTCAACATCTTCTTTTGTAAATATATCCTGTATAGAATTACTAGCAATTACAGATTCACCTTTGCCTCGGTAAGTATATGGCTTATAACCACTTTCCAATATAACTCTTGCTGTATTGTATAAATTAAAAGTAGTAAGATAATCCATTATCTCAAAAGCTGACCTACTTATTCCGCTATTATCGCAATTTTCCTCCAAGATATAATCTTTATATTTGACATCTAAGTAATTACTATCTATGACTATTTGACTAATTGTTCTATAAAACTTCTTTTGTGGATAGTAATATTGTATTTCTTTAATTTCATCCATCTTCATACCATTATCAAGTAGAAATTTAACCACTTGGGCTGAGTTTATGCTTATAGCATAAGCTAGAGCATTTAGTTCATATCTGTCTTTTTTATGAACATCAGCTCCAAGTTTAATTAACTCTTTTGTAGTATTTGTATCATTATAAAAACTTGAATACATTAAAGGAGTTCTTTTATCAAGCATTGTTACATCTGCTGAGAGATTATTGTCTTTTATGAAATTCAATACTTTATTTGTATCTTTATCCATTAAAGCTTTTCTTAAAGGTATAAGAGTGGAGTTTGTCTCTTCATCACAGTGAATATCGGAATATCTAAAACTAAAACTATCAACTTCTTCTTGCGTAACATACTTTGAAATTTCAGAACCTGGTTTTATAACTGTATCAGCTGTGACTGTAAAATGAGAATTTCCAGAGAGTTTAAATTTATTATAAACTATAAAAGCAACTAAAATTAAAGTTATAATTATAAATGAATTTAAAAATTTATTTTTCAAATTTAGCCTTTTAATGTAATGAAGAAATTATATAACTTTATTTCTTAAATTTGAATGATATTTTAGTTATATTTATAATAGTTTTCAATTATATGTTTTTTGTTTACTTAAAATTATCAGAGAATCATCTTTAAATTAATAATTTTATCTGCAATTTACTCCCCCCTTATTTAACCTATAATTCTCTTTTAAATATTAAACCCAAATAAATATCTTTTATTTTAATAATATAATTTATTTTTTATCTATATTTAATATGAACTTATATAAAATAAATTCTTTATTTTTAAAAAGGTTTGTAATGCGTTTATTGATGTGTATTTTTTTATTTGCTGTATTTGTCTTTAGCAAAGAAGAAATAAAAAAAGATAAGTTATTTAATAGCTATTTGGGAATTGATAATTTATATGTAAATAAAGAAATATCAAACAATAAAAACATTTTAAATAAAACTGATATAAATACTACAATCAATAATCTTAATTACAAAAACTCATTTATCTTAAATAATAAATTTATCAACAATACAAAATTTGATAAATTTATAGATGACAATAAATATAGCTCATCAAACAAATTTAAAAGTAGTTATAGCTTTAATGAGCTATTAAACTATACTTTAATTAACTCTCCTACTTTAAATTTAGCCAAGCAAGATATTATGAGTGCTATTAATGAGTATGATTACTCAAAAGCTAGTTATTACCCTGAAATTGGAATAAGTGCAAATAGTGAGTATTCAAAAAGATTTAATGATGGATATAGCTCTTTATATGTTGGTAAAGATAATCTTGTCTCAAACACATCTTATTCTAACTCTGTCTCATTTGTGATAAATTATGATTTATATACTTTTAAAAAAGATAGTTTTAAAGTAAAAGCAGCAAAAGAAAATATTTATGCAAGTAAATATAAAAGGTGTATGAGTAACTATGAGGTTTCATTAAAATTATTAGATAATTACTATGAAGCTTTAAGATATAAAAATCAAATAAGATATTATGAGATATTAAAGCTTATTTATCAAAAGCTTTATACTTATCAAAAAAGATTATCTAGTGTTGGAGAGATTGATAAATTAGCTCTTGGAGAAAGTGCAATTATTTTAGCAGATACAGATTATGAATTATCTAGTATTAGATTAAATGCAAATAATTCACTAAATACAATTAATCAAATAGTTGGATCTAAAATAGATGATATCTCTAAATTAGAAGATTTCAATGTTTTTAATAAAGAGTTTAGATTTATTAAATTTGAAGATACTTTTATAGCAAAAGAATTTGATTATGAGTTAAAAACAAATGAGTATGAGTTAAAGTCTGAACAAAGATCTTACTATCCAACTATTTCTTTATATGCAAAGTATGATTTATACGGAAATGACAGAGATGATTATTTTGATTCTACAAAAGATTTAAAAAGACATGGATATAGAGTTGGATTATCACTTTATTTAAGTTTATTTGATGGTGGAAAGAAAAAAGCTAGAATAAAAGATAAAGAGATAAATAAAGAAAAGATTTTACTTAGAAAAGAAGAAGCAAGATTAAAGTATGAAAAAGATATAGCTGATTTAGAACTATTTTTAAGTAAAGAAGATAGTTTTAATAAAATACTAAAAGAGTTAAAAGAAATTTCAAAAAACTCATATAATATGCAAGAAGCTTTAAATAAAGCAAAAGAAAGTTCAAAAATAGAGGTATTAAACTCATATGTTGTTTTACTTAAAAAAGAGATGAGTTATAAAGAACATCTACTAAAAGCAGGATATTTTATAAATAAAGCAAATATAATGAGTGGGATTAATGAGTGTAAAAGTTGGTGAAATATTATAATTATAAAATTTTACAAATTAACCATATCTAAAAAAATAGCATGGTTAATTTTGTATTTTATATAAAGAAGGCTAGTTAGAATAAATTTGCATAATATCAAAATTATTTTTAGCATTGCCTACATAGTTTAAATTTGCTCCTAAATCGTCAGAATAAGAGTTTAGATTTTCAACTATCTTATTTATAGTTGTGTTAGATAATCCAAATGCTTCAAGATTGCTGCTTGGATACTCTTTTCCAAAGCTTTGATAAATTTGTTCTGAAGTAATTGTGTAACCGTTTTTAAGTTCAAACTTTTCAATTATATTGCTTGGATTTGTAAAGAAATTTTTAACTGTTATAGTATCGTTTTCATGATTGTAAACATTTAAAGTTAAATCCGTTCCGTTTGTTGCAAAATTTAAACCATTTCCATCTTGCGTAAATTTTATAGTATCGTTTCCGCCACTATCTATTACTGTTTTATTTCCTCCGCTAAATATGTATTTATTATCTTCATCGCCACCAACTAAATTATCTTCGCTTGGTTGTGGAATTTCAGGTGTTTCGGGCTCTGTGATATTTGAAGAGTCATCTTTTGGATACTCTTTTCCAAAGCTTTGATAAATATCTTTTGCACTGAATTTATAACCGTTTTTAAGCTGTATTGTTTCTACAATTGAATTTTCATTTGCAAAAAAGTCTTTTATAGTTACAATATTATTGTTATTTTCATCTTGTATATTACCAAGGCTTAATGACAAATCAGTTCCGTTTGATGAAAAATTAAGACGATATCCATTAATCATAAATTTCAAAGTATCAATTCCACCACTATCAACTATAAGATCTTTTCCACCATGATAATAATAAGTGTTGTTTTTGTCGCTTCCTTGTAAAATTTCATCGTTTTTAGTATCAATAATATTTGCATTTTTATCTTCTGTAAGAGTTGGCTTATCAAAGGCATTTACGATATTGTCTATGTCGTTTTTGGTATAAGCATATCCGTCACTTGGTTGGATCATATCAAGAGCATACTCATCATTTAAAAAGTAGTTTTTAACTCTTACTCCTTGATTTGCATCGTTGTCTATATTTATGATAAGGTCGTTTTCTTCTTTTGAAAAGCTTAATCTATCTCTTGTAATGTCAAAAAATATCAAAGAATCACTTCCACCGCCTTCATTTTCTATAGTGTCAAACCCATCTCCATAAGAATAATAATATCTATCATCGCCGCTTCCGCCGTTTAGATAATCATTTCCATCTTCACCTCTAAGTTGATCGTTTCCGGCTCCTCCATATAGCTTATCATTTCCTGTGTTTTTTTCTATTCCATTTCCACCGCTTAAATAATCATCACCATCTTCACCGTAAATTTCATCATCTCCCTCACCTGCATAGATGATATCATCGCCCAATCCGCCATTTACAGTGTCATTACCACTATTTCCATATAAAGTATCATCACCATCGCCGCCGTAGATTTCATCATCTCCGTTACCGCCATAAACTGTGTCATCACCTGCATTTGCGTTTAAAACATCATTTCCATTTCCGCCGTAAATAGTATCTTTTAGATTTCCACCTTGTATAACAGTATCGTTGTTGGAAGCTTTAATTAGATTTTCCATATCGTCATAGCCTATGATTGTAGTTTGATTATTTTTTGTTCCAAGCATAGACATTTTTTTAAGCTCATCAAAGCTTAAAGTTGAACCGTCATTAAATCTTACTGTTTCTACTACATTTGAATTATATGTTTCATTGTAATGAAATACATCTTTTAAAGTTATAACATCGTTAATTTCATCTAAATTTATATCTTTATTTGGAATGTTTGGATTATCTTTTACATAAATTTTAAGATTATTTTCACCATCTCTTATAACTATAAGGCTATCTTTTGAAATTCCTTTTCCAAACTCTATAGTGTCGTTTCCGCTACTTTCATAAATTTCATCTTTACCATCACCGAGATTAAAGATATATGTATCATCTCCGTCTCCACCTTGTAAAGTGTCATTTCCTGTGCCACCGATTAAAGTATCGTTTCCCAAATCTCCATTTAAAATGTCATCTCCGTCATTACCATATAAAGTGTCATCACCATCTCTAGCATATACTGTGTCATTACCTTTTCCACCATTTATGAAATCATTTGAGTTTAGACCATATATTAAATCATCACTGTCTTTTCCATTGTATGAAAGCTTATGAAATTCTTCGTAATTAAGCTCTGTTTGATCTGCAAAGATAAATTTATTTATAATCTTATGTTTATTATCTTGCGTATTTAGTAAAGTACCATCTTCATAGGATGATCCTATATAAAAATCTTTTATGGTTATTTTATCGTTTTTACTTGTCATGATTACTAAATCGTTTAAATTACTGCCTCTTTTAACTATGATGTTATCTGTGTTTATTCCATCTCCAAATTTTACAGCATTATTTCCGCCTTGATCAGTAACAGTGTCTATATCATCGCCTAAGTTAAAAACATAGGTATCATCGCCTTTTCCACCTTTTAAAGTATCATTTCCACTTCCACCATTAATAGTATTTATAGAGGTATTTTCTTCATAATAATTAACTGAAGTTTCTATGGTGTCATTTCCGCTGTTTCCATATATGCTACCAAAGCCCTTGATTATATCATTACCGCTTCCACCATTTATCGTATTGTTTCCATTTGTGTCATATATTGTATCATTACCATCATTTCCATATAAAATATCATCGCCACTTCCTCCGTAAATAATGTCATCCCCACCATTGCCATAAACAGTGTCATTACCTGCATTTGCGTTTATAATATCGTTATTTTGACCGCCATAAATAGTGTCTTTTAAGTCGCCACCTTGTATAGTTGTGTCTTTTTGAGAAGCTTTTATGATATTTTCCATATCATCATAGCCTTTAATGTTTGTTTGGTTGTTATCAAGTCCAAGCATAGACATTTTTTTAAGCTCATCAAAGCTTAAAGTTGAACCGTCATTAAATCTTACTGTTTCTACTACATTTGAATTATATGTTTCATTGTAATGAAATACATCTTTTAAGGTTATGATATCTTTTACTTCATCTAAATTTATATCTTTATTTGGAATGTTTGGATTATCTTTTACATAAATTTTAAGATTATTTTCACCATCTCTTATAACTATAAGGCTATCTTTTGTTATATTATTTCCAAATTCTATTGTATCATTTCCATTTATATCATAAATTTCATCTTTTCCATCACCAAGATTAAAGATGTATTTATCATCTCCATCTCCACCTTGTAAAGTGTCATTTCCTGTACCACCGATTAAAGTATCGTTTTTATTTCCACCATAGATTATATCATCTCCTGCTTTTGGACTTAAAACATAATCCTCATTGTAGCCTTTTATGACATCGTTATAATCTGAACCATTTAAAACAAGATATTTTATATCATCAGATTTTAAAGTATCTTCATTGTCAAATTTAATAAACTCAATTTTTCTATCGTTGTCTATTTTTAAATCGTTAAAAAATCCAATTACTTTAATTGAGTGCTTTTTATCACTAGAATATATAAAAAGGTCATTTGTTACATTTGCACCATCGACACCTCTTGCAAATATAAGATCTTCTTTGGATATGTTGTCAATAAATTTAACAGTATCTTTTCCTGTTTTATCAAAGTTATTTATAGTATCATTACCCCAGTTCTTAGCAAAGACATATGTATCATCTCCACTATCTCCTTGAAGAAAATCATCCCCACTTGCACCAATTAAGATATCATCTCCCTCGCCACCATAGATAGTATCATCACCACTATAGCCTTTTAGAGTATCATCTCCTTCATTGCCGTAAATAGTGCCGTTTGCGGTTATTTTATCATTACCCTCATTGCCGTAAACTTCGCTTTTATTTTCTACGGATACTATCTCATCATCTCCATCAAGTGCGTATATAACTCCACCGTTTTTAAATGTAGCTTTATCGCTTTCATCGGTTTGAAATAAGAAATTTTCAGATTTTGAAAATTTATCTATAATGTCGTTTTGAGAAAGTGTTTTATCACTAAATGCAAAATTTTCAATTCTATTATGTTTAGTGGTCCAGTTTTTGATAGTTACTACGGTATTTAAGTCTTCAAATTTTTTATTTTCTTCTGCTATACCGATTAAAAGATTGCTGCCTGACATTTTATAAACGACTTCATTGGATGAAATTTCATCAAATTTAATTGTATCGTTTCCACCATCTACTTTATAAGAGTGAAGAGTAAAATTATCATATATGGATAGTTTTCCTGCATCTTTTTTTATTACATAAACATCATCTCCATCTTCAAGATTTGTATTATAATATATACCAACTTCGGAAGTATCGGAATCTGAGTTTATAGTTTTTATTTTGTTTGTTATATATCTATCATCTATATATGAGTTATCATCAAATTTAATAGTAAGATTATCCATATATTTCCATTTTTTTATGGTTATACTATCGTTTTTATTATCTTTATAGTTAATAATTAAGTCCGTTGTAGTAGCGTCATATGTAAAGATAAGATCTTCTTTTGTTTTACCGTTTATAACTATGGTTTCTTTGCCGATATTATCTTCAATGATATCTTTACCGTGATTTAACTCAAATTTATATGTGTCATTTCCTTTGCCACCTTGTAAGGTGTCATCTCCAGCTCCACCTATTAAAACGTCATTTCCACCATTTGTGATAATAGTATCATTTCCATCTAGCGCATCTAATACATAATCATCATCGAAATATCCAATAAGTGTATCATTTTCATTGCTAGATGAATTTGCTACTGCCAAGTTTATAAATTCTCTATTTGTGATACTGCTTCCATCATTAAACACTATTTTGTCTATTTTGCTATTTATAGAAGCACCATTAAACATATCTTTTATGGTTACAGAATTCTTATTTTGAAGTATCACTAAATCATTATTTAGTTTTTTAAATAAAAGATCATCTTTTGAAATGCCATCTGTAAATTTAATGACATCTTTATCACTATTTTCTTCTATGATAGTATCATTTCCAAAGTCTTTACCAAAGATATAGATGTCATTTCCAGCTTTTCCTATTAGGGTATCATCTCCTTTACCACCTATTAAAATATCATCTTTGATATTTGTTATTATCGTATCATTTCCATTAAGAGCGTTTATATTATAAGAATGCTCATTATATCCTACTAGTTTGTCAGATTCATTTGTAGGTTTTATAAGATAATCAAGAATTTGGGATGAAGTTAAATAATCAAATGTCTCTTTTTTACCATCTTTTTTTCTATTAAATATAAATTTTTCTACCGAGTTATTTAAAGTACCATTTTCATTCATAACATCTTTTATAGTGATTGTATTTTTTAGCTCTTTATCAGATATAACTAAATCTCTACCGTTTTTATCAAAAACTAGATCATCTATGCTTATGTTATCTATAAACTCTATATTATTAAAACCATCATAGTCTTTTATAATGTCTTGTCCCCACTCTTTACCAAAGACATATGTATCATTTCCCTCTTCACCATATAACTCATCATTTCCAGTCCCACCGTTTAATATGTCATTACCAATTCCACCATACAAAATGTCATTACCATCTTCACCACCTATAGCATCATCTCCTACTCCGCC
Organism: Campylobacter ureolyticus; assembly: GCF_013372225.1. Lineage (NCBI taxonomy): Bacteria > Pseudomonadati > Campylobacterota > Epsilonproteobacteria > Campylobacterales > Campylobacteraceae > Campylobacter > Campylobacter ureolyticus. Next base: position 1,064,580 of record NZ_CP053832.1, on the reverse strand, counting down.
ATATACTATATCGTTACCGCCAAGAGCCTTAAAATTATCATTATTGCTTGTTAAATAAAACTTATCGTCACCATCTGTTCCAATAAGTGGTGAAAACTTTAAAATATCATCTATATTTAACTTTGTTCTGTCTGCGAAACTTATATTTTTTATGACACCATTCCCTAAATTATCACCTATATCAAAAAAGTTTTGCACAGTTATGCTGTCTTTTTCGCCATTTTCATTTGTGACATAGATTATTAAATTGGCAAGCTCTCTTTTAAACGATAAATCTTTTAAAGCTATACCATCAGTAAATACTATTTCACTATCTCCTTGAGTATCGTATATGATATCATTTCCAAAGTTTTTATCAAACTCATATAAATCATCACCACCAGCTCCATAGAGTTTATCATCTCCACCTTTACCATTTATCACATCTGTTTGATTTGAGCCGTATAAATAATCATTAAAATCTGTTCCAGTTCTAACATTTCCTAAAATTTCAGACATAAATGCTATATCATTTTTAAAGATATTGAATATGTGTTTATTTAAATGATTTGTCGCTACTGGTTTATAAGTAAGTGAAGTTTTAAGAATATTTATAAATTTTATAATATCTTGCTTTTTATTTTCGTTACACAAAGTCTTTAAATACTCATCAATACTACTAAAATCATATCTATACTCTTTACCGTCAAATTTCATATAATCTATATCTAAATTTACTTCTTGGTATGTAGTTTGTAATTCAATATTTGCATAAACATAGTTTTTAAATACTTGAATTTTATCAATTATAATGGTAGAAGCATTTTGCCCAGGATTACGACTATATCCCAATTGCATAAAAGGCTTTCCAGATAGTTTTTCATAAACTATCATATCTTTTTCTTTTACTTGACCACGCATAGAGCTATCATCTACACTTGATACTCCTGCCCATTCATAGATAATATCACTAATGTTTTCTTTTTTAGTTTTTTCATCCATTAAAAGATATAAATTCATCATAGTAGCTAACTTAGGGTTATTAACCATAGCTTCTTGTAATGAACTTAAATTTCCAAAAGCCTTTACTTGTGGTAAGGATTTAATAGTAAAAAGAGTGTTTAGTTTATCATTATAAGTTTTTAATGTTTCATCACTATTTAAAATGTTTTGTAATGACTCATCATCATTTAAATCATTAGTATTTAGATTATTGTTTTCTTTGTATTTTTTGATTAATTCATCTTGTCTTTTATTTAAATTTATTAAAGTATCTTTTATCATCTCATCTATTGAAGTTTGTTTAGTTTTATCTAAATTTACTTTAAACCATACATCATTAGCTATTGTAGTAGAACCATCTTCAAAAGTAATAGTTGAATTTTGTTTTATAGTATTTCCTTTTTCATCTATGCTTGTGTTTTTATAGTTTAGATCAATACTTACTATACCACTATCTTTTAGTTTTATTAACTCACCTTTATCAGTTATGGCGTTTTGATTAGAATCTTTCCATAAAAGTAACTTATCATAAATTTCATCTTTACTATCTATTACATTATCACCGTTTAAATCATAAGCTTTTAAAGCCTCAAAGCCATTAGTTGCTTTATTGTTTGTGTATTTAAATCTTGTATTTGATATAGTATGATTTCCAAATAGTTCATTTCCATTATCTATAAGACCATTACTGTTTTTATCTAATGCTAAAAAAGCATCTCCTTTATCTATCCATGAAGAGGCTTCTTTAAAGTTATTGTTATCATGTATGTTGGTTGAAATTTTTTTAAAAAAGTGATATTTTTATATATTTTTTAATCAACATACACTAAAACCATCTCAATTTCAAAAAATTCACTTAATTTTTTTACTTTTCAGCATCATTTAACTTCTAAAATTATAAAATACTAAATCAAATTTAAATAATTAATTAAAAATCTTTTAAGGAAGTAAATGCAATCTGCACTTCAAACCATAGGACTTATCTGTGCAATTAACCAAATTCCCTTTGACCCAAAATCTATAATTAATAAATTTGCACTTACTAAAAATGAGCCAAGTATTGAAGAGTTTGTAAGAATTCTTAAAACTTGTGAGTTTAAAACTAAAATAAAAACATTAAGCTTAGAAAATTTAACTAAATATGAAGCTCCTTTTGTTTTACAAGATAAAAATGGACTTTATTTTACTGTTTTAAAAGTTGTTAAAAAAGATAATAAATCAAATAATAAAAGTGTAAATAGTAAAAATTTAAATGATAATAAGTCAAATAGTAAAAGTTCAAATAATAATAATTCAACCAAGAAAAACTCAAAAAATCATGATAGTTACTCTTTTATAGTTTTTAACGGTGGAAGTAGCACAAATGAACTAAGTTTTGATGAGCTTATAAATATATCAAACTCTAAATTTATAGTCTTATCTCATAAAATGTTAAACTCAAAGATAAAATTTGGCTTTGGCTGGTTTTATAAAAGAATGCTAAATTATAAAAGGATAGTATTTGAGGTTTTAATAGCTTCATTTATTATGCAGCTTTTTGGACTTGTTACTCCACTTTTTACCCAAGTTGTTTTGGATAAGGTTTTAACTCATCATAGCATTAGTACTTTAAGAGTTATTGCTATTGCATTTTTAGCTACTATTGTATTTGAACTACTACTAAGTCTAAGTAGAAATTATATATTTGCGCACACTACTACAAAAATAGATGCCAAGCTTGGAAGTGAGCTTTTTTCACATTTAGCACTTCTTCCAATGACTTATTTTGAAAACAGAAAAGTTGGAAATATTGTAGCAAGAGTTAGAGAGCTTGACTCTATAAGAGATTTTATAGCCAATAAAAGCGTAACTGTTATTTTAGATCTTTTATTTAGTTTTGTGTTTGTTTTAATGATGCTTTTATATAGTGTAAAGCTAACTTTAATAGCGATATTTTTTGTTACAATAATTGCACTAATATATTTTTTCATAACTCCAATTCTTAGAAAAAGACTTGAAGATAAATTTCAAATGGGAGCAGCATCAAATTCTTATTTGGTTGAAGCAGTTACTGGAATGCAAACAGTCAAATCTTTAGCAATTGAAGGAAGTATGCAGCGTGAGTGGGAAAACTATCTTGGAAATTATGTAAAATCATCATTTAATCTCTCAAATTTAAGCAATGTTGCAAGTGGCTTTGCTACTTGTTTACAAAAAATGATGACTTTATCAATTTTATACTTTGGAGTAGGCGAAGTAATAAAAGGAAATTTAAGCGTAGGACAATTAATAGCTTTTCAGATGTTTGCAGGACAGTTTAGCTCCCCAGTTATGAGATTAGTTAGTCTTTGGAATGAGTTTCAACAAGCTTTACTTAGCGTAGATAGATTAGGCGATATTTTAAATACCCCAACAGAACAAATCACAAATAAACCAATAACTTTAAATAATATTCAAGGTGATATAAAATTTGACAATGTCAGTTTTAAATATACACCAAGTTCAAATTTGGTCTTAAAAAATATAAACTTACACATAACTCCAAATAAAAGCATAGGAATAGTTGGAAGAAGTGGAAGTGGAAAAAGCACAATCACAAAGTTAATTGAAAGGCTTTATTTGCAAGATGAAGGTGCAATTTACATTGATGGTATAGATATAAGACATTTAAATCCCTATATTCTTAGACAAAACATAGGAGTGGTTTTACAAGAGAGTTATTTATTTAGTGGAAGTATAAAAGATAATATCTCATTTGCTTCTCCTGGAGCTAGTATGGAAGATATAATAAAAGTTAGCCAAATTGCTGGAGCAAATGAGTTTATAGCTACTTTAGATAAAGGCTATGATACAGCAGTTGGAGAAAGAGGATCATCACTAAGTGGTGGACAAAAACAAAGAATTGCAATAGCAAGAGCCTTAATAAACAACCCTAGAATTTTAATATTTGATGAGGCAACTTCAGCACTTGATTATGAAAGTGAAAGTATAATCACTCAAAATTTATCTCAAATTAAACAAAATAAAACATTTATAATAATAGCTCATAGACTAAGTACAGTTAGAAATTGTGATGAGATTATAGTTATGGATAAAGGTGAGATTAAAGAAAGAGGTACTCATGAAGAGCTTATTAAATTAAATGGATATTATAAAAATTTATATGATAAACAAAATTTAGATATAAAAAGTAATTAAAATGTTTAAAATATTTAAAAAAATAAAAGATGATTCTTATGAGTTTAAACCTGTTATTATTGAAATAGAAGATACCCCTCAAAACCCACTTGGTAGAACTATTTTATATATTGTATTGTCTTTAATAATTTTTACATTTCTTTGGCTGTTTTTAGCAAAAATAGATATTGTAGTAAGTAGCCAAGGAAAAGTTATCCCAAATGGAGAGATTAAAATCTTAAAGCCTCTTGAATCAGGTGTTGTATCAAAAATCTTAGTAAAAGAAGGAGATAAGGTTTTAAAAGGCGATACTTTAATGAGTATCGATCCAAGTGTAACAACTGTAAATTTACAAACTAAAGAAAATGAACTTAATAATTTAAATATGAGTATAATTAGGCTTAGGGCTTTAGGAAATGAGAGTGATTTAACAAATGAAGAGCTAAATTTACTAAGTAATAGTGAGTTAAATTTGTTTTTAAATCAAAAAAACTCTTATGATAACTCTATAAATCAATACAAATTTAGCATTGAGGAGTTAAACTTTAACATTGAATCATCCAAAGATGAGATAATAAGGCTAAACAATCTTTTAAATAAAAATCAAAATAGACTAAATAGACTTGAAAAAGTAAAAGACATAATATCGCTTAAAGAGTATGATGAGCTTCAAAAAGAGGTGTATGATTTAACTTCTAAATTAAATATCGCTAAAAATAATAAAACAGCAGCTATAAACAAACTAAATGCAACAAAAGAAGAGCTTGAAGTTTTTAAACAAAACTCAAAAGGTAAATTCCTAGATGAACTTATAGCCAAACAAAAAGAGGCAAATTTAATAAAAGCAGAGATTAATGCCTATCTTTTTCAAAGCAAACAACAACTCATTAAAAGTCCTGTTGATGGATATGTTGGAAAGCTTTTAGTAAATACTGAAAGTGGAGTTGTAAATAGTGGGGAAGCTTTAATAACTATAATTCCAGCAAATGAGCCACTTATAATAAAAGCAACAACGCTAAATAAAGATATAGGATTTTTAAAAGAAGGACAAAAAGTAGCTATTAAAATAGATACTTTTAACTTTCAAAAATATGGAAAACTTGATGGAGAGTTAATACACATTGCAAATGATGCTATAGAAGATGAAAAACTTGGAATAGTTTATGAGATAAAAGTAAAACCTTTAAAAACAACTCTAAACATAGATGGAGAGATAAAAAACATTGAGCCTGGAATGAGTGTGATAGCTGAAGTAAAAGTAGGCAAAAGAAGAGTAATTGAGCTATTTATCTATCCAATAATAAAATACCTTGATGAGGGGTTAAGTGTGAGGTAATAGCTAAATTTTAAAAGGAAATTTATGAGTTTTGAATATGTTTTATATAATAAAGATAAAGAGATATTAGAATGTGAAGAGTTTATAAAATATATATATTGTATTTTTTTTTGATATTTATAAAAAAAATATAAATTTAGACAATTTGGCACGTTTGCTATATAGCAAAATAGATATATTAGACAACTTAAATCCATACAAAGATGATACCTTTATAGAAAAATTAATGCAAATAGATGATGATATCTGTAGACAGATCGAGTGTATAAAGCAAGATGTCCGCAATGATTTTAAAGATCTAAATGCAAAGAATCAAGAAAAATTAAAACTTTTAAAAGATAAATTAGAAATTAAATATAATTTAAAATATTTTGATGATAATATATGTTTAGAATATGAATTTTATCAAAGACATAAAGAAAATTTTAAAGATTTTAACTTTGCCAAGTCCTATTATGATAGATTACACTATATCAAAAAAGAAATTTTAACTAATTGTTTTTTTGACAAATACATATATAAAAAATCACAAAAAATTAAAAAAGAGGCGCTTTTAAATATATTTAAAATGATAAAAAATAATCAGTGGATTTCTACTGTGCTATTTTTTGGATTTGGTTTTATAGTATATTTCTTATATTTTTATAAATACACTCCTTTTATTCCAGGGCAAGAGTTTATTTATGTCATCACTGCAACTTCAGCGATATTTTTATTAATTCCGACATTTATTTTATTTTTTGTATGGTTTTTTTGGATTATGTATGTTTCTGAGAAAGAAAATGGAAAATTTAAAGAGAGATTATTTTTCTATGACTCAGTTTTCGTAAATATTTTATCATTAATCTTATCTATGGTTTTTATAATTATTTGTAGTGATACAATTTCAAAATTTATACCAAATTTGAATACGCTTAACACTATAAGTGGTATTTTTTATTTACTCGCGTTATTTTTTTTGCCTTTTATTTCTTTTCATGTAGTAATAAGTTTTTCAATTAAAAATGAAAAATTTATGTTTTTTTTCTTTTTATTTGTATTTTTCATTGCTTCGGCATATTCTTTTTCTTTGGCTTTCATGTCAGATAAAACATCATTTATTATTTATATATTTTTTGGTGTATTGTTTTGCTGGGCTATACTTATTAGTAATGTTACGGACGATAAATTTTATATGAGCGCATTTTCTATATCTGTTGTGTTTTTGATTTTTGGAAGTGTTTTCTTTTTTATAGATAGTGTCTATAGATATTTAAATTTCGGAAATATTGATTATGAATATATCATTTTAGACAAAAATGCAAAACTTCCTGATGAAATTTGTGATGATACATATATAAAAAATATAAAAAAGCCAAAAGAGATGATATCTTATAAAGACGGAAATTTAACATATAGATTAGAAAATAACACAACAAAGTCATTAAATATCTCATTTAAATGTCTTGCTTTTATAGATGAAAATAATAATACAATAAAAACATATAAAAATGAAAATATATCTCGCGACAACAAAACTGATAAAAAAATCTTTGTGGTAATACCAACATATTTTACAAAAGATAGTGATATAATAAAACTTCATAATATTAAAGTTTTATCAGCACTTGGAAATAAGTGGTTTATAGAATCAAAAAATGGTTTTAGATTTAAAATAGATAAAAGCCATATAAAAACAGAAATTTTGGATTAAACAGTTGTTTTATGATTTTAATGTTAAAGTTAAAAATATCAATTTTTATTCTCTGTTTTTTTAAGACTAATTATCATAAAATTTTTAGCTTTAAATAACTGTAAATGCTATAATACATTAAAAATTTATGATGATAACTTAAACAACAAAAGGCTAAAATTTGAGTGATGATAAAAGAGAAAAACTTAGAGAATATTTAAGAAATAATCGACCTAAGAATAGAATAAATTTAGGCAATAACTCTGATAATAAAGAAAAATCTAATAAAAATTTAGAAGATGATTTAAACTCAGATAATTTGAATTTAAATAATAACTCAGATTTGGACAATTCTCAAATTTCAGATAATAAAACAAACTTAAATAAAAGAGATTATGATAAAGAACCGCTGATAATACAAAGCTATGAAGAGTTTTTTGTTCTTATTATGTTTATGGCGTCTTTGATTTTATCTTTAATTATCTCTTGTTTTTGCAAAGATTTATATAAAGGGTCGGTTATAGATTTTGATGGGTATATAGCTGCATTGTTTTTGTTAGTTGGATATATTTTTGTCGTAACTATTTGTCAAAAACAATATTTTTCAAATCATAAAATCAAATTTTGCAATAAATATATTGAATTTTATGATTATGGCAAATTAAAAAAGCAAAGCAAGATTGTGGCTAGCGAGTTGATTTTACCATTTTCTACAAATTATTCAAAAAATTCAAATTTTGATATTGCTGATATTATAATATATTCTTCGTTAGTTGTACTTATAATTATTAGTAAAGGTTTTGTATTTTTTATTGTGATATCTTTTTATTTTTCAAATTTATTTATCAAATTTTTTATCTATCTATTTATAAACAAAAGAGTAAATGGCTTTAAAATATTTCCATTTATACAAATTTATAAACCAACTTTTTTGCTAAGCTATAACAATTCTTTTGCTAAACGGTATTATATAATTTATCTTTATAATTATGAAATTTATAAAGAGGTAAAACAATATTTTTTGCAAAAAAATATTGATATAGACAATTTACCAAAAAGTTATAACATATTTTAATAATAAAATTTTATTTAAAGGGGATAATTATGAATTTATTAGATAGGCAAATAAAAGCTAAAGAGAAGCTTGATAAGGCAGAAAAATATATAAAATTAAATTTAAAATCATCTTTAAACTCTTATAATGATAAACTAAACACTCTTTTTTATATTAAATCTTTACCATAAATAAAAGTTTTTAATTACAATAAGTTATAGTAGATAATCCTAAATTAGCCACTATGCTAAATTTATATTAATAAAAAATTCAAATAATATTTTAAGTTTTAAAAGACTAGAATACATCGTTTTTATAAAAACAGCAAAGGCTAAAATTTGAGTGATGATAAAAGAGAAAAACTTAGAGAATATTTAAGAAACAATAGACCTAAAAATAGAGTGAATTTAGGCAATAACTCTGATAATAAAGAGAATTCTAATAAAAATTTGAAAAATGAATCAAATTTGGATAATTTAAATTTAAACAATTCTCAAATTTCAAACAATGAAACTAATTCTAACAAAAACAGCAACCCATCAAATTCTCCAAACAAACGCGATTATGATAAAGAGCCTTTAATTATTTATGAATATAGTTCGGCAATTAATTTATTTTTTGGAATAATTGTTCTAGTTGTGTCTGTTTTTTTTTGTTTTTATTTGGCATATTACAAAAATCATCAACAGTGATTTTTTTTATGAGTTTTCTTGTATGGCTTAAGGAAACTTATAGTGTGTATAAAATAAAACAAAATAGCCATTATCATTTTTTAACAACCAAGATAGTTCATATCGACAAAAATAACAACATAATAGGTGAAATTTCACTAAATGAAATTAAAAGTATAAAAAAGATTTTTTGGAATGTTTCTTATGATGACAGGACATTAGATAAAACTTATGTAAAGATAGTTTTATTTATATTTTTTATTTTTGCATTAATTGCTTTGGTTTATTTTATAGATACTGGTGTAAATGTTATTAAGGTTTTTGCAGTGATTTTATCATTATTTTTATTTTATTTTTCATTTCCATTTTTTATTCACCATCTCAATGGAGGATTAAAATCCATAAGAATGTTTGATACTCTCGAAATTATTGGTAATGATAATGCAAAGTTTTTCATATTTATAAAATCACACTATGAATATAAGGAGTTAAAAAAATATTTTTTAATTTGTTTTGGTAAAAATTTAGATAATTTTAAAAAAAGTAGTGGAATTTTTAAAGAAATTAAATGATTATAGGGAATAAATTATAAATAGAGAAAGCGTTGTAAAAATAATACTTAGATATAAAATATAATGAAATATTAAAAGTTCTAATAAAAGAAAATATAGATAGTTTTGATTTTAACAACGCAAAAAAAGTTTCGCAAAAAATGCCATTTATTAGATATAGCACATAATAAAGTATATTAGTGCAAAAGAGCTATAAATAAAAATGTAAAGTTTATAAAAAGTCTAGACAAATAATTAAATTATTTATTATTTGTATTTTTTATTTCTAGCATTATAATATTCAAAGCTTCTTTATAAATTTCATCACTAGAGTTTTCTTTTAAATTAACAATATTTGAAATTTCTTTTTCCTTAAGCTCTTTTTTATTCAAAGGGTTTGTAGTTTTATATTTTATTACAAATTCAAACTCTGTTTTAGAGCCTTTTTCTCTTATATTAAAGGCAAAAATTTCATAGCTAAGTGAATTTTCAAACTCTTTAAATTTATCATTTTTAAACTCTTCTTTTAAAACATCATTTAGATTATCTATAACTTTTTTAGAGTCTATAAATTTATTTAAAACTAAAAATTTATTTTTCACAGTATTTCCACCATGTATAAAAACCTCACCCTTTTTTAAGTCTGATTTTGTAATATTATGATCTAATAGATTTTTATCTCTTTGACAAAAATCCATTTGTGGATGTTTAAATTCTCTATTTTCACCAAAAAATTCTTTAAAATTTGAACTATTTGTCTCGTTAGAAAATAAAAAAGACAATACAAAGCATGCTAAAAATAACTTTTTAATCATTAAAATCCTTTAAAATATCTTTTGCAAAAAGCGGAATTGATAAAAATTTAAACTCATCTATCAAAAAAACTTTACAAAAATCATAAAATTTTATAAACTCATCCTTATTTACTGAAATTTCAATACAAGCGCCAAAATTTCCAAATTCTTTTTGACATTTTAAGTCTTCTTTATCTAGAAAATACTCAAATCTTGATATTAGGCTAAATGGGACAAAAAATGAGCAGCTATCTTTTATCTCAAAATCTATTAATTCAGCTTGGCTAATAGCTAAATTTACACTTGAGCTATATGCCCTTACAAGTCCGCCAGTTCCAAGTTTTATGCCACCAAAATATCTTACTATAAAAACTCCAGCATTTATAATATCAGCACCTCTTAAAGAATTTAGTGCAGGTGGCCCGCTTGTGCCTTTTGGCTCTCCATCATCACTTTGGTTTTCAACGATTTGAAGATATTTATTATAAAACCTATAAGCCCAAACTATATGAACTGCTTTTGGATGCTCAGCCTTCAATCTCTCATGGGTTTTATCAAAAAGTTCATACGGAACTAAAAAAGACAAGAAAGTTGATTTTTTTATTTCTTGTTTTGCGTAATATTCGCTATTTACTGTTTGCAAAAATTTCCCTTTATTGTTTTAATCTCTATTTTATCTAAAAAATACAAATTAAAAGTATTATTTAGTCTTTAAAAGTTGAGTGTTAAAGGCTAAATAAAATTAAATCAATAAATTTATATAAAATACTTGACATTATAACGCTCACATTGTATAATACCACTTAGCAATTTAAAATATAGAGTGCTAATATTAAAAGCCAATTTAAAATGGATTTTTAGATTTGGCAAGTTTATTTGAGGTTTTGTGGGATGAAGATAAATAAAAGAGATTTAATACTTAATTACATAATAGAAGCTTATTTGGATGAAAACACTCCAATTGGCTCTGTTGATTTAGGTCTTAGAATGGATGGTTTGATCCCAGCTTCAACTATTAGAGTTTATTTTAAAAAGCTAAGCGATGAGGGTGCTTTAAAGCAGCTTCACATAAGTGGTGGTAGAATGCCAACTGTTTTGACTATGAAAAACTATTGGGAAAAGAAACTCAGCAATTTAGACAAAAAGCTTATTATAAATGAGCAAGTTTTAGAGCAAGTTTTAGATAAATTTAGTATTTATTGTATGATTTTTAGCTCAGATAATGAAATTTTAAATGAGGTGATAAATTATAGAGATAGGTTTATTATACTTTGTTTTTCAAGAAGTGAAATTGTTTTGAAATTTGATTATAGAGTTTATGATTTACTTTTAAATTTGGTTGGAACAGAGCTTAAAGATTTGGAGAGAATTTCTATTCAAGTTGGATTAAGTGATCTTAGAACCAAGTTAAAGGAGCTTAAAAGATCTGAAATTAAGTTTATGGCAAATGAAGTAATTGCATATAAAATATTTGAAGATGAAAGATTTAAAATGCTTTTTGAGCCAAGCATAACAACAAAATTTAGTAAAAATTTACTCTTTTATCCGATTTTTGAACAAGGATTTATGGGTATAAAAACAGATGTTGTTTATAAAGACAGTGATGCTACTATGCTTTGTGCAGGAAGTGTTTATGAAGATTATGAAAAATTTTTTAATATTATAGGAATGGAGGCAGCATGAATCAAGATGAACTAAAAAATGGTTTTTGTGCTGATGATAAGTGCGAAAATATAAACAATCAAGCTGATTGTACAGATAACAAAGAGTGTGAGTGTGAAGAAAAATCAGATAAAAACTCACAAAATGATGAGGTTATAAAGCTTCAAAATGAGCTTAGTGAACTAACTGATAAATTTTATAGAGCAAATGCAGATTTTGAAAACATCAAAAAGCGTCTTGAAAAAGAAAAGCTTACCGCAGTTGCCTATGCAAGCGAGAGTTTTGCAAAGGATATTTTACCAGTAATTGATGCTTTAGAAGAGGCTTTAAAGATACAAACACAAGGTGATGACTTGGCAAGCAAGATAAAAGATGGCGTAAAACAATGTCTTGATATGATGCTAAGAAGTCTTGAAAAACAAGGTATTAAGCAGATTAAAACTGATGGTAAATTTGATCATAATATCCACAATGCGATAAATCAAGTTGAAGATGAGTCAAAAGAAAGTGGAGATATACATCAAGTTTATCAAAAAGGATATTTGTATAAAGATAGAGTTTTAAGACCAGCAATGGTTGTAGTAGTAAAATAAAAAATAAGGATTTAATAATGGCAATTAATGAAAACGCGTTTTTAGATGAGTTAGCTTTACATTATTTATACAAAGCAGAAAGTATTTCTACTGACAGAATAGAAAAGGTTTTATCTCCCAATGATAAACAGCTTGTAAATAATGTTATTTGCAATAGAAAAAATTTAACTTCATATGTTAATAACAATATTGGTTATTTAGCCTATGATGAAGATAAAAAAATTTTAAGTATAACCTCTAAAGGTAAAAAATGTATCGAAGATAGATATTCTGAAAAAAGAAAATCATAATAATAGATAAAAACAATAAAAAGGATAAAAAATGAGTAAAGTTATAGGAATTGACTTAGGAACAACAAATTCAGCAGTTGCAATATTTGAAAGGGGAGAGAGTAAAATTATCCCAAATAAAGAGGGAAAAAACACAACTCCTTCAATTGTTGCTTTTACAGATAAGGGTGAGGTTTTAGTAGGTGATACTGCAAAACGTCAAGCTGTTACAAATCCATCAAAAACAATTTATTCTATAAAAAGAATAATGGGCTTAATGATGAATGAGAATAATGCCAAAGAAGCTCAAAAAAGACTTCCTTATAAGATAGTTGATAGAAACGGTGCAGCAGCTGTTGAGATTGATGGTAAGGTTTATACACCACAAGAAATTTCAGCAAAAGTTTTGATGAAATTAAAAGAAGATGCCGAAAGCTATCTAGGCGGAAGCGTTGTAGATGCTGTTATTACAGTTCCAGCATATTTTAACGATAGCCAAAGAAAAGCTACAAAAGAAGCCGGAACTATCGCAGGTTTAAATGTTTTAAGAATAGTAAATGAGCCAACTGCGGCAGCTTTGGCTTATGGACTTGATAAAAAAGAGAGTGAGAAAATCGTAGTTTATGATTTAGGTGGTGGAACATTTGATGTCACAGTTCTAGAAACTGGAGATAATGTCGTTGAGGTTTTAGCAACTGGAGGAGACGCGTTTTTAGGTGGAGATGACTTTGATAATAAATTAATTGATTGGCTTTTAACAGAGTTTAAAAGTGAAAGTGGAATTGATTTAAAAAATGATGTTATGGCTATGCAAAGACTTAAAGAAGCTGCTGAAAATGCTAAAAAAGAGTTAAGTTCAGCAATGGAAACAACTGTAAATTTACCATTTATTACAGCTGATCAAACAGGACCAAAACACTTAACAAAAACTTTAACAAGAGCTAAATTTGAAAGTATGATTGAGGATTTAGTAGCAAGTACAATTAAAACACTTAAAAATGTTATGAGTGATGCTGGAGTATCTAACTCAGATATTGCTGAAATCGTAATGGTAGGTGGCTCAACAAGAGTTCCTTTAGTTCAAGAAGAAGTTAAAAAAGCATTTGGTGGAAAAGAGTTAAATAAATCTGTTAATCCTGATGAGGTTGTAGCAATTGGCGCTGCTATCCAAGGTGCTGTTATAAAAGGTGATGTAAAAGATGTACTTTTACTTGATGTTACACCTCTTAGCCTTGGAATTGAAACACTTGGTGGTGTTATGACAAAAGTTATTGAAAAAGGTACAACAATACCAACTAAAAAATCTCAAGTTTTCTCAACCGCAGAAGACAACCAAACTGCAGTTACTATAAATGTACTTCAAGGTGAGAGAGAGTTTGCAAAAGATAACAAAACTTTGGGTAATTTTAATCTTGAGGGTATTATGCCAGCTCAACGCGGTATCCCACAAATCGAAGTTCAATTTGATATCGACGCAAACGGAATTTTAACAGTTTCAGCTAAAGATAAAGCAACTGGAAAAGCAACTGATATAAGAATTACTGGATCAAGCGGACTAAGTGAGGCAGAGATTGATAAAATGGTAAAAGATGCCGAGCTTCACAAAGAAGAGGACTCAAAGAGAAAAGAGCTCATTGAAACAAGAAATCAAGCTGATGGTATAGCTCATCAAACTGAAAAAACTCTAAATGAAATGGGTGAAAAAATCCCTAATGATGTTAGAGCAAAAATTGAAAGTGCCTTAAATGATCTTAAAGCTACTTTAAAAGATGAAAGTGCTACAAAAGAGGCAATTGATAGCAAGGTTCAAGCTTTAAGTAAAGTTGCTGAAGATATGTATAAAGCAGCAGCAAGTCAAAATGCTGGTGCAAATAACGCTGGTGCTGACAATAAGAGCGGCAAGAAAAACGATGATGATGTAATAGATGCTGAAGTTGAGTAAGTAAAATTTAATCTCAAAGAAGTAAAAAGGTGTGAAACTTTTCACACCTTTTTTAAATTTAATAAATATATAAAATGAATTTTATAGATTATAGAAAAAATTAGGATTATCTTTCAGTAATTTTGATAAAATGAAAATGTTCAAGCAAAAATCTCTATTGCTTTTAGAAAAATATCAAAGCTTTTATTTTAATGATATAAATAAGTGTTTAGGCAATATTAAAGATCTCAATTATAAGTATGAAAAACCTAGTTGTCGCATAAATCATTATGGAAGATATTACCCATATTATGAAATAGTTGATTTTTTTGAAAAATTTGAAAATTTGGAATTTTTATATAATTTTGTAATATTGTTAAATTCTATTAGTGATTATAAGCAAAAAAATGAAATGTGGGCTGACTTTGAATCATATTTTAAAGAGTGTAAAATTCCAGTAGAAATTATAGAAGACGACGATGGAAAATTTGTTTTTGAAAAAGGGGCAAAAGAAATGGATGATGGTTTAATCAGTGGGCCTTTGGATTGGTTAAAAGATTATCCAAAATCTAGATTTGAAATTTATTATGGCGATTAAAAAATATCAAAATATAACTCAAGAACATCCTAGTGAAGTTGCAGATTCTTTTAGAAAATCTTTGGAGCAGTTTTTTAAAGAATTTTTTAATAGTGATAAGAGTCTTGAAAATTATAAATCAGAATATGGATTTTTTTTAAATGAACAAGGAATTCCAAAAGAAATTTCAAATAATTTTGTGAATGTATTAGATATGTATGCAAAATTTATGAATAATTATGCCAAACATAAAACAAATAAAAAAGAACCAAATCAAATATATGATGCCAACTTAAAATCCTTAGAATATTTAATGTATCAAACGGGAGCTATAATTAGACTTCTTTGTACTCTCAAAAAAGATTTATAATAAAAAATAATTTTTTTAAAAAAGTTATTTTTTACAAATTCCTAAATTTATTAGCTAGTCTTTCCCTTATTTCATCATTTAAGTTTTGTGAATTTTGCAAATATTCATCATTTAAACTCTCAAATTTATTTAAAAAATCAAATAGTCTTTTTTCCCAATCTTTTGCATTTTTGTTGCTTGAACTCATATTTTGTAAAAAAACAAGCTCTTTGCTAAGAGTGCTGACTTTATCTAAAAATTCATCTTTTAAATCTTCATTTTTTAATTTTACATTTTCAAGCATAAGTGAGTTTTTAACCGAGGTTATTTCATCATCTATAAAATCACAAAATTTAGAATATTTACTCATATCAGGATTTTGTTCGTGAATATCTATATTTGAAGTTACTTTTGAAATTTCTTTATATATTATAAATCCAACCACTAACGCAACTACAAGCATAAGCTCAACATTAAACATTTTTTCTCCTTTTATATCCATCATAGGTTATCATTATTAGTGCAATCCAAATAAGTCCAAAACTTATAAATTTATAAATACTAAAGTGTTCGTTAAATAAAACTACACCAAAAATTACAGTACAAATTGGCGTAATGTATTGTAAAAATCCAATAGTTGAAAGCTTTAAAAGAAGGGTTGCATAGTTAAATGTGAGCATAGGAACTAGCGTTACTATACCACATCCTAAAAGTAAAAGCCCAGTTAAATCAAAATTTAAATTTGAAGGAGTTATGCTTATATAAAAAAAAGAAATTATTGCAACAACAAATGTTTCTATAAAAAGTCCTTCTAGTGATGGGATGTTCATTTTTTTCTTTAAAAGTCCATAAATTGTAAAGCTAAGTGATAAAAAGCAAGCAATATATGGAAAACTTCCAAGCTCAATTACTTGTATCATTATGGCTAAAAACCCTAAAAATATAGCTGTAAATTCTAGTTTAGATGGTTTTTCTTTAAAAAATACAATTCCTAAAAACATATACATTAAAGGATTTATAAATTGCCCCAAACTTGCATCTAAAACCCTATTTATAGTTATTGCATAAACATAAATTCCCCAGTTTAGACTTACTAAAATTCCACAAACGCTTAATTTTAAAAATAGTTTTTTATCAAGTAGATATCTTTTTAAGCTTCTTAGTTTTTTACAAAACAAAAGGACAAAAAAGACAAATATAAAATACCAAAGTATTCTATTTGCTAAAATTTCAAATGCTGAAATGTGTGATAAATACTTAAAATAAACAGGAAAAGCTCCCCACATAAAAAAGGATAAAATTCCTAAAATTAAACCTAAATTTTTCATTATTTTTCTTCTTTTTTATTTTTATAGCTATCAATTGTAACTAAAGCTATACTTATCCATATTAAAACAAAGCTTATTAGTTTATAAATGCTAAAATCTTCTTTATATAAAAAAATAGCAAGCATTGTTGTCATTGTTGGTGAAATATATTGTAAAAAGCCTATGGTTGAAAATTTTAATCTTACTGCGGCAATATTAAATGTTATAAGTGGTAAAACTGTCACGCAACCTGAAAGTGCTAAAAGAAACCCAGTTTTGCCAAAACCAAAGTGTCCGGTTGCATTATTTTGTATTATTAAAATATAGCAAAATGCTAAAATTGAAAGTAAAAATGTCTCTATAAAAAGTCCTTCAAGTGAGCCAATATTTAATTTTTTTTTGATTAATCCATATAAGGCAAATAATGTTGGTAAAATAAGTGAGATAAAAGGAAGTTTTCCAAGGGATATTACTTGTATTAAAATAGCTAAAAATACTATAAAAATTGCTATTTTTCCTAAATTTGAAGGAATTTCTCTAAAGAAAATCATACCTAAGATTATATACATTAAAGGGTTGATGAAATACCCTAAACTTGCTTCTAAAATTTGATTAGAATTTACTGCATATATGTAAATTCCCCAGTTAAGACTAACAAAAATTCCACTAATAGTTAGTGTTAGAACTACTTTTTTATTTAATATATATTTTTTTAAACTGCTAATTTTCTTTGAAAAAAGTATAAAAAAAAATACAAAAACAAAAGACCAAAATATTCTATGGGCTAAAATTTCTACTGCACTTACATTTTGTAAAAGCTTGAAATATAAAGGAAAAAGACCCCACATAACAAATGTAGAAATTCCTGCAACAAAACCTATATTAGTCTCTGTTTTCATTAACTCTCCGAAATAAAGTTTAAAATTTATCATTATTTTATAATTTTTTCTTTAAAATCAACTTTGAATTTAGGTTTTTAAGATAAAATGGATAAATTTATAAATTTTAAGTGAGGAAAAATATGAAATGGAATAAAGATAGTTGGCGGAGTTTACCTATTAAACAGCAGCCTATTTATAGTAATTTAGATGAACTTAAAAATACCGAAATTCGCTTAGCAACACTTCCTCCACTTGTTTTTGCAGGAGAGGTAAGAAGTCTTAAAAAAGAACTTGCAAGTGCTAGTTTAGGAAAAAGCTTTTTGCTTCAAGGCGGAGATTGTGCTGAGAGTTTTGCAAACTATAGAGCTGATAATATAAAAAATATGTTTAAGGTAATTTTACAAATGTCGGCTGTTTTAACATTTGCAGGGAGTTTTCCAATTGTCAAAGTAGGGCGTATCGCAGGACAGTTTGCAAAACCAAGAAGTAGTGATTTTGAAGAGATTAATGGAGTAAAACTTCCAAGCTATAGAGGCGATATTGTAAATGATTTAGAATTTACTAAAGAAGCAAGAGAGCCAAAGCCAGAAAAGCTCATTCAAGCATACTATCAAAGCGCTACAACATTAAACTTACTTAGAGCTTTTGCTAGAGGCGGACTAGCAAATTTACATGAAATTCATAAATGGAATTTGGGTTTTGCAAAAGCAGCTGAAATCGAGACTAAATTTTCAAATTTGGTAAGTGAAATCACAAGAGCACTAGATTTTATGGAAGCTTGTGGTATAGACCCAGAAGCTCAAGCCATAAATGAGACCAGATTTTATACTTCCCATGAAGCCTTGCTTTTGCCTTATGAAGAGGCATTAACTAGAATAGATAGCACAAGTGGTGATTGGTATGATTGCTCAGCTCACATGCTTTGGATAGGTGAGAGAACTAGAGGACTTAATGAAGCCCATGTAAATTTTTTAAGCGGAGTTAAAAATCCAGTTGGTGTAAAAGTTGGACCTACTGCAACACCAGATGAGGTTTTAGGACTTTGTGAAAAACTTAATCCAGAAAATGAAGCAGGAAGATTAAATTTAATTGTTAGAATGGGTGCTGATAAAATAGAAAGTAATTTACCAAAACTTTTAAAAGCTGTAAAAAGTGAGGGTAAAATAGTACTTTGGAGCAGTGATCCAATGCATGGAAATACTTTTAAAACAACAAATAATTACAAAACAAGGGCTTTTGATAAAATACTTAAAGAGGTAAAAAGCTTTTTTGAAATTCATAAAAGTGAAGGAACATATCCTGGTGGAATTCATCTTGAAATGAGTGGTGATGATGTAACTGAATGTACTGGTGGATTTTTTAATGTAAAAGAAGAAACCTTAGCTAAAAGATATGAAACTCAGTGCGATCCAAGACTAAATGCAAATCAATCCTTAGAACTTGCTTTTTTAGTAGCTGATCTTTTAAAAGAGTTTAAAAAATAGATTTTAATTTGATTAAATTAGATTTTATTTTTAAAGTTAAATTTATAAATTTAGTTAGTTTTTTATGTTTTTAAGTATTTTGATAGTATAATTTTAGCTCACAAAAATTAAAAGGAAAAAATTTATGAAAAGAGTTGGGATAATTGGTGGAATGGGATCTATGGCAAGTGCAGATCTTTATATGAAAATAGTTAAATTAACTCCTGCAAAATGCGACCAAGATCATATTTTATTGACAATTGATAATAATGCAAAAATTCCTGATAGAACAAGTTATATTTATGGAGATGGAAAAGATCCATTTCCTTATTTGCTCGATAGTGTTAAAAGACTTGAAAACTCAGGTTGTGATGCATTTTGCATGGCGTGTAATACGGCTCATTATTTTGCACCAAAACTTATAACTGAAACAAAAATGAAATTTTTAGATATGCCAAATATAACTGTTGAAAATATAAGTACAAATTACAAAAATGCTAAAAAAGTGGCTGTTGTAGGAACAATAACTACAAGAAAAAGTAAAATTTATGATAAAAATTTAGAAAAATATGGTTTTAAAAGTGTTGAGTTTAGCAAAGAGATAGAAAATGACATTATGAAATGCATTTATGAGGGCGTAAAAGCTGGAAAAATAGTTGAATGTAAAGATTTCTTCAATGAAACTATGTCGAAGATTGA
This sequence comes from Campylobacter ureolyticus, assembly GCF_013372225.1. NCBI lineage: Bacteria > Pseudomonadati > Campylobacterota > Epsilonproteobacteria > Campylobacterales > Campylobacteraceae > Campylobacter > Campylobacter ureolyticus. Next base: position 1,044,644 of record NZ_CP053832.1, on the reverse strand, counting down.
TGCGGATATATTTATAGCAGCTTGCACTGAAATACCATTATTTTTGCCATTTGTGCCAAAAGAATTTAAATTTGTAGATGCTACTGAAGAGCTTGCAAAAGAGGTAATTAAATTTGCAAATTCTTAAAAATAAAGACTATTATTAATAATATATATTGAATTTAATACAACTCAAAACTCTAAAAAAGAGTTTTGAGTTGTATTTTGCCGATAAAAACAAGTATGTATCATTTAGAAATTTCATTATCCAAATTTTAAAAAGATTTCAAATATTTTAAAGCTTTTTATGATTAATAGTGTAAAAAATATATAATTTAATATCAAAACATAGTTTTTTTATAACTAAAAAATTTATGTTTTAAAATATTGGAATACTATAGTGTAGAGTTAAACACTGTTAAATTGTAAAAAATTATATAATGTAATTAAACATTGAAAAATATGAACTAAGTAATTAAATGCTAGTTTTTTTATAACCAACATTGTTATTTATTGTAAAAAAATCAGTAAAAAGATACCCGTTAGATTTAAAACTAGTAAAACATATCAAGTGTCAAAAATCAATGTTAGTGTATTAATAAGAATTATCGTAAGTCAAGTTAAATAAGTTATATAAAAATTAGTTGGGATTACCCCAACTAATAGTTTTAAAGTAGAATTGGTGCTAAAATAAAGCCAAAGCCTACTGAGAAAGCTATAGCCAAAACACCAGGTAAGAAGAATGCATGGTTAAATACATATTTTCCAATTCTTGTTGTTCCTGTATCGTCCATTTGAACTGCACCTAGAAGTGTAGGGTAGGTTGGCAGAACAAATAGTGCTGAAACAGCAGCAAATGAAGCAACTAGGATATAAACATCTCCATTGTTTGTTGCACTTAGTCCAAGAGCAGCTATAACAGTAGGAATCAATGCTTTTGCAGTTGCAGCTTGTGAGTAAAGAAGCATACTTGCAAGAAAGAGTGCAACTGACAATAAAACAGGATATTCTTTTACCAGGTTTCCTGCCAAGCCCTTAATCTCTTCAGTGTGATTTGATACAAATGTATCTCCAAGCCAAGCGACACCCAAAACGCATATGCACGCTGTCATACCACTTCTAAATGTACTTTGAACAGGAATTTTATTAACATCAATTTTACAAATCATAACTATCAATGCACCGATAATTAGCATAAAGCTCATAATAGCGCCATCTCTTGCTAGGGTAAGAGATTTTACCGGTTTGCTTTTATCTTCTACATATTTTATGCCTGTATTTTTATCTGTCGATATTTTTATGTTAGGATTTGCCGCTACTATTTCATCAAATTTAGCTGTATCTTTGCTTTGATATACCTTTTCATATCCTGTTACATAGCTTGGTTTTATTATTGCTACATTTTTGCTTATAGCTGTTGCATAAAATACTACGGCTATAATTCCAATGAAAAATATCAAAACTGAAGTTTTAGCACCTTTTGGAAGCTCTTTATAGTTACCCTCTTTTTGTGGAGCTGCAACTAAACCTTCTTTAAGTCTCTCTTGATAAACTGGATCTTTATCTAGGTCTTGTTTCCAAAGTAAATTCATAATTAAAGCTGTTACCATACAACCTGCAAATGTTGTTGGAATCCAGATAGCTAGAAGTATTGGATAAGAAATTCCAAGTCCGCCAAGTGCCATATTGCCAGCCATAAAGATAACTGCAGCTGATACAGGGCTTGCTGTAATTGCTATTTGAGATGAAACAACAGCGATTGATAATGGAACTGAAGGCTTGATGTTTTGTCCCTTTGCAACCTCTGAAATAACAGGAATCATTGAAAACGCTGTGTGACCTGTACCTGCAAAGATAGTCAAAAGATATGTTACTGTTGGAGCTAAAAAGTTGATATATTTTGGATTTTTGCGAAGAATCCTCTCGGCAATTTGAACCAAATAATCAAGTCCACCTGCAACTTGCATCGCACCTATTGCTGAAATAACAGAAGCAATAATTAAGATAACATCCCAAGGAATGTTTCCAGCTTTTAAACCAAGCATTGTCAAAATTACAACACCAAGACCACCTGCATAGCCTATGCCGATGCCACCTAACTTGACACCTATAAAAATCGCTCCAAGTAAAACGATTATTTCTAAAATAAGCATGAAGTCCATAAAAACCCCTTTTTAAATTTTGCTTTTGAAAAAGCACAAGGAAATTTTCCTTGTGCCGACTATTTATTTATCTTTGCCAGTATGTGACATATGAGGATTTAACATACTTTTTGGATCTAGAAGTTTATCAACTTCTTCTTTTGTTAAAAGTCCTCTTTCTATTGCGATATCACCAACTGATTTTCCATTATTAAGTGCTTCTTTTGCAATTGAAGCTGAGTTTTCGTAACCAATTACTGGATTAAATGCAGTTACTATACCAACTGAGTTAAGAACCAAATTTAAGCAATTCTCAGGTTTAGCTTGAACATTTTTAATAGCTTTTTCTGCTAGAGTTATGTATGCATTTTCAAGGATTACAAGTGAATTAAATAGTGCATAAGCAATTCCTGGCTCAAATGCATTAAGCTCAAACTCTCCTCTTTCTGAGCAAAGCATAATAGTTACATCGTTTCCTATAACTTCATAGCAAGCCTCGCCTACAACTTCAGCAATAACAGGATTTACCTTTCCTGGCATAATTGAGCTTCCTGGTTGCATTTTAGGTAGTTCGATTTCAGCTAAACCACATCTTGGGCCTGAGTTCATAAGCCTTAAGTCATTGGCAATCTTGCTTAGTCTAACTGCAGCTGTTTTTAAGCTTCCGCTAACTTGAACAAAGTCTGCTGTATCTTGTGTAGCAGCTATGAAATTTTCAGCTGGTTTAAATTCTGTACCTGTTATTTCACTAAGGTGTTTATGAACTGCACATTTGTAATCTGGGTGGCAGTTAATTCCTGTTCCAATTGCTGTTGCTCCCATATTTAAAAAGCTCATTAATTCTCTTGCTTTTTTAATGTTTTCAATATCAGCTTTGATATAGCTTGCAAAGGCATTGAAAGTATTTCCAAGTGTTGTAGGAACAGCATCTTCAAGCTCTGTTCTACCCATTTTAATCATATCTTTAAACTCTTCGCCTTTTTTCTCAAGCTCCGATTTTAAAAGCTCCATTGCCTTTAATAGGTCTGTAAGTTTTGCATAAGTTGCAACTTTGATTGAGCTTGGATATGTATCATTTGTGCTTTGACCCAAATTTGTGTGGTCGTTTGCGTGAAGATATTTATATTCGCCTTTTTTATGGCCTAAAATTTCTAATGCAACATTTGTTATAACTTCATTTGTATTCATATTTGTTGAAGTTCCTGCACCACCTTGGATCATATCTACAACAAATTGATCGTGATATTTTCCAGCTATGATTTCATCAGCTGCTTTTGCGATAGCATCAGCTCTTTCTGGGCATAAAACACCAACTTCTTTATTTGCTAGTGCTGCTGCCTTTTTAATTTGCGCAAAAGCTTTTACAAAGAATGGATAGTCTTTTATCTGTCTTCCAGTCATTTTAAAATTTTCGACTGCTCTAAAAGTTTGAACGCCATAATAAACGTCATCGCTAATCTCTAACTCACCGATAAAATCGTGTTCTTTTCTTGTTGCCATCTTTTCTCCTTTATTTAAAGATTTTGAGTAATTATATCACAATAAGTTTTAAACGAATCTAAAAAACATTAATTAAATTATATTATAAGATAAGTTTTTTTTAATTATAAAAAATTTATATATTTGTTATAAAAAAGAAATGCAATAATATTATTTATAATAATTTTGTATAATATATCAACTTTATAAAAAGGATAGAATTTGAAAAAAAATAATTTTTATTTTATGTTTTAGTAGTTGTGTGCTTTTTGGCAAAATTTCAAATATTTTGGCTACGCCTGAAGCATTAAATGATGTTTTACTTATTGATGTAAGAACAAAAGAAGAGTTTAAAAGCTTTCATATAGCTGACTCTTTAAATGTTCCTATAACAACTGAAAATGGTTATAATGCTGATTTTTTAAATGAGCTAGAAGCTTTAAATGTTGATAAAAATAAAAAGATAGCTGTTATTTGCAAAAGTGGTGCAAGATCTAGCGCGGCTGCAAAACTACTTGATAAAAATGGTTATAAAGATGTAGTAAATTTAAAAGGTGGCGTTGAGAGATTAGCTAAAGAATATAATTACAAATTTATAAAAGAGTAGAAAAATCTACTCTTTTGCTTTTTAAATTGCTTTTTGTATAAAACTAGTTAGAATGCTAGTAAATTCATCTGTGTTTTCTATTGTGATGCCCTCTTGAATTTTCGCAACTCCTAAAAGAACTTTTGCTACATCGTTTAATACCATATTATTATCTTTTAGTTTTTTTATGATTTCATGGTTTGGGTTTATTTCTAAAATTGGTAGAATTTTTGGTAGATTATCCTGTCCCATTTGTTTTAAAATTTGTTGTGTTGCAAAGTCTGGATCATTTTCATCATAAACCAAACACGAAGCTGATTTATTAAGTCTTGAAGTTACTCTTACATCTTTTACTTCATCTTTTAAGGCCTCTTTTATTTTTTCTGTAAGTTCTTTAAAGTCATCTTGATTTAACTCTTCTTTAAATTCAGCACTTGTTACTGGCTTAATAGGAGTTTTATCATATTCATAAACCATAGGCATAATAATGGCATCTATCTCGTCATCGCAGATTAAAACCTCAATGTTATTTTTATTAAAATTTTCAAGAAGAGGGGAATTTTTCAAATTATTTGCATTTTTTCCAGTGATATAATAAATCTCTTTTTGATCTTTTTGCATATTTTCTTTATATTCTTTTAAGCTTATAAAACCATCTTTTTTATTTGATTTAAATAGCGCTAAGTCTAAAATTTCATCTTTATATGGTGTAAAACCATAAAGCCCCTCTTTTAAAACTTTTCCAAAAAGCGAATAGAATTTTAAGTATTTTTCAAAATCTTTTTCCTTTAAATTTTTTAACTCAGATAGAATTTTTTTAATACTTGCCTCTTTTACGCTTTGCATTATAATATTTTCTTGTAAAATTTCTCTACTTACATTAAGTGGTAGATCTTCAACATCGATTATGCCTCTTACAAATCTTAAATATGATGGTAAAAGCTCTTTTTCATCATCGGTTATAAAAACTCTTTTTACATAAAGCTTCACGCCACTTTGATAATCAACTCTATATAAATCAAAAGGCTCAATGCTAGGGATATAAAAAAGTGTTGAGTATTCTATTTTTCCTTCAGCTTTTGTATGTATATACAAAAGTGGATCTTTACTATCGTGGCTAATTTGCTTATAGAAGTCATTGTAATCAGTTGGTTTTAATGTACTTTTTGGCATTTGCCACAATGCACTTGCTTTATTTACTTGAACATTTTTTATCTCTGTGTGACCTTCTTTTTCTCCATCTTTTGGTGGGATATAGTCGCTTTTATCCATGAAAATAGGATAAGGAATGTGATTCGAATATTTTTTAATAATATTTTCTAGCGTATACTCATCTAAAAATTCATCATTTTTCATATAAAGAGTTATTTTTGTTCCAAAGTTTTCCATTTTTGCTGGCTCAACACTAAAATTTGTAGCATCACTTTTCCATATATTTGCATCATTGCTTAAAGCTTTTTTACTCATTACTTCTATTTTATCAGCAACCATAAAAGCAGAGTAAAACCCAACTCCAAATTGTCCTATTAAATTTGAATCTTTTTTAATATCGCCACTTAAATTTGATAAAAATCCTTTTGTTCCACTTCTTGCTATTGTTCCAAGATTATTAATCAAATCTTCTTTATCCATTCCAATGCCGTTATCACTTATAATTAGAGTTTTTTTATCTTTATTAAACTCAATATTTATTTTTGGAGTATAAGAAAGCGCTTTATATTTATCATCTGTAAGACATAGATAGTTTAGCTTATCAAGCGCGTCACTTGCATTTGATATAAGTTCTCTTAAAAAAATTTCTTTGTTTGAGTAAAGTGAGTGAATCATTAAATGTAAAAGTTCGCTAACTTCAGTTTGAAATTCATGTTTTTGTTCCATAATTATTCCTTTTTTATTTCGAATTTTTAGCAGATTATACAACAAAGTGATTAAAATTGCAAGAAATAATATATTTTTATAAAGTAAGTTGATATTATTACTATCAACTTACTGAGTATTAAGATTTAAAATTATTTTTTAATTAAATATTGACTATTTACCCAGCCAATTTTTCCATTTTCAAAAAGAACTTTATAGTAATTTTTATTTTGATCAAAAATTTCAACTTTTTCATCACTATCAGGTATATAAAAAATAGTTGATTTTTCAATAGGTAAAATTTTAACTTTTGCATCTTTGCTTACAATTCCGACATTATGAGGATCTTTATTATATATATGAAATGCTATCAAAATACATGCAAATATAAGTGGTGTGGTATTTTTACTAAAAATATATAAAAATAAAAGCAATATAACACCCGCGTAAAGAGCAGTTTTTTTGTAAGCATAAAATGGATCATTTTGTGGATTTAGTTCTGTTTGGGTGCTTAAGTCATCGACTTCAAGCTTAATATTTAAAGAAAAACTTTCAAATTGTTTCGTTTTAGCATTAAAATAAGAAAAATCAAATTTCTTTATATTGTTATTAAAAACAACAAAGTAAAAGCCTTTTTGGTTTTGATATCCACCTTTTGTGGAATTTATACCTTGTCTTATTATATTTTCATTATTTACGTAAAAGCTTTTTAAATTTGCATTTTTTGAAGATAGTTCAATAGTCATAATATTCGAATTTTCATCAAATTTTGCCGTTTTGTAGTTTAATACTTTTAACTCATCAGCTACGATATGAGCATAGCCATCCTTTTCTTCTATGGGTAGAATTTTAGGAAGTTTTGGACTTATGTTTGCTTTTTGAAAAAATTCTCCATTTCTTTTTGCTATGATTGAAATTTTACTTAAGCTTGCATTTTTCTCTTTTGCTTCAAACCAAAGTTTAGTTGAGTAAACGCCATTTATATCTTTATCCCAGTTTATTTTTCCTTCATTTAACCACTCCAAATTTGGAGTTTTATCAACTGTTAAATTCAGATCTAAACTTATATTTTGTTGAATATCTGCATTGAAATTTATGCTAAAAATTTGATTTTGATAAACGTTTTTAGGAACATTTCTAGTTGATAGTAAAAAATCAGTCACTCTTACTTCTTGATAAATCAATGAATTATCAAGCTCCAAATTACCATCTTCGTTTGGTGCAATTTGTTTTAAATCATCAAGTGTAAGAGTATCTTTATTTAAAATTTCATCAGTTGTTTTTGCTGATTGGTTTGAATTTTTTTCTAGCAACTCGCTTGAAGAAACTGGCTTTATACTTTTCAAAAACTCTATATCAATGTCTTGTGCAAAAACAAAACTAGCAAAAATGAGTAAAAAAACTACTCTTAACAAAGAAAGCCTTTTAGCATTTTAACACCATCACTACCACCTAAAATTTCCTCACAAGCACGCTCTGGATGTGGCATAAGACCAAATATTTTTTTATCTTTATCACAAATTCCTGCTATATTTAAAACTGAACCATTTGGGTTTGATTCATTTGTTATGTTTCCAAGTTCATCACAATATTTTAAAATAATTTGATCATTTTCTTCTAAGCTTTTAATAGTTTTTTCATCAGCATAATAATTTCCCTCGCCATGAGCTATTGGTATATTTAAAACCTCATCTTTACTGCACTTTGAAAGAAATTTATTATTGTTTGAAATAACTTTTAAATTTTGAAATTTAGAAATAAAATTTAAATTTTTATTTTTTAGCATCGCACCTTCTAGAAGTTTTAACTCTAAAAGCATTTGAAAGCCATTGCAAATTCCTAAAATATAGCCACCTTTTTTTGCATGGTTTAAAACCTCACTCATAGCTGGACTAAATTTAGAAATAGCAGCTGTTCTTAAGTAATCCCCATAGCTAAATCCACCAGGCAGTACAACCAAATCAGCACAAAATTTGTCTTGCTTATGATTTATTATCTCACACTTAAAGCCGAGTTTATCAAAAGCATATTTTGTATCTTCATCACAGTTAGTTCCTGGAAATTTTATAATTACTACTTTCATAAAACTATCTCATAATCTTCAATAACTGTATTTGCAAGAAGCTCTTCACACATTTTAGTAACTTCTTTTTTTGCATCATCTTCATTTTTTTTATCAAGATCAAAAACAATTTGCTTACCAATTCTTACATTTTTAACATTAAAACCTAGTGAGCAAAGAGCATCCTGCGTGGCTTTACCGGCAGGATCTAAAACTAAATCTTTTAATTTTATATTTACAATTACTTTCATACTTTTACCCTAAAATTCTTCTTAAAACTTCTTCATAAGCAACTTTGACATTGCCAAGATCTTGTCTAAATCTATCTTTATCAAGTTTTTCGTTTGTATTTTTATCCCAAAATCTGCAGCTATCAGGACTTATCTCATCAGCTAGAATAATTTCGCCATCTTTTGTCTTTCCAAACTCGATTTTAAAATCAACCAATTTTAAATCTTTTTTATCAAAAAAATCTTTTAAAATTTTATTTATTTTCTTAGCTTCTGTTTTTAAAATTTCAAGTTCATCTTTTGTTTTAACGGCGTCTAAAAGCAAGCAGTGTTCATCATTTAAAATAGGATCGTTTAGTTCATCGTTTTTATAACAAAACTCAACTAATGTAAAAGGAAGAATTGTGCCATCTTTTATGCCAAGTCTTTTTGTAAGACTTCCTGTTGCAATATTTCTAACGACAACTTCAAGAGGGATAATTTTACATTTTCTAACTACTTGATTTATATCATCGATTTTTTTTACCAAATCTGTCTTGATACCATGTTTTTCCAAAAGTTTAAAAATCTCAGTGCTTATTTTATTGTTTAATGCACCTTTTCCACTTTCTTCGGCTTTTTTAACACCATTAAATGCAGTTAAAGAGTCCTTAAACTCAGCTATTAAAAGATCATCATCTTCTTTTACACTCCACATCTTTTTAGCTTTTCCTTCATAGATTAGCTTGTCTTTTGTCATTTTCCATCCTTTGTAAGATTTAAAACCTTTATAGTGTCAACAGCAGTTTTAAGTTGCATATCATCATAAAGATCTTTTTTTGTTATTATTTTTTCTTTGTCTTTTTCTTTAGTATCTGTTTTGTTATGGTCTAAATTTATAGTTTTATTACTTTCTGTTTTGTTATCATCAATTTTTTGAAGTTCGTTTTCAAGATGTTGTTTTAGATCAGTTTCTTTTATGCTAAATGCTTTATCATCATTAGGAACTTTTCCATAAAACACTTCAAGATCTGGTGTAACGCCTTTATTTTGTATAGTTCGTCCACTTGGTAGGTAGTATCTTGCAATTGTCATTTTTAGAGCTTCTTTTTCATTTAATGGAAGTATAACTTGAACACTTCCTTTGCCAAAAGTCTCTTCTCCTATTACAACTGCTCTTTTTAAATCTTGCAAAGCTCCACTTACGATTTCACTTGCGCTAGCACTTCCGCTATTTACCAAAACAACAAGAGGTAAGTCAGTAATTTTTTCATTTTTTTTTGCGCTATATTCAAGATTTTCTTTTGCATCTCTTCCTTTTTGAGATACTATCACGCCTTTATCAACAAATAAATTTGTAAGTCCAATTGCTTGATCTAAAAGTCCACCTGGATTATTTCTAAGATCTAGGATTATACCCTTTGCATCTTTATTATTTTTAGCAAATTCTTTTATAAATTTAGCTGACTCTTTTGTAACTTTTTGATCAAAATTTGTAACTCTTAAGTATAAAATATCTTCATCTTCTATATTTTTTGCATAAACAGAATCAACTTTTATAATATCTCTTATTATGTTTATATCAAATGGACGAGGCTCTCCTTTTCTTACTATTGTTATTGTTATTGGAGTTTTTGGTTTTCCACGCATTTTACTAACTGCTTCTTCTAAGGTTATTCCCAAAGTTGCATTTCCATCTATTCTTAATATAACGTCATTTGATTTTACACCAGCTTTATCAGCAGGAGTTCCTTCAATAGGTGATATTACAGTTAAAGCTCCATCTTTCATGCCAACTGTTATGCCAAGTCCTCCAAACTCTCCTTGAGTTTGAACCTTTGTATCTTCAAATGCTTTTTCATCTAAAAAGCCAGAGTGTGCATCTAAATTTGTCATAAGCCCAGAAATTGCTTTGTTAATAATCTCTGAAAAAGTAAGTTCATCAGCATAACTGCTCTCAACAGTTGTAATAACTCTTGTAAATTTAGCTAAACTCTCAAGCTTTGTCTCTTCTTTTTCAGGTTTTTTTGGTGTTTGTGCATTTAAATTTGTTGATATAACAAACGATGCGACTATGGCAGAAAATATGCCAAAACTTAAAATTTTATTTTTTTGTTTCAATCCATTCTCCAAATATAATTTTATGTGGGAATTTTAGCATAAATCAATAAAATTTAGATAAATAATTCACATTTTTGTAAAAAAGTATAAATTTAAAAATTTCATTTAGGAAACTTGACAATTAAAGACTAAAGTTATATAATACTACTATTATAAAAATAAAAAGGAAAAAAGATGAATAATATATTTGAAATTTTAACTGATCAACTTACGCAAACAGTTGAGAGTTCACTTTCTTTGGCACTTCATTCAAAAAATAGCGAGGTAAAGCCATTACATATACTTTGGGCTATGAGTACAGATACAAGCTCGATATTAAATCAAATTTTAAATAAATTTGGCGTTTCGAATGAAGCATTAAATTTAGAGATAAAGTCTCGTATTTCAACTTTACCTACAAGTTCAAATGTAAATAGAGATAATATTAAAATTAGTTTGGATTTGATAAATTCATTGGATAACGCAAAAGGGCTAATGACAAAACTTGGAGATAGTTTTATAGCTATTGATACTTGGATTTTGGCAAATTTAGAAAATGATCCTATTAAACAAATTTTAAGTAAATTTGTAGATTTAAATGAATTTAAAAAAGAGCTTGAAAAGTTAAGAGCAGGGCAAAAGATCGACTCAAAAACTGCTGATGAGACAATGGATAGTTTGGCAAAATACGGTATCGATTTAACAACTAAGGCAAGAGAGGGCAAGTTAGATCCTGTTATTGGGCGAGATGAAGAACTTCAAAGGGTTATGCAAATTTTAATAAGAAAAACTAAAAATAATCCTATTTTACTTGGTGAACCAGGTGTTGGAAAAACTGCAATTGTTGAAAGTCTAGCTCAAAAAATAGTAAAAAATGATGTTCCAACAAGCCTTGCAAACAAAAAATTAATTGCTCTTGACATGAGTGCATTAATTGCAGGTGCAAAGTATCGTGGAGAGTTTGAAGATAGACTAAAAGCGGTTATTGATGAAGTTATAAAAGCAAAAAATGTTATTTTATTTATAGATGAAATCCACACAATTGTAGGAGCGGGTGCAAGTGAAGGAAGTATGGATGCGGCAAATATACTAAAACCAGCTCTTGCAAGAGGTGAGCTTCACACAATCGGTGCAACAACACTAAAAGAGTATAGAAAATATTTTGAAAAAGATGCAGCATTGCAGCGCCGTTTTCAGCCTGTAAATGTCGGTGAGCCAAGTGTTAATGAAGCTTTGCAAATTTTAAGAGGCATCAAAGAGCGTCTTGAAGTTCATCACAATGTTAGCATAACTGATAGTGCATTAGTTGCGGCTGCAAAGTTAAGTGATCGCTATATCTCAGGTAGATTTTTGCCAGATAAAGCTATAGATTTGATTGATGAGGCAGCAGCTGAGCTTAAAATGCAAATAGAAAGTGAGCCTTTTGAGTTAGCAAAAATAAAGCGAGAAATTGTAACTTTGCAAGTTGAAAAAGAAGCCTTAAAAATGGAAGATAAAGAAAAGAATGAAACAAGGCTTGGTGAAATAGAAAAAGAACTAGCAAATTTAAATGAAAAGAAAAATGCGCTAAATTCACAATTTGAAAACGAAAAAAAGGTATTTAGCTCTATAAGTGAGGCTAAAAAAAGCGTTGATAGTTTAAAAAATGAAGCTGAGATGGCTAGGCGAAATGGAGATCTAAACAAAGCTGCTGAGATAGAGTATGGAAAAATTCCCGCTAAAGAAAATGAAATAAAAGCTCTTGAAGAAAAATGGGTAAAAATGCAAGAAAACGGGACACTTTTAAAGAATGAGGTTGATGAGAATTTAGTAGCTGGAATTTTAAGTAAATGGACAGGTATTAGTGTTGCTAAAATGCTAACTAGTGAAAAAGAAAAATACCTAAATATTGAAGAGCATTTAAAAGAGAGTGTTGTAGGGCAAGATGAGGCACTTCATGCATTAGCAAGAGCAATAAAGCGAAATAAAGCAGGTCTTTCAAGTGCCAATAGGCCGATTGGAAGCTTTTTGTTTTTAGGACCTACTGGAGTTGGAAAAACTGAGTCGGCAAAAGCTTTGGCTAAGTTTTTGTTTGATGATGAAAAGGCGATGATACGCTTTGATATGAGTGAATATATGGAGCGTCATAGTGTCTCAAGACTTCTTGGAGCACCTCCTGGATATGTTGGATATGATGAGGGTGGACAACTTAGCGAGGCTGTTAGAAGAAAGCCTTATTCGGTTTTGCTTTTTGATGAAATAGAAAAGGCTCATAAAGATGTTTTTAATATCTTGCTTGGAATCTTAGATGATGGTAGAGCGACTGATAATAAGGGCGTTACAGTTGATTTTAAAAATACAATTATAATCTTAACTTCAAATATCGCCTCAAATGAAATTATGGAGTTTAGTGGCGATAAAGAAAAAAGAGATGAACTTGTTAAGGCTGCTTTGAAAAGCTATTTTAAGCCAGAGTTTTTAAATAGACTTGATGATATTATTGTATTTAATCCTTTAAAAGAGGAAAATCTAGTAAAAATTGTAGATATTATGTTTAAGTCGCTACAAAGCAAGCTATTAGAAAGAGAGATAAAAGCTAACTTAACTCAAAATGCCAAAAAACTTATCGCAAGTGTTGGGTATGACGCTGAGTTTGGTGCAAGACCTCTAAGAAGAGCAATGTATGAGTTGGTTGAAGATGAGATAGCTGAGATGATACTCAAAGATGAGATAAAAAGTGGCGATGAGATAGTAATAGATGCTGATGAGAACAATATAAAAATAAATGTAAAATAGTAAAAATGGCAGTTTTGGCTGCCATTTTGTTTTTAAATTTCTATTTAAAACTAATACACAAATTCTTAAAAATAAATTATTAAATTAAAATAGTATTGATAAATGAAATTTACGATACAAGTCAAAATAAAAACATTCAAATTTAAGAAATAAAGTTATATAATTTCTTCATTACATTTAAATTTTAAATTTAAAAATAAAGATAAATAAATGAAAAGATTTATAATTTTAAAAAATTATAAATTTGTGTCGCTAGGAAAAAACAAATGGGATTTCTTTACAAAAAATGTGAAGTTTGTGGAAATAAAATAAAAAAATGTAATTCTATAAAAGAGTATATTTTTGGAAGCTGGGGGTTTGTTTGCAATAAATGCAATACAAACTATGGCATAAATTATTTTATTGCAATATTTTTGAGTTTGTGTGTATTATATTTATTGCCTATACATATATTTTTGATTGTTACGGTAATAGATTATATATCGCCAATTAGTTTTGGTGGAGAAATTTGGTTAATTGCTATTTTAATTTTTTATATAGGTTATAGATTGTTTATTGGATTTTTGCCTTGTAATATATATAAAAAAGATGAGAAATGAGTGAAAAAAGTGCTAAGTCTTATAGCTGGTTTGATGTATAGAAGATTTAGATTTATGGATAATTTTATAGAAAAAACAGGGTTTGCTAAAAAACTACTATAAAAAAACAATATTTATAATTTTATAAGTTATAAATTTGTGGTGTAAAAAGGAAAAAGATGCTAAATGAAAAATCTCAAATATCGCTAACTAAAAAAAGAATTTTTTTAGTTAAAGTTCAAGTTATTATTTTTTTGGTTGGTATGACTTTTGCTATGTATTTTGGTGGTTCGGAAGCCCTTAAAAGTTTTAATAAAATAGATATTGTAGATATTTTATTAGCAGCCATATTTGAAGCTTTAACGAAAGCTATTTTTTATAAAATATATATTTTATTTTTTTCTATAATTTTAGTTTTAAAAGCATTTTATTTTTATGATTATAAGTTGTCAAAAAAGTATTTATTTGGTATGTTGCTAAATTTATTACCAATTTATATTTGTCTTGTAAATTTATACACATTAAATAATTTATATATATCTTTAAGTATTTATTTAACATGTATATTTATTTATCTATGTTCTATCTCAGCAGTTGATAAATTTTACAAGTTAATAAATGAAATTCCGCTATTTAAGTCATTTTTATATATAAATTTTTCAACGATTTTTATGGCTGTTTTATACATTGGCTTGTTGTATGATAATTATGCTATTAAAGGAAAAGAACTTGGGTTTTTTATAGCATTGCTAGGCATTGTTGTCGCCATATTTTTACCATTATCAATTTGGCTATCCGTGCCTTTAAATTTAATAAGTGAATACAAATATTTCAGAAAAGATTTAAAAGCAACAAATGAGGAAAATTAAAATTTAAAACAACAAGACCATATAGTAAAAGTATAGAAAATTTAAAAGGCGTATAAGTATAAAATACTATACATCAATACGCTTTATTAATAAATTTACAAATTCAAAGTCTTAAATAAGTTATATATAACCAAGCTTTTTAAAATGGTTATTTTTTAAATTTTAACGGTAAGGTATAAAATAATAAAAGATATAAAATTAGTCAAGCTAAGCATTTTTAAAATAAATTTGGAGTTTATTTTATATAAAATAAAATTTACTTAAACAACAAGCTTCCAATTCTTAACATATTTGAACCACATTTTATAGCCATTTTATAGTCAGAGCTCATTCCCATAGAGCAAATTTTAGCGCCTTGATTTTGCAAGCTTTCGTAAATTACATAAGCCTTTTCAAAACTTTTTGCAACTTCTAACTCATCATCGCTATGGGCACCAATGCACATTATGCCTTTTAAATTTAAGTTCTTGCAACTCTCTTTTATTGCGCAATAGCTCTCAATTGCTAGAGCTAGATCAAGTCCAGTTTTACTATCTTCATCTGCTGTATTTATCTCAAGCAAAGTATCGAGCTTATAATCAAGCCTTTTATCTACAGCCTGTGCAAGTTTTAGGGAGTTGCAACTTTGCCACAAAGTAGGGCGGATTTTTAAAAGGGCATTTATTTTATTTGTCTGCAAAGTGCCTATAAAATGCCAGTTTAAATTTAGCTCTTTTAACTCATCACTTTTTTTAACAAGATCTTGAACTCTGTTTTCTCCAAAGCTCATTTGACCTTTGTTAAAAAGCTCTTTAATCTCTTTTGGGCCAACATACTTGCTAACTGCTACAAGCTCAACTTTTCTGCCATTTGAAAGCTCATTTATCTCATCTAAAAGTTTGTTTAAATTCATCAGTTATATGCTCCAAACATTCTTAAAAAATCATTTATGATAGTAAATGCCATAAGCGTGAAAAGTAGTGCCATTCCAACATAGCTAAGTCCTACAAAAATTCTATCACTAACTGGCTTTTTAAAGATGATCTCATAAATGTTAAAAACTATATGCCCACCATCAAGAACAGGGATTGGAAAGAGGTTTAAAATGCCTAAATTTACTGAAATAAGCGCTGTCAATACCAAAAGCGCCGATAAACTTATGCTTGCTGCTTTTGTTGTGATATCGGTAATTGCGACTATTCCGCCCATCTCTTTTACTGAAACAACACCACTTACTAGCTTTTGAAGGCTTACTATGATGAGTTTTGAGGCTTCAAGACTTTCATTAAAAGCGTATGGAATAGCGCTAAATCCTTTGTGATAAACTCTTACAAAATCGCCTTTTGGAGTTATTCCAATTAGTGGCTTTTTAATATCTTCTCCAAACAAAGTTTTGGCATCTCCTGTTTTTGGCGTAAGAGTTAAATTTAAAGTTTTTTTATCTCTTAAAATCTCTATATTCATAGTTTGTAATGTAACTAGTTTTGAGATATCATCCCACTCTTTGATAGGCTTGCCATCAATGCTTAAAATTTTATCATTTGGCATTATATTTGCACTTTTGGCAGCTGAGTTTTCCATAACCTTTCCAACTACAGGGGCTAGTTTTTCAACACCGATAAATCCAAGCGCAATGTAGATAAAAAATGCCAAAATAAGGTTAAAAAATGGTCCCGCAAGAAGTATATAAATTCGTCCCCAAGGGCTTAGAGTGTTATAACTATCTTTATCATAGTTTTTAAGTGCTGGGTTGGCGTCATCTTGTCCTTTTAGCTGGACATATCCGCCAAGTGGAATTGCACTTAACGCATAAGTTGTAGAGCCAAATTTTTTAGTATAAATTTTTTCTCCAAAACCGATGCTAAAAACATTTACGCAAACCCCAACTTGCTTTGCTGCCAAAAAATGTCCAAGTTCATGAAAGAAAATCAAAAATGAAATTACTAAAATAGTTACAAAAAAAAGTGGTCCCCAATGCCATAATGCTATAGCTAAAACTACTAAAACAATGGCTAAATTTAAGTTTTTTTTATCCATTATTTTTTTTCCTTTGCTTTATTTCTTTTGTATATCCAAAAATATATAAAAATCCTGAATAAAGCGTTAAAAATACACTTATCCAAAGTAAAATTGTGCCACCAAACCATTGCATTGTTAAAAATATAATTGTTATCATTTGAAAAACAGTTTTAACTTTTCCAGCCATTCCAGCACTTACTTTTATCCCATCGCTTGCCATTATAACTCTAAATCCAGTTATAAAAAACTCTCTTATAAGTATTAGATAAATTGCCCATGGGTTTGCTCGTCCTAAATACATTAGTCCTATAAATCCAGCAAGAGTTAGCATTTTATCAGCTAACGGATCTATTATTTCACCAAATTTGGTTATTTGATTCCAGCTTCTTGCTATATATCCATCAAAAAAATCAGTAATTGATGCTAGTAAAAAAACAACGACTGCAAAATAATTTATCCAACTAGTATGTAAATTTGGGCAAATTTCACCTAAATTTACAAGTAAAAAGAAAAATAAAAATGATAAGAATATCCTAATAATAGCTAAAGCATTTGGTAAATTTATCATTATTTAAATGTTGTTCCGCCATCAACTATAAAAGTATGTCCTGTAACCCAGCTAGCCTTATCTGAACAAATAAATAAACATGCTCCTGCTAAATCAGTTGGCTGACCCATTCTGCCAAGAGGACTAAGCTCAGCTGTTTTATCTCTAACTTCTTCATAGTTTACAAAAGCTCTTAAGGCATCAGTTTCTATTGGTCCACCACTTACTGCATTTACTCTTATATTAAATTCACCAAGTTCAGTTGCTGCATATCTTACCATAGCTTCAACTGCTGCTTTACATGTTCCATGACCTGAATAATTGTCTATATATACTCTATTTCCAGTTGAACTTATTGAGATAATTGAGCCTCCGCCATTTTTTTGCATTCTTTTTGCTGCTTCTTGAGCGCCAACTACAAAGGCATTTACTGTTGCTGTAAATATATTATTAATTCCACGAGGTTTTAATCTCATAAATTTAGTATATCCACCAACTACGGCTCTACCTGATATAATAGCATTTGATATGAAAAAATCAACTCTATCAAAGTCTTTGTCTATTTCTAAAAATAGTTCTTTATATGTTTCAGGTTCAAGTATATTAAGAGGATAAGATTTAGCTTTTATACCGTATTTATCGGCTAATTCTTTTTCTATTTCTTTTGCAAGTTCTTCATTTGAATTGTATGTAAAAGCTATATTTACACCATTTTTTGCAAACTCTTCAACTATTGCTCTTCCAATACCTCTTGTTCCACCACTTATAACCAGCGTTTTATTTTTAAAAAAATTATCCATTAAAATCCTTTTATATCATATTGTTTCATTATTTTTTCTATTTTTAATAAATTCTCTTTACTTGGTTTGCAAAGAGGAAGTCTGTATTCTAAACTATCAATTAATCCTGCTATAAACATTGCTGCTTTTATAGGGATTGGGTTGCTTTCGCAAAACATAACTTTATTTATATTATACAAATCATCATTTATTGCTTTTGCTTTTAAAAACTCATTATCTAGTGCAAATTTAGTTAATTTCGCAGTGTAATCAGGAAGTAGGTTAGAAGTAACTGATATAACTCCTTTTCCGCCATTGCTTAAAATTGGATAATTTATAGCATCTTCACCGCTTATTACACAAAGCCTTGGTTCATGAGCCGATAAATCAACACATTTATCTATATTTCCACTTGCTTCTTTTACACCAATTATGTTTTGACAATCATTAAAAAGTCTAATAATAGTATCTGTAGAAATTTCAACTCCACAACGGCCCGGGACATTATATAAAAGAACAGGCAAATCAACTGAAGCTGCTAACTCTTTGTAATGTAAATAAAGCCCTTCCTGGGTTGGTTTGTTATAATAAGGCGCTACTGATAAAATTGCATCCGCGCCATGTTCTTTGGCAAATTTTGCAAGTCCAACCGCCTCATGGGTTGCATTACTTCCGGCACCAGCTATAACTTTAACGCCTGTATTTTTGCATACATCAACTGCTATTTCAATACATCTTCTATGTTCATCATGAGTTAGTGTTGCACTTTCCCCAGTTGTACCAACTGGAACTACTGCGTTTATGCCATTTTCAATTTGTCTTTTTATAAGTCTTGCATAACCATTTTCATCCAAAGCACCATTTTTAAGTGGTGTAATAAGTGCTGTCATGGCACCACTTAATATAGCTTTTTCCATCTTTTACTCCTTTTGTCCGTTTTTTAAAACACCAATTGTCAAATTTGATTTATTAAAATACTTTTTAAAAGCTTCTTTTATATCATCTTTTTTAAGTGAGTTTATATCGTCTTGATAGTTAAAAAGCATATCTATATCACCACACATTATATAGTTTGCATATATTGAAGAAACCTTACTAGTGTTGTCAAATGAGTAAACAAAATCAGATTTTACACTATTTTTTAATTTTTCTATCTCATCATCTTTAATTAAATTTTCTTTTTGTTCCTCTATGAGTTTTAAAATTTCATTTTTTAATTCATCTGCACTAATTCCTGGATTGCAAACTGCAAAAATTATAAATAAATTTTCATCAATACTTGAAAGATTGTAAGTATCTATTTGGTTTGCTAAGTTTTTTTCATCAACTAAAACTCTATTTAAAAGTGAGCTTTTACCACCACTTAAATATTGACTTATCGCTTCAAATTTGATTCTATCTTTGTGTTTAAATGGTGGAATTTTATATGCAAGTCCTAAAATTTCAACTTCACTTTGTTTATGAATAACAAATGATTTTTCTCCATCTTGAACTGGTTCATAAGTGTGCAAATTTGGTATTTCACATCTATTTTTTATATTTTCAAAGTATTTTTTTGATAGGTTAAAGACAGTTTTTTCATCTATATCACCAACTATTAATAAAGTTGCATTTTTAGGTTGATAATATATTGAGTGAAATCTTTTTATGTCATCAATACTCCAATTTTTAATATCATCTTTAAACCCAATTGGAGTCCAATGATAAGGATGATATATAAATGCATTATTAAAAAGTCTAAAAAATAGATATCCAAAAGGATTATTATCTGTTCTCCAAAGCCTTTCTTCTAAAACTACATTTCTCTCAGGCTGAAATTCTTCATCATTTAAGTTTAAATTTTCCATTATATCGGCATATAATTCAAGTGATTTTTCTAAGTTTTTATTTGAGCATTTTATAAAATAGTGCGTATAGTCAAAGCCTGTAGATGCGTTATTAATACCACCAAAACCTTTAACTATTGCATCAAATTCTCCAGCTTTTCTATTTTTAGTTGATTTAAAATTTAGATGTTCAAGCATGTGAGCTATGCCACTTTTACCCATAGTTTCATTTCTTGAACCAACTCTATAAATAACATTTACACTAATAACATCACTTCCTAAATTCATAGGGACATGATAAATTTCAAGTCCGTTTTTTAATATAAATTTATTATATTTTGGTAACAAATTTATCCCTTCTTATTTTTTTATTTCTATACCGATAGCTTCTTTTATATTTGAAAAACCATCTTTTTTAAGAAGTTTTATAAGCCCTTCGTTTATATCTTTTGCAATAGTTGGACCTTTAAAAATAAAAGAAGTGTAAATTTGAATTAAACTTGCACCATATTTAATTCTTTCATAAGCTTCCTCGGCACTATCTATACCTCCACAGCTTATTAGAGTTGTTTTTCCAAATAATTCTTTAGAAATAGCTTTTAAAAGCTCTCTTGATTTATGTGTTATAAGTTTTCCACTAATACCACCTTTATGTTCTTTTATATTTGGTGAAAGAGAGTAATCAATGCTTGTATTGTTTATTATTATCCCATCAGCTCTGTTTTCTACTGCTGTGGTGCAGATTTCAATAGCTTGATCGTATGCAAAATCAGGTGAAATTTTAAGTAAAATTGGTTTTTTAGTTAATGGCTTTAAAGTTTCAAAAAATTTTTTTATATATTCACTTTCTTGTAAATCTCTTAAATTTGGAGTATTTGGTGAGCTTAAATTTACAACAAACATATCACAAACTTCATCAAATTCTTTTACAAGTATTTCATAATCATTTAAAGCTTCATCATTTGGTGTTATTTTATTTTTGCCTATATTTGCAACTATAACAGAATTTAGTGGGTAAAATTTTGAAACATTTTTTTTAACAACTTCCATTCCTGCATTGTTAAAGCCCATAGCATTTTGAATACTTTCATTTTTTACAAGTCTAAAAAGACGTGGTTTTTCATTTCCAGGTTGTGGTTTTGGCGTAACTGTTCCAAACTCAATATGTCCAAAACCAAGACTTTGCAAAGCTTTTAGTGCAACACCATCCTTATCAAACCCTCCAGCTAAACCGATGGGGTTATCAAAGTTAATCCCCCATAAATTTTGTTTTAAAATTTCATCATTTTGTAAATAATTTCTACCAACTACATTTAAAATCCATGGATTATTGTTGGCAAATCTAAGCCCTTTCATAGCTAAGGAATGCGCATTTTCAGGGTCAAATTGAAAAAATATTTTTTTTAGTGTTTCATATTTCAAAATTTATTCCTTTTTTAAATAAACGGTATTCTAACAAATCTTACTTTTAAATTCTCTTAATTAAAAGTGCCTTTAAGTTTTTTATAATCATCACATTCAAGGCTTAATTTTTCTTCACTTCCAAAACCTACAATTTTTCCTTCATTTAAAACTAGGATATTATTTGCATTTTTTATGGTTGTAAGTCTATGGGCAACTACAAATATAATTTTATCTTGTTTGATATTTTCTATGACTTCTGTAATTGCATTTTCACTTGTGTTATCAAGTGCCGATGTTGCTTCATCTAAGATTATGATTTGTGGGTCTTTATAAAGCATTCTAGCAATTGCAATACGCTGTCTTTGACCACCACTTAAATTTGATCCAAACTCATTTAAAACGGTATTTATACCATTTTCTAAATTCATTACAAAATCATACGCATTTGCCATTTTCAAAGCTTTAATTACTTTTTTTTCATCAAATTCACCACTATATGCTACATTATTTGCAATCGTGTCGTTGAAAATATAAACTCTTTGACTAACAAGTCCTATATTTTGTCTTAAGCTTTTTAGGCTAAATTCATATAAATCGCTATTATTTACCAAAATATTTCCGCTATTAATGTCGTAGAATCTTAAAAGCGTGTTTATAATAGATGTTTTTCCGCCTCCGCTTCCACCAACTAAGGCTATAATTTCGCCTTTATAAGCGTTAAAGCTAATGCCTTTTAAAACATCTTTATCACCATATTTTAAATAAACATCTTGATATGTTATGCTTTTTGCATCGTTTGGAAAATTTTTAGTCCCTCCAATAATTGAAGGTGTTTTATCAATTAGCTCAAATGTTCTTTCACTTGCAGCTACTGCATCTTGCATGTTATTGTAAAGACTTGATATTTTTTTAATTGGGGTATAAAGTAAAAAAAGTGCTGTTAAAAACGAAAAGAAACTTCCTACGCTCATTGTGCCATCAATAACGCTTTTTCCACCAACGATTATAACAACTGCAACTCCAACTGAACCCAAAGTCTCCATTAATGGGCTTACGAGTTCGTTTATTTTAACTGATTTTAAGTTTAGTTTAAAAAACTTATTATTTTCTTTTTTAAATCTATTTAGCTCTTTTTCTTCTGTGTTATTTGCTTTAATTATCTCTATATTTGTGTAAATTTCGCTTAAAACTGAGCTTATATCAGATGTTTTTTCTTGGGACTCTCTTGATATTTTTTTCATTTTTTTTGCTAATAAACTTAGTGGGTAAATAGCTGCCGGAAGTATGATTAAAGCAAAAAAAGCAAGTTTTGGACTTTGGTAAATTACAACACCTAAAAGACCAATAATGGTAAGTAAATTTGTAAAAAACTCAGGTATCATATTTGATACTATATTTCTAATTCTATCGATGTCATTTATAGTTCTACTTATTAGTTCACCTGTGCGTATTTCGTTAAAAAATTTCATATCCAAATTAGTTAGATTTTTTACCATTTTTTCTCTAAATTCTCGTATAATATCTTGACCTATATAAACGGTAAAATATCTTTGCATATATCCACCAGCTCCTTTTATAAAATATACAAAAATAACTGCATAAGGTAAAATATATAGTAAATTTTCATTTTTTTCTATAAAAATTTTATTTAAAACAGGTTCTATAAGCCATGCAGTTAGCGATGTTCCAGCTGCTGCCATAATCATACCTATTATTGCAAAACAAAATTGTGGTATATAATTTTTTATGTAGGGCAAAAATCTTTTAAAAACTTCTTTTAAGCCTTTATTTAATTCGCTTTTTTTCATTTAAATCTTCTCCCAAGTTGTGCCATTTGGCGTGTCCATTATAGAAATTCCATTTTTTAATAATTTATCTCTTATTTCATCAGCTTTTATAAAATTTTTTTCTTTTTTAGCTTCATATCTTTGATTTATTAAATTTTCAATTTCCTCTTTTTGTTCATTGCTTACGCCAAATTTAAAGTAATTTTTATCTTCTAGAATTCCAAAAATATTTTTAATGAACCATAAATTTGCTAAAATTTCGCCTTTTTTAGATCTGTCTTTTGGGAATTTATCTAAAAAATCGTTACTTAAATTTACAAAATCATCAATTGCGGCAAAAGCTTTTGATGTATTTAAATCATCACTTAAAGCTTTTATTATCTCATCTTTAAACTCTAAATTTAACTCTCCTATCTTGGAGTTATTAACTCTTTGTAAAAGTCTATAAATTTTATCAAGCCTTTTTTTAGAGGCTTTTAAATCTTCTAAGTTATAGTTAAAATTTGCCCTATAGTGCGAACTTAGAAGATAGAATCTTAAAGCTTCGCCAGGAACTAATTTTAAAGCATCTTTTATAAAAAAACTATTATTTAAACTTTTACTCATTTTTTGATTGTCTATTTGAACAAAGCCATTATGCATCCAGTATTTTGAAAGATTTTTATACTCACCACATCTACACTGTGCAGCTTCATTTTCATGATGTGGAAAAAGTAGATCCATTCCTCCTGCATGAATGTCAATTGAGTAGAATTTATTGTTTGAATCAAGATGAGCTTTTATCATAGCAACGCACTCTGTATGCCAACCTGGTCTTCCTTTTCCAAAAGGACTTTCATACCATAACTCATCAAATTTCCATAAAACAAAGTCTTTTGAGTCGTGCTTTAACTCATTACTTTTAACCCTTGCTAAGCTTTCATCATCAAAACTTTTTCCACTTAAACTAAGATAATTTTCATCTTTTTGTGTATCAAAGTAAATGCCGTCATTTTCGATCTTATAAGCCATGCCATTATCAAGTAAATTTGAGATATAGTTTATTATGTTTTGTAAATTTTCAGTTGCTTTTGGGGCCAAATTTGGCTTTAAAACATTTAAACTTTCCATATCATCTAAATATCTTTTGATGTAAAAATTTGTAATTTCCTCTAAACTTTTGCCGCTAGTTTTCATTTTATTTAAAATTTTATCATCAATATCGGTAAAATTTCTTACAAATTTAACCTCGTAACCTAAATTTATAAAAACTCTTCTTAATAGATCAAAACTAACTGCACTTTTTGCATGTCCTAAGTGAGCATCATCATAAACTGTTGGACCACATAGATAAATTCTTACAATATTTTTATCAATAGGTTCAAAATTTACCTTTTTTTTCATAACACTATCAAATATAATCATTAATTATTTCCTTAAAAACTAAAAGCAATAAAACCTCTACTAAGCATAAAGCAAGTATTATAAAGATTTTTTTAGGGCTTATTATATCTAAAAAATTTCTAAAGCCAAACTCTTTTAAATTCATAATAAATAGGTAAAATCCCCCAATTGAGCTAGCTAGTGCTAGACCTGCTGCGCCAAGTGGTTTTATGAGTAAAAAACAGCTTATTACATTTAAAATAAGGCTTTTAATTGCAATTTTTGCAGCTATATTTTGTTTATTTTTTGCATAAAGCCAGAGTGAAAAAATTTTAGCTAGTCCAAAAGGAAGCAGTCCAATCATAAACATACTTAAAACAAGCATTGAATTTATAGTGTCACTTCTTGTAAAAGCACCTCTTTCAAACAAAAGCCAAATTATTTCTTTACTTAAAATAACACCACCAATTGTAGAAAATAAAAGCAAGGCAAAAAGTAGATGAAATGCTTTAGAAAGAAGAATCAAAGCAGTTTTATCATCATTTTTACTTATTGTCTTTGCAATTTTTGGAAAAAGTGCTGTTGATAGTGCAATAGCAAAAAGAGCAAGAGGAAGCTGGAAAATTCTATTTGCATAGTATAGATAGCTTATACTTCCAAAAGCTAAAAAACTTGCAAACCAAGTATCTATAAAAGCCCCAATTTGTGCTGCACTTGAGCCAATTACTCCGTGAAAAAAATTTTTATAAAAGCCTTTTGTATCAGCTTTTTTCCCTTTTTTTAATGCAGTGATTCCAACACCAAAATATCTTAATAATTTTAGTTTTTTTAAAGCAAATAAATGCACAAGAAGTTGCATTATCCCACCAATTACAACGCCTACACTAAGATATAACACTATAGTTTCATCATCTTTTCCTTTTGCTAAAACTAAAGATATTATCATTGAGATATTTAGCAGTGCTGTTGAAAAAGCTGTTGTTGCAAAATGATCTTTATATTGCAAAAGCGAGGCAAATAATGTAACTAAAAATATAAAAGTTAAATACCAAAAATTTATTCTTACATAAGGAACTGCTAAATTTATAGTTTGCTTATCGAATCCAAGGGCTAAAAATTTTGTAAAAAGTGGAGCAAAAACATTAACTAAAAGAGTTAAAAATAGTATAAAAATAGTAAATTTTATTAAAACAGTTGTTGCAAAAATAGCCTTTTTTTTAGCTTGAGTAAAACCTGGTAAAAAAGCTTGCGTAAAAGCTCCCTCGCCAAATAACCTTCTAAATAAATTTGGTAATTTAAATGCTATAAAAAAAATATCACTCCAAACTCCAGCACCCAAAACACTAGCTGTTAAAAGGTCTCTAAAAAGCCCTAAAATTCTAGAAACAAGTATTCCTATGCTATTAGTAAAAAACCCTGCAAAAACCCTTTTTTTAGCCAAATTTAACTACCTATTTATTAATTTAAAGTAAAGAAAGATTATAGTATAATTAACCTTATTTTTTTATTTAAGGTTAAATTTGCAAGAAAACTCTTTTAATGTTGAGAATTCAGTTATTTTTTTAAATGGAATTTGGGATTATAAAGTTAGCAAAAAAACTATCTCTCTTATAAAAAAAGATATGAAAAATCTTAAAGATAAAGTTACTTTTGATTTTTCAAATTTAAAGAGTATAGACTATGCTATTGCTATAATTATCTACAAATTTGCACTAAAAAATAATTTAAAAATTGATTTTGCAAACTCAAATGAAAAATTTGATTCTATATTTTCACTAATAAAAGATGACATCCCTAAAAAAACATATAAATTTAAGAAAAAAAATTTTTTTGAAGAAGTGGGAATTTCAGTTTATGGGGCATACTTAAGTTTTTTAAGTTTTTTAAGTTTTTTTGGTGAGCTTAGCTTAAAATTTTTTTACAATCTTCTAAATTTAAAAAAACTTAGGCTCAAGGCTATTTCAAATGTCTGTAAAGATGCGGGAATTAATGCAGTTTTTATAGTTTGCTTAACTTCATTTTTAATAGGGGTTGTGCTTATTTATATAGGCTCAGAAATGCTTGCTGATTTTGGTGTGACGCTTTTTATAGTTGAAATTATGGGAATGCTTACTTTTAGGGAGCTAAGCCCATTAATAGCCGCTATCGTAGTTGCTGGAAGAAGTGCATCTTCTTTTACTGCTCAAATTGGTGTTATGAAAATAACAGAAGAAATTGATGCGATGAAAACAATGAGTTTTGATCCATTTATAAATTTAGTTATTCCACGTATTTTAGCGATGATTATTATTATGCCATTCATTGTTTTTTTAGCAGATATGGCAAGTATTTTTGGTCAAATGCTAGTATCATATTACTATTTAGAAATTGATTTTTCAATCTATTTTGATAGGCTTAAAAATTTAGTTGAAATAAGACATTTTTATATTGGACTTGTAAAAGCACCATTTTTTGGAATGGCAATAGCTTTAATAGGATGTTTAAGAGGTTTTGAGGTAACTGGAAGCACATCAAGCATTGGAAAACTTACTACAAAAAGTGTCGTAAATGCGATATTCTGGGTTATTTTAATTGATTGTTTATTTGCTATATTTTTTCTTAAAGTTGATTTATAATGTTTATAGAAGCCAAAAATTTAACTATAAAATATGGTGATAGGTTGATTCACAAAGATGCTAGCTTTCATATAAAAGAGGGTGAAATTTATGGCTTTTTAGGTGGAAGCGGTAGTGGCAAAACAACCTTGATGAAAACTTTGATTTATTTAAAAGAGCCAAGCCAAGGAAAAGTCTACATGTTTGATAAAGACTTGTGGTCTCTTAATATAAAACAAAGAGAAGAGATAAAGCTTAAAACAGGTGTTATGTTTCAGTTTGGTGCACTTTATTCATCTATGAATGTGCTTGATAATATTGGAGTTTTACTTAGAGAATATAGCTCTTTAAGTAAAGATGATATTAAGGATATTTCTATGTTTTGGCTAAAAAAAACAGGCCTAAAAGAAGATGCGGCAAATCTTTTTCCAAGTGAGTTAAGTGGCGGTATGAAAAAAAGAGTTGCTCTTGCAAGAGCTTTAGTTTTAAGCCCAAGAGTGCTTTTTTTAGATGAACCAAACTCAGGACTTGATCCAGTAAGTGCTAGAAGAATGGATGAGTTAATAGTTAATTTAAGAGATAGTTTAGGAATAACAGTTGGCATGGTAACTCATGATAGTGACTCTATTTTCAATATACTTGATAGGTTTTTAATAATTGATAATAAAAAAGTAGCTTTTGAAGGAAATGTAGAAGAAGTTAAAAATTTTGAAAATAATCCTTTAAAAGAGCTTTTTGATAGCAAAAATAAGGAAAATTAATGGAAAATAAAAACTCTTTTACAATTGTTGGAATTTTTACTACTTTAGTAGGAATTTTAACTATTTGTTTTATTTGGTGGATGACTACAAGATCTGATTCAAATGTTCATTATAAGACTTACTATATACACACAAAAGAGCTTCCAAATGGACTAAAAGAAGGCTCATCAGTAAAATATATAGGAGTTCCAGCTGGATATGTAAAAGATATACATTTTGCACAAGGTAGTGATTATGGAGTAATTGAGATAGCTATTGATGTTCAAAATGATTTTCCTATAAAGAAAAATAGTA
The DNA here is from genome assembly GCF_013372225.1 of Campylobacter ureolyticus. NCBI lineage: Bacteria > Pseudomonadati > Campylobacterota > Epsilonproteobacteria > Campylobacterales > Campylobacteraceae > Campylobacter > Campylobacter ureolyticus. Next base: position 1,016,657 of record NZ_CP053832.1, on the reverse strand, counting down.
TTGCAACCACTGAAATTCAAGGCATTAGCGGACTTACTACATTAAATTTATCAAAAGGAGATGGCGAGAGTTTTTCTAAAAATGAAAAGCCAATTTTATACCTAGATAAAAGTTTTTTAAGTAAGTTTAACTCCGAGGCAAAAGCCATAACAACTGGAGTTAGTGAGGCAATTAAAAAAATAAACTCAGTTTTAGATGATGAAAATCTACAAAATTTAAAACAAACCTTAAGCTCTATAAATTTAACAGCTTCAAATTTAAGCAATGCTGAAAATTTTGCTAAGTTAAATTCCATTTTAAAAAGTCTTGATGAAATTTTAGCAAAGATTGATAAATCAGACATCGATGAAAGTTTAAAAAATTTTAATGAATTAGTTAAAAATGCAGATAATTTTGCAAAAAATGCAAATAAAACAGCTCTTAATTTAAATAAAACCTTAAATTTGATAAACTCTGATTTAGAAAATGGAAATTATGATATAAAAGAAATATTATCTCCTACTTTACATGAAACATCTTTGACTTTAATGGAATTTAAAAAAATGCTTCGAGAGTTTCAAAATGCTTTGTTTAGGTTAGAAGATGATCCATATGATTTCTTTTTTAGAGATACTCAAAAGCAAAAAAGATCTCAAACATTAGATTAAAATAAAAGGAAGAAAATGTATAAAAAGATATTATTAATAATTTGCGTGTCTGTTTTACTAGGTGGCTGTTTAGGTAAAAAAGCAAATCCTGTAAGATACTATGAAATGACCTATAAAGGTGAGGTTTGCAATAATAAACTACAAAATTCAAAAAGAATTTATGTTGCAAATATACAAGCTCTAAATTTAGCCGATAGTAGAAATATTTTAATTGTAGATGGTAAAAATAATATAATTTATGTTGATGATGCAAAATATATCACAACACCAAGTGAGATGGTTTATAAAGGAATTGTTAGTGCGGTTTCATCAGAGTGTGAATTTGAACAAATTTTTAGGCCTACAAAAGATGCGTTAATTTTAAATACTTCACTTTTGTCTTTGCAAGTAAATTTTGATCAAGCTGAAGTTATTTTGGGATACGAGCTTGTTAAAAACTCAGAAATTTTAAAATCAGGCGTTATTAAAAACCACACTTTTGTGCCAGATCCTTCAACTGATACGATTTTAAAATATATGGATATTTCAGTAAATGAGGCCTTAAATAAGCTTATTAAAGAGATAAAATAGAAATTTAAAGGAAAAAAATGATAGTTGAGATCGAAGGTGTTTTAACTAAATTAGAGCCTAGTATGGCGGTAATAAAACTAAATAACGGGATAAGCTATGGAATTATCATTTCATTAAATTGCTCAGCAACCCTTGTAAAGGACGAAAAAACAGCTTTATTAATAAAACAAATCGTTAGAGAAGATGCAAATTTATTATATGGCTTTAAAGACAATGATGAAAAGATGATGTTTGAAGTTCTTTTAAAAGTAAGTGGTGTTGGTGCAAGTACTGCAATGGCAGTTTGTTCTACTTTAAAATATTGTGATTTTGCAAGTGCTGTTATAAATGGCGATACAAAGGTTCTTACAACAGTTCCTGGGATTGGTCTTAAAACTGCTAGAAAAATAATAGCAGAATTAAGTGATGCAAAATTAATAAGTAGCCAAAGCTTAGAAAGTTATAAAAGTGAAAGCATAATGGCTTTAGAAAGCCTAGGTTTTAAGAGAGATAAAATTCTTAAAATTTTACCATCTTGCAAAGCTCAAAATACAGCAGATCTTATAAAAGAAGCATTAAAAAAATTAGCATAAATAAGGAGAAAAATAGTGAATTTAGGATTTGTATTTGGTGGACAAAGTTATGAGCATGAGATAAGTATAGTATCAGCTATAACTTTAAAAGATGTATTAAAAAAAGAGGTTAAATTTATTTTTTGTGATAAAGATAGAGATTTTTATTTAATAGATCCAAAAAATATGAAAGCTACATATTTTAGTAGTTTAGAGTATAAAAAATCAAAAAAACTTATACTTAAAAATGGTGGTTTTTTTAGCGAAGGTGCTTTTAGCAGCAAAAAAATAGATGTTCAAGTTTATGTAAATTTAGTCCATGGATGTGATGGAGAAGATGGAAAATTAGCATCTCTTTTTGAGTTTTTTGATGTTAAATTTATAGGCACAAGGCTAAAACCAGCAATTTTAAGCTATGATAAAGTTTTAACTAAATTTTTAGCAAATATAACAGGAGTAAAAACTCTTAATTATCAAATTTTAAAAAGAAATGAAGAAATAACTATAAAACCTCCTTTTATTTTAAAGCCAGCAACTCTTGGAAGTAGTATTGGCATAAGCATCGTTAAAGATGAGAGTGAGATTACTTACGCGCTTGATAAGAGCTTTGAGTTTGATGATACGCTTTTAGTTGAGCCTTTTTTTGAAGGTGTTAGAGAGTGCAATTTAGCTGGCTATAAAGCAGACTCAAAGATGGAATTTTCCATGATAGAAGAGCCAAATAAAGATGAATTTTTAGATTTTGATCAAAAATACTTGAGATTTAGTGATAGCAAGACCATAAAAGAAGCCAATTTAGATGAAAAATTAAAAGAAAAATTAAGAAAAGCTTTTTCTAAAATTTACTCATACGGATTTGATGGAAGCCTTATAAGATGTGATTTTTTTATAATTGATGATGAAATTTATCTAAATGAGATAAATACAAATCCAGGAAGTTTGGCTCATTATTTATTTGATAACTTTGAAGATAGACTTTATGATTTAGCTAGAAATTTGCCAAGTTATAAAAAAATAGAGATAGACTATAATTATGTAAAATCAATTTCTGTTTATAAGTAAAATTTAACTAAGAATATGATAAATTTTACATATAATTTTATGTAAAGGTTGTAAATGCCTAGTTTTAAACAAGATGAAATTTATACCGCAACTGAAGTTGTAAGGAATTTCAGTGCGGTTTTATCAAAAGTGAGTGATGGTGAGCTTAAAAAAGCTGTTATTGTAAAAAATAATAAATTTGAAGCTGTTATGCTTAGCTTAAAAGAGTATGAAAGACTAGAGCGTGCTGTTGAGCTTTTGGATATAGTATATTCACAAAAAAGGCACAAAGATGGCGATTAGGGAAATTTCATACTTGGCAAAAACTTATAAAATCAGCTATGAAATTAAAAATCCAGATAAAGAAAGATCTATTTTAATAATTCATGGTTGGGGTGCAAATAAAGAGATAATGATAAAGGCTTTTGGCTCTTGCCTTAATGAATTTAAACAAATTTATATAGATTTACCAGGTTTTGGGAGAAGTGATATTTTTTATGAGCTTGATTCTATAAAATATGCAAAAATTATTCAAGTTTTTTTAAGCTCATTAAAACTAAAGCCAGATATTATTATGGGTCATAGCTTTGGCGGTAAGATAGCAACTCTTTTAAGACCGGAAAATTTAGTTCTTTTAAGCACTGCTGGAATCGTTGAAGAAAAGCCTTTTATCGTAAAATTTAAAATAAAACTTTATAAATTTTTAAAAATATTTGGTTTTGCGGGACTTTATAAACTCTTTGCTACAAAAGATGTCGCAGGAATGAGTAGAGTTATGTATGATACTTTAAAAAATGTAGTTGATGAAGACTTTAGAGAGGTTTTTTCAAAAACTAAAGCTAAAACGCTTATTTTTTGGGGTGAGGGCGATAAGGCTGTAAGTCTTGAAAGTGGCAAAACGATAAATAGGTTAATTAAAAATAGTGATTTTTTTCCACTTGCAGGAGATCACTTTTTCTTTTTAATACATTCTAAATTTATTTCAGATACTATAGAAAATAATTTTAAAAATATTAGTGAAAAAAATGAAAACAGTGAATTAAAAATAGATAAATCAAGTGATGATAAAAAATTTATTTATGATGAATTTGATGATGATTATGAGGTTTTGGAAGTTCATGAGCGAGAATACGAAACGAATGATTCTAAAAAAAACAGTGAAAATACAAACAATAAAGAAATAACTGACAATCAAGAAAAAGATGAAGACTGTAAAGAAGTTACAGTAAAAAACGACAATGAAAATAAAGAATCAAATGAGCTAAATCAAAAAAAAGATGAAGAAGATTTAATCTTAGCAAATGATTTTAATAAAACAAAAAAATATGATGAAATAAATACAAAAAATGAAATTAAAATAAAAAATAAAAATAACCAAACCATACAAGGTCCAATTATTGGAAATAAATTTATTTATGATAAATTAGATGATGATTATGAGGTCCTAGAAGTCTATGAAAGAGAATATCAAGATGATAAAAAAAATGAAGATGTTGCTCAAGGGCAAAAAAAAGATAGCAAATTAGATGAAGATATAGAAAAAAAAGAGACTTCTACAAGTTTAGAGAAAAATAAAGATTTTAACCAAGAAAATGAATTTAAAGAAGATAGCAAAGAAAAAAAAGCTAACAATAGCGATGATGATAAAAAAATAGATGAAATAGTTATAGATGAAAATGATTTAAAAAAAGATGAAAAAGATTTATCTAATAATGAAGTTGTGCAAGATTTAGTTTTAGTAAGTGATGTTGTAAAAAGAAAAAAAATAGATAATAAGCCTAATTTAGATGAAAAAATACCAAAAGATGAAAACTATAAAGAGGTTGAAAATAATAACTTTAAAAGTGAAAAACAAAGCATAAATAAAACAGATAAAGATACGCAAAATTTAGAAAATAAATCTGAAAAAAGTGTGGAAAATGACACAAAAAATATTGATTTAACTCAAGATGAGCTAAAAAAAAGTAAAAAAAGAGCGATTAGATTTAGCGATATTTATAAATATAAAGTTCAAAAAGTTTTAAAAGAAATTAAAAAAGAAGAGGATAAAAAATGATTTTTTTAAAATTTTTTACACATTTTTTATTAATATTATCTCTAGGTTTTTACCTTATAACAACTCTTCAATGGTTTTCTTATAAATTTGAAAGGGTATTTTTTCATTTTACTAAACCTCTTTGGCATTTGATTTTTTTATTTATTCCAATATGTTGTTATTTTGGTCTAAGGCTTATAAATGAAAATTTATTTTTTATATATTTTTATATTATTTTATTACCAAGTCTTATTTTTTGGCATAAAAAACTTGATAAAAAATTAGTTTTCACCTCAAGAGTTAAAAGATTTTTTTTAATTTTAATTTTAACAACTCTATTTTTAGATATTATTTTATTTAAAAAAGCATTTGTTCTTCCAATCTTTGCACCTTTGTTTCTATCATTTTTTATAAGTTTTTTCTTTGAAAAGCTAAATGCGAAAATTTATATGCAAAAAGCACAAAAAAAATTAGAAAGTATGCCAAATTTAACAATCATACAAATTACTGCAAGCTATGGAAAAACAAGTATTAAAAATTTTTTATATCAAATTTTAAATGAAAAATTTAATTGTTATAAGACCCCAAGAAGTGTAAATACATTAATGGGCTTAGTAAAAGACATAAATGAAAATTTAAATAGCGATGTGCAAATTTACATAGCAGAGGCTGGCGCTAGGAAAAATGGTGATATTGATGAGATAACAAAATTTTTAAAACCACAAATTGTTGTTGTAGGTGAGATAGGAAGTCAGCATATTGAATATTTTAAAAGTGTTGATAATATAAGAAAAACAAAACTTGAAGCTTTAAACTCAGCAAGACTTAAAAAGGCTTTTTTACATAGCTCGACCTTAAAAAAAGATGATGATAAAATAGTTATTTATGATGATTGTTTGCAAAATATCAAAGCGAATTTAGATGGTGTTATTTTTGAGATGAAATTTGATGAAAGTTATAAATTTTATGCACCAATTCTAGGTAGTTTTAATGCTTCAAATTTAGCAGTTTGTATATGTGTAGCGAAATTTTTAGGTTTAAAAATAGATGAAATAAAATTAAAAATTTCAAATTTAAAAAGTGTAGAGCACCGCCTTCAAATCGTATCAAAAACACCTAAATTTATAATAGATGATGGCTTTAATGGCAATTTTGAAGGTATGAGTGCAAGCTATGAGCTTGTTAGAGAATATGATGGAAATAAAGTTATCGTAACTCCAGGAATAGTAGAAGCCACAAAACAGATGAATGAAAACTTAGCAAAAATTATAAATGAAATTTTTGATTTAATTATCATAACTGGCGAATTAAATGCAAAGATTTTTAGTGAAATTTGCGATAAAAATAAATTGATTATTTTAAAAGATAAAAATGATCTTATAAAAACATTAAGCGAAAAAACAAAAGCTGGGGATTTAATACTGTTTTCAAACGACGCACCAAGTTTTATATGAGATCTTAAGTTTTTAGCTATGTTTTAAGGTATTTATATATAATAATAATAATAAGAAGAAATTATATTTTATTAAAAAGGGTGTTGTCATGGATATTAAAAATAGTGAAGTTGATTTAGAAAGTGAGTATAGAAAATTTCTTAAAAAAAATGGAATTACATCATACGTTAACTATCTTAGACAGATAAAACCGTATAATCTAGGGGAGATATCAGATGAGTTTAAAAATATAAATTTATACGAGATATCAGATCCTGAAGATTACAAAAAGATAAAAGATAAGATAACTAGCTCTAGTAAATATAAAGATATTACCAAAAAAAGTAAAAAAGCTATGAACGCTTCACTAAATTGGTATGAAAAATTTTTAAAAGAAAGAGAAAGTCAATCATCTACACAAAACTCAGATAAATCAAATAAAAACGATACCCATAGAAAGCATATAGATAAGCCACATCAAAGGATATTTTTCGGAGCGCCCGGCACTGGGAAGAGCTATTTGCTTAATGAGGAGGCTAAAGAATGCTTTAAAAAAGAGTGTTGTGAGCGTGTAACTTTTCATCCAAATTATATGTATGGAAATTTTGTAGGAGCGTTTAAGCCATTTCCTAAAAAAATAGGCAAACAAGAGAGTATAACATATGAGTATATCCCAGGAGTTTTACTAAGACAACTTACAAAAGCTTTGCAAAATCAAGATAAAAATTATCTTTTAATTATCGAAGAGATAAACAGAGCAAATGTTGCGGCTGTTTTTGGAGATATTTTTCAACTTTTAGATAGAGATGAGAGCGGTGATAGTGAGTATTCAATCGCTGCTTCCATAGAGCTGCAAGAGTTTTTAAAGAAAAATTTAACCAATAGCAAGCTTACTTCGAATATAAGAGAAAAAATGGGCGATGATTTTAGTAGAGTATTTTTGCCAAGTAACTTGTATATTTGGGCTACTATGAATAGTGCAGATCAAGGTGTTATGCCTATAGATACAGCATTTAAAAGAAGATGGGAGTTTAGATATATCGGGATTGATGATGCAGTAGATAAAAGTTTTGAAAAATACAAATTTCAAATAAACAGCTCAGAAGTGGTCAAATGGGATGATTTTAGAAAAGAGGTAAATAAAAGATTGTCCAAGCTTAACATACCTGAAGATAAGCTTATAGGTCCTTATTTTATATCAAAGTCAATTTTACAAAACTATAAGCCAAGCAAACTTACAGAAGTTGTTAAAGATAAATTTTTAATGTATCTTTACGAAGATGCAGCTAGAGCTTACAGGTCACTACTGTTTGCTGAAAACAGCTACTCTACTTACTCAAATTTGTGTAAAGAATTTCAAAAAGATGCACTTAATTTATTTAAATATAAGTTGGAACTAAAAACAGAGAAAATAGAAGAAACTAAAGAATAATTTATGGATATAAAGCTACTAAAAGAGTTAAAGAGATATTCTTTTGATGAGTTAAAAAACATTTTTGAAAAAGATGATGAAGAGCTTAGGGATCTGTTAAAAAACTTATCTTTGATGAATATCGTAAAATATTTAAAAAGTTGCTCTAAATTTGAATTAGATGAGCTGCTTGATGAAGATTTCAAGTTAAATGATAAATTTGATGATTATGTATTTAAGTATGTTGGGATCATAGTTGTTGGTAATATCTGTCTTGTCATTTATCCAAAATATATAGAAGATGAAAAAGCAGATAAAAACTATGAAATTCTTAAACAACTAATCTCAGTTATTAGAAAATATCAGTCAAAACAGCAAAATATAGGCTTTGATGAAGAGCTAGAGCTTGAAAATTTTAACCTTTTATCGATTGTTTTAGAGCTTATTTATAGCTACTATGAGCATGGGCTTTACATAAATGAAAATGATATAATCGAACAAAATGGTGAAGGAGAGATTTGCTGGGAAAAGACCATCAACGAAACTACAGCATACTTTTCTAACAATATTCCATTTTATTTAGATACATTTACTTTTAATCAAAAGAGCAATAAAGAGGATTTTTTTACACTGCTTCATGCTTTTGTGTTAAGCGAGGGTTGTAAAAAGCTAAAAGATATCTTAAATATTTTAAATATTTTAAATATTTCACCTATAAATTTAAGCTTAGCAAAACTAGATAACTTTGGAAGTATAGAGTTTATAATAAATCGTCTAAATCAAGAGCTTTCAACTCAGTTTATAACATATAGGCAAAATATCTTAAAGCTTTTGAAAAGATATATTGAACAAGATAGCATTAAAAAAACTTCTAGCGATATCTCTTTTGTAGGAACTTCTAGTTTTAATTTAGTCTGGGAAGATGTATGTTCAAAAGTCCTTGACAATAGCTTAGAAAAAAGCTTAAAAAAGTTAGGGCTCCGTGGTAATGATGGTAATGAATTTTTAAAAGATATTATTCCAAAACCAAAGTGGAGAGATGTTAAAACCAGTAGTATTCATGAGGCCACAAAAACGCTAATTCCAGATATTGTAACTATCAACAATGATGAACTTTCAATATATGATGCCAAATACTACACAACAATACTTAATAAAAAAGAAGCAAAAAATACGCCAGGAATTGGCGATATAACAAAACAATATTTTTATAAAATGACATATGAAGATTTTGCTAGGAAAAACAACATTTCTATAAAACATAATGCTTTTTTGATGCCAACTTGCAAAAGTAGTGCAAATTTGGTTGGAAATGTTTCGCTAAATTTGCCAGGCTATAAAAATTTAAATATTATTGATGTTATTTTGCTACCTACTTGTAAGATGTATGAGTATTATTTGGCAAACAAAACTATATGCATCAAAATAGATAGAGATAAAAAAGATGTAATTTTGTAAAAGTTGTAAAAGCTTATAAGGATTTTAGTAGAAATTTATTTTTTAAAAAACAACGCTAAACTTACAATAAAATAAATATTTAATTTAAAATAACTTAGTTTTAATGAATAGTAGTTATAATTTATCAATTTTTTTTAAGGTTGAAATTTGAAAATTTTTTTAAGTTTAATTTTATTTATAAATTTTACTTTTGCAGGTGTTATTAAAATCATCGTTACTGGTGATATTATGACACATAAGCCACAGCTTGATTATGCTAGATTTCATGATAAAAATAGTAGTGGATTTGATTTTTCGCCGCAATTTAGCAATATTAAAGATTTTTTAAAAAGTGGCGATTTGGTTATTGGAAATTTTGAAAGTTCATCAAATCCAAATTTAATTTATAAAGGATATCCACTTTTTAATACTCCAGCTGAAATTTTTAAAGCATTAAAAGATGCTGGTTTTCATGCTCTATCAACAGCCAATAATCACGCTCTTGATGGTGGAATAGATGGTATTTTAACAACAAATAAGGCTATAGAAAATGCCGGACTTTTTAGTTTTGGCACAGGAAAAGGAAATAAATTTAAACTTTTAGAAGTAAAAGGTGTTAAAATAGGACTTTTAAGTTATTCATATGGCTATAATGGGCTTGAAAATTCACTAAATTATGAAGAAAAAAATTTATTAAATTTCTTAGATGAAGAAAAAATTAAAAGTGATATTGATAAACTTTTGAGCTATGGGGCTGATTTTATTGTTGTTTTTCCACATTGGGGTATAGAGTATCAAAGTTATTCAAACAAAAATCAGCAAAATTTAGCTAAAAAAATTATTAGTTTTGGCGCAAATGCTATCATTGGAAATCATCCTCATATTTCACAAGATATTGCATGGTATAATCAAAATGGCTTTATAGCGTATTCTTGTGGAAATTTTATATCAAATCAAAGAGTTGAAACAATTAACAATATAGAAAGTGAGCAAAGCGTTGCTTATGAAATTTTAATATCAAAAGATGAGAATTCTACTAAAATAGTTGATATTTTTTATAATCCTTTATGGATAAATCCAGTTTTTGAAAATGGCAAAAAAACTATAAAAGTTTTTCTAGCAAAGGATATAATAAATGAAAATTATGATAAAAATTCTACCAAGTTTTTAATAGATAATCCAAAAACTAGGGCAAAAAAAGCTTATGAAAATATAAAAAGAAAAATTTTTGGAATATAATGTGTCATTGTTGCAATAAAAAGATAATGAGGGTTATCATTTAATCGTTAATATAGTTTTTTTAAAAAAAATTTAGTTAACAAATTTTTTATTTAAATAATTATAAAATAGTTTTTAAGTTAACTTTTTTACTAAACAGTATTATTTAATCCATTTAAAAAGTTATAAATATTTTAATATACATAACATTTATCTTTTATAAATTAGCCTTAAAACTCCAGCTATAAAAAAAGCAGTGGCTATAAATTTAAAATCTTTATCTACAAGCAGGATAAAAAATGAAGTTAGGATTAGAATGAGTCCAAAAATAAGCTCTGCAACCTTTTCATCAATGACCTTTTTAAAGTATTCAAGCTGTGATTTGGAGATATTTGTCTCTATCTGCCCTAAGCTTATTTTATGAAAGCTTGTCTTTATATAGTGCAGGTTTTGTGGAAGCTCTTGTAATTCATCAAATATAGTATCAACTAAAGTCTCTTTTGCACCAACTGCTCGCGGGATATTTTTAACTAAGATTGGAAGTATATCTTTTATGCCGTTAAAATTTTCTAAATAACTAGTTCCAAGACCCTCTATAATGGCACTTACTCTTAGGATATAGATAGCTTCAGCTGGGAGCTTGAAGGGAAATTTAGCGGTATTTGCCATAACTTCAAAGGCTAAATTTTGCATTGTTGTTTTGCTAAGTGAGTCATTTGAAAATATATCGAAAATTTGTTCCACAAACTCAGCAAGCATCGTAGTTGGTGTTTCATAAGCGCTAATTCCAAGGTTTTTGCAAGCGGTGATATACTCTTCATAGTTTTGCTCATTTGCAGCTCTTAAAAGCGAGATTATGTTAAGTCTAGTTTCATTTGAGACTGATTTTACCATGCCAAAATCAAGTAAAATTATCTGCGAGTTTTTATTTATAAAGACATTTCCAGGATGAGGATCGGCATGAAAATAGCCCTTTATAAGCATTTGCTCTACATAAAACAAAACTAGGTCATTTATCGCTTTTTTAATATCAATTTTAAATTTTTCAATATTTTTTCTATCATCAAACCTAAATCCCTCCTCAAAGCTCATTACAAGCATATTATCGTTGCTAAGCTCTTCGTAATATTTTGGAAAAATAATGTTTGAATTGCAATATATTTTAGAAAATTTCTTTAAATTTGAAAGCTCTATTCTCATACTAGTTTCTTTTATAATAGTGCTTGCAAACTCGTTAATTACCGCTTCTATTGAGTTTTTTGTATAGTGCGAAAAAAGTGGCTTAAAAATTTTGTTTAAAAAAGAGATGATTTTTATATCAGTTTTTACGATTTTATCGATATTGTATCGCCTTATTTTTATGGCAACTTTACTACCATCTTTTAAAAAAGCCTCATGTACTTGCCCAATAGATGCACTTGCTATTGGAGTTTGGTTAAAATTTATAAAACCTTTGTCTTCATAGACTTTCTCTAGCTCGTTTTGGCTCATTGGTGGCAAATTATCATGTATTTTTTTAAGCTCATTTAGATAATTAGGTGGGAAAAAATCACTTCTTGTGGCTAAAACCTGTGCCATTTTTATAAAACTTGGACCAAGATAGTTGATGTAAGATGTGATTTTATTGGCTTTTATGCTTTTTATAAACAAAAAGCTCTCACGTCTTTTAATGAGTAGATAAAATGTTAGTAAAAGATGAAAAATCTTATAGATTCTTAGCGGACTATAGAGATTTTTTGTCATTTTTACCTAGCTTTTCATCTTTTTTAAAATCTCATCAAGTTTTTTTTCAACTCTTGCAATGTCATCTTTGCTTGCCAAATTTAGCTCATTAACAACTTCTTTAAAATACTCCATATTTTCATTATGCTCAGCTCTAGCTCTTTCATAAAGTCTATCTACAAAAGCTTGACTATCTTCTTTTGTGATTTTACCACGATTTTCAAGAGCATTTAGTTCTTTTTGGACTTTATCTTTGATGGTCAAAAACCCACCGGCTGTTATATAAAGCATATCTTTTAGCATAATTTATCCTTTAAATTTAGATGAAATTTTTATTTTTGATAAGTTTTCTAACCTCTAGTGCGATGGCAAGCTCTTCATTTGTTGGTACTACCAAAGCCCTTATAACTGAGTCTCTTTTGGTTATAAATCTAATTGAGTTGCTTTTTAACTCATTTAAATCATCATCAATATTAACGCCAAAGTGATTTATTGTTTTACAAATATCAGCTCTTAAGTGAGCGTAGTTTTCGCCAACTCCAGCTGTAAAGATTATAGCATCAACTCTCCCCATAATAGCAAAGTATGAACCAATATATTTTGTGATCCTATACATGTACATATTGTAAGCTAACTTTGCTCTTTCGTCATCTTGATCCAAAATCATTCTCTTTACTTTTCTAATGTCACTCATACCGCAAATTCCCAAAAGACCGCTTTCCTTATTCAGCATATAGTCAATTTCTGCTTGATTTTTATTTGTTACTTTGGCGATGTGATAAAGTGCTGCAGGATCAATATCTCCGCTTCTTGTTCCCATCATAAGTCCTTCAAGTGGTGATATACCCATTGATGTATCTATGCTTTTTCCACCTTTTATGGCAGTTACACTTGCACCATTTCCAATATGAAGTGAAATGGCATTAAAGGCATCTAGTCTTATTCCCATGTAGTTTGCGGCTTGCTCTGTAACATATTTGTGTGAAGTTCCGTGAAAGCCATATTTTCTAACATCATATTTTTCGTAATATTCATACGGAATTGCATACATATAAGCATATTGCGGCATTGTTTGGTGAAAAACTGTGTCAAATACCGCGACATTCGGGACATTTGGTGCTTCAGCCATAGCACTTCTAATTCCTGCTAAATGTCCAGGGTTGTGAAGTGGGGCAAGCTCTGAAAGTTCATCGATAGTTTTTATAACTTCATCATCTATAATGACTGAGTCTTGAAATTTATTTCCCCCATGAACAACTCTATGACCTATGCCATCAAGTTCACTAAAATCTTTTAAAATTTTGCTTTTTTTAAAAAAATTATTTAGGTAGTCCATACCCTCTAAGTGGTCTTTTATGGCGACATCTTTTACAAAAGGCTCATTACCATAGTTGATATTAACTCTAGAATGATCACTTCCAATTTCTTCAATAAAGCCATCTAAAATGACATTTCGCCCATTCATATCAAAAAGTTTAAATTTAATTGAACTACTTCCTGAGTTTAATACTAAAATTTTCATATCAATTTCCTGCTTGAATTGCACTAATTAGCACTGTATTTACGATATCTTCTACGCTCGCACCTCTACTTAAGTCATTTACTGGTTTTTTTAGTCCTTGCAAAATCGGTCCCATTGCAATGCTTCCTGTTAGTCTTTGAACTGCTTTATAGGTGATATTTCCTGAGTTTAGATCTGGAAAGACAAAGGTATTTGTTTTGCCTGCTACTTTTGAATTTGGCATTTTTTTCTTCGCTACTTTTTCATCAATTGCAGCATCAAATTGAAGTGGTCCATCAACATTTTCGCCCAAACTCTCTTTTGCTAAATTTAAAGCCTCTTTTACTTTATCAACACTTTTTCCCTTGCCACTTTCACCAGTTGAGTAGCTAAGAAGTGCGATTTTAGGCTCAATACCAAAAGATTTTGCTGTAGATGATAAAGATATGGCAATATCACAAAGCTCTTTAGCAGTTGGCTCAGGCACCACAGCGCAATCCCCAAAAACTAAAACCTCATCTTCTAAACACATTAAAAAGGCCCCACTAACTGTTGAAATTCCCTCTTTTGTCTTAATAAGTTGTAAAGCAGGGCGGATAGTATCAGCCGTAGTTCCAACAGCACCACTTATCATAGCATCAGCTTTTCCGACTAAAACAAGCATTGTTGCAAAGTAGTTTTTATCAAGCATAATTTTTTTTGCATCTTCTAAATTTATGCCTTTATGTTTTCTAATCTCATAAAATTCATTTACAAACTCATCTAAAAGTTCACTTTTTAAAGGATTGATAATCGTTGCTTTTGAGAGGTTTAACTTTAAATTTTTTGCTTTTTTATTTATCTCATCAGGCTCACCTAGTAAAATGACATTTACAGCCTCTTTTTTAAGCAAAATATCAGATGCTTTTAAAATTCTCTCATCTTCGCTTTCGGGTAAAACTACGGTTTTTAAATTTGATTTCGCTTTTTTATAAAGTTCGTATTCAAATTTAATTGGAGTCTTAAAATTTGTTTTTGTATTTTCTAACTCATCAAAGAAAATTTGTGGCTTTACCTCTAAAATACTAGTTGAAACAAATTTATTACTTCCATTAAAATAAATTTTATCAGCTACACTATAAGAAAAATCCAAAGTGCTTTTAAGCTCATCAAATTTTGCTTCATCAGCATCTAAATATTCTGTTAAAATAGGCAAATTAAGATCTTTTGCTAGATTAGCATTAAATTTATTCTTATCGCCTATTATGATAACAAAGTCATTTTTTTCTAAAATCTCCTCATATTTTTTTATTGTTTTTAATCTTAGTTCTTTTTGATTTGAAAAATAACTTTGAAAATCATCTTTGCAAAAACAGCTTATTGAAGATATATGCTCATTATAAAGCGGAGAAAAAATAGCTATTTTTTTAAATTTAGTACTAAAAATTTCTTTTATAAATGATAGGGTTTTAAACTCACTTTTGTTTACATTATCACTACTTAAAATAAATAGTCCATTTTTCATAAAAACTCCTTTTGATTGTTATTTCTGTATATTGTAGTTATAATTTTATAAAAAGCATATAAATTTAGCTAAATTTAGTCTAAAAACTTATAAAATTTAACTAAGTTTATCATTTTAAATTAATATTGTTTTGATACAATATTGCATTTTATTTTAAAGGTAAAAACAAAATGTCAAAGCTTACTGGTTCACAAATGATAATGCAAGCACTAAAAAACGAAGGCGTAAAAGTAGTTTTTGGATATCCAGGAGGGGCAGCATTAAATATATTTGATGCAACTTATGATGAGAAAGATTTTGAGCTTATTTTAACTAGACATGAGCAAGCTGCAGCCCACGCAGCCGATGGATATGCAAGAGTAACTGGAAAAGTTGGAGTTTGCATAGTAACAAGTGGTCCTGGATTTACAAATACAATAACAGGACTTGCAACTGCATATATGGATTCAATACCACTTGTATTAATAAGTGGCCAAGTAGCTAATTCACTCATTGGAACAGATGCTTTTCAAGAAATTGATGCTGTTGGAATTTCAAGACCATGTGTTAAACATAATTATTTAGTAAAAACCATTGAAGAGCTTCCAAGAGTATTAAAAGAGGCTTTTTATATTGCAAGAAGTGGCAGACCTGGTCCAGTTCACATTGACATCCCAAAAGATATAAGTGCTGCTCTTGGTGAGTTTTGCTATCCAGAAGAAATTTCAATGAAAACATATAAACCAACCTATAAAGGAAATCAAAGACAGATTAAAAAAGCTGTAAATTTAATATCAAAATCAAAAAAACCTCTTTTATACTTAGGTGGTGGAGTAATTAGTTCAAATGCAACAAATGAGATTAGAAAACTATCAGAAATTTCAAAAATTCCTGCAGTTGAAACACTAATGGCACTTGGAGTTTTAAGAAGTGATGATGAATTAAATCTTGGAATGGTCGGAATGCATGGCAAATATGCTGCAAATATGGCTATGAGTGAAGCTGATTTGATATTTTGCATTGGCGCAAGATTTGATGATAGAGTAACTGGAAAATTAAGCGAGTTTGCAAAAAATGCAAAAATTATTCATATCGACATAGATCCAAGTTCAATTTCTAAGATTATAAATGCTGATTATCCAATAGTTGGTGATATAAAAAATGTGCTTGAGGATTTAATACCATTATTAAAAAATGAGGTCGATTCTGACTCTTTTAAAGAGTGGAGAAACATCTTAAAAACTTATGATAAGATTCACCCTCTTAAATTTAATGATAGCGATGAAGTTTTAAAACCTCAATGGGTGATAGAAGAAACTGCTAAAATTATAGATGATGAAAAAGCTATTATAGTAACTGATGTTGGGCAGCATCAAATGTGGGTGGCTCAATACTATCCTTTTAAAAACCCAAGAACGCTTTTAACAAGTGGAGGTTTAGGAACCATGGGATATGGTCTTCCAGCAGCTCTTGGAGCAGCGATGGCAAATAAAAATGGTGTTGTAGTAAATTTTAATGGAGATGGTGGAGTATTGATGAATTTACAAGAATTTCAAACTATTTGTGAAAACAAACTTCCTATCATAAATATAGTGTTAAATAATAAATTTTTAGGAATGGTAAGACAGTGGCAAAGTCTTTTTTACAAAGAAAGGTTTGCTTCAACTGACATTAGCAATCAGCCTGATTTTGTGAAATTAATTGAAAGTTTTGGCGGAAAAGGTTTTGTTGCAAATACAAAAGATGAGTTTAGAAACGCTCTTAAAGAAGCTATTAAAAGCAAAAAGACAGCTTTGATTGATGCAAGAATAGATAGATTTGAAAATGTTGTTCCTATGGTTCCAGCTGGTGGTGCGTTATATAATATGATACTTAAATAAGGTTTTAAAATGAATGAAAAAAGAAGATTAATTTCAGTTATAGTATTAAACGAGCACGGTGTTTTATCAAGGATAGTAGGTCTTTTTTCTGGTCGTGGATATAACATAGACAGCTTAACTGTTGCTCCTGTTCCAAATACGGAATTTTCAAGAGTTAGTATCGTAACAAGTGGTGATGGTAAAGCGTTTGAGCAAATAGTTAAACAACTTTATAAATTAATTCCTATTTACAAAGTTATAGAAGAAGGGGAATTTGTAGAAAAGGAAATGGCATTAGTTAAAATTTCGCTTTTAGAAAATCTTTCAGGACTTGATGCAGTTTTAAAATCATATAATGGAAGCGTTGCAAATAGTGATGATGAAATTTTAATAGTTATGGCGTGTGATGACTCACTTAGGATAGATAGTTTTGTAAAAACTATGAAAAAATATAACCCGATTGATATAGTAAGAAGTGGTTCAGTTATAATGGAGATGTAAAATGTTACTTAGTAGAATTTGTGAAATATTAAATATTGAGTTTAGTGGTGATGATTTTGACATAAAGGCTATAAATTCACTTGATTTGGCTTTAGAAAATGAGCTTAGTTATTGTGATGGAGTAAAAAATATCAAATTTCTAGAACACACTAAAGCAGGAGCTGTTTTAGTAAGTGAAAAAATGTTAAATCATGTTCCAGAGCATATTAGAGTTTTAGTTTGCCAAAACCCACATCTTAGTTTTGCTATTTTAAGTAAATATTTTAAAAAAGAATTAATTAGGCATGGTAATGTAGCAAATATCGATAAAACAGCTACAATAATGAAAAATGCTTATGTTGGGTTTGACTCATCAATATATGAAAATACTTTAATAATGCCTGGAGCTTATATTGGTGATAATGTAAAGATAGGTAAAAATTGCATTATTTATCCAAATGTTGTTATTTATAATGACACAATTATAGGAAATAATTGCATAATTCATGCAAATAGCGTTGTTGGAAGTGATGGTTTTGGATATGCTCATACAAAAGATGGAAAGCATGTAAAAATTCATCACAATGGAAATGTGATAATAGAAGATGATGTTGAAATAGGGGCTGGAACTACAATAGATAGAGGTGTTTTTAAGCCAACTATTATAAAATCTGGTACAAAAATAGATAACCTTGTTCAAGTAGGACATAATTGCGAGCTTGGAAATAACTGCTTAATAGTTTCACAAACAGGAATATCTGGTTCAACGATACTTGGCAGAAATGTTGTAATGGGTGGACAAAGTGGCTCTGCTGGACATGTAAAAGTTGGAGATTTTGCTCAAATAGCAGCAAGAGGTGGGGTTAGTAAAAATTTAGAAGGCTTTAAACAATATGCTGGCCATCCAATATATGAGTTAAAAGAGTGGCTAAAAATAAATGCTAAAATCCACCGATTTTTTAAAAAAGAGAGTTAAAAGTTCACTCTCTTTGCTTACTTTTAATGATTTAAATATTTTTAATTTAGTTTAAAAATATACATATTGCATGAGTTTTTAACTTTTGGAACGAAATTTCTTAAAATAAAACCTAAAATTCCCCATCTATTTTTATACATATCAAACATTACACCTTTTTTAATAAATTTAAGCCTGTCATCAAATTCTAAAATTTCATCTTCGCTATCAATTCCAAATTTAAACTTTGCATTTTTTATAAATTTCATGGCATCATGGCGGCTTTGAGGGAAATTTGCAGCAAATTTATTTAAAAAATCAGCCATTAAAACACCATGAAATCTATCAAGTAAATTTTTAAAAAACTCTTTTAATTTAGGTTTTTCAAAATACATTGTAACGCCTTCTAATACAAAGATAAATTTAGCATTTTTATGCTTACTAACAAGCTCATCCATCCAAGTAGTTTCAAACATTGATGATGTTATATAAAAGTTATTTTTAGCTTTTTTTACCAGTTTTTCACGTAAATTTATAACATCACACAAGTCAAGGTCGTAAAAAATAGCGTTTGAAATTTTACTTTCAAGTCTTAAAGGGCGCGTATCAAGCCCAGCTCCAACTTGAATGATGACTAAATCATTATTCTCGCTTTTATCTTCATTTGCTATTTTTAAAATTTCATCATCAAAAAATTTAGCTCTAATTACTGTTCCAACACGGCTCAATTTACTTTTATCGAATTTAGAAAAATCATAGTCTAGGTGTTTAACAATTTCACCTGAAAACTCATCTTTTAAAATAGGTTTTTTAACTAAATTTTCAAGACTTCTAAAATATAAATTTATAAGTAAAGTCTCACTAACTCCATCGCTAAATTTTATCTTTTCCATATTTTCTCCTTTTTATAAAAATCAATATCATTATTATAACTTATATTTATTAAATTTTTTAGGAATTTTTATATAAAATTTCAGCTTTTAATTAATATTTTTAAAAGGATGAAAATTGATTTTCAATGATTTTGTGTGGCTAAATAAAGAAATTTTGAATTAATATATAAATCACGAATTTAATATGCATATATCAGCTTCAAAGCTTGATGAAATGATTTTTTATCAAGGTATAAATTTAAAGTAAAATTAGCAGTTAAATTTTAGCTACTTTTTCTTTTAAAAAATTGCATTGCAAATATAAAAGAGGCTATGCCTATTAAAAACATAGGTATTAAGTACTTCAAACTATCAATAAAACTTATATCTTTTAAAAATATACTTCTCAAAAATAGCAAGTAATATTTTAAAGTTACTAAATTTGTAAAAGGCTCAAGCCAATTTGGCATATTTTCAACAGGAGTTGCAAAACCTGATAATAAAAATGAAGGTAGTAAAAATACAAAAGTATAAAGTATTGCTTGTTGTTGTGTTTTTGATATTGATGAGACAAAAAGACCAATACCACAAACGCTAAATAAAAATACTATTACACCAAGATACAAAAGCCATAAATCTCCAACCAATGGTATATGAAAACCAAAAAATGCAATTAAAAGTATAATAGTAGCATTAAAAATACTTATAATTATCGCAGGAATAAGTTTTCCAAGCATTATTTGAAATGGCGAAAGAGGAGATACTAAAATTTGATCAAAAGTACCAAGTTCTCTTTCTCTGGCTATTGACATAGCAGTTAGTGCAAAAGCTGATATTAGGCTAACTGAGCCAAAGACACTTGGCAAAATCCACCAATAATTATTTAAATTTGGATTATATAAATTTCTAATTTCAAGATTATTGTTTTTATTTGTCATTGATAGGATATAGCTTTCTGCTATTTGAGCTGAATTTGAGCGGCGTCCATCAGATATTACCTGTATATTATTATCTTTAATGCCAAAATTTGGTGGAAAAACAACTATAGAAATAGCCTTCTTTAACTCTAATAGTTTATTTGCTTCTTCATAACTTTTAACCATATAGATATTTCTAATATATTTTGAGCCTTCAAATTTATATAAGATTTCTTTTGTTTGTTTGCTATTGCTTTGATTAAAAATAGCTAAGTCTATATTTTTAATGTCTAAATTTATTGAAAAAGAAAAAATTAAAAGCTGAATTAGTGGAGCTAAAAAAACAATAATTGAGTTTTGCTTATCTTTAATTATGGATAAAAACTCTTTTTTAATAAGTGCAAGAAGTCTCAATCTAAGCTCCTTTTTAGTTTAAATTTCACAAGTATAAAAAATAATATTCCAACACTAGTCATCCCAATAATATCAAATATAAATATCTTATATACATCTCCTACTAAAAATATTGTTTGAAGTGAGCTAACAAAATATCTTGCATGAATTAAATATGAAAAATACTGAAGCAATTCAGGCATATTATTTATTTCAAAAATAGCTCCTGAAATTAAAAAAGCAGGTAAAAAACCAGCTATTATAGCAGCTTGAGCGGATACAAATTGACTTTTGGTTAAAGATGAAATAAAAAGACCCATAGTCAAAGATGGAAAAAGATATACGATACTCATTATTATAAGTATTAAAATACTACCTCTAAAAGGAACGTTATACCAAAAAAATGCAACTAAAAAGCACATTAACATGGAGCCTAAAGCTAAAAATAGATATGGAATAAGTTTTGCAATTATTATTTCATTCATACTAATTGGCGTTGCTAAAAGAGCCTCCATCGTGCCTCTTTCCCACTCTCTTGTTATTACTAAAGCGGTTAAAAGTGTGCTTATTAGTGTCATTATAACTGCAATTGAACCTGGTATTATAAAATATCTACTTGAAATTTCTGAGTTGAATCTCATTTGAGTTTGCAAGTTTATAGGGCTTGTTTTTTCTAATTTATTTGTTATTTTGTTTTGAATTTCCCAATTTTTTATGATTTGGCTTGAGTATTTTGCTATAAGTCCTGCTGTATTTGGCTCACTGCCATCTAATAAAAGTTGAATTTTGTGTGTTTTATAAAAATCATCTTCTATTATTAAAAGTGCTTTTATATCATTTTTTTTAATTCTTTGTATGAATTCTTCTTTATTACTTCCAATTTCGGTATTAAAAAATTTTGAGGCCATAAAATTTGATATTAAATCCTTTGTGAGATTTGAATGAGAAACTATACCAAATTTAATATTTTTTGAATCAAGCGAAACAGCATACCCCATTAAAAAAAGCAAAATTAATGGTAAGATAAAAGCAATTAAAATAGAACTTGGATCTCTAAAAACTTGTAAAGTTTCTTTATAGGCAATTGCTTTAATATTTTTAATCTTCATAATCTTTTACAAGCTTTATAAAAGCTTCCTCCATTGTTGCATTGTTTTTAATATCACTTTTTATTTTACTAGGTGATCCAGTTTTTATATCTTTGCCTTTATAAATTATCATTATTTTATCGCAAAGCTCGGCTTCATCCATTAAATGAGTTGTTACCATAACACTTACTCCATTTTTTGAAAGAGTATTTATATGAGTCCAAAACTCACGCCTTGTTACACTATCAACTCCACTAGTAGGCTCATCTAAGAATAATACTGATGGTTCATGCATTATCGCACAAGCTAAACTAAGGCGTTGTTTTATACCAAGTGGAAGTTCTAAAACAGTTGATTTAAGATATTTTTTAAATTCAAAAGTTTCTATCATTTTCTCAATTTTTTCTTTTTTTTGCTTTCCTTTTAAACCATAAATTCCCGCAAAAAAATCTAAATTATCAGTTAGATTTAAATTTTGATAAAGAGAAAATTTTTGTGCCATGTAGCCTATTTTTTGTTTAGTTTCTTGAGCTTTTTCATATAAATCTTGACCTAAAACTAATGCTTTTCCACTAGTTGGTTTTAAAAGCCCACAAAGCATTTTAAAAGTAGTTGATTTACCAGCTCCATTTGGCCCCAAAAGCCCAAAAATTTCTCCACTATTTACACTAAAATTTATATTATTTGTAGCTGTAAAATCACCAAATTTCTTAGTTAGATTTATGGCTTGTATAACTGGCTTATCGCTTTTAAAAATATCTGTTTTTAAAGATGAAATTTTTATATTTTTTGGGTTTAATAGATCTAAAAAAAGATCTTCAAAACTTGGTTCTATAGTTTTAGCATTTTTTGGAATTTCAAATTTAGCATTTTTTCTAATACTAAATTTTATATCATCCCCTAAAATAGAAGCATCCAATATATTTGGGTTTGATTTTAGAGTATCAAGATATGTTTTTTTGTCATCAATATTTATTAAAAATACTCTATTTTTAAGTATTTTTTTAGCGTTTTGTGGATTTTCATGAAGTAAAATTTCACCTTCGTTTAGCATTATGACTTCATCGCATAAATTTGCCTCATCTTGGTATGATGTTGCCCAAATTACAGTAATACCATCTTTTTGGAGTTCTTTTGTCATATTCCAAAGCTCTTTTCTAGCTATCGGATCAACCCCAACTCCGGGCTCATCTAATAAAAGAAGTTTTGGCTTTCTTATTAGAGCACAAGAAAGTGCAAGCTTTTGTTTCATTCCACCACTTAAATTTTTAGCAAATCTATTTTTAAATGGAGCTAGTTTTGTAAATTCTAAAAGTTCATTTATTCTATCATTTTGGTTTTGAATATCTTGCAAAGTAGCATAAAGCTTTAGGTTTTCATAGCAGCTTAGCTCTTCGTATAGTCCAAAATTTTGAGGCATATATCCAATGCTTGATAAAAATTCTTGACTTGAGTTTGGCATTTTAAAGCCAAGTACTTCAAGGTTTCCAGAAGTTGGTTTCATAAGACCAACAAGAAGTCTTAAAAGTGTTGTTTTTCCAGCTCCATCAGGTCCTACCAAGCCTGTTATGAGACCACTTTTTGCTTCAAAGCTTATATTGTTAATTGCAATTGTATTTTTAAATTTCTTTTCTAAATTAACAGCTTTTATCATTTTAGTTTTATGTGTACTGGCATTCCCTGTTTTAGCTTATCATCACTTTTATCAATATCTACTTTAAATCTATAGACCAAATCGGCTCTTAGTTTTATAGTTTGAACATTTTTTGGTGTAAATTCAGCAACATTTGAAATAAAGCTAATATGGCCTTTATATGGCTCATCTTTAATATCTGAATACACTAAAACTTTATCTCCAATTTTAATTTTTCCCATGTATGGCTCATCTATATAGGCTCTAACAAAAAAATTATCTTTTTTCGATATTTCAAAAACGGGTTCGCCCGGGTTTGCAATTTCACCAATTTCTTTAAATTTAGTCTGTATAATGCCATCAATTGGTGAAGTCAATGAATAGTTTTGTATATCTAATTTAATTTTTTCGGCATTTATTTTAAGTGAGTTTATAAGTTCGATTTGTGATGCAATATCTTCTTTTTCATAACCATTTTTTAGCTTTTCATATTCTGCTTTTGCAAGATCAAAATTTGCTTCAAGACTTTCTAGGTTTGATTTAGCTTTTGTATAGGCATCTTGTGATGTTGCTTTTAGTTTTATGAGTTTTGCTTGTCTATTAAAACTTATCCTTGCTTCATTTAAACTTGCTTTTGAGATATCTAAATTTGCCTTTGCTTTAGCTATATCTTCTTGTCTAAAACCTTTTTCAAGCTTAGAAAGTTTTATTTCATTTAATGAAATTTGAGATTTTAGTTCATCTAATTTATTTAAAAGATAGCTTTTATCAAGTTCTGCAAGCTTATCTCCAGCCTTAACTAAATTCCCTTCATCTTTATAAATTTCTGAAATTTCACCTAAAAATCTAAATGAAAGTGTTGAGGTTTGCGAGTCAATATTTCCATAAAAGACAAGCTCATTGTTTTTAAGCAAATTTTGTTTTTGAAAAAAGAAATATCCAATAATGATAAAACCAATAATAAGTAAAATAGTAACAGCTTTTTTCATATTATAAACCTAACATTAAGATGTGGTAATAATACCATAAAATCGCTAACTATTAAATTTAATTTATGATATATTTTTTAAAGAGCTAAAACTATGCTTTTTAAAATTTATATTTGCAAAATTGGTATTTATTAAAAATTTTAAACATTTTTTTAAAAGCTTAATGTGGTAAAAAGAGCCACAATTAAAGTAACTCTTTTTTAATTATTTTAAAGTTGGAGTTTATAAACTCTCTTTTATCTCGATAGTTTTTATCTTATCACCAACTCTTATGCTATCAACTACTTTTAAACTCTCTTCATCAATGGCTTTTCCAAAAACTGTATGCACACCATCAAGATGAGGTTGAGCCGAGTGACAGACAAAAAACTGACTTCCGCCAGTATCGCGTCCAGCATGAGCCATAGAAAGACTTCCTCTTTCGTGTTTGTGAGTTTGGTTATCGCATTCGCACTTGATCCTATATCCTGGACCTCCAGTTCCGGTGCCAAAAGGACAACCACCCTGAATAACAAAATTTGGTATAACTCTGTGAAAATTTAGCCCATCATAAAAGCCACTTTTTGCTAAGCTTGCAAAATTCATTACAGTTTGTGGTGTTTCATCTGGATAAAGTTCACATTTAATATCGCCTTTTTCAGTTTTAATCAGAGCAAATTTATATTTTGCTAACTCATCTTTATCTATATCAAAAACTTTTAATTTTTCCATTTTTATCCTTTATTTTATTACGCTATATTTGTATAAACCTCTTGTACATCGTCATCTTCTTCGAGTTTGTCTATCAAAACTTCTATCTCTTCAAGTTCATCGTCGCTAAATTCTTGTTTATTGTTTGCAATATATTTTAAGCTTCCGTTTATTATTTCAAGACCAAGTTTTTCTATACCATTGTTTAGCTCTCCAAAGCTTTCATATTCACCATAAATTATTAAAGTTGTCTCGCCACCATCTTCTTCATCTTCATTTACAATCATCTCAGTCATTCCATAATCAATCAAATCAAGCTCAACGCTTTCTAAATCTCTTTTTGGCATTTTTACTTCAAAAACTGATTTTCTTGAAAACATGTATGATAAGCTACCATTTGGTAAAAATTCTCCACCATTTTTTCCAAAGATTGATTTTATGTTTGCAACTGTTCTTGTTGTGTTTTCAGTAGCACACTCTACTATTATAAGACATCCATGTGGTCCTTTGCCATCATAATGGATAGTTTGGATATTAGGACTATCTTTTTCACTAGCTCTTTTTATGGCTGCATCGATATTGTTTTTAGGCATATTTTGTGCTTTTGCAGCAGCGATTGCAGTTCTTAGCTTTGGATTCATATCAGGATCTGGTCCGCCTTCTTTTGCGGCTATTGTTATAGATCTTCCAAGTTTTGGAAAAATTCTACTCATTTTACCCCATCTTGCTTCTTTTGCGGCTCTTCTGTACTCAAACGCTCTTCCCATAAATAAATCCTTTTTAAAATTTAAAGCTGTAATTATACCATACAAAAACTTAAAATTTCGTTGATTTTAACATATAAAAATGTTAAAAAACAATTTAATAACAAGTATTATAATTGCTTAATTAAAATCTTATTTAAAAAGGATATTTCTATGAAAAAATTTGAGGTAAAAAACATAAAGTGCCAAAACTGTGCAAATACTATTAAAAACTACTTTGAAGATGAGTTTGGCAAGGTTGATGTAGATGTTGAAAAAGGCATTGTTTCATTAAATTTAGATGATGATAAAATAAAATATTTTTGCGATGAGATGAATGATTTAGGTTTTGAGGTGCTCAAGGAGATAAAGTAATGTCTCAAATTTTTAAACTAAATATTATAGGAATGACTTGTGTAAACTGCTCAAACGCAGTTGAAAAAGTTACTAAAAAAATACCTGGTGTTAAAAATGCTAATGTAAGCTTTACAGCAAACTCAGGCGAATTTGAGATAGAAAATGACGATATTAAAGACAAAATAATACAAAAGATAGAAAAATTAGGATATGAAATAGCAACAAATTATGAAGAACTTGCACTAAAAAAACAAAATGCATTAAAGCGTATGAAAAATACTCTTTTATTATCAATTTTTTTAACTATTATTATTATGATTTTACACATGGGATTAAAACATAGCTTTTTAAACTCATTAATGCAATTTATTTTAACAACAGTAGTTGTATTTTACTGCGGAAGACATTTTTTTATACATGCTTTTAAAGCTTTAAAAAATAGAAATTTTGATATGAATGTTTTGGTTTCTTTGGGTGTTTTTTCGGCATATTTTTACTCAACTTTTGCGTTTTTATTTCCAAGTTTAATCCCAAGCAAGCTTAATTATGTCTATTTTGAATCAGCCGCAATGATAATAACCTTTATTAGTTTAGGTAAATTTTTAGAAGAAAACTCAAAAGCAAAAGCAGATGATTATATAAAATCACTTTTAAATTTAACACCAAAAATGGCAGTTTTACTAAAAGAAGATGGCACAACTGATGAAGTCTTAGCTACAACTTTAAATATAGGCGATGTGGTACTAGTAAAAAATGGAATGACAATTCCAAGAGATGGGGTTATAGTAGATGGCGGTGCAGAGATTGATACATCTATTTTAACAGGGGAGAGTTTGCCAATTTATAAAAAAGTAGGTGATAGCGTAAATGCTGGGTCTTTAAATACAAATGGTGTAATAAGCATTAAAATAACTACACAAAATCACGAAACCTTGCTTTTTCGAATGACAAAACTATTAAGTGAAGCAAGTGCAAAGAAAATGCCTATTTCAAGGTTTGCTGATAGAATAGCAAATATTTTTGTTCCTATTGTTATTTTAATATCATTAGTTACTTTTTTAGTTTGGTTTTTACTTGGAAATTTAGGATATGCAGTAGTTTGTGCAATTTCTGTTTTAGTTATCTCATGTCCATGTGCTTTAGGGCTTGCTACTCCAATAGCTATAGTTTGTTCTATTTCAAATTTAGCAAAAAAAGGTGTTTTGGTTAAAAATCCAGAAGTTTTAGAAATTTTAAAAGATACAAAAAATGTTATTTTTGATAAAACAGGAACTTTAACCTCTGGAAAAATAGAAGTCTATAAAACAAATTTAAGCGATGAAATTTTTAGCAAAGTAGCTTCATTAGAGGTTTTAAACGAGCATTTAATAGCAAAAGCAATAATTAAATACGCAAAAGAAAATGATATTAAATTTGATAAATTTAATGGTAAATTTGAAAATTTAGTTGGAAATGGTTTAAAAACTGATAATTTAATTATTGGAAATGAAAATTTGCTTTTAGAAAATGACATTAAATTTGAAAAAAAAGAATTTGAATATTTCTTAGATAAAGGTTTTGGGGTAGTATTAGTTGCAGTTGATGGTAAATATAAAGGCTACATTGCTTTAAATGATAGGGTTAAATCTCACTCAAAAGAGATAATAGATAAGCTAAATAACGCATCAATTAATACAATAATGCTAACAGGTGATAACCAAAAAGTAGCAGATTTTGTAGCTTCAAATTTAAAAATAAAAGAAGTATTTAGCCAAATTTTACCAGAACAAAAGTTTGAAATCGTTAAAAAACAAAAAGAAAATGGTGTTACTGTTTTCATAGGAGATGGTGTAAATGACGCACTTTCTTTAAAAGAAGCAAATTGTGGTGTTGCTATGAATAGTGGAAGCGATATAGCTAAAAGTTCTGGTGATATTTTAATTATAAATAATGATTTAAATGGAATTTTAAAACTTATTAAGACTTCAGATAAAACTATGAATATTATAAAACAAAATCTTTTTTGGGCATTTTTTTACAATGCATTATGTATCCCACTAGCAGCTGGAGTTTTTGCTAGTTTTGGACTTTTGCTAAGTCCAGCTTACGCAGCACTTGCTATGAGTTTTAGCTCAGTTAGTGTTGTATTAAATTCTCTTAGATTAAAGCTTTGGTAAAAACCAAAGCTTTTTTATTTAGCCAAAAACTTTATAAATATCATCTACTAAGAAATACTTTTTATCGATTGTTCCTTTGTAGTGAATTTTAAAAGTCTCATCATAAGCTTTTGTAAAGAAATTCTCTTTACTTAATTTTACGATAGCGTCATTTACTGCATTTAAAAGAGATGAGTTGCCTTTTTTTATGCCACAAGCTATATAATCAGGTTTACCAACGGCTTTATTTGTAATAACAAAACCATTATCAATAACGGTTATGTTTGCTAAGGCAAAGACGGTGTGAAAGTATCCATCAGCTTCATTATTTTTAAGTTTTGTCAAGCAATCATATAAATTCTCACATTTTACAATTTTAACATCTTTAATTTTTGATTTATTATATTTTAGATATTCATCTGAAGTAGTACCTGGTATAACTAATAGTTTTTTACCATCAAAGCTTGAAAGTTTATTAAGTGATGAATTTTTTGGAGCTAAAATTCCCATAAAATCAAGTAAATAAGGCAGTGAAAAATCAACTGCTTTTTTTCTCTCATCTGTCATTGTAAAGTTTGCGACCATTATATCAATTTTATCATTCTTAAGCATTGGAATTCTATCTGTTGTTTCTACCCCAACTATTTTAACTATACCTTTACTGTTGTTTAAAATTTTATTTCCTATAGCTTTTGCAAGCTCAACCTCAAAACCTGTAAATTCACCATCTTTTATTTGACTAAATGGTGGTAATTCAGTCCTAACACCTATTATAATTTCGTTGGATTTTTTAATCTCATCTAAGTTTCTAGCAAGCAAAGCACAAAATCCAAACAAAATAATAAAAAATATCTTTTTCATAACACACCCTTTCTTAAAAAAATCTAAAACGAAGTATATAACATAAATAGTAAATATTAAGTAAATTTAATAAAATTGTTTAAATGCTTATAATATATAAAATTTATAAATATTTCTCTATTTTTAAAAGATTTTCTTTTATATTAATTCCGCCTGTATATCCGCCAATTCCACTATTTGATACAACTCTATGGCAAGGAACTATGATAGGAATTTTATTTTTAGAGTTTGCATTTCCAACTGCGCGATAAGCTTTTGGATGATTTATAGACTCAGCGATTTCTTTATATGTTTTAACCTCTCCATAAGGGATTTTTAAAAGTGCGTTATATACATTTTTTTCAAACTTGGTTCCAGTTATATTTAACTTAACGCTAAAACTTTTAAGATCTCCTTTAAAATATCTGCTTAACTCATCTATACAAAGTTTTAAATTCTCATTATTTGTTGGCAAATTTTTATAAAAATCAACAAATTTTATTTCACTTATCCCATTTTCATCACCATAAATTTCTAAATTTATAAAACCGGCCTTAAAATATACTTTTTGCACTTTTATCCTCAAAAATTTATTTATGACTATATTACATTAAATTTGCTACAATTACAAAAAAATATGGAAAATTAATTTTTAAAAAGGATAAATATGGATTTTTTAACCAAATATAAAAAACATACCGATGAAAGAAGTGCTCTTGGTGTTCCGCCACTTGCTTTAAATGTAGAAGAGATAAAAGATTTAATTAATTCTTTAAAAAATGGTGATAAAAATCAAGATAAATTAATACAAATTTTAAAAAATAGAGTAAATCCTGGTGTTGATGAAGCGGCTAAGATAAAAGCTGAATTTTTAAATGAAATTATAAATCATGATTTAAAAATTGATGGAATTACCAAATTTGATGCAATTAATATACTTGAGACCATGCTTGGTGGATATAATGTTGTTGTTTTAATAAAATGCTTGAAATCTAGTGATGAAAATATAGCAAAAGCCGCAGCTAAAGCATTAGAAAATATCATATTTTTACATGATTATTTTAATGATATTGTGGATTTAGCAAAGCATGGCAATGTATTTGCTAAAAGCGTAATTGAGTCTTATGCAAATGCTAAATGGTTTTTAAAAAAATCTGAAATTCCTAAAAAAATTGAAGCTATTGTTTTTAAAGTTCCTGGTGAGACAAATACAGATGATTTAAGTCCAGCAAGTGAAGCTTTTACAAGAAGTGATATCCCGCTTCATGCAAATACAATGCTTGTAAGAAGACTTCCTGGAAGTATTGAAAAAATAAATGAATTAAAAAAAATTGGTAAAGATATCGCCTATGTTGGAGATGTTGTAGGAACTGGAAGTAGCAGAAAAAGTGGTATAAACTCTCTTCAATGGCATATTGGAAAAGATATTAATGCCGTGCCTAATAAAAAAACAGGTGGGATTATTATCGGTTCAACAATAGCTCCAATTTTTTATAATACCGCCCAAGACAGTGGTGCAATGCCAATAGTGACTGATGTAACTAGCTTAGAAACAGGTGATGAGATAGAAATTTATCCATACGATGGAGAGATAAAAAAAGATGGAAAAGTTGTCGCTAAATTTAGCTTAAGTCCAAATACTATTTTTGATGAGGTCAGAGCAGGTGGAAGAATACCACTGATTATTTATAAAGGACTTTGTGAAAAATCACGTGAGTTTTTAAATATGCCAAAAGAAGATATTTTTATAAAACACATTCAACCAAAATCAAATAAATTTGGTCAAACTTTGGCTCAAAAAATATTAGCAAAAGCCTGTAATTTAGAAAGTGTTGTTCCTGGAATGTATATAGAACCAACCACTCTAACAATTGGAAGTCAAGACACTACAGGACCTATGACAAAAGATGAGATAAAAGAACTTGCGAGTTTGGGTTTTGGGGCTGATTTTGTTCTTCAAAGTTTTTGTCATACAGCTGCTTATCCAAAGCCAAGTGATGCACTAACTCATAAAACTTTGCCTAAATTTATGAGTAGTCGAGGTGGAGTAGCACTAAAACCAGGTGATGGGGTAATTCATTCATGGCTTAATAGAATGGTTTTACCAGATAGTGTTGGCACAGGAGCTGACTCACACACGAGATTTCCAATTGGAATTAGCTTTCCAGCTGGAAGTGGGCTTGTTGCGTTTGCAGCAGTTACTGGAAAAATGCCTTTAAATGTCCCTGAGTCAGTTTTGGTTAAATTTAAAGGAAAATTAAAGCCAGGAATTACTTTAAGAGATTTAGTAAATTCCATACCTTATGCAGCCATTAAAAAAGGAAAACTAACCGTTCCAAAGAAAAATAAGATAAATGTTTTTGCTGGTAAAATCATAGAAATAGAAGGACTTGAAAACTTAAAAGTCGAACAAGCTTTTGAATTAAGTGATGCAAGTGCTGAAAGAAGTGCGGCAGCTTGCGTTGTAAATTTAAATGTTAAACCAGTTGTAGAATACGTAAAATCAAATATTAGCTTAATTGATGCGATGGTTGAAGCTGATTATGAGAGTAAATCTACGCTTTTAAGACGCAAAGAAAAAATGCTTAAATGGCTTGAAAATCCAACTCTTTTAAGGGCGGACGCGGACGCAAAATACTCTGAAATTATTGAAATTGATTTAGATGAGATAAATGAGCCGATTTTGGCTTGTCCAAATGACCCTGATGATGTGGCAACGCTAAGTGAAATTTTAAGTGATGAAAATAGACCTCACAATATAGATGAAGTTTTTGTAGGAAGTTGTATGACAAATATCGGTCATTACAGAGCTTTGGGCGAGGTTTTAAAAGGTGAGGGGCAAATTCCAACTAGACTTTGGGTTGTGCCACCAACAAAAATGGATGAAAAAACTCTAAAAGAAGAGGGTTACTACTCACTTTACGCAGCAGCTGGGGCAAGGACTGAAATTCCAGGATGTAGCCTTTGCATGGGGAATCAAGCAAGGGTAAAAGATGGTGCGATTGTCTTTTCAACATCAACAAGAAATTTTGACAACAGAATGGGAATGGGAGCAAAAGTCTATCTTGGAAGTGCTGAGTTAGCCGCGGTTTGTGCTATTTTAGGAAGACTTCCAACAAAAGATGAGTATTTACAAAAAGTTGAAAAAATCAAATATAAAAAAGATGAAATTTATAAATATCTAAATTTTAATGAAATAGAAAATTTTAAACTTTAAAGTGACTTTTTACCTAAATTTCATTTAAATTTAGGTAAAATAACTTATCTTAAATTTGGAGTTTTTATGAAAAAATTTTTAGTTTTAGCTTTTTTTTGTGCTTTTTTGAGTGCAAACATTTGCGAAGAGATCGAAAAAAATCCTAGTGAGTTTTTTTTAAATTCTTCAAATAAAGATAAATTTTTAAAAGATGAAGATTGCTTTTATATGGCTAAATCTTTAGAACCATTAAGAGAAGTAAGTGCCAAAATTAGAGGGCTTGATATAGATTGTGATGGAAGAGAAGCTATTAGCTTTTGGCAAGATTTTCAGTTTGATATCTACAAAGCTTTAATCGCACCTGAAATTTATAAAACAACTTTAAAAGATGCAAACTCAAGCGATTTAGAAGTAAATCAAAATAGACAATATTTTCAAATTTGGGCTTTGCAAAGTTTTGATAATAAAGAAAAATTTGATCTTTTTAACTCGCTTTATCAAGTTGCAGTTCCGATGCTTGTGGATTATTATAAAAAAAATTACGATGAAGGAAGTGCGATATTTTATGCCTCACGCGTGGCAAATGAGTATCTAAAAGCAGCTGTTGGAAGTCATAAAAATTACCAAATTGATGCATTAAACAAAGCTTTATTAAATAGCAAATTTGATATAAATTTATTAATAAATTATCTTTATACTTACAAACCATCGGGGAATGAACTAACTAATGCTTTAAAAACTGCTATTTTATTGGATAAAGATACACAATTTATACAAACTTTAATAAAATGGGGCGCAAATTTAAACACTGGACATGAAAACAGCCTTTTTTACGCTCTTAAAAATATGGAAATTTTTAAAATTTTGGTTAAAAATGGTGCTAAAATAGGCTATAAAAACAGCTTTGGAAAAACTTTACTTTTTTATGCTTGTGAGTTAAATGATGAAAATTTAGTTAAGTTTTTAGTTAAAAGTGGAGCAAACATAAATTCAAAAATCATCTCAAACTATGAAAAAACAGCACTTAGTTCAAGTGGAACTTTACCATTTAGCCTTTGTGCTTTAAATCACACTTCAAAAAGCGTTTTAATGCACGCTGCAAAATATTCAAATTTAAATATCGTTAAATTTTTAGTTCAAAGTGGTGCAAGCATTGATGAAATCGATGATTTAGGCTACAACGTGGCTGATTGGGCAGCTCAAAATAAAGACATAGAAGTTTTAAGATATTTTGAGAGTTTGGGGATTAAACAAACTGATTTTTTAGGAGGATATTATGAATAAAGTTATATTTATCACAGGTGCAACATCAGGTTTTGGAAAGGCTACGGCTTTGAAATTTGCAAAAAATGGCTATGATGTAATACTACTTGGAAGAAGAGAAGAAAGACTAAAAAAACTAAAAGATGATATTTTAAAAATGGGCGTTAAAGCCCACACAATTTGTGCTGATGTTAGAGATAAAGAAGCTATTTTTAAGGCTATTGATAACTTGCCAGATGAGTTTAGAAATATTGAAATTTTAGTAAATAACGCTGGACTTGCTTTGGGGCAGGATAAATTTGGTGATGCAAAAATGGACGATTTAGAAACTATGGTTGATACAAATATAAAGGGCGTTCTATACATCACAAAGGCGGTTTTACCGTTAATCAATAAAGGTGGATATATTTTTAATATCGGTTCAGTTGCTGGAAATTGGAGCTATCAAGGCTCAAATGTTTATGGCGGAACAAAAGCTTTTATAAAGCAGTTTAGTTTGAATTTAAGAAATGATATAAGAGGAAGTGGCATAAGAGTTACAAATATAGAGCCAGGTCTTTGCAAAACTGAATTTAGCCTTGTTAGATTTAAAGGAGATAAACAAAAAGCTGATAAAGTATATGAAAATACCCAGTTTATAACAGCTGATAATATCGCCGAGATTATTTATAGTTGTGCGATTTTACCAAAAAATGTGAATATAAATAGCCTTGAAGTTATGACGACAAATCAAACTTGGGCTGGATTTTTCCACGAAAGAGTTAATTAGTGGGGTTTTGCAAGCATTTAGGTGAGTGTGGAAGTTGTACCTTAAACTTGCCTTATGATGAGCAGATTTCATATAAAAAAGAGTTTATTACTGAGCTTTTTAAGGATGTTTATAGTGGCGAATTTAAATTTTTTTCATCGCCTAAAACTGGTTATAGAATAAGAGCTGAGTTTGGACTTTACCACGAAGGAAATGAGCTTTTTTATACGATGAATGGCTTAAATGAGCGTCATTTAAAGATAAATGAGTGCAAAAAAGTTGACGGTAAAATTTCAAATTTGATGCCTTTACTTTTAAATGAGTTAAAAAATAGTGAAAAGCTTAAATTTAAAGTTTTTGGAGTGGAATTTATCGCCACTAAAAATGATATTTTAGTGATTTTATTATATCATAGAAATATTTTAGAAATTCAAAATGAGTTATCAAATTTAAGTCAAAATTTAGGCGTAAATTTGATAGCAAGAAGTAGGGGCAAAAAGCTTGTTTTTGGAAGTGAAAATTTAAGCGAAAGTTTGTTTATAAATGGGCGTGAGTTTAAATATACTTTTGAAAGTTCTGCATTTATCCAGCCAAATAAAAATGTCAATGAAAAGATGATAACTTGGGCTTTAGATGTGATTGAAAATCCTAAAGATTTATTAGAAATGTATTGTGGTTATGGAAATTTTACAATTCCTTTAAGCTTTAATTTTCGCCAAGTTTTAGCAAATGAAATAAATAAAAACGCTATAAAAAATGCCCTTAAAAACTGCGAGTTAAACGGCGCTTTAAACATTGAGTTTTTGCGAATGGATAGCGATGATTTGATGAGTGCATTTAAGGGCGTTAAATTTAACCGCCTTAAAGATGTGGATTTAAAAGCTTTTGAGATTAGTCATATTTTAGTTGATCCACCACGAGCTGGACTTAGTGGGAAGGTTATAAATTTTATAAAAAATTATGAAAATATCATTTATATTTCGTGCAATCCTCTAACTTTAAGACAAAATTTAAACGAGCTTTGCAAAACTCACAAAGTTGTAAATTTTGCTATATTTGACCAGTTTCCACACACAAAGCACATTGAATGCGGAGTTATGCTTAAAAAGGTAAAGTAGTGAAAAAGGATGAAATTTATAAATTTTTAAAAAATATCGGCGTTAAATTTAAACTCGATAATCACAAAGCAGTTTTTAGTATGGGCGAACTTGACGATGAGAGTTTAAAATATCCAAATAGACAATCTAAAAATCTGTTTTTAAAAGACAGGAAAAAGCAAAATTACTATTTAATAACAGTTTTAGGAGATAAAAGAGTTAATTTAAAAGAATTTAGCGATAAATTTAAAACTAAAAGGCTATCTTTTGCCACACCAGACGAGCTTTTTGAAATTTTAAATTTGACCCCTGGCTCAGTTACTCCTTTTGGAATTTTAAATGATAAAAACAATAAAGTTGAGTGCTTTTTAGATAGCGAATTTATGCTTGAAAATCACATCATCGGCGTCCATCCAAACGATAACACCGCGACAATTTGGCTAAAAACTGATGATTTAGTAAAAATCATAAAAAATCACGGAAATAAAATAAGTGTTGTAAATTTATAATGAGTATAAAAGAAATCTTAATTAACTCTAAAACCATTGCAGTTGTTGGACTAAGCCCTGATGAAAGCAAACCAAGTCATTATGTTAGTAAATTTATGAAGGAAAATGGCTATAAAATTTATCCAATTTATCCAAAATTTGATGAAATTTTAGATGAGAAAGTTTACAGAAATTTAGGCGAAATTAGGGATAAAATAGACATCGTTCTAATGTTTAGAAAAAGCGAATACGCCGAAGTTTTGATAAGTGAAGTAATTAATAAAAATATAAAAACTCTTTGGCTTCAACTTGGCATAAAAAATAAAAAAGCTAAATTCATAGCTCAAAATCACGGCATAAATTTCATAGAAGATAAATGCATAATGCAAGAATTTTTAAAAGAATTTGAAAGAATTAAAAATTTTATAAAGGATAAAAATGGTAAAAAGAAAAAATCAATCCGTTGAGCCAAATATCGAAAATCTTGGAAATGGCTGGCTTAAAAGTTATAAGCTTGATTATAAACTCAAGCAAGAAAGTCTAAATAATGAAATCGATAAAGCCTTAAACGAGTATTACTCTAAAAATGGTGGCGATGGTGGAAATATACCCGATGCAAAGCTTCTTTTACAAGATAAGGAGATGAAATTTTATCCCATTTTGATAGAGTATAAAGGCTACAAAGATAAGTTAATAAAGCTTGATAATTACGGCAATGTCGAAAATAAAACTGCCAAAAATAAGCCAAATTTTAAAAACATCAACTCTTATGCTTTAAATGGAGCTGTGCATTATGCAAATGCTATTTTGCACTATACAAGTTATAGTGAGATTATTGCTATCGGGATGACTGGCTACAAAGATGAATTTGATGAGTTAAAGCACGAAATAGCTGTTTATTATGTCTCAAAGGAAAATTTCGGAATAGGGCAAAAGGTAGGTGAGTTTAGTGACTTTTCATTTCTCAAAAAAGAAAATTTTGACAACTTCATAGAAAAGATAAAAGAGCTTACATTAAGCCAAAGCGAACTTGAAAAGCTTAAAAGTCAAAGAGAAGCTGAAATTAACACAAGTCTTATAAAGCTAAATAATGACATTTATCAAAACGAAAAAGGTTTAGGCGAAAATGATAGAGTTTATCTAGTTGCCGCTTCGATTATGTCGACTTTGGGTGTTGCAGGAAAAGTTAGTCCGCTTGAAAAAGAAGATCTAGAGTCATCAACTGAGCAAGGTAATACCGATGGTGATATAATTCTTAGAAAAATCAATGCTTTTTTAAGCACAAAAAACCTCCCAAAAGATAAAAAAGATCTAATCATTCGAACTCTTGCAAATACGCTTACTACCGAAAATATAAACAAACCTCACAACGGCGAAAGCCAACTTAAAAGAGTTTTTACAAAAATAGTCGATGATTTAGGGATTTATTACAAAATCGGACTTACTACGGATTTTACAGGAAAGCTTTTTAATGAAATGTATTCTTGGCTTGGATTTACACAAGATAAGCTAAACGATGTAGTTCTTACGCCTTCATATATCGCAAAACTTCTAGTAAAACTTGCAAGAGTTGATCGCAACTCTTATGTTTGGGACTTTGCCACAGGAAGTGCAGGGCTTTTGGTAGCGGCTATGAATGAGATGATAAATGACGCAAAAAAACACTTAAAAAGCCCAGATGAGTTTAGACAAAAAGAAGCTAGCATCAAAGCAAATCAACTTTTAGGTCTTGAAGTGCTTTCAAGTATCTATATGCTTGCGATTTTAAATATGATAATGATGGGTGATGGCTCATCAAATATCTTAAATAAAGACTCACTTTTAAATTTCAGTGGAGATTATGGTTTTGGCAATACAAACGAAAAATTTCCTGCTACTGCTTTTGTGCTAAATCCGCCATATTCTGCTAAGGGTTGTGGTATGATTTTTGTGCAAAAAGCCCTTTCGATGATGAAAAGCGGCTACGCAGCTATTATCATACAAAGCTCAGCAGGTAGTGGAAAAGCAGTAGATGAAAACAAAGAAATTTTAAAAAACAACACACTTCTTGCAAGTATCAAAATGCCAATAGATCTTTTTGTCGGCAAATCAAGCGTGCAAACTTACATTTATGTTTTTAAAGTTGGCGAAGCTCATCACAAAGATGAAGTTGTTAAATTTATAGATTTTTCAGATGACGGCTACACAAGGACGAATCGCAAAAAATCAAGCACAAATTTAGTTGATAGCAACAACGCAAAAGGTCGCTACGCCGAGCTTGTAAATTTGGTAAGATTTGGCAAAACAAAGCTTGAAATTTTCACTGAAAAAGAGTATTACGAAGGACATATCGATCCAAACAAAGGCGATGACTGGAATCAAAGTGCGCCTATCGATACAAGACCAAGTTTAGATGACTTTAAAAAAACAGTGGCTGACTATCTTGCTTTTGAAGTTTCAAATTTGCTTAAAAACAAGGACTGCTTGGGAAAATAGCTTCCCCACTTAATGATAAATTAAACGCCGTTAAGTGGGGAGAATTCAGAGTTGGGGATTTGTTTGAAAAATTAAATACTAAAAAATTAAACTATAAAGCCTCAGAATTGCTAAAAAATCCTCAAAAAGGCTTCATACCTGCTTTGACTGCTGGTAGTCAAAACCAAGGCTTAAATTGTTATGTTCCCAAGAGTGAGGCTACAATTTTAAAAAATGTGATATCACTTTCTGCAAATGGAGATGGAATTGCATTTTTTCAAAGTGGAGAATTTACAATTTTACAAGACGCCTATGCCATAGATTTTATATGCAAACCAAATAAAATATCAAATAATCATTATTTGTTTATAGTTGGTGCTATAAATAAAATAATTGGAAAATACAATTGGAATAATAAATCTGGTTGGAATAGGGTTAAAGACGACAAAATCAAACTCCCAATAAAAGATGAAAATTTAGGAGACGATTTAGAAAATATTGATTTTAAATTTATGGAGGACTTTATCGCCGAGCTTGAGGCTCAGCGTATCGCCGAGCTTGAGGCTCAGCGTATCGCCGAGCTTGAGGCTTATCTAATAACAACAAATTTAAAAGACTATAATCTTACAACCGATGAAAAACAGGCACTAAAAGATTTTGAAAATTTAGAGTTGGGTGAGTTTAAAATTGGTGATTTATATAAAAAAGCTGGGCTTAAAAAAGCAAAATTTGATAAAAGCAGTGATACATCACAAATTCAAGATGAAATATATTCACTTCCTTTGGTAAATGCAAAACACGGAAATAATGGGATTATGTTTTATGGAAAAGAAAGCATTTTTCCTTTTGTTGAAATGACGATTGATATTGTTCAAAATGGTGCTGTTGCTACTGGTGATGTTTATCCACAACCACAAAAAACTGGAATTTTATGGGATGCATATTTAATAAAAGCAACAAAAAGAAAAGATACAAGACAAACATTATTTTATTTTGCTTGTGCAATTGAAAAATCTATCAAGTTAAAATATTGTTATGAATTTAAGGCTACTTGGAATAGGGTAAAAAATGAAAAAATCCAACTTCCAGTCCAAAACGGCGAAATAAATTATAAATTTATGCAAAATTTTATAAAAGCCATTGAGAAATTGGTTATAAAAGATGTTGTGGATTTTGCAGATGAAAAGATAAGTTTAACTAAAAAATGTATTAAAACGCCCTGCGAAACGAAGTAAGCAGGGCGTTAAATTTAAAATATAAAGGATAAAAAATGAAAATTTCAAACGAAGAAAAATTCGCTCACATAACTGTGTTTGAGAAAAATTTAGAGTTTCAAATAGATACTTTAGAGAAATTAAACAAGCTTTTAAAAACATTAAAAAAGTCTTTAAAAGAGTATCAAAAGCTTATGGACTATTACTACGGCAAGCAAAGAAACGATGACTTAGAGGCCGATAGAAAAGGCGAGATCCCAACCGATCTAAAAAGAGCAGTTTTAAGCGAAGATGAAATTTATAATATGATGATTGACTATAGAGAGAGCGCCATTGAGATGATAGAAATAGCAACAAAAATGTTAAGAGCCTAAAATAAAAGCAAGATATGCTTTGAAGTTTAAATTTTGCTACAATAAAGTTTTAAATTTACAAAATAAATTTGATATGAATACAAAATAAATTTGAAATTATCTATAAAATAATTTCAAATTTAGCAAGTAAAGTTATATACGATTAAGATTGGCAAATTTTGATATATAAAAACCAGTTTATAGATATAAATTGTCTGTATCTGTATGTAAAAAAAATTACTTTAAGAGATTAAAAAACATATTGACAATCTTCTATATGATTGGTATAATTATACGTGAAAATATCAATGAGGTTTACATGAAAAATAAATATATAGAGATATCAAAAAAATTAAAAGTTTTGAGTGATCCAAAACGATTAGAAATTATAGATATGTTATCTTGCGATGAGCTTTGTGCTTGTGAGATATTAGAGAAATTTGATATAACACAACCAACACTATCTAATGATATGAAAAGATTAGAAGATGCTAATCTAGTTATTAGTCGAAGAGAAGGAAAAAACATATATTATATTGCCAATAAAAAGATTTTAAAGAAGATACAATCTGGCTTAAAGGAAATATTTGATAGCGGAGATGAATGTATTTGCCACACTTGGAAAAAGTAAATTTTTCTGCATTATACATAGAAATATTTAAATATATCTATACTAAAAGAAAGAGATAGAAAAACTATGGTAAAAAATAAGAATAATGGAATTAATGTATTTCAAAAATGCCTGAGCTTATGGGTATTATTTTGCATGATTGTGGGTGTACTTATAGGAAAATATATACCTATAATCCCATCTGCTTTAAGTAAAATGCAAATTGCAGGTATATCTGTGCCGATAGCAATATTAATTTGGATTATGATTTATCCAATGATGATAAAAGTAGATTTTCAAAGTATTAAAAAAGTTAGAGAAAATCCAAAAGGTCTATTTGTAACATGGGCTGTTAATTGGCTAATAAAACCATTTACTATGTTTGGAATAGCTTATTTGTTTTTCTTTATTATATTTAAAAATATCATTCCTAATGATTTGGCTAATGATTATTTAGCTGGAGCTGTTTTGCTCGGGGCTGCGCCATGTACTGCTATGGTTTTTGTGTGGTCGACTCTTACAAAGGGTGACCCTGCTTACACTGTGGTTCAAGTAGCCACAAATGATTTAATTATTTTACTTGCTTTTGTACCTATAGTGAAGTTTTTATTAGGTGTGTCTAATGTTGTAGTACCATATAGCACATTATTTATTAGTGTGTTTTTATTTGTGACTATTCCATTATTAGGAGGTGCCATCACAAGGAAAAAAGTAATTGATAAAAGAGGAAAGGATTATTTTGAAAAACAATTTTCAAGTAAATTTGACGGAACTACAACAGTTGGACTATTATTAACCCTAATAATTATATTTAGCTCACAAGCAAATATAATTTTAGAAAACCCATTTCATATTTTATTGATAGCTATTCCACTTACCCTTCAAACATTCCTAATTTTTACTATAGCGTATGCGTTGAGCAAAAAAGTAGATTTACCTTTTAAAATAGCTGCACCAGCAGGCATGATTGGAGCTTCAAATTTCTTTGAATTATCTGTAGCTGTTGCAATAGCAATATTTGGGATACATTCACCAGTTGCATTAGCTTGCACTGTAGGTGTTCTTACTGAAGTACCGGTTATGTTATTTTTAGTAAAAATTGCTAATAATACAAAACGCTGGTTTTTAGAAAATAAAGAATCTTATAGAGGTTAGATATGTGGAGTTTTATTCAAGATCAAATTCTAGGTATGAAATGGCTCAATGAATTGATAGGAGAAATATTAACAAATCTTGGTTTTGATATGACTTCAAAACTTGGAGGAAGTTTGCAATTTTTCATCTATGAAGTAAGCAGGGCGTTAAATTTAAAATATAAAGGATAAAAAATGAAAAATTTAAACGAAGAAAAATTCGCTCACATAACTGTTTTTGAGAAAAATTTAGAGTTTCAAATAGATACTTTAGATAAATTAAACAAGCTTTTAAAAACATTAAAAAAGTCTTTAAAAGAGTATCAAAAGCTTATGGACTATTACTACGGTAAGCAAAGAAATGATGACTTGGAAGCCGATAGAAAAGGGGAGATCCCAACAGATCTAAAAAGGGCAGTTTTAAGCGAAGATGAAATTTATAATATGATGATTGATTATAAAGAAAGCGCCATTGAGATGATAGAAATAGCAACAAAAATGTTAAGAGCATAATATATATCTTTTTTCATAATATTTTTATTATTAATTCATATTTTAATTTATACTTTCACAAAGGGCATCATATTGCTCTTTATCTTTACTTTCCATTGTTTTTAAAATAAATTCTGCAATTTTTTTAGCTTCTGGTATATCTATTGGTCTTACACATCTTTCTATAATTTCTTTCAAATGAGAATATTCATTCATATATCTATTGATTAAAGTAGCTTCTA
This sequence comes from Campylobacter ureolyticus, assembly GCF_013372225.1. Taxonomy (NCBI): domain Bacteria; kingdom Pseudomonadati; phylum Campylobacterota; class Epsilonproteobacteria; order Campylobacterales; family Campylobacteraceae; genus Campylobacter; species Campylobacter ureolyticus. Next base: position 974,367 of record NZ_CP053832.1, on the reverse strand, counting down.
TTTTATTAAAATATTTATCTAATTTTGTGTTTAAATCTTCTTTTGTTGGAAATTTAAAAAATAAAAAAACTTCTAAAAATTTTCTTAAATTATTTCCAAAATTATAAATTATAGATGTTTTTAATTCTTCATCGGTTATGTCGTCTATGTTTTTAAAATTATAAATTTGTTCAAAAAGATAGTTAAATTCTGTTGTGTAATATTTAATAAATTTTGGCATTTCTTTTATAGTGCTTTTATTTTCTAATTTTTCTATACAATAATATTGCTTATTTCCTTTTTTATCTTTTTCAAATGTTTTTAAATATTTTAAAAAATCTAAATTATGAGTTGAGATAAAAAGCTGATTGTATTTTAATTTTTTATCATCAAACAATTCATTTTTTATTAGTGAAAATATAAAAAATATGTGATTTGAGTCCAAGCTAGAAATTGGATCATCTATCCAAATAATTGTATTTTCGTTAGTAATGTCATTGTCATTTAGTTTTGCTATGAAATAGCAAAATGCTAAAAGACTGCATTCTCCTTCGCTAAGATTACTTGCTGGAATTTCATTCCTATAAATTTGAAATTCTGATTTATTGTTTTTTACAGGTTTAAATTTTAGTATATCATAACCAAAATATGATTTTAAATACTCATTTATTTTTTCAGCTCCTGCTTCCTCGCTACTAATTGATGATTTTAATTTATCTATTTCATCATTAATTTTTTCTTTTTGCACTTCTTTTTCTTTTATTTCTTCTTCTTTTTGTGATATGTTTTCTTGTAGATTGGTTTTTTCTTTTTCTTTATTTAAAAAATCACTTTCTTCTAAAAAATTAGCAATAATATTAAATTTTAGTTGATTATTAGCTTCTTCTTTATCGTTTTTTAAATTTTGTGTTTTTTTATTGTTTTTATCAAATAATTCTTTTATATTTTGCAATAAAGTATTTATTTCTTCTGAGTTATCAACAAATTTATAAATTTCTATATTTTTGTATAAATTTTCCGATTTATCTTTTAAATTTGAGCTTATTTTGTCTGTTGCGGATAGCAAATCATCTATTTCTTTTGTTATTGTAGTTGTGCAATTTTTAAAATCATCTCTTAGATCAGAATAGAGCTTGAATAAATCTATTTCCAAATAAGATTTAATATGTTTTATTTTTTCTTGGAAATTATAGATTAATTCAATATGGTATGATAAATTTTTCGATAAATTTTCTTTTTTATCATCTTTCAAATTTTCTAAAAGCCATTTTATACGATCTTTTGAAAGCTCATTGTCGCAAAATTTACATTTTTGAACCTCTTTTTCATGGCTGTGATGATTAAGCCCTTCTTCTAGCCATTTTCTAAGATTATTCTCTATTTCTATTTTTTGAATTAAGTTAGTTTCTATTATTTCTTTTGAAGACTTGTATAAATTAGCAAATTCGTTTTTATCAAATTTTAAATTATAATCCAAATTCTCTTTTTCCTCATCTTTCAAGATATTTTTATATTTATTGATATCTTCGTCTGAAAGTCTGTAAGATGTAAAATTTTCTTTAATTTGCTTTATATCATTTGAAATATTTGTTTTGTTATAGCTATTCGATATCCTTAATTTTGTTTTTATATCTTTTGCTTTGCTTGTTAATTTATCACTGACTTCTTTTTCTATTTTATTTAAATCTTGCTCACTTTTAGATTTATTCTCTTTTTCTTGTTTGATTATATTTTCTATATCGTTTAGTTTGCTTTGAAATATTTCTATATCTTTGATAATTTTTTGATTTTCCTGTCCTAAAATTGTACTAGAAAAAGATCTGATATTTCCATTGCTTTTCCCATTTATTAAAAAATTTAGATTGTCATTTATAAAATCTTTGTTAAAAACTCGTATATTTAAATTTTCATTTTTAATATCATTTTGATTAAGTTTGTTCTCGTCTAAGTCTAATTCAAATTTCATATCTTGATAGTCGTAATGTATTTCTTTTAGCTCAAAACTTCTCATAATCCTTGAAAGAGTTGTTTTGCCAGAGCCATTGTATCCATAAAGTATGTTTATATTTTTAAATTCACATAAGTTATTTTGCCAATAGTAATTTTTATAAGAACCACAGTTTAGAATATTTATTTTTTTTATCAATGTTTATCCTTTTTTACAATTATATCTTATAATTGTAATATCTAAATATTTTAACACTGCAAAACGCAAATTTTGATATAATAAAACTTTTAAAGTCTAAAACAAGGAATTTTATGGTTGATTTAAATAAAATAATCCAAGCAAAACGAACAATATCGGGATTTGTAGATGAAACCCCATTTGCTGTTTCTAACAAGCTTAGCAAAAATTATAACACTAATGTTTTTTTAAAAGAAGAAAATTTACAAAAAACAGGTGCTTATAAAATTCGCGGTGCTTATAATATGATTTCAAATTTAAGCCAAGAAGAAAAAGCAAAAGGTGTAATTGCTGCAAGTGCTGGAAATCACGCCCAAGGCGTTGCAATTAGCGCAAGAGAGTTTGGGATTCGTGCAGTTATCGTTATGCCAGAAGCAACACCACTTTTAAAAGTAAGTGGCACAAGGGCTTTAGGTGCGGAAGTTATTTTAAAAGGTGATAATTTTGATGAAGCGTATGAATATGCAAATGAATATGCAAAAGAGCACTCTTTAACTTTTGTGCACCCTTTTGATAATATTTTTGTTCAAGCAGGGCAAGGTACAACTGCTCTTGAGATGCTTGATGCAGTGCCTGATTTAGACTATATAGTAGCTCCTGTTGGTGGAGGTGGGCTAATAAGTGGAGTTGCAAGTTGTGCAAAACAAATTAACCCAAATATTAAAATAATTGCAGTTGGTGCAAAGGGCGCTCCTGCTATGTATAATAGCTTTAAAGCTAAAAAGGTAGTAAATTCAAAAAGCGTAAAAACAATTGCCGATGGCATAAGCGTTAGAGATGCGAGTCCTATTACTTTAAAACATATTTTAGAAAATGTTGATGAGTTTGTTCAAGTCGATGATGAAGAGATAGCAAATGCGATTTTATTTTTACTTGAAAGCCAAAAAATAGTTGTTGAGGGCGCTGGAGCAGTTGGAGTTGCAGCGTTAATGAGTTCAAAATTCAAATATCCTAAAAATTCAAAAATTGGCATTATTTTAAGTGGTGGAAATATCGATGTTCAAATGCTTAATATAATTATTGAAAAAGGTCTTATAAAATCTCATAGAAAGATGGCAGTCAGTGTTACACTTGTTGATAAGCCTGGTGCTTTGATGGGGCTTACTTTAGCTTTAAAAAGTGCAAATGCAAATATTGTTAAGATTGATTATGATAGATTCTCAACTCAGATTGATTATGGTGATGCGGTTATTACTATCACGCTTGAGACAAAAGGCAAGGCTCATCAAGATGAAGTTTGCGAAGTATTAAACTCAAATGGGTATATTTTTAAAAAGATTTTTTAAAAGGATTTTAAGATGGATTTTTTAACTTTGATAATAATTTTAGTTTTAGGCATAGTTATTTTTATACTTTTTAAACAAAACAAAAAACTAAAAAAAGTTAATGAAAAGCCATCTGTCGATATTTCTACTGAGATTGTAAAGCTTAAAAGTGTTGGCGAACTTAATGTTTTTAAAATTTACTCAAAAGAGATAGTTACTAAGAAAAATAGCCCATTTAGTGGGCTTTGGGATAGCGTATTGGGCTGGACAATGACAAAAAAGCAAATTGCAGTTATTTTTGAGTTTGAGATAGATTTTATATATGATTTAAAAAGCAAAGATTTTAAGATAGAAAATTTAGGCAATAATGATTTTAAAGTAATTATGCCACCTTGCAAATATAAATTTTCAATAACTGATATGAAAATTTATGATGAAAAAAACTCTAAATTTATGCCTTTTTTACTTCCTGATTCACTAAATTCTTTATTTGGACCAAGCTTTGATGAGAGTGAAAAAAACAAATTAATAGGCGAAGCAAAAGATGAGATTAAAAATATGTCCGTTCAAATAATTAATGATCTTGGTGTTAAAATTCATAGCTCTGCGACTGACACGATAAAAACTTTAGCAAAAAGTTTTGGCGCTGGAAATGTGAGTTTAGAATTTACAGATAAAAATATAGAAAAAGTTGATGTTAAAGATAGCAATATAGAGCTTGGAAATGAGCTAAAACAAAAATTTATCATAGATAAAAAATAACTTTTATCTATGATTGCTCCTCAAGACTTTTTAAAACATACCCTTTTGCATATATGCTTTTTATATCAAGATTAAATTTTCTTTTTAAATTTCCAACTAAATTTTGCACAACTATGCGAGAGTTTGGCACACTTTCATAAACTGAACTTTCTATCATTTCAAAAGTTACTAAGTTATTTAAATTTGCACAAAGTAAAAGTATGAGTTTATGCATCATCGGAGTTAAAAAAATCTCTTCACCGTTTTGATAAATTTTTTCTTTTTTTAAATTTATGCTTATTTCATTAGTTAAATTTAGTAAATTTTCTTCTTTTTGGTCTTTATTTTTTAACATTAAAAGCAAGTTATCTAAAATTGCACTAAATTTAATTGGCTTAAACAAAACAGCTGACTTTCCACCTTTAAAATTTTCTAAAAATTTAAGATAAATTTGTCTTTTTGAAGCTAAAAATATAAATTGTTGATTTGGATGAATATACATAATAGAACTTAGGTCAATATCACCACAATCATCTAAATCAAGTACTATTAAATCAATTGCTACATTTGAGTTTAAATACGCACTTATAAAACTTTCACAATCTTGTATATATAGATTTTTAAATAGTTTAATTGAGTTTTTAGCTTTTAAAATGAGTTCTTTATCTTTTGTTGCAAGCATTAAATTTAAATTTTTAAATTTATTCAAAATTTTTAATCCTTTATTTGATTTCTTATATTCTACTACAATTAAGCTAATCAAAAGCTAAAAAATGAATTTATAATAAATTTATTCTATAATTATTCTATAATAAACATTCTTTATAGTTTATGATTTTTTAAAATTTATTCTATAAAACATTGTCAGTAATTTTAAATAACTTGATATAATTATGCCTAATTTTATATAAAAAAGGAAAATTTTATGAAAAATGTTTTAAGTATAGCAGGGATTGATCCAAGCGGTGGAGCTGGATTAATAGCTGATTTAAAAGTATTTATAGCTCACGAAGTTTATGCCATGGGAGTTGCTACTTCTACAACGGCACAAAACACAAAAGGTATTTTTGGAATGGAGTTAATAAGTCCAAAAATGATAAGTGATGGCATAAAAGCAATTTTTGATGATATAGAAGTTAGTGCTATAAAAATAGGCGTTGTACCAAGTGTGGAAATTATAAAAGAGGTTGCTAAAACTTTGCGTGAGATAAAAAATCTACCTCCTGTTGTGCTTGATCCTGTTATGGCGTGTAAAAATGGTGATATTTGGCTCGAAGGAGAGGCAAAAGAGTACATTGTAAAAGAGCTTTTTCCACTTGCAACTATCATAACACCTAATAAATTTGAAGCACAAGTTATACTTAAAAACGAAATTAAAACTTATGAAGATGCACTAAATTCAGCTAAAAAATTGCTTGATTTTGGAAGCAAAAGTGTTTATTTAAAATTTGGTGATTATGATGGTAAATCACTTGATGTTTTTTATGATGGAAAAGAGATTTTGCCACTTAATACAAAAAGAATTAAAACTGATGATACTCACGGTTCAGGTTGTTCTCTATCAAGTGCTATTGCTTCAAATTTAGCCAACGGCAAAGATCTTAAAAATTCAGTAATTTGTGCTAAAAATTATGTATTTGATGCGATAGAAAAATCATTTAAAATAGGAAAAGGTTTTAATCCAATAAATCACTTTTATCAGTTTTACTAAAATTTCCTTCATTTTGAGCGAGTTTTTCGCTCTTTTTAGCGATATTTGCATCTTTTTTATTACTTATTTCCATACTTTTTTTGTTTGAATTTTCTATAGAGCAAGTTTTTCCAAAGAGTTCATTTAAATTTACAATATCATCTGTTTTGTCACATTTTTCATTGGCAAAAATTTGGGTTAAAAAACAGCAAAAAAACATAATTATAATTTTTTTTATCACGCTTAACCTTTAAAATTTTTAATTATATTATTATATAAAATTTTATATAATTTTTTGTAAATTTAGTTTTTTATCATAAAAAATAATTCAAAAATTTTTAATAAATAAACCTTTAAACACTTTTATAGTAAAATACATTTTTAAACTCATAAGGAAATTTATGTTAGAAAATAGTGAATTTTATAAAAGATATAAAACTAAAAAATTATATGTTGGAAATGTAGCAGTTGGAGGCGATGCTAAGATTAGCGTTCAGTCTATGACATTTTCAAAAACACATAATGTAAAAGCTACACTCGAGCAAATTAATAGACTTTATTTTGCTGGATGTGATATCGTAAGATGTGCTGTTTTAAGTGTTGAAGATGCAACTGCTTTACAAGAAATTAAAGAAAAAAGTCCGCTTCCAGTCATTGCTGATATTCACTTTAACTATAAACACGCTTTAAGAGTTGCGCCATTTGTTGATGCTATAAGGATAAATCCTGGAAATATCGGAGGTAAGGAACGCATAAAAGCCGTAGTTGATGCGTGTAAACAAAGGAATTTGCCAATTAGAATAGGTGTAAATTCAGGAAGCCTAGAAGAAGAGTTTGAAAAAAAATATGGAAGAACAGTTGAGGGGATGATAGCTTCGGCTGAGCATAACTTTAAGCTTTTAGAAGATTTTGATTTTAGAGATATTGCGATTTCTTTAAAAAGTAGTGATGTTTTTAATACAATGCAAGCTTATAGAAAGCTTAGAAATAAGTGCGATTATCCGTTTCATCTAGGTGTTACAGAAGCAGGAACTACTTTTCATGCAACTATAAAAAGCGCTATTGCACTTGGAGGGCTTTTGCTTGAGGGTATTGGCGATACTTTAAGAGTTAGTATTACAGGAGAGCTTGAAGAAGAGATTAAGGTTGCAAAAGCCATACTTCAAGACTCAGGTGTTCAAAGAAGTGGAGTAAATATCATAAGTTGCCCAACTTGTGGCAGGCTTCAAAGTGATTTAGTAAAAGCTGTAAAAATAGTAGAAGAAAAAACAAAGCATATAAAAACACCTTTAAATATATCAGTTATGGGATGTGTTGTAAATGCTATTGGTGAAGCAAAAGGTGCTGATGTGGCAATAGCTTTTGGTAAAGGGCAGGGCTTAGTTATGAGAAGAGGTGAAGTTGTAGCAAAACTAAAAGAGGATAGGCTAGTTGAGAAATTTTTAGAAGAAGTTGAAGACGAGGTAAAAAAACGTGGCGAATAAAAATATTGAAGCTTTAATACCTTCAAATTTGTATGATTTGGATATGGAAAGAGCGATTTTAAGTTCTATTTTATACAACGAAGATGGTCTTAGTGAAATTTATGGAATAATAAATGAGGGTGATTTTTATCAAAAACAACATGGGGATGTTTTTAAAGCTATTTTAGATTGTATTAATAATGACGAGCCAATAGATAGTGCGTTTATTAAAAAAAGGCTTGAAAATAAATATAATGAACAAATTTATAATGAAATTTTAGCAACAAATTCCATTATTGATATAGTAAAATATGCAAAAGAATTAAAAGAAAAAAGCATAAAAAGAGCATTGGTTAAAATTGCTCACAAAATACCCCAAAAAGTAAACGAAGATAGCAACTCAAAAGATATGGTTGATGAGATAAGCTCTAAATTATACGCTTTAGTTGAAAATACAAGTGGTGCTGAAATAAAAGAATCTACACAAATAGTTAATGAGCTCTTAGAAGAAATAAAAAAGCAAAAAGAAAACGAAGGCAAAGAAATTGTCGGACTTGATACCGGCTTTAGGTATCTAAATGAATATACAAAAGGCTTTAAAGAAGGAGAGCTTATCATTATTGCTGCTCGTCCTGGTATGGGAAAAACAGCTTTTGCACTAAATGTTATACAGCATACTCTTGATATTGATAAAGGAGTTGTATTTTTCTCTTTAGAAATGCCAGCAAGTCATTTGATGATGAGAATGATAAGTGCAAAAACTTCAGTTCCTTTATCAAACATATTAACTGGAAAAATGGATGATGATGAGCTTAGTCGTTTTGGTGATGCGTGTGATTATATGATGAGTAAAAAGCTTTTTGTTTACGATAACTCATATGTAAATATCCACCAAATACGAACCCAACTTAGAAAATTAAAATCAAAACATGAAGAGATAAGTTTGTGTGTTATTGACTATATCGGCTTAATGATGAGTAGTAGTAGTTTTACTGAAAGACATTTACAAATTGCAGAAATTTCAAGAGGATTAAAACTTCTTGCAAGGGAACTTAAACTACCAGTTATTGCACTTTCACAACTTAATAGAGGTTTAGAAAGTAGGGCAAATAAACGACCAATGCTAAGTGATTTGAGAGAAAGTGGATCCATAGAGCAAGATGCCGATATTATTTTGTTTGTTTATAGGGGCGATCACTATGCGCAAATAGAAGAAGATGAAAGAAAAGAAAACTGGTTAAATAGTGGAAAAGCTATAGAAGACTATGAGCCAAAATTTGTAAAAAATGTGAATGAGGAAAAAGCTGAGATAATAGTAGGAAAAAATAGAAACGGTGCTTTAGGAACTGTGGAAGTTGCTTTTCAACAAAATTATACAAGATTTATTGACGCAAGTACAAGTCCAATTAGTGAAACCGAGTTTAAAATATCTGAGTGATTTTAGAAATTTAAAATAGCGAAATTTAGATACTTAATTTTGCTATTTTATTAATGCAAATATTTTTTAAAATTTTTTGGCTTTGGACCTTTTAAATTTGTGATAAATATTAAAATCACTGAAATAATTATGAAAAAAATAGCTGTTTTTATAATTTTTATATCTACATCGATGGAATTTAGTTCAGCTTCATAATCATATTTTTTATAAATAGTTTTATTTTCATCTTCAATTTGTTGAATATAATTGATAAAAACGTTATTGCTACTATAAACTATTATTTTTTTAGATTTAAGTTTTTCATATATTTTTTTATCATCAGTTCTAATAGTAAATTTTATTAGATTATTATCAAAAGTTTTAAGATACAAATAGCCTCTACTATTTTTTAGATTAAAATGATAATCTTGTATTATTCCAGTTTTTTTATTTAGTTTTTCAATTGGTTTTGGGTTATACATTAAAATTGCTTCCATAGAAACAACTATAAAAGAAATTGAAAGAATTGTAATCATTGTGGTAGTGAAATACAATAAAATTTTAAAAATACTTGATTTGCCAAACATAGGTCTATAATAAAATATAAGATAGATATAGTTATTTATCCACCAGTATTTAAATTTAGAATACAGAGAATAAAAAAACATAAATATGAGATAGAATAAAAGATAAAATTTTCCGGCTCAAAACCGGAAAATTTAAGTGAAATTATAAAATTTCGAATGGATTTACAGCAACATTTTCTCTATCAACTATATAAGGGATAAGTGCTGCATGTCTTGCTCTTTTTATAGCTTTTTCAACCATTTCTTGATATCTTTTTGATGTTCCTGTTAGCCTTCTTGGCATAATTTTAAATCTTTCTGATAGACAATATTTTAAAAGTTGTGTATCTTTATAGTCTACAAACTCAATTTTTGCTTCTGTATATCTGCAATATTTTCTTGCATATTTTCTTTTTTCTGCCATATTTTTTTCCTTTATTAATTATATTTTAAAACGGCAACTCATCGTCGCCATCCATCCCCATATCATCAATATTAACATCTGGTATATTTTCATAACCATCATCATTAAAATTATTTTGATCTTGTTGAAAATTTTTGTTTTGAGGTGATTGTTGTTTTTGGTAAGGATTATTGTTTGGTTTGAAATTTTGCTGATAGTTGTTTTGTCCATAACCACCACTATTTTGTTGATAGTTATTTTGACCATATCCACTATTTTGTTGGTGAGAACTATTTTGGTTTGATCCTCCACCAAGCATTTGCATATTTTCAACCGTTATGCTATGTCTGCTTCTGTTTTGACCATTTTGATCTTGCCAAGTTTCAAACATAAGTCTTCCCTCGACTAAAACTTGACTACCTTTCCTAAGATATTGGTTTGCTATCTCAGCAAGTTTCCCCCAAAAAGTAATATCTATAAAGCAAACTTCTTCTTTTTTTTCACCATTTACAGTATATTTTCTATTTACGGCTATGCCTGTTCTACCTAATGCTGAACCTGTGTTTATATATCTTAATTCGATATCTCTTGTAAGGTTGCCTACTAATATTACTTTATTAAACATAATCTATCCTTTTACTCTTGTACTTCTTCCTCTTCTTTTTGTGAGGCTTCTATATTTTCTTCAACTCTTGGTTTTCTTGGTTTTCTTTGAGTTTTTGCAGGTGAAAATTTAATACCTTTGCTTAATTTTTCCCATGCAGCAATTTCTTTTTTATTCTCATATTTAACAGTTAAAAATCTAATAACATCTTCATTGTATCTTAAATTTCTAACAAGTTCTTCGATTAGTGATGTTGGAGCTGTGAAGTATATAACAAAATAAACTCCTCTTTCGTATTTATCGATTGTATAAGCTAGTTTTCTAGCACCCATTTCGATAACAGAAGCAACTTCGCCACCATTTTTTGTAATGATTTCTTTAACAAAATCAACTCTTTCTTTTATCTCATCTTCTGTAAGCGTTGGCTTTAAGATGAATAAAACCTCGTAATGTTTCATAAATTCTCCTTATGGTTTTATAGCTTATAGACACTTTTAAAGGCTACAAGCAAGGATTGCACTAAGCAACTTACGATTTTACTAATTATTTGCTTAAAGTTTCATTATTTTTTAGACAATATTCTTTGAAATTCCAAAAGTCCAGATAAAAGAAGATAAGTTTTATTAATATTTGTCTTTGTTTTTAGGCTATATTCTGTCTTATTTAGGGAAATAAACATTTCTTTAAATTTTTCAGTGCTAAATTGAAGTGCTAAGGTTTTTAGGTTGTTTTGAATTTGCATTGGTGGCAAATATCCTAAAACTTCTTTAAAATCAATTTTTCCATTTATTTTTATAAAAGTATGTATGCTAAAAATCCTAAAAATTGATGAGTAAAAATAGCCTATAAGTTCACTTTCATTGTAAGATCCACTTTGCGTGTAGATAAAAAAATCATCTCTAAAATCTTTTAAATTTATAATTTTTTCAAAAAGATCTTCAAAACTAACTTCACTTAGACCAAAAACATTTTCTTTTACGTTTTCTAAATTTAGCTCTAAATTTAAACTTTTAAATTTTTTAAGTTCAGCTACACAAAGGCTTAAATTTTCATTGTGTATTTTGTAAATTTCAAGTAACGCTATGCTGTTTGGGAAAAGTTTTAAAATTTGAGAAATTTGAGTTAAAATTTGTAAAGCTTCGTTTTGGGAATTTGGTTTAAAAACTCTTAAAAAATTTGTTCCAAAAGCTTTTAAAAAATCATTATTTAATCTGTTACCGCATTCGTAAATCTCATATAAAACATAGTTATTTTCATCTTTTTTACATTTTTCAATAATTTCTTTTATCTCTTTTGTTGATGTGGTTTTGTCATTTTTAATGTATATAATATTTTTATCACTAAACAGTGATGGCTCTAAAAAACTCATGGCCTCGTTAAAATTATACTCTTCAAAGTACTGCTCTAAAACATTTTCACTATTCCATAAATTTATTAGCTGTTTGGCGCAAAATGCATTTAAAAACTCGTCATTTCCTCTGATTAAAAAGAAATTTGGAGCTTTTTTTGAAGCTATTAAACTATCAAATTCTCTTTTATACATCTAGTTTTTTTACCACTCTTCCATAAATTTTAGCAGATATTATATCAGCATCGGTGATTTTAACAAGTACTTTTGTAAGGACATCACAAGTATAATTTGTGATAAAAATCCTAGCTCCTTTTAGCTTATCATCAAGTCTTGCGGTTGTTATGTTTGTGTTTTCATCTACATAGCAAATAAAATTTTGCCCGATATTTTCTACTGCCCATCTCGCAAATTTGCGATCTATAAAATCATACGCAACTTTATCGGCTTCTCTTTCAAGTTTATTCAAGCTAATGCAGGTTTCATCAATATTTAAAAGCAAATAATTAATTAATTTTTCATCATTTTCTAAATCAGCTTTTAAAAGTCTGTGTAAAATAAGATCACTATAACGCCTAATTGGACTTGTAAAATGGGTATAATCATCAAAACCAAGACCAAAATGCCCTTCTGGAAGTGGGGCGTATTCGGCTTTTTTTTGAGCTTTAATGATAAGTTTATCAACTTCTTCTCGTATTTTCATCTCATCAGCTATATTTTGTATATTTGAAACCATCTTTACTATGTTTTTATCAAATTTTGCATCAATTCCAATGCTTGCTAAATCCATTAGTAAAAATTCTATTTTTTTATTATCTATTGCTGCGTGATTTCTAAAAATTCCTTTTTCTATTCTTTTGGCAGCAGCTTGATTTGCTAATAACATGCAATCTTCTATTAAATCATGGCTTGGAGTTGATGTTTCAAATCTAGTTGATTTTAAATTTCCATCTTCATCAAGTGTTATTCTAAGTTCTTTTGTGTTAAAATCAAACCCTTTTTTTAGCCTTATTTTTCTTAAATTTAAAGTTGTTTTATGCAAATTTAAAAGCATATTTAAGATATCTTTATTTTCATATTTTTTTGTTTTTAAAATTTCATCAACTTCATCGTAGTTAAATCTTACTTTTGAGTTAATTATAGCCTTAAAAAGTTCTTCTTTTATAGCACTAAAATTTTCATCCAAAGTTATTTTAAAGCAAAATGAAAGACGATCTAAATTTGGTTTTAAAGAGCAGATATTTTCACTTAAATTTCTTGGCAACATTGGCACACTTTTATGTGGAAAATAGATAGAAAATCCTCTAAATTTAGCCTCTTTATCAATGGCTGAGTAGGATGCTACATACTCGCTTACATCAGCTATTGCTACATATAAAGTTCTATTTTTACTATCAAAATAAACAGCATCATCAAAGTCTTTTGCATCAATTGGATCAATCGTACAAAAGTTTAAATTTGTCAAATCAACTCTATTTGGATACATCGATTTATCCACTAAATCACCATAACTTTTTGCTTCATTTTCGCAAGTACTTGAAAAAGTATCGTTTTTATCATATAGGGCAAGTGAGATTTTTTCATCAACCCAAACATCATCTATACTTCCCAAAACCTCTACAATTTCATCGGTTTTATTATCTATCTTTAAAAGTGTTCCAAGAGGCAAAGTTTTAAGGGATTTTTGAGTTGCTTTTAGCTTTGAAGTAAGCCCGCTTTTTATATTTACACCTAAAATTTCTTTGCCGATTTTTTTAGTATAGACCACGCTTGTTGCAAAGGCTGGTTCTATCATCATTAAAATTTTAGCTTTTTGTCTTGATTTTTTAGATTTTTTAAGTTTTGCTAAAACTATATCTCCTTGCTTTGCACCTTGAATATCTTTATTTTCAACTAAAATATCTTTTATAAATTTCTTATCAAAAACTTTTATAAAACCAGTTCCTTTTAGCGAAATATCAAGCTTTCCACAAATAAATCCATCATTTAAAAAGTAGTGATCTTTGTATAAATTTACAGCATTTAGCATTTTAAAATTTCTAATTAACTCAGTTTGCTTTGAGTTTAACTCATTTTTTGGAATTCCTTTTAAAAGTTGTTCTAAAAATAGTTTCAAAATCACGCCTTTTTAATAAATTTTTATCTCTTCAGAACTTTTTAGGTTCATTTTTAGTATAATACCCTAAATTTTTTTAAAGGAATGTTATATGGCAATAAATGTTTATTATGATAAAGATTGTGATTTAAATTTGATTAGAAGCAAAAGAGTTGCGATGATTGGCTTTGGAAGTCAAGGTCACGCTCATGCAGAAAACTTAAGAGATAGCGGTGTTCAAGTTATCGTTGGTCTTAGAGAGGGTGGCGGAAGCTGGAAAAAAGCAGAAGCAAAAGGCTTTAAGGTTATGAGTGTTGCAGATGCTACAAAAGAAGCTGATTTCATAATGATTTTAACTCCTGATGAGCTTCAATCAGATATCTTTTACTCAGAAATCAGACCAAATTTAAATGAAGGCGATACAATTGCTTTTGGTCATGGTTTTAATATACATTTTGGTCAAATAGTTCCTCCAAAAGGCGTTGATTGCGTTATGATAGCTCCAAAAGCACCTGGTCACACTGTAAGAAGTGAGTTTGTAAAAGGTGGTGGAATTCCTGATTTGATAGCAGTTTCTCAAGATGATAGTGGTCAAGCAAAAGAGCTAGCTCTTAGTTATGCATGCGCAATAGGCGGAGGTAGAACTGCGATTATTGAGACAACTTTTAAAGATGAAACCGAAACTGATTTATTTGGCGAACAAGCAGTTTTATGTGGTGGTGTAACATCACTTATCCAAGCTGGTTTTGAAACATTAGTTGAAGCTGGATATGAGCCTGAAATGGCGTATTTTGAATGCTTGCATGAGATGAAACTTATAATAGATTTAATTTACCAAGGCGGGATTGCAGATATGAGATATTCTATATCAAATACTGCTGAATATGGAGATTATGTAAGTGGTCCAAAAGTAGTAACCGATGATACTAGAAAGGCTATGAAAGAAATACTTAAAAATATCCAAGATGGCTCATTTGCAAAAGACTTTATTTTAGAAAGAAAGTCTGGATATACTAAAATGAATGCTCAAAGGCTTAATATGAAAAACTCTTTAATAGAAAAAACAGGTAAAGAGCTAAGAGATATGATGCCTTGGATATCTCAAAATAAAATTATCGATAAAGATAAAAACTAAAAAATAGTTTAAAATTTGAAAAAAAATAGCAATAAAAAAATAGGGCAAGGTAGTAAAAAACGTTTTGGAAGTAATAAAAAATCTTCCAAAACGAAAAATAATTCAAATCGCCCTTTCTTAGGACTTTTTATACTCTTAATAATGTGTTTTTGTGCTGGTTTTTTCACATATAAAGGGCTTGATTTTGTTTTTAAAGATAGCGTTAATAAAAAAAGCGAACTTACAAATTTAGCAAACTTGGAAATCAAAGAAAGCGATAACGCAAAAAAATTAAATTTGCAAAAAAACAGATCTAATTTAGAAAATAAAAGCGAAAATTTAAAAGAAAAAAACAATTACCAAGAGGTAGTTGCATCAATTAATAAAAATAAAGAAGACATATCTATAAACTCTGATTTAAAATTAGACTATAGTTTAACTAAAATTTCAAAAATTAACTCAGATGAAAGCTTTAAAAATATTAAAACAAGTAAAGAAAATAGCCAAAATACACAATATTTTACGCATAATTATACACAAATTGGAGAATTTAGAGATAAAACTCCAAAATTAGTTATTATAATTGATGATGTTGCATCATACGAGCATATTAATGAGATAAAAAAGATTAATTTAAAATTAACTCCATCTTTAATGCCGGCAAGTAGTGATTTTCCAAATACGCCAAAAATAGCTAAAAATTTAGAATTTTATATGATTCACTTGCCGCTTGAAGCACTAAATTACAACTCAAATTCTATTAAAACCTTAAAGACAAATGATAGTTTTGAAGAAATTTCAAAAGAAATTTATAAAATTAGAAAAGATTTTCCAAATGCAAAATTTATAAACAACCACACAGGAAGCAAATTTACTTCAAATAAAAAGGCCGTTATAAAGCTATTAAATGCGCTTGATAAATATGGTTTTATTTTTATTGATTCAAAAACTATATCTAACTCAAAAGTAGAAGAGGTGCTAAAATCAAAAAATCAAAAATATATTTTTAGAGATGTGTTTTTAGACAATACTCAAAATTTAAAAGATATTGAAAATGAGCTTAAAAAAGCTGTCCAAATAGCTAAAAAAAGAGGCTTTGCAATAGCCATAGGTCATCCCAAAAAACAGACTTTAAAGGTTTTAAAAAATAGTGGTGATATTTTAAAAGGTGTTGAAGTTGTCTATTTAAAGGATATTTATGAAAGGTATTAATGAGTTGTTAATTGGTTCATTGGATGAACTAAAATGCCTAAAAAAAGTAAAAAATCCACCTAATAAGCTTTTTTATAAAGGAGATTTATCGCTTTTAAAAAAACGAAAAATTGCAATTGTTGGATCTAGAAAAATGACAATTTACACTAAAAATTTAATTTTAAACCTCTCTTCAAAACTTAAAAATATTGATTTTTGTGTAGTAAGTGGATGTGCCTTGGGATGCGACGCGGCCGCTCACAAAGGAGCTTTTCCAAACACAATAGCTGTTTTTGGAAACGGTCTAAATCAAATTTATCCAAAAACAAATGAAGCTTTAATAAACCAAATTTATAACTCCTCACTTGCATTGAGCGAGTATGAGCCAAATACACCAGCAAAAGGATATCAATTTTTAGAAAGAAACCGCATAGTTGTGGGACTTAGCGAGGCTTTGATAGTTGCTCAAGCTGATTTAAGAAGTGGTTCACTTCAAAGTGCAAGACTTGCAAATGAGATGGGAATTCCCGTGTTTGTTTTTCCACACCGCATAAATGAAAGTAGAGGAACAAATGAACTTTTAGCAAAAAATAAAGCAAATTTAATAGATGATATTGATAAATTTGTTGCAAAATTTGGCGGTGAGATTTCAAAAAATAGCGATGATGAGCTTATAAATTTTGTAAAGTCAAACTCAAATTTTGATGAAATTTACGCTAAATTTGGCGATAAAATTTACGAATATGAGTTTGATGGAAAGATTGAAATTTTAGGCACAAAAGTGCTTGTAAAATAACAATTGTATTTAAAAGGGCTAAAAATGATTGCTTGTATAGATGTCGGACTTAAAAGAATTGGCATTGCTCTTGGATATAAAAATGGTGTTATAGTCCCCATAAATGCAATTTTAAGAAAAAACAGAAACCAAGCAGCAAAAGATGTAAAACATATACTTGATGAATGGAGTGTAAAAAAGCTCGTTGTTGGTATCCCGCTTGGTGGAAGTAGCGAAGATGAGATGAGAAGACGAATTAATCATTTTGTAAATTTGCTTGATTTTAATGGTGAAATTGTGTTTTTTGATGAGAGCTTTTCAAGCGTTGAAGCAGAGGAGTTTGGTGTGGCAAATCATAAGAAAAAAGATGGTAAGCTTGATAGTCTTTCAGCAATGGTGATTTTACAAAGATATTTTGATAGTTTAAGATAATTGATAGTTGCAAATTTAATACAAATTTAAGTTAATATGATTTTTAAGTTTAAGTGTTGTATAATTCTATACAACAAAATAATTATGTAAAGGATAAAAAATGTTTAAATTTGACTTATATAGTGGGGTTATAACAGATTTAGAAACATACAATATCACTGAAATTAATGGCAATAATAAAAACATATCAACAAGTAATTATGATAAAGTAAAATTTAAAATAAATGATAAAAAGCTTATTCTTAAATATAATGAAAATCCATTGAATATTGGCGATAAGGTTAAAGTAATAGGACTTAAAAAAGGTAAAGGGAAAAATTCATACTTAGATATATTTGCCTTTAATAACTTTACAGCATTAGATAACAATATAACTAGAATTAGTATTCTTCATATTTTATTTACTTCTTTACTTTTTATTGTTTGTTTTATAAGTGGTTTTTTCTTCATTGCTCTTTTGTTTGAAAGTATTATGGGAGCTATGATAATAGGTGTAGTATTCTTTTTTCCGTCAGCTTTTTTCTTTGTATATTTTTTCTTAGCAAGTAAAATGTTATTTAAAAATAAAAAATGGCTTTTAGAAGATGATTTTAAGGAAAAATAAGCAACAAAAAAATATTGCAAAAAAAACTTTATTAAAAAATAGGTAATAAATACTTTAAAAGAACTAAAAATAAGTATTAATAATATTTTAAATTTGAGAAAAAAACTATAAGCCATATAAAATTTTTAATCTTTTTATTAAATAAACTAAAGTCATAAAAATCATAAATTATGATGAAATCTATCAGTAGATTATTATTTGTTCTAGATAAATATATTAAAATTTATATACTTAACCGCGATAAAACAATAGCAATCCGTAGGTTTTATAGATAGTATATAAACTCAATTAAAATTAGGAGCTATAAAAGCTCCTAAAAATGATTAATCTTTTTTATTTTTATTTAGTTGTTTCCACTTAGCATCTGTATCTTTTGTTAGCATTGTGAAAATTTCATTTGTAAGTTTTTGTGTAAGCTCTTTTGCTTCTGTCATTGTGTTTTTGCTAAATTCGTTTAACAATTCGTTTGCTTTTGCTTTATCTTTTTTATAAAGCTCTACATACTCTTTTTCAAATTTAGCTTGTTTTTTATTTAAATCAGCTTCAAATTTTTTGTAAGCTTCTTTTACAACAGGAGAGTACTTGTTATAATCAGTCATAACTAGTGTTTGAAGTTTTCTATATACCCAATATATACTTTCATCATCACTTTCATATGAACCTTTATCATATCCATCAATAAAGCCATCTAGCCCATAATAATAAGGTAAATAAACGCTCAAATCAGCCATACCCAATGCAACATAAGTTACTCTACCAATCTCTGTTGGCAACCAAGGTCTTACTTGCATAATATGAGATTCGTATGTTCTAAATACACTTACTGTTCTATATATATCATCTTGAGTGTTTTGATTTACATAAGGATCGTATTTAGTTCCATCATAGTGAGATCTCATAGCAGCTTTTAAATCTTCAACGCTAAGCTTTTTCTCTGGCTCTAAAAATACTTTATAATTTGATCCGTCTTCAACTTTTTGCTTCATACTAGGATTAAACATTTTTTGTACCCACCAAACACGAGGATAGTTGTATGTTGTATCTCTTTCATCATCTCTTGTATAGGCTTTTGTAAAGTTGAATTTTCCATCTTTTTTAGGATCATAAGTGCCATGTTTTATAGCAAAATCAATTAATCCTTTTGAGGCTAGATAATTAGGATTGTTCTCTTCATAAGCTTGTAATCTACCTTGATTTGCTGTGGCAAAATATTTATCTTTTGGAAGTTTATTTGCTATCCAATGATGTCCTGTACCTGTTTCAAAATACCAAGTTTCATTTTCATCAATAAATACAACGCCAAAGCCTTCTCCAGCTCCTATTGTTTCAACAATTTCTCCTAAAAGCAAAACACCTTCTTTTGCACTTTTCATTCTAGGAAGGATTACATCAGGAATATCATCTTCTGTGATACCTGTTTCTTCATTATATGGGTCTATTTTTAATAACTCATCTTTTGCATAAATAGTCTCTGTTCCACTCAATCCAACACCAGCATCATTATATCCAACAGCACCATGTAATTTAGTGTGAGAGTTAGCTATTGTAGTATATCTCATTCCATTTTCTGGTAGTGGATATTTAAAATCATTTGCTCCATCATGTGCTTTTGAGCTATGAAATCCTGTTTGATTTTTTGTCTCTGGATGTATTAGAAATACTTGAGCTTTTATAGCTTTGCTATCTGCACTTCTAGCAACTAAAGTTGAACCATCTTTTGAGGCTTTTTCGCCTACTAATATTGTAGTGCAAGCCAAAGCTGATGTGCTAAGTAGAGCAACTAAAATAGAACTTGTTAGAAAAGATTTTTTTATCATTTTCTTCTCCTTTTTATATAGATTTTTTCACAAATCACTAACAAGAAACCTCACTACTTAAATTATGAGATAGGTTGCTATTGATTTTGTATATATTTTTTAGTAATTTTATTAGATATCCTATACTATTTATATACAAACAACCATTTGATTATAACGCTTTATCATATAACCATTTTAAAAATTTTTAAACTCTAGTAATATCTTTTTTGCTTGATGCAATAAATAAATTCTATTTTAATAATTTTGCGTAGTAAATTTTTTTAGCCACTTTATAAATGTTGTCGCAATCTTATCTTTTAACAGTTTTTTACACTTAACTGCAAAAACAAAGTAACGATTTATATTTATTTACTAAACAAATTTTATATCCTATTTGATGAGTTAGTGTATCAAAAACTATATTAAAAGTCAACATTTAATATAGTATTTTCTTAAAGTTTATTTTATATTTAAACTATTTTTGTAGTGATTTTAAAACAATATAAGATAAGCTTATGAAAGTTAATATTTTTTAAAAACAAAAAAGTAATAATTAGTTAACAAAAGCATTAAAAATTTCAATAAATTTTTAAAAAGCTAATATTTTATAATAAATCTATCAATTTTTATTAGTAAATAATTCATATTTGTATAAAATTAGCTTTTAAAAGTCTTCTTTGTTAAACATAAATGTCGATTTTTTATCTTTTTTTACTGTTAATAAAATTTTAAATCACCAACATCGCATCACCATACGAGTAAAATCTATATTTCTCATCTACTGCAACTTTATAAATTTCCATAGTCTTTTCATATCCTATAAATGCAGTTACAAGCATAATTAAAGTGGATTTTGGTAAATGAAAATTTGTCAAAAGATAGTTTTGTCTAATTGGGCGATTTTTATAATTTAAAAATAATTTACATTCTCCATTTAAAACATTATTTCTAGCGTAATCTTCAACAACTCTTGTTACTGTTGTTCCGACACCTAAAATAGGGCGATTGCTTTTTAAAATTTCAGCTGTATCATTTGGAATATTAAAATATTCTGAATGCATAATATGTTTATTTATATCCTCAAATTCGACACCTTTAAAAGTTCCAGCTCCAACATGTAAAGTCAGATAGTAAATTTCGTGCTGTTTTCTTAAAATTTCTAACATTTCATCACTAAAATGAAGCGATGCAGTAGGGGCTGCAACAGCTCCTGAGTGTTTTGCAAAAACACTTTGATACCAAATTTCGTCATCTTTGGTATCATCTCTTTTTATATATGGCGGAAGTGGGATATGACCAATTTTATTTAAAATTTCAAAAACTTCACTCAAATTCAAAATCTTGTCACCACTATAAAACTCAACTATTCTACTTCCATCATCAAATATTTCAAGCACTTTTGCAATTAAATTTTCATTAAAATAAAGCTTATCAAAAGGTTTAACCTTGCCTTTTATATAAACATTAAATTTTCCATCACTTAAAGGACGATTAATTAAAAGCTCTATTTTTCCACCACTTTGTTTTGTACCGTAAATTCTTGCTTTTATAACTTTTGTATCATTAAAAATAATGTCACATTGTGGTAAAATTTCAGGTAAATCACCAAATTTATGATGCGATATAGAGTTATTTTTTCTATCATATACTAAAAGCTTTGCTTCTTCTTTTGGCATTATTGGAGCCGTTGCTATCAGCTCATTTGGTAAATAGTAATCATATGAGTTTAAATTATCAAGCTTATTCATTTTCTTCATCTTCAAAAAGTGGTTTTTGTGGATTTACTGTTTTTGCTATAAAAATAGAAACGCCATAAAGTAAAATTAAAGGCACTGCAAGCATAAATTGACTAAATATATCAGGTGGTGTCATAACTGCAGCAAAAATAAATATTATAACTATTGCATATCTAAAAAATCCTGCTAAATCTTTATCTGTAATAAGCCCTATTAAAGCTAGAAAAAATGTAATAATTGGAAGTTCAAAACTAATTCCAAAAGCTAAAATAAGTTTTATAAAAAATCCTATATACTCACCAACTCTTGGAAGTGCAGTAAAAGTATCTCCACCGAAGTTTATTAAGAAATCAAATGCTGTAGGAAGTACTATAAAATAACAAAATGATGAACCGATTAAAAACATAATAGTAGCACTTGCAACAAATGGAAGTATATATTTTTTTTCATTATCATAAAGACCTGGAGCTATAAAAAGCCAAAGTTGCCAAAAAATAACTGGCAAAGAGAGTAAAAACCCTGCAAAAAATGATACTTTCATAGCTGTAAAAAAAGCTTCTGCTGGATGAGTAAAGATAACATTGCTACTAGGAGGTAAAACTCCCTCAAGTGGAGCAAGTAAAAAATCAAGTATATTTTCCCAAAATAAAAAGCATACTACAAAGCCCACTACAACGCTCATAGCTGCTATAAATAGTCTTTTTCTAAGTTCAACTAAATGCGGGATTAAATCTTCAAACATTTTCATCCTTTTTTAAATCGCTATTTTTTTCTTCTATATTGTTTTTTGTCAAATTTTCACTGTTATTATCATTTGAGTTTTCAGTTTTATTTTCAAATATATTTTCTGGCATTTTTTTAACTTCGTCTATTTCATTTTTAATATCAGATAAGCTTGTTGTAACCCCTGTTTTTACTTCATTTATACCACTTTTAAGCTCTTCAAGCTCTTCAAAAGTAAGCTTTTTTTTGATATCATCTTTTGTTTTTGCGATACTTTCTTTATATTTTTTTGCATCTTCTTTAAGTTCTGCAATTCTTACTTCTTGGTCAAAACTTTGTTTTGCATCATTTATTGTTTTTCTTATAATTTTTAGATATTTGGCGATTTCAACCATTGCTTTTGGCAGTTTTTGCGGACCAAGTGCTAAAACAGCGATTATGGCAATGACTAAAATTTCAGGAAAACTCATTCCAAACATAATTTAGTCCTTTTAAAAAATAATTTGTTATTTTATCAGTTTTTCTTTAATTTAGTGTAAAACTATCATTTATGAAAAGGGCTATTTCATCAGCTAATAAATAATTTTTATTGTAAAAAATTCCATTTTTTAAGAAAAGTTTATTTTCATCAACTAAAATTTGAGCTTTTTTAAGTTCAGTTTTGTTTAGTAAATTTTCATTTACCCCAACAATTGATCTAAATCCTAAAAACAGTCTTTCAAGTTTTAAATCATTATTGTTTAAGCTCTCAATATCCCTAAAATTTGGATTTTTTATATATGATTTTGTATCTTTTAAAGCATAAAATCTCTTATTGTCTTTAAACCCAACACTATAGGCACCAAAACCTATATAATTTTTTCCTTGCCAATAAACAAGATTATGTTTACAAACTATACCAAAATTTGAAATTTCATACTGATTAAAACCAATCTCTTCAAGTTTTTTAAATAAAAATTTTGCTAAGTTTACACTATCTTTTTGATAGCTTTTTTTATCTTCAAATTTAGTATTTTTTTCTAAAATAAGAGAATATGCGCTAATATGAGAAAGTTCTAGTTGTTTTAAATTTAAAATTTCATCTTCAAGTAGTTTTTTAGAGTCAAATTTAGTTGCATAAATTAAATCTACATTTATATTCTTAAATCCAGCTAGTTTAGCGTTTTCAACAGCTTTTATAGTATCAAATTTTGTATGATTTCTTCCTAAAAAAATTAACTTCTTTTCATTAAAGCTTTGCGTTCCAAAGCTTATTCTATTTACCCCAATGTCTTTTAAGTCTTTAAGCCATTTAAAATTGGCCGAGTTTGGATTTGCTTCAAATGTTATTTCACTATCATCATCCAAGAACTTCTCAAATAACTTAAAAATTTTGGCATAATAGCTTGATTTTATAACACTTGGTGTTCCACCACCTACAAAAATTGTTGAAATTTTACTTAAAGGTGTATTTTTTATCTCAAAACTTAAAGCATTAAAATATTCATCTACTAGATCAAATTCTTTATCACTTGAACCAAAAGCACAATAAGGACACTTTTTAGCACAAAATGGAATATGTATATAAATGTGCAAAATTTACTCTTTTTTAAATTTTTTTTAAAAAAAATTATATAAAAATTTAGTAAATTTAGTAAATTTAACATAAATCTAAACAAACACTAGCTAAAATCTATAAAAAATTTTAGGATTGTAAATGGAAAAAAACTATAGACCTAATGTCGCAGCTATTATAATGTCATCTTTATATCCTTTTGAAATGAAATTTTTTCTAGCAAAAAGAGTTGATATAAAAGATGCTTGGCAGTTTCCACAAGGTGGAATTGACAAAGGTGAAACTCCTAAAATGGCACTTTTTAGAGAGTTAAAAGAAGAAATAGGAACTGATAAAGTGGAAATTATTGCAGAATATCCAAAATGGCTTAGTTATGATTTTCCAGAAGATGTTTTGGAAAAAATGAAACCATATAGCGGTCAAATTCAAAAATATTTCTTAGTAAGACTTAAAAAAAATGCTAAAATCAAACTAAACACCGAAATTCCAGAATTTAACGATTATAATTTTGTGAGTTTTGATGAAATCGATAAGAATGTAAGATCTTTTAAAAGAGAGTCTTATTTAGAGGTTTTAAACTATTTTAAAGATAAAGGTTATATATAATGCTAATAGTCCAAAAATATGGTGGTACAAGCGTTGGAACACTTGAAAGAATAGATTTAGTAGCTAAGAGAATAGCTAAGAGAAAAGATGAGGGAAATAGCCTTGTTGTTGTTGTTTCAGCTATGAGTGGTGTTACAAATAAATTAATTGATTATGCTGAATATTTTAGTAAAAATCCAAGTAGTAGAGAGCTTGACATGCTTTTAAGTGCTGGAGAAAGAGTTACGAGTTCACTTTTAGCTATTGCACTTAAAGAGCTAGGCTATAAAGCGGTAGCTTTTAGTGGAAGACAAGCGGGTTTAAAAACAGATAGTTTTCATACAAAAGCTAAAATTGAACTAATTGACCCAACTTCTATAAATGAAGCTTTAAAAGAGGATAAAATAGTTGTTATAGCTGGTTTTCAAGGAGTTGATAAAAACGGAGATGTAACAACTCTTGGTCGCGGGGGAAGCGATCTTTCAGCTGTTGCAATAGCTGGAGCTATAAAAGCTGATTTATGTGAAATTTATACAGATGTAGACGGTGTTTATACTACAGATCCAAGAATTGAGTCAAGAGCTAGAAAGCTAGATAAAATAACATATGATGAGATGCTAGAGCTTGCAAGCTTAGGTGCTAAAGTTTTACAAAATAGATCAGTTGAGTTAGCAAAAAAATTAAATATAAATTTAGTTACAAGAAGTAGCTTTAATGAAAACAATGGAACACTTATAACAGGAGAAAAAAAGATGGAAGGTGCTATAATAAGCGGAATTGCACTTGATAGAAACCAAGCAAGAGTTACAATTAGAAATGTTGATGATAAACCTGGCGTTGCAGCAAAAATTTTTAAAATTCTTTCAACTCAAGAGACAAATGTTGATATGATAATCCAAAATATAGGAACAGATGGTGTTGCAAACATAGGTTTTACTGTTCCTGAAAATGAACTTAATCAAACATTAAAAGCTTTATCAAATCTAGATGATAGTTTTAGTGTAGAAAGTGATAGCAATATAGTAAAAGTTTCAGTTGTTGGAATTGGTATGAAATCACATAGTGGAATTGCTGCTCTAGCTTTTGAGACTTTAGCAAAAAATGGTATAAATATACAGATGATTTCAACAAGTGAGATAAGAATTTCAATAATTGTTGAAGCAAAATATGGCGAACTTGCCGTTAGGATACTTCACGAAGCTTATGAGCTGTATAAATAATGCAAGATCTTTATAAGTGGAGTTTAACAAAAATTAGAAAAGACGCCTTGATGTCGGCGTGGATGGAAGATAGAAGAGAAGAGTGGTCTCCATTAACCGCATCAAGGATAAGATTTTTACTTGATGGGGTTGCTTTTTTAGTTTTTTGTGACGAGCAAAGAAGTTGGTTTGAGAGATATTTTTTAACAAATATTAATAAAAGCGATAATGAAAGACCAATTTTGCCATTTTTTTCACTTCGTTCAATGTTTGCAAATTTGGATGAAATAAACACAAAGGAGGGTGTTGAACTACTTGATGATATGCTTAGTCTCGCTTTTCCAAAAGGATATCTATTTTTTTATATAGGTCGTGGCGGAACATCTTTTTCGCAAATTGCAAAAAGTAATGAAAATAGCTATATGTGGTTGATTGATGAGCATAGTGAAAATGCTTTTTATCTTGATGGTAAAGATGAAAATTTAGACATTAAATTAATTCAACTTTTTAAGCTTTTTAACTCAAGTATTAGTGCAGCTTTATTTGATGAGATAGTACTTTGAATAAAATCATAATTTGTAGAGATTTTGAGCTTATTAAATCAAATTTAATTAATAAATTTGGAAGAAATAATTTAAGAATATTTGAAAAAAGTGAAATTTTACTAGAGGATACTAACGCTGCAAAAGATGAAGCCTATATATCAGAAAAAGAGCAAAAAATTATAGTTTTAATAGGACATAAATTTAGAACTGAAGCACAAAATTCACTTCTTTTAATTTTAGAAAATACTCCTAAGAATATTGAGTTTATTTTAATTAGTAATAGTAAAAATGTATTTTTACCGACTATTAGATCAAGGCTTATTATAGAAAATCATTTTATTAAAGAAATTTTACCAAAAACTGGGTTAAATTTGAGAAATTTAAGCTTAAATGATATAAATAACTTTTTAAACAAGCAAATTAAACTTGAAAAAGAGGGCGTTCTTGATAGAGTTGGTTTAAAAAATTTACTTCATGCCATAGTAAAAGAGTGTTTTGAGCAAGGCATTAAATTTAATCAAAATGAGTTAAATCATATCAATAAACTTATGATTTTGATAAATTTAAATACCAAAGCAAGGGCTGTTTTAACACCACTTTTACTTATGATAAGTGATGCTAAAAAGATATGAAAACATTATAAATTTTTAGGAGTTGAAATTGAAAATATTTAAAATAAACAATAAAACAAATTTTAGTGAAATTTGCAAGAGTATAAAACCTGAAAAAGTTGGTAAAAAGTTAATGCAAAAAAAGGCAAATTTAAACTTTTTTTATATAAAAGATTTAAAAGCACCAGCTGCAAATATATTGAAGCAAGATGCTTTAAGTATTGGCGCGGAGCTTGTTTGTCAAAGAAGTGCGATTTTAGGGCAAGGCGCTGGGAACGCACTTTTAATAGCTAATGATAAGCAACTTGCTAATTTGGCTAAAAAAGAAGCTTTGCAAGATTTTGGTTTAAAAAATCTATCTAAATTTATAAGAAAAGATTTTATAAAACCGAAAAAACCCGAAATAATGGGTGTTGTAAATATAAATGAAGATAGTTTTAATAAAGCAAGTAGAGTAAATACAAAAACTGGAATACAAAGAATCGAAAAACAAATTAATGATGGTGCAAGCTATATTGATTTAGGAGGAGTTTCTAGTAGACCAGGAAGTAAATATTGTGGAAGAGATGAAGAATTTAGAAGAATAAAAGATATTATTAGTGAAATTTATAAACTGAATTTATATGAAAAAGCAAAATTTAGCCTTGATAGTTTTGATGAATACTGCCTTGAATATGCTCTAAATCAGGGTTTTACTTTTATAAATGATATAAGTGCTGATTTAAGTCTTTGTAAATTGGCAAAAAAATACAACGCAACTTACTCTTTAATGCACATGAAAGGTGATCCTACAAATATGCAAAAAGATCCTAAATACGATGATTTGATAGATGAAATTGATGAATTTTTTAAAGTTAAATTAGATGAAATTTATAGTTATGGTGTTAAAGATATTGTGCTTGATCCAGGTATTGGTTTTGGCAAAAGTGCAAGTGATAATCTTTTTTTAATCAAACATTTAGAGCATTTTTTACATTTTAATTTGCCACTTTTTGTAGGGGCAAGTAGAAAAAGCGTAATAAATTATTATTCTAAAAGCGAAGTTGATGAGCGACTTGCAGGAAGTTTATATCTGCACCTAAAGGCTTATGAAAATGGTGCAACCATAATAAGAACACATGATGTTTTTGAACATTCTCAAATGTTTAAATTACATGAAGCGATGAATAAAATATCTATTTGGTAAAAAATATATTTTGGTGATAACATGACAATAGATGAGTATATAAAAGCAATTGATTTACTTAATTTATGGGCTAGGGCATATTACACAGAAGATGCCCCTTTGGCAAGTGATGAAGAGTATGATAGTCTTTATAATAAAGTCTTAGAGTATGAATCACAAAACAAAAGTGAAATTTTAGAGTACTCTCCAACACAAAAAATAGGCGGAGCTATAAGCGATGGGTTTGAAAAACTAGCTCACATTAATCAAATGTGGTCTATGGAAGATATTTTTAACGATGATGAACTAATATCTTGGCTAAAAAGAGGTGAAAAATCCGGATTTGAGTTTTATTGTGAGCCAAAATTTGATGGAGCAAGTCTAAATTTACTCTATGAAAATGGCATTTTAAAAAGTGCTGCAACAAGAGGCGATGGAGTAATTGGCGAAGATGTAACACAAAATGCAAAAGTTATAAAAAGTATTCCATTAAAGATTGACTACACAGGAAAAATAGAGATAAGAGGTGAAGTTGTAATATCAAAAAGTGATTTTGACGAGTTAAATTTAGAGCGTTCAAAAAACGGTGAACTTCCATTGGCAAATCCTAGAAATGCAGCAGCTGGAAGCCTAAGACAACTTGATAGCAGTATTGTTGCTAAAAGAAAACTTAAATTTATCCCTTGGGATGCAGGCTATAATGAACTAGGTTTAAAAACTCATTTTGAGATTATGAGTTTCATTAGAAAACTTGGTTTTTTACAAGATAGTTTTATAAGAGTTTGTAAAACTAAAAATGAAATTACAAAAGCTTATGATGATTTAGTCGCAAAAAGAGATGATAAAGAGATCTTAATGGATGGAATGGTCATAAGAATAAATCTGCTTTCAAAATGTCAAGAACTTGGATATACTGTTAAATTTCCAAAATTTATGGTGGCTTATAAATTTAAAGCAGTTGAAAAAGTAACAAGACTAAAAGATATTGCTTTGCAGGTTGGAAGAAGTGGGGTGGTAACTCCAGTTGGAGTTTTAGAGCCAGTTGAAATAGATGGTGCTATTGTAAAAAATGCAACTCTTCATAATTTTGACGAGATAAAACGCCTAGGACTTATGAAAAATGATTTTGTAAATATTATAAGAAGTGGCGATGTAATACCAAAAATAACAAGTGTTTATAAAGACAGGCGAGATGGAAGCCAGACAGAAATTTCACGCCCTACAACTTGTCCAGTTTGTGGTTCGCATCTACTTGATGAGGGTGTGTTTGTAAAGTGTCAAAATCTTGATTGTAAAGCAAGGGTTATAAACTCACTTATTTATTTTGCTTCTAAAAAGTGCATGAATATAGACGGACTTGGTGAAGCTATCGTAAAAACACTTTTTGAAGAGGGAAAAATAGCAAAAATTCCAGATATTTATAATCTAAAAAAAGAAGATTTAGAAAATCTAGAAGGCTTTAAAGATAAAAAAATTGCAAATTTACTAAATGCTATTAATAGTTCTAAAAACTCTCCGCTTTACCGTTTTATAACTTCTTTGGGGATTGAACATATAGGCGAAGTTGCAGCAAAAAAACTGGATGAAAGTTTTGGATTAAAGTGGATTGATGCTAAAAAAGATGATTTTTTAAATCTTGATGGCTTTGGGGAAGCAATGGCTGAGAGTTTGGTTGAGTTTATAGAAACAAATATAGAAAAAATTATAAATTTAACCAATATCATAAACCCTAAACCATCAGTTTTTGAAACTAAAAATAGTGTATTTAACAATAAAACTGTTGTCATAACTGGAACTTTAAGTAAAAGCAGGGATTATTTTAAAGATTTACTTTTAGAAAATGGTGCAAAAGTTACAAACTCTGTTTCTAAAAAAACTGATTTTTTGCTTTGCGGAAGTGAAGCTGGAAGCAAATTAGAAAACGCATTAAAACTTGGTGTTAAAGTTATAGATGAGAGTGAGTTTTTAAAGCTTTTAGAAAGTGAGTTTTAAAGAGTAAAAATGAGAGCTGATTTGTATGTAGCAAATGCTTTAAATATAAGCAGAAACAAAGCAAGTGAATTTATAAAAGATAAAAAAATTTTAATAAATGGTGAGCTTTTAGAAAAAAATAGCTTAGATATTGATAATGCAAAAGTTGAAATAATGAGTGAAATTTATGTCTCTCGTGCAGCTTTTAAGCTTAAAGAATTTCTAAAAGATACTGATTTAGATTTAAAGAATAAAACAGTTATTGATGTTGGCAGCTCTACTGGAGGTTTTATACAGATTTTACTTAAAAATGATGTCAAAAAAGTTGTTGGTGTTGATGTTGGAACAAACCAATTAGATGAAAAATTAAAAAAAGATGAAAGAGTTTTTGTTTATGAAAATTTAGATATAAAAAACTTTGAAAATAAAGAAATTTTTGATATTTTAACTTGTGATATAAGTTTTATTTCATTAAATTTAGTAATTGAAAAACTATCAAAGCTTTTTACAGAGTTTGCTATAATTTTATTTAAACCACAATTTGAAGTTGGCGTGGAGGCAAAAAGAGATAAAAAGGGCAGGGTTTTAGATGAAAAAGCTATTTTAAAAGCTATGAACAAATTTGAACTAAATGCTGCAAAACAAGGACTTATAATGCTTAAAAAAGAAAAATCAAAACTAAAAGGAAAAAATGGAAATGAAGAGTATTTTTACCTTTTTAAAAAATAGGGGTTTATTAGTATGCTTTACAGCTTTAATTTTACTAAGTGGCTGTAATAATACAAATTTAACTACACCAAAAAGAGTTATAAAAGGGGACTTTGATATCTATAAATTTAGTGGAACTTGGTATGAAATAGCTTCTATGAATGATGCAAATTTAACAAATTCAACTATAAATTTCAGCGTATATAATAATGAGATAAAGGTTATAAAAAGTTCTACTGCAAAAGATGACAAAGTTGTAAAAGATGAATATAAGGCAAGATTTGGTTTAGATGATAATAAAAGTATGATTGAAATTTCAAAATTTGGGCTTGTTTATGAGCCACTTTATATAGTAAAAATAGATGCTTATAAATATGCTTTAATTTATGGAAAAGATCATAAAAAGCTTTATATATTATCAAGAACTAAGCAAATTCCAGCATTAATTGAAGCAATTTATTTAGAAAATGCCAAAAAAGATGGCTATAATGTTGAAGATATTAAATGGATAAATCAAAAATAAAATCTCTTGCTATTGGACATTTTGATGGCATTCACTTAGGTCACAAAACTCTTTTTTCACATTGCTATGATGGTGGAATTTTAGTCATTGAAAATGATGGATTAAAACTAACTCCAAAAAGAGAGTCTTTTATAAATTTACCTATTTTTTATAAAAACATTAATGATATTAAAAATCTGAGTCCAGAAGAGTTTATAAAGCTTTTAAAAAATGAGTTTGTAAATTTAAAAAAAATAGTTGTTGGATATGACTTTAAATTTGGAAAAAACAGAAGTGCGGATGCTATTTTTTTAAAAAATATTTTTGATGGTGAAGTTGTTATAGTTAATGAAAAAAAGATTAATAATATTTCAGTTCATAGTGAAAGAATAAGGGAATTTTTAAAAAAAGCTAATATAAAAATGGCAAATTTGCTACTAGATAGAGTTTATGAAATAAAAGGAGATTTGATAAAAGGTCAAGGTTTAGGTAAAAAAGAGCTTTTTTCAACTCTAAATTTAGATACAAGCAACTATTTTTTACCAAAAAATGGTGTTTATGCAACTTTTACAAATCTAAATAACAAAGACTTTAAAAGTGTTACTTTTATAGGAAATAGGCTTTCAACAGATGATAAATTTAGTGTTGAAACACATATAATAGAGCCATTTAATGAAGATAGAATAAATTGTAAAATCACAATAAAATTTAAAGATTTTATAAGAGATAACAAAAAATTTGAAAACCTAAATGAGTTAAAATTTCAAATTTCAAAAGATATATTAAAAGCACAAGATATTTTAAAAAAGGATGAATTGTGAAAGATGAAATTTTTAAACAGCCAATTTTAAAACAATTTGAATTTGATGAAAATGTTGCAAGTGTGTTTGATGATATGATAAGTAGATCGGTACCATTTTATGATGTTTCATCAAATTTAATAACTCAAATTTTAGTAAAATATTTAGACAGTCAAGCTTTTATAATTGATCTTGGTTGCTCAACTGGTGCTTTGCTTTTTAAACTATTTGAAAAAAATCCAAAATTTAGACTTTGTGGAGTTGATAATTCAAAAGCTATGCAAGAAATTGCAAAAAATAAAGCAAAAGCGTATGGAAGTAAGGTTGAATTTATAGAAGCAGATGCATTAACTTTTGAGTTTAATAGTGTCAATGCTGTTATTTTAAACTATACTTTACAATTTATTCGCCCTTTAAAAAGAGTAAATTTTATAAAAAAAATATATGATGGACTAGAAGAGGGTGGAATTTTAATACTTAGTGAAAAGCTTCTTTATGAAGATAAAAAGCTATCTAAAAATATGATAGAAATTTATGAAGAATATAAAGAAAAAAATGGCTATTCAAAATATGAGATTGCTCAAAAACGACAAGCTTTAGAAAATGTTCTTATACCATTTAGTGAAGATGAAAATAAAAAATTATTAAAAGATACTGGATTTAAAGTAATAGAAACTATATTTAAATGGGGAAATTTTGCATCATTTATGGCGATTAAGAATTAAAAAACAAAATTATAAATTTGCAGCCTAAGGAAAAAACAAATGGGATTTCTTTACAAAAAATGTGAAGTTTGTGGAAATAAAATAAAAAATGTAATTCTATAAAAGAGTATATTTTTGGAAGCTGGGGGTTTGTTTGCAATAAATGCAATACAAACTATGGCATAAATTATTTTATTGCAATATTTTTGAGTTTGTGTGTATTATATTTATTGCCTATACATATATTTTTGATTGTTACGGTAATAGATTATATATCGCCAATTAGTTTTGGTGGAGAAATTTGGTTAATTGCTATTTTAATTTTTTATATAGGTTATAGATTGTTTATTGGATTTTTGCCTTGTAATATATATAAAAAAGATGAGAATAAAATTTAAACAAAAGGAATAAAAATTTTTAAAGCAATATTTTTTATATCTTTAATATTAAGTTTTAACTTTGCAGATACTATAAAAGATGATAAAACTACCTTACAAGACCAAAATTTAACTAAACAAGTTGATGAATTATGCAAAGCTATAATGGCTGATGATTACGATAAAGTTAAAGCCATGCTTGATAAAAATCCAAAGCTTGTAAATTTAGGAAATAGCAATGGTATCGCGGCAATTCCATATCTTTTATCCACGGAAAAAGATAGGTTAAATTTGGAAATTATAAATTTATTGATAAGAAAAGAAGCAGATTTATCTACAAAAGGATTAAAAGAAATATTAGCTTATGTTATTGCCTTTAAATCACATCAGGATGAAAATTTATCTATAGAATTAACAAAAAAATTAATCTTAGAAGGTGCTGATTTAAGACTTTTAGAAAATGAAAATATGTTTAATCTCCTAAAGATTGCCTATAATTTTGATAACTATGAACTTTTTAAAACATACTTAGAAAATGGTGTTGATGGAAGAAAGTTTGATATTAGTGGTTCTTTAATTGCTGATATTTTTGGGGGTTTATAAAAGCATGTGCGAATGTTGCCATACAGAATATAAAATAAAAAATAAATTTGAAAAGATTTTTATGTTTAATGTAAAATATCTTTGGATTTTTTATATATTTCTAATAAATTTTATTTTAATTTCTGCGTTAAAGACAGACAAAGACAGTGATTATATTTTAATTTTAACGTTTGTTTTGTTTTATCTATTATATAGAATTGTTTTAAAAATTTTACCTATTGAAGAATTTCATAAAAAAGTGATTTTATAAAAATACTAAATTTAAAAAATAGCCCAAAATAGGGCTATAAAATTTATCTATCTCTTAAACCAAGTTCAGATACAATTTTTGTATATCTATCGTAATCTTTATCTTTTAGATATTTCATAAGTTTTTTTCTTCTGCTTACAATTTTCAAAAGACCAAGTCTTGATGAGAAATCCTTAGGATTATCTTGTAAGTGAGAAGTAAGTTCTTGTATTCTAGCTGTTAAAAGTGCTATTTGAACTTCTGTTGAACCTGTATCGTTCTCTTTTTTAGCGAATTTCGCAACTATTTCTGATTTCTTTGCCGAATCCAAAGCCATAATGACCTCCTGACTGGTTAAATTAAAATGAGTTTTAATGATACCTAAAAAAAATAAAATCAAGCTTATTTTATAAAAAATAATTAAAATTTGCTTATTTAAACTTATTAATAGCTAAAACTTACTAAAATAGCAATATATTTTTTTAAGGAGTTTGGATGCTTTTTACAAAAGCCAGCGAGTATGCACTGCTTTCACTTATATTTATAGCTAAAAAAGATAGCCCACAAGATGTAGATACTATATCAAAGGAGCTTGATATTTCAAAAAGCTTTTTAGCTAAAATACTGCAAAATTTAGCAAAAGCTGGAATTTTAGTTTCATATAAAGGTGCAAACGGTGGTTTTATGCTAGCAAAGGAAGATTTTAATCTAAAAGAGATAATTTCCAAAACCGAGAAGCATGCAGGAAGCGTTTTTGAGTGTTCGAAATCGAAAGATGAGTGTGAAAAAAGTGATAATTGCCAAATTTGGAATACTTTTAATACTCTTCAAAACCAAGTAGATGACTTCTTAGAAACAATTTTTTTAAAAGACATAATAAAAGAGAAAATATGAAAATTTACCATTTATCACACACAGATTTAGACGGATATGGAGCACAGTTAGTTACAAAACATTATTTTAAGGATATTTTATTTTTTAATTCCAACTATGGAAGAGAAATAGAGGCTAAATTTGAAGAGATTTTAAATTTAATAGAAAACAGTGCCAAAGTTAATGAAAATAATGAAAAAATTTATGAAAAATCAATTGTTTTAATTACAGATTTAAATTTAAGTCTACAACAGTGCGAAAAATTTGAAAATGCATTAAAAGATAAAAATTCAACTATTTTTTTACTTGATCATCATCAAACTGGACTTGAGTGCTCTAAAAAATTTCCTTGGTATTTAATGGATAGTTCAAGATGTGCAACTCTTATAACTTATGATTTTTTTAGTAAATTATATGGTAAAGATGATAGGCTTTTTAAGTTTGTAAATGTTGTCAATGCTGTTGATATCTGGCTAAAAGACAATCATTGGTTTGAAATGGGTAAGGTTTGCATGGGTGTAGTAAGTGGAGCAAAAGAGATAAATAAGATAATGTTTGATGAAAATAGTAGAGAGTATATATTTTATCTTTTAGATAAATCACAGACTTTTTTCGATCAAGATAACGGTCATATTGCGCTTGATGAGGCTTTGCATAAAATAAAAAAAGAGTATTTTAAAAAACAAAATGATGACACACTTAGTAATTTGATATCTAAATTTATAGTAGAAAAGCTTAGTGCTGATAGAGAAAAATTTGAAATATCATATTTGGATAAAAAAGGCATCTTGACATATAATATAGGCAATACTTCAATCATAGGAAATGATTTTTTAGTGCAAAATCCTGATATTGACTTTTTTATAGATGTTACTTCTAAAAAAACATTGAGCTTTCGTGCAAATGGAAATGCGGATGTAAGTCAAATGGCTAAAGATTTAGTCGGTGGAGGAGGGCATATAAATGCAAGCGGTGGATTTTATGCTGGATTTAAAGACGGCTATAATTACCAATCCATAAAAGATCAAATAACTGATTTAATTTCTAAAAAAACTTCTTTAGCTTAATTTAGTAATAAAAATATTGGTAGAATTAATTTACTTAAAATTAGCTACCAATATTTAATTTTTTTTTCTACATACTTAATTTTATAATTACAGCAGGCTCTAAAAACCAAAAACACAATAAACAATACAATCTTATGCAAATAAATTTGTTTTTAAAACGGATTAAAAACAAAATTAAAAAATACATAAAAACATACTAAATATAAAGCTAAAAAAACTATGATAAAAAGATAAATACAAAGTAATTTTAATATTTTGTATTGAAAACTGTAATTTTCAAACTTTTATAAATTAAAATCCCCTGGCAAAATAAAACCTTGCTAAACAACAATATATAGTCATTTCCTTACTTTACTTTTTGAAAATTTAAAACTTATCCATAAGTAATAATGCAATAAAATGTGTATTTTGGTTTTTAGATTGATTTTTATGCAAAAGCATGATAAAGTGTTTTTAAAATAAGAAAATGATGAAAAATGCAAGAATATTAATATGAAATCTAATATATAAGAAAAATATAATAAGGGCTCTGCCATATTAATAAATTTAATGGTTGTAAAATTTTATAAATAAAAAAAAATTATAAGGATGGAAATAAGATCATTATTGTATTAAAAAAATATCCTAGAAGTAAAAAAGCTATTAAGTCCTATTTATGACATAACTAGCTGCATTAAATACATATCTTCGCCATCAAGCACTTCAAGGTCATTTGAGCCACATTTTGGGCATAAAAACTCATTTTTATTAAGCACGCTTTCTTTTCCGCATTTATTACACTTAACAACGACATCTTGTAAATTTATAATGAGTTTTGCATCTTTGCAAACTGTGTCTTTTTGATAAACCTCATAAGCGCTTTTTAAAAGATGTGGTTCAACACCACTTAAACGCCCTATTTTAAGATGAACTTCTTCTATTTTGTTCTTATTATTTTTTCTTAAATTTTCTTCGCAAAGTGCAACTAAATCAATTACTATTGAAAGCTCATGCATATTTTTCCTTTTAAAGTCTTATATATTTTACAAATTTATAAATAAAAATTTCAAATTTAACAAATTCTAGGAAGTAACTCACCTTTTGGTGGTTCTAAAAATCTCTCAACTCCATAAAGTGTTTCTAAAATCACCCTATTTTCTTCATTTTCTATAACCTCTCCTATGATATTTGCATTTTTATCAAATTCGCGTAAAATTTCTAAACATTTTGGAGCCTCTTTTTCGCAAACTGCCAAAACAAAAGTTCCCTCATTTGCTAAATCATACGGTTCAAAACCTAAAATTTCACAAACTCCTTTAACTTCATCGCTTATATTTATTGCCGATTCTTTTATCTTAATGCCAATTTTACAAAATTTCGCCCACTCGTTTAAAACTGCACTTATTCCACCTCTTGTGGCATCTCTCATTGCAAGTGGTGTAATTCCAGAGTTTAGAATTTTTTCAACTATTAAATTTAGCGGTTTGCAATCACTTTTAAGCTGACTTTCAAAACCAAGCTCATCTCTTGCTTGCATTATCACACTTCCGTGTCTAGCGATATCAGAGCTTACTAAAATTTTAGCTGGTGCTTTTAAATTTGCAGTATTAATTGGTTTTATAATCTCTCCAACACCACTTGTATTTATAAAAATACCATCGCATTTACCCTTTGGAACTACTTTTGTATCACCACAAACTATAAAAACTCCTGCTTCTTTTGCGGTTGTGCTCATTGAGTTTAAAATTTGCTTAAAGTATTTTATGCTAAAACCCTCTTCTATTATAAAGCTACAACTTAGATAAAGTGGTTTTGCTCCAACCATAGCAAGATCATTTACAGTGCCACAAATAGCTATTTTACCGATATCTCCACCACTAAAAAATAGTGGTGTTACAACAAAACTATCAGTTGTAAAAGCTAAATTTAAAGAGTTAAATTTTAAAATTGCCGCATCGTTTGCACTTTTTAAAATTTCATTATCAAAGGCTTTGAAAATTATATCATTTATCAAAGCATTCATCTCTTCACCGCCACCACCGTGACTTAAAAGAATTTGTTCTTTCAAAATTTACTCCTATTTAAAATAATCTATAAAACTTATCACTTTTTTTATATTTTGTGCGAAATTTATCGCATCTTTTTCATTTACTTCAAAAAATAAAGATGGGTTATAACTAAAATGATAATTATTTAAAAAAATATAAAATTTCCCATTTATAAAAGCATAGCTTGCCTGCCCTGCTCCTATTGTGTTTTGAAAATTTACTATTTTTTCCATATCCAAAAAACTAAGCAAATACCTAGCTTCTACAGCATCGTCGCTAAATATTCTAAACTCGTCATTAAAAGTGCTATTATCAAAAATTTCTTTTTTTCCATTTATTTTTGTGTTGTAGGATTTATCAACAATTATTGTTTTTGATTTAAAATTTTTATCTATCACAAAACCCAAAATAACACCTGTAAATTTTGATAATTCATACTTCATTTTTTTTAAGCCATTTATTAACTTTCCAAAATCACCACCCACGCTAGTATAATTTTCACAAGTTTCTGCTATACAAAACTCAAATTTTGTATCTTTATGAAAACCTTTTACTAAATCATGAGTTGCAAAGTCATAATGAGCATAAATTTCTACACTATTTATAAAATTACTTCCGAAACCATCTGCTGGGTTATAAGTATAGTTTTTTAAAAATTTTGAAACTAGTTTTTCTTTTATATAATTTTCAAATTTTATATTTTGTTTTTTTAAATAATTTAAATACCTATTTAAAAAAAACAACGCTATAAAAAACAAAGGAAAATAGGCTAAAAAAAGCAAATTTGCTTCTGGGTATTTCTCTTTAATATCAGGAAAATACTCACTAAAAATTTCAAATATCAAAAAAAATAAAAATAAAAAAGCTGGAACTAAAACAAAAAAAAGCCTATAATTTAAAATGGCTTTTTTTAGTATTTGTTTTCTTTCTAGCTCTTCCACTTTTTACCCTCTTTTATATTTATAATAAGCCGCACATGCTCCCTCGCTTGAAACCATACAAGAACCAAGTGGGTTTTGTGGATTGCAAACCTTTCCAAATACTTTACAATCAGGTGGATTTTTCAACCCCCTTAAAATTTCACCACAAATACAGGCTCTGTTTTCAGACTTGCTCTCAACACTGCAATCAAAAATTTTCCTTGCATTTAAAAAATCAAACTCATCTTTTAGATCGAGTCCACTTTTTGGTATAACTCCAAGTCCTCTCCACTCAAAATCCACTTTTTTGAAATATTTATTTATTAAATTTATAGCTTTTTCATTCCCGTTTGGCTTAACAACTCGGTTGTATTCGTTATAAACTTCAAATTTATTTTCATTAAATTGTTTAACTAAATTTAAAATAGAATCCATTATATCAAGTGGCTCAAATCCACTTATGGCAATTGGTTTTTTATAAGTTTTTGCAATATCTTCGTATGGTTTTGAACCAATTATAACACTTACATGACTTGGTCCTAAAAATGCATCAATTTTTACATTTTTATCATCTAAAAGAGCTTTAACTGGTGCTGGAACGGTAACATGATTTATATGAAAAAAAAGATTTTTAAGATTTAAATTTATTGCTTTTTCTATGACAACTGCACTCATTGGTGTAGTTGTTTCAAAACCAATAGCAAAAAATATCACATTTTTATCTGGATTTTTTAATGCTATATTTATCACATCAAGTGGAGAATATAAAGCTCTTATATCATGACCTTTGGCCCTTTGTTTGGCAAGAGTTGTATAACTTCCTGGCACTCTTAACATATCAGCCAATGTTGTAAAAATGGTATCTTTCATAGAGGCAAGCTTTATGGCCTCATCAATACTATGACGAGGCATAACACAAACTGGACATCCAGGGCCGTGGATAAATTTTATATTTTCTCCGACTAATTTATCAATACCAAATTTCATTATAGAGTGTGTGTGCCCACCACAAATTTCCATTATATTAAGTGGTTTTTTTGAATTTTCAATTATTAGTTTTGATAAATTTAAAATATGAGTTTTATCTCTAAAGTCGTTTATTAAATCCATTTTTTACTCTATTTTCATATTTGATAGTCCCATATCACCATCACTTTGATCAATTGTCCCATCTTCCATCTCTTTTGCAATTTTTTTATAAAACTCCAAACTTTCAAGAGCTGCTTTTGTATCTATTTTTTCCATTGCAAAGCCAACATGGATTAAAACATATTCGCCTGGTTTTACAGGCTCGCCAATAAGATCTAAACTAACACCTCTTTTAACGCCTAAAGTTTCAACTGTAGCAAAGTTGTTTTCATCTACTTCTAAAACTTTTGATGGTATGCTAAGACACATTATCTAAACTCCATTTTAAATTTCAGATAATCAAGCCATTTTTCAAAGCCCTCACCAGTAACACTGTCAAGTTCAATAATATCAGCTTTTGGATTAAGCTTTCTAACTGAGTTGATGACCTCTTTTGTATCAAAGTTAAAATATTTTTTAACACTTGATTTTGTTATGATAACTAAATCTGCAGCTCTAAACATAACAGGATATTTTTCAACTTTATCACTTCCCTCTGGTGAGCTTAAAAGTACTACATTTATGTGAGATCCAACATCATAGCTTGCAGGACAAACTAAATTTCCTACATTTTCTACAAAAACTAGATTTAAATTTTCAAGTGGCAAGTGATGAAGTCCTTCATGTACCATAACTGCATCTAGGTGACAACCCTGCCCTGTTGTGATTTGATATGCTGATGCACCTGCTTTTATGATTCTATCGGCATCACGGTTAGTTTCTAAATCTCCTTCAACAACACCTATTTTAAATTTGCTTTTTTTAATTGTATTTTCTAAAAGTGTTGTTTTTCCAGCTCCTGGACTACTCATTAAATTTATGCAAAATATCCCTTTTTCATCAAGGTGAGCTCTGTTATGGTCTGCTTCTTTGTCATTCTTAGATAAAATTTTAGATACAACTTCAACAGTTGATTTTGTATCTTCGTTATGTTTGTGACTTTCACAACCGCAATCTTTACACATAGTTTTCTCCTTTATTTAGTAAAAACCAAATCATCTGCCCTAAGGCAATTCCACTATCATTTGTAGGATAAGTTTGATTAAAATAGTATTTTATCCCATTTTCTTTAAATTTGGCTATTAAAATTTCAACTAAAATTTTATTTTGAAAAACTCCACCACTTAATATTACATCAAGTTTTTCTTTTATTGAAATTTTAATAATCAAATCCACTAAGCCATTTATAAACTTACTTATAGAAACTTTTTTATCGCTTTCTTTTAAAGCATTTAAAAAAGCATCTTTAAATATTATTTTTTCATTTTCAATTTCAAATTTATAACTTTCTTTACAACTCTTATCATAAAATTTCTCCATTATCATGCCAGCTTGTGCATCATAGCTTATCTTGCTTACTCCAAAAATAAGCGAATAAAATGCATCAAAAACTCTGCCAAGTGATGAAGTATAATATGAGTTTATCTCTTTTGTGTAAATTAAATTTAACTTTTTTTCTAATTTTGGCTCAATATTTAATAATTTTGTATCAATATCATATTTTTTAAAAATTGCATAAGCTAAGCGATAAATTTCTTTTATGCTTTTATCACCACCAAGGAGTAAAAACTCATCAAAATGGTATTTTCTACTATATTTATATCCATTAAAAATAAAAACTTCACCACCCCAAATTTTAGCGTTATCCCCATATCCTGTGCCATCAAAACAAAATCCCAAATATTGTTTATCTGAATTTTTATTTGATTTTGTTAAATCATCACTGAAATTTTCATATAAATTAGAAATCAAATGCGCATAATGATGCTGGATATTATAAATTTTATAACCTTTTTCTTTAAAATATTTTGTGTGTAAAAAGCTTGGATGTTTATCAGCTATAACTGCATCAAATTTTAAATCATAACTTTTTATAAAAAGATCAAGCATTTTTTTAAAACGTTCAAATGTTGCAACATTTTTAAGATCTCCAATATATGCAGATATAAAAATTTGAGAGTTTTTATATATAACAAATTGGTTTTTTAGTTCGCTTCCGATGGCTAAAAATGTGCCTTTGACTTTGAAATTTGTTAGAAAAATCTTTGGATTTATACCCCTACTTGTGCGAAGATAAAAAGCTTTTTCATCTATAATTTGTACTATACTATCATCGCTTGGATTTAAAATTTCTCTATCATTATCAAGTGCGTAATCAAAAACATTTCCAAGTTTTTTATAAAGGTTATTTTCATTTGAAATTATAGGTTCGCCACTTAAATTTGCACTAGTTGCGATAATTGGGTTTTTAAAATATTCAAAAATAAGTAAATTTAGTCCAGTTGGGGCTAAAAAAATACCGATTTTATCCAAATTTGGAGCTAAATTTGATGGAATTTTTGATGAGTTTTTAAGTTTTAAAATAACAATTGGTTTTATTTCACTTTCTAAAATTTCTGCTTCTTTTTGCGAAATTTCAGCTATTTCTAAAGCCATTTTTAAATCTTTGCACATTATAGCAAACGGTTTTTTAGGACGATGTTTTAACTCTCTTAGTTTTTGTATGGAGTTTTTGTTAAATGCGTCACAAACTAAGTGAAATCCGCCAAGACCTTTTATAGCAAAAATAGCTCCATTTTCTAGCAAATTTGCTACTTTTTTAGCTAAGTTTTCAAAATCATTTTTATCTAAAATTTTGGCTTGATTATCTTTTAAGATTAAGCTTATACCGCATTTCTCGCAGCCAATTGGTTGAGCGTGAAAACGACGATTTAGTGGATTTTCATACTCGTTTTGGCAAGTTTGACACATTTTAAATTTGCTCATTGTTGTATTTGCTCTATCATAAGGAAGTTTTTTTATGATAGATTGTCTTGGTCCACAATTTGTGCAGTTTATAAAAGGATAATGAAAAAATCTGCTATTTTTATCATAAAATTCACTTTTACAGTCATTGCAAATTGCAAAATCAGGCAAAATTGGACTAAATTTAGAAGTATTTTTTGAAGATGTTATCTTAAAATCATTGTAAAAAATTCCTGAAATTTTAGTTTTTATTATCTTGTCTATCCTAGCAAGTGGTGGAAGATTTGTTTTTAACTCATGTTCAAAATCTAAAATGCTATTTTCATTGCCTGATAAAAAAATTTTAACACCTTGGCTATCGTTATAAACTTCGCCAAAAAGCTTATGCTTTAAAGCTAAAGAATAAACAAAAGGTCTAAAACCAACACCTTGAACTAAGCCAAAAATGCTAAATTTATAGCACATTTAAACTCCAAAATATTTACTAAATTTTACACTTTTATTTTTACTAAAAACATTTAAAATTAAATTTGAAATCAATCTTTCTTCAAATAAATCACCAGTTAAAAAAGCATTGTCAAATTC
Organism: Campylobacter ureolyticus; assembly: GCF_013372225.1. NCBI lineage: Bacteria > Pseudomonadati > Campylobacterota > Epsilonproteobacteria > Campylobacterales > Campylobacteraceae > Campylobacter > Campylobacter ureolyticus. The sequence continues at coordinate 931,338 of NZ_CP053832.1, read as the reverse complement.
TAAATCATCACTAAAATCACTTAGAAAATAAGCCAAACTTTGAACTATACCAAAAGATAGAATTTTATCACTTACTCCAGCAAGTTTAAAACTCATTGCACTTTTTATAAGTTTTATAGTATCAAATTTAGAATTTGATATAAGGTAGTCAATACTCGGACCTTTTTTTCCAATAAAATCTTTTGCATTTGTTATTAGATATGATGCATCTTTACCAAATAAAATTTTTGAAGAGATGTCAAAAATAGCATAAAAACTTTGTGAGTTGTTGATTTCACCATTTGGAAAATTATATTTTTTAGTGAAATTTTCAAAAAGTTTTTTTCCTATTTCATCTTTTGTTATAGCCTCTTTTATCTCATCATAGCTTTTAAATTCACTAAATTTTAAAAAATTTATCGAATTATTGTTTTGGTAAAGGGTTGTATCATCCATCCCAAATTTAGTTAAATAGATATTTAAATTTTTATCATTAAAAGAGTTGTATTCATCACAAATAAGTCCAAATTTTGATAAATTAGAGTATCTGTTTTTTTCCAAGATTAGTTTTTCATTGCTACTTAAAAAAAGATTATTATTAGTAACTAAAATTTCATTATCTAAAACAGATGCTTTAATTAAAATTTGACTTTTAACGCTTACAAAATTAATATTTTCTTCATATAGTCTATCTAAAAGAGCAAATATAAAAAAATCACTTGCGGCTTTTATATCAAAGAAAGCAGGAGCATTTTCGTGATTTTTTCTAAAAACTGCATTTATCTTTAAATTTATAAGTGGTTTTTCATAGCTTGATAATGCGATTAAGCTTTTTTCATCTGCTATAAAAAGTGAACTTATACTTTTAAAGCTTGTTGGCATTAGATAATTTGCTTTAAAATTTACACCGCTTTCAAAATATAATTCATTGTTATTTCCATCTTTTAACAGTAGTGTTTTATTATGTAGCAAGTTTAAAAAACAAAATTCTAAAAGTTCTTTATAGTTTTTTTCGTCTATTTTGATAAATTCATTATCTTTTAAAATAGAAATTTCACTAAAGATATTATATTCATTTTTTAAATTTTCGGTGTGATTTACATAGTTTTTTACAATACTTGGAGTTAAATTTGAAAAGCTTAAATTTGGAATCTCAATGTTTGTATTTGGCAATTCATCTACTACTTCAACTTCGCTTTTTTGTAAAAAAATAGAATTTGGTATTAAAATCATACTTTCATCGCTAAATTTTAAAAGATCTTTTTCTTCTCCTTTTACAAATAGGGTTAAAATATCGCCCTCTTTTGTGATTGAATAACTTAAAGAACTTTTTTTAGCATAAAATTCTAAAAAATAAGCTAAAAAATTATTTTTATTTGTATAGTTAAATTTAAAAGCTATTATCATATTTTATTTTTTCCTATCTCATCAAACTCATTTGCTATATCTTGAATGGTTAAATCATTGATTTTTTTTACTTCAAAACCTAAACTTTTAAAGTAATTTAAAGAAGTTTTTTCCATAACTTTAACTGAGTTTTTAAGTTCATCACTTATAGTAAAAGCTAAAGGTTCAACTCTTTTTGGAATAACACCTAAGATTTTAGTTGATGGTAAATCGCCTGCTAATTCCATCATTTGCAAAGTTTGAAGCATTTCAACTTCATGAGCTGAGCCACTCCACTTTATCATTTTTGGCATATCATCATAGCTAAAAAAATAGACATCGCCTACTTTGCCATCATCAGCCTCAATACAATCAACTAAAAAAATATGGTCATATTTTGCCATTATAAACATCAAAAAATTTGCTAATGTTCCACCATCCATAAAATTTATCTCATGTTCATTTGAGATAAATTGATAGTTTTTTTCAAGTAATTTTACAAAATGTACTCCGATACCTTCATCGGAGTACAATACATTTCCTATTCCTAAAACTAAAATTTTCATTTTAGTGATTTTCTTCTGGAAATTTATAGCCGCTTATTACAGCGTCCATTCCGCCATTTCTACCCTTAACAGCGTTAAATACAGCCATATAAATATGAGCAACTATAAAGATTATCAAGACATTCATGCATATGTGATGAATTGCTCTTACATTTGCAAGTCCACCCATCCATACTTCAACAGGTCTTAAAATATCGAAAATTGCTCCACCAAAACCATGATGATAAACATGCATATATAAAATAAGTCCTGTAAGTATTAGGATAAAAGCTACCGCATAAAACATAATATAAGCAATAAATTGCAAAGGATTATAAACTCCTTTTAAGTGTGGATGCTCATCTGTTAAATAAAGATAATATTTAATCTGCTCAAACCAAACCTTAGGGCTTAAAAAGTCTTTTATACTTACTCTTTCTATGTGGCTCATCTTATCAAATATAAAAATATAAGATTTATAAATAACAGCAGCTATCATTACAAATCCAGCAACTATATGAACAAATCTCCATTTTGCCTGCAAAAATAGCACAGGTTCATCACTAACCATTGGGCTTTGAAACACAAAAGATATATAATATCCGCTAATTATTAAAAGCATAATAGCAAAAAATCTAACCCAGTGACTTAAACGATATCCTATGCTAAATTCATACTCAGCCACTCTTTTATTTTCTTTTTTCATACTATTTCTCCTTTAAATATTAGGATTTACCTTATAAGCACCAAGCTCATTTCCCTTAGTATCCATCACATGAACTGCACACGCAATACATGGATCGTATGAGTGTATTTTTCTTATAATTTCAAGAGGTTGTTTTAGATCAGCTATTTTAAGACCAATTAAGCAAGCTTCATAAGATCCCATTTTACCATCTTTATCTTTTGGAGATGCATTCCAAGTTGATGGAACAACCGCTTGCCAGTTTTTAATAACACCTTTTTCAATTCTACACCAATGGCTTAACGCTCCTCTTGGAGCATTTCCTATATAGCGACCTTTATATTCTTTTTTATTGTCAATTTTGTATTTAGCACAAGTTTCTGTGTCGCCTGATTTAATATTTTCAACTAAATTATTAAATGCTTTAAGTCCATGAGTTGCAATGACTTTAGCTTCAAGCATACGACAAGCTGTTCTTCCAAGAGTTGATAAAACTGCTTCCAATGGAAGTCCTGCATCTTTTAAGAATTGATCAACGATAGGAACTACAAATTTATTCCCTTTTGCATAACTAACACAAATACTTGCTATAGGTCCTACTTGAATAGGTTTTCCATCGTATCTTGGAGCTTTAATCCAGCTATATTTACCTTTTATATCAAATACTTTTGTATCAACCATCTCACCTTGAGCATTCATTGTTTTTTCAGTTTTAAATCCTGTATAATTTGGATCTTGAGCACCTTCATAAGGATGAAGAGGGGCATCGTTTTTATACCAAGCATGAGTTGCTTCTTCTGTTATTTTGCTTTCATCAAGCTCATAAACTTTTGATAAATCACCATTTAAAATAATTCCACTATCAAATAAAAATTCATTTTTACTATAAGGAAGCTCTTCATGAGACCATAAATTTGGTGTTCCAACATCATTTATAACGCTTGGTTCATTACCATAAGCTCTTGCAGCCATAACAATATCTGAATAATATGCTCTATTTACAAAATCAGCAACTTCATTAAATTTGGTTAAATATTCACCTAATCTTGAAGGACTTAAAATATCCATAACAGAAGTGATTCCGCCTACTACTAAACTTTGTGGATGTGGATTTTTAGCACCAAATATTGCCATTAATTCAGCTGCAGTTCTTTGAATTCTTAAACATTCTAAATAGTGGCTTAATGCAATTAAATTTTGCTCAGGTGTAAATTTGTAAGTAGGATGTCCATAATATGCATTTGCAAATGGTCCTAAATTTCCTTTATCTACAAATTTCTTAACTCTATCTTGAACACTTTTTAAATGATCTGCTCCACAAGCATAAGGAGTTTCACAGTATTTAAAAGCTTCTTCGCTAGCTTTAAACACATCAGCACTTAATGCACTTACTACATCAACCCAATCAAGTGCATGTAGTTGATAAAAATGCACACAATGATCATGAAAAAACAAAGCGTTAGTCATTAGACTTCTTGTTAAAACCGCATTTAGTGGTGGTTTTATGCCAAGTGCATCTTCAACTGCTATAATTCCTGCCTTATAATGAGAGTAAGTACAAACTCCACAAATTCGTTGCATAAAAAGTCCTGCATCTCTTGGATCTCTTCCTTTTACTATAGTTTCAAGACCCCTCCAAAGAGTTGAGCCTGAATATGCGTCAGTTACCACATTATTTTCATCAACAACAACTTCGACTCTTAAATGTCCTTCTATTCTAGTAATTGGATCTACTACTATTCTTTCGCTCATTATTACTCTCCTTTATTTTTCTTAAATGAACCAACTGCTGCGTGAGCTGCAATAGCGATTCCTGCAACTGCTAAAACACCTATTCCTATTTTATCAGCTGTTGCATCTGCTCCAAGTCCACCAAAAACACTTTTATATAATCTATCTGCTAAAGGCTCTTCAAGTGGTCCCATTGTATCCCAAAAATCAGGTTCTGAACAACCTATACAACCGTGTCCTGCCTGTATTGGCCAAGAAGTATGAGAGTTAAATCTCTCTTGTGAACAGTTGTTAAATGTGTATGGTCCTTTACAACCTACTTTGTATAGGCAGTATCCATCTTTTGCGCCTTGATCACCAAAGTGCTCTACAAACTCACCAGCATCAAATCTTCCCCTTCTTTCGCAAAGATCATGAATTCTAAGTCTATATGCCCATTTTGGTCTATTATATGAATCAAGTGCAGGAAGTGTTCCAAATAGTATATAATTCAATACATTTCCAACTATATTTTTTTCACTTGGAGGACATCCAGGTATATTTATAACTGGCTGATTGACTATCTTACTAAGAGCTTGAGAGTTTGTTGGATTAGGATAAGCTGCTTGAATACCACCAAAGCTTGAACAGGTTCCAATCGCAAAAATAGCTGCAGCATTTTTAGAAGCTATCCTACAATGTTCTGCACCAGTTGTTCCGTGTGGTCCAACTGTTAAAAAATACTCACTTGTTCCAGCAGGAATTCCACCCTCAACCATTAAAATATATTGACCCTTGTACTTTTCTATGGCTTGCTCCAAATTTTCTTCAGCTTGCCAACCACTTGCTGACATTATAGTCTCATGATATTCAAGTGAAATATAATCAAATATTAAACTATCAATACTTGGTGTTGCTGTTCTTAATAAACTTTCACTACAACCTGTACATTCAGCCATGTGTAACCAAATAACAGGAAGTCTATCTGCTAACTCAGCTGCCTTAGAAACTGCAGGTATAAAAGCACTACTAAGACCAAGAGTTGCTGTCATAGCTCCAGCCCATTTCATAAAATCTCTTCTTGAAAGACCATTTTCTTCAAGAGTCTGTATGATAGAGCCTTCCTTTATTTTAGGCAATTTTTCAACTTCATTAAGCCTTAAAGTTATTTTTTCTAATAACTTATCCTTTACCATCACATCTCCTTTTTCTTAAAATATGTTCGGTTTTTAAATCTTTACAATTTTACAATAATTTAAAAGATTTTACCTTAAATAATAAAATTAAATTTTATTTTTAAACATAAATTCATCTTTATTATAAGAAAAAACTTATATCTTTCTTAAATAAAATCTTTAAATTTTGCATATTATATATGAATTTGTATAAAATTTCATAAATTTAACTATATATATTTAGTATTATTTATAAGAAAAATATATTAAGTGATAAATTAGAAACTTTTAAAGATATTGGTTAAAGAAGTTATGAATATTGTTTTTAAGGGAAGATAAATCTTCCATTAAAATATTTTAAAACATTTAATTTAGTCCTAAATTAAATGTTTGGTTGTTGTATTTATCTCTAAACTCTCCTACATAAACAACATTTTATATTGAAGTTTTGAGCTATAGTGTTAAAATTTAAAGCACTTAAATCAAATATTATTTAATTTTTAATAGCTCATTGGCCGCTTTTAGTCCCAAATCATAAGCTTTTATGTTTGCTTCTTTTACTTTTTCAGGCACGCTTCTTAACATTTCATTTCTAACGAGTTCTTTATCCATAACTTTTGTAAAACCAACCGCAATCCCAAGAGCTACAACACTTTGAGTTATTACATTTCCAACATCATCTTTTGCAATTGAAATAATAGGAATTTCATAAATTTGCCATTTTTTTCTATCTTCACTGCTTGGACTTACCAAATTTGGCTCAACTACAATAACTCCACCTTCTTTTACATCATTTTTAAAACTATTAAAACTAACTTGTGCTGTTGCTATCATAAAATCTATATCATCAGCATATGGATATAAAATCTCATCATCACTTAATATAATATCAACCTTTGTAGGACCACCCCTAACTTGAGAAGTATAGGTTGATGCCTTTACGCCAAAACCACCTGCTTTTATCTTTGCAGCTGCTAAAATCTCACCTGCTAGTATAACTCCTTGTCCACCAACTCCCACGAATCTAAGTTTTGTTGTCATACTATCTCCTTAAAGTCGATTTTAGTTTTATTTTGCGCTGCCTCTATAACCTTAGCATAGGCTTTTGTGTATTCAAGATGAGAGTTATCTTCGTGCAAAACTCCAAGTGGAAAAAGTCCTGCTTTTTCTTCATCGCTTAATTTATCATATTTTATTTTATTTACTGTTATGTTTTCAATCCACTTTATCATATCAGTAGCTTGTGCCATTTTATTTTTTCTACCTAAATTTATATGACAATTTGAAAAAATATCAAAAAAAGCATATCCGTCATGACTAAAGCCTTTTACTAAAAGTTTTACTAACGCATCTGCGTTTATTATCGTCTGTCTTGCTACAAATGTCGCCCCTGCTCCGATTAATAAATCAGTTGCATTAAAACTTGGATCTATATTTCCTCTTTGTGCAGTAACCGTCCAAAAGCCCTTTGGTGTTGTTGGGGATGTTTGAGAATTTGTAAGACCATAAATGAAATTATTTATTAAAATATGTTTAATACCTATATTTCTTCTTGCGGCGTGAATTGTATGGTTTCCACCAATTGCAAGACCATCTCCATCTCCTGTTACAACAATAACATTTTTAGTTGGATTAGCTAGTTTTATACCTGTTGCATAAGCTAATGCTCTACCATGCGTTGTATGAACAGTGTTACAATTTATATATGAACTCATTCTCCCACTGCATCCTATGCCACTTACTACACAAACATCATCTAAATCCCAACCCATAGCATCAATAGCTCTGATAATAGCCTTTAAAATCACACCATCACCACATCCCCAACACCAAAGAGTTGGAAGTTTATCGATTCGTAAGTATTTATCATAATTAAATGCCATTATTTCACTCCTTTGATTTCTTTTACTTTTTTAATAATTTCATTTGGACTTATTGGTCTTCCATTTGCTTTAAAAAGTGTATGTAAATCATCTCTTAAACCACATTTTTGAATTTCTCCAAAATATTGTCCTAAATTTAACTCAACTACTAAGATATTTTTAAATTTATCACAAATTTCTTTTATTTTTTTCTTACTACTTGGCCATAAGGTTAAAGGTCTAAACAACCCAACCTTAATACATTCTTTATTTAAAATTTCAATGGCACTTTTAACTGCTAAATTTACACTTCCATAGGCTATTATACAAATTTCAGCATTTTCTAAGTTAAACTCTTCAAATTCGCAAATTTCATCTTTATGTAAATTTATCTTATTAAAAAGTCTTTTAATGTTATAATCAACTATCTCGCCATTTTCAGTTGGAAATCCTGTATTTCCGTGATGAAGTCCTGTGATGTGATAACGATAACCTTTAAAGAAAGGATTTAAAACGGCAGGTCTATCAATATCTGCTTTATATGGCAAATAGTTGTTTTTTTCACCTTTAAACTCATCCCTTTTATATATTTTTATATCTTTAATATCTGGCAAAATAGCCTTTGCTTGCATGTGACCAAGTGTTTCATCAAGAAGTAAAAAAACAGGTGTCATAAATTTAGAAGCTAAATTAAAAGCTTTTATTGTAAAAGTATAGACTTCTTCTAAGCTTCCTGGTATTAAAGTTATACTTTGATAATCTCCATGTGTTGGACTTTTAGCTTGTAAAATATCACCTTGAGAAACTCGAGTCGGAAGACCAGTTGATGGACCTCCTCTCATAACATTTACAATAACTAGTGGAATTTCAGCTATAAATGCAAGACCAATTTGTTCTGATTTTAAAGAAATCCCAGGACCGCTGCTTGCTGTCATTGCTTTTGCTCCACTCATAGAAGCTCCAAGCGCAACTGAAATACCAGAAATTTCATCTTCCATTTGAATAAAAGTTCCACCAACTTCTGGAAGTCTTACACTCATTTCATGAGCTATCTCACTAGATGGAGTTATTGGATATCCACCAAAGAATTTACAGCCACAATCAATTGCAGCTTTTGCCACTAGAGCATTACCAGTTGAGATAACTTCCACACTCATAATTCATCCTTTATTTTCATAAAATTATTTTCTTTAATAGCTTGTGAAAGTGCCTTTGCTTCTGGTGTAAGTTTTGCAAATTTAAAACCTTTATCAGCCACAAAAATAGCAAAATCAGGACAATGTGTTTCACAATCCCTGCAACCAATACAGGTTTTGTCATTTAACACTTCTATCATCATACCTTGAATAGCCTTTGGTTCATACCTCATAGCCAAAGTCCCACTTGGACAATAGCTTACACAGATATTGCAAGCTTTGCATCTACTCTCATCAACCCAAACAGCTTTTAAATTTTCCATATTTTTTCCTTTTTAGCCTAATACTTCTTTTAATTTTCTGCCAATATGAGCAGGGCTTTGCACTACATGAACACCAACTTTTTCTAAAGACTGCATTTTTCCTTTTGCAGTTGAGTTATAATCACTTACTATAGCACCTGCATGACCCATTCTTTTACCTTTTGGAGCTGTAGCACCAGCTATAAAGGCAACAACTGGTTTTGAAATTTTATCCTTTATAGTTTTTGCAGCTTCTATTTCTAAAATACCTCCAATTTCACCTATTAAAACAATTGCTTTTGTATCATCATCTTTCTCAAACATCTCTAAAAGTTCACTAAATCCAAGTCCTATAACCCTATCTCCACCTATGCCAATAGCTGTTGAGATGCCATATCCCTCGTCTAAAATTTGCTTTGCACCCTCGTAGGTTAATGTTCCTGACTTTGAGATTAAACCTATATTTAAATTTGATTTTTTGAAAATATTTCCAGGCATAATTCCAAGTTTGCATTCATCTGCACTTATAATGCCGGGTGAGTTTGGGCCTATTATTTGCATGCCACATTTATTTGCAAAATTTTTTGCCTTTATTATATCATTTAGTGGGGCATGCTCTGTGATAACAATACATAGTTTAATGCCAGCATTTGCAGCTTCTATAATAGCATTAGCCACAAACATAGCAGGAACAAATATAAGCGAAACACTAGCATTTGTTTTTTCAACAGCTTCTTTGACAGTGTTAAAAACAGGAAGTCCAAGGTGAGTAATTCCACCTTTAAATGGAGTTACTCCACCAACTATTAAAGTGCCATATTCAAGGCATTTTTGTGAGTGAAATGTTGCCTCTTTACCTGTAAAACCTTGAACAATAACTTTTGTAGATTTGTCAATTAAAATACTCATTTGATATCCTTGTTAAACTCTTTTGAAAGTTTTACAGACAAAATAGCACCATCTTCTAAATTTTTTACAGGAATTAAATTTAAAATATTTGCTTTTTTTAAAATATCCTCTGCTTCTTTTGCATTTGTTCCATCAAGTCTTATAACAATTGGAATTTTAGGATTTATTAAATTTATTGCTTCTATTATGCCATTTGCAATCCTATCACACCTTACAATGCCTCCAAAAATATTTATAAAAATCACCTTTACAAACTCATCTTTTAGAATGATTTCAAATGCTTTTGCCACAGTATGAGAGCTTGCAAGTCCTCCAACATCTAAAAAATTTGCAGGTTTTCCGCCAGCAAAATTAATAGCATCCATTGTCCCCATAGCTAAACCTGCACCATTTACCATACATCCTATATTGCCATCTAGTTTTACATAACTTAAAGAGTGTTTTTTAGCTTCTATCTCAGCATTATCCTCTTCATCTAAATCCCTTAAAGCTAAAATTTCAGGATGTCTAAAAAGTGCACTATCATCAAAGCTCATTTTTGCATCAAGCACTAGAAATTCATCATCTTCATCTAGGATTAATGGATTTGTTTCTATCAAAACAGCATCTTTTTGCATATAAAGATCATAAATTTTAGTTAAAATATCATGAAATTTGGTATATTTATCCTTATCGAAACCTAAAAATGATGAAATCTCTAAAATATGAAAATCCATAAGACCAATTTGTGGATCAATAAAAATAGCCTTGATAAGCTCTGGGTTTGAGCTTGATATCTCTTCTATACTCATTCCACCACTTGAACTTGCTATTAAACAAAGTTTTTGAGAATCACGATTAAACGAAAGGCTTAAATAAAACTCTTTTTTTATTTTACAGCCCTTTTCAATATATATTTTATTTACAACTTTGCCATTTTTTCCAGTTTGTGGAGTGATTAGTGTCATTTTAATCATATCTTTTGAAAATTTCTCAACTTCATCTAAGCTTTTAGCTATTTTAACTCCGCCTCCAAGCCCTCTTCCACCTGCATGAATTTGAGCTTTTATAGCCCAAATTTCACCACCTAGTTTTTTAGCATTATTAACCGCTTCTAAACTTGTTAATGCAAGTAATCCATCGGCTGTTTTTATACCAAATTCTTTGCAAAGTGCTTTTGCTTGATACTCATGGATATTCATTAAATTCCCTTATAAATTCTTTTTTAATTTTATAAAATTTGAAGTATCAACACTTTTATAAACTTCATTTTCGACTATTTTCTCAATACCTTTTTTACTGAGTTTTATCTCTTTTCCAAAGCTTATCTCATTATCATCCAAAACAGAGGCAATAATATTCCCTCCATTTTTAATAGCTTTGACCATCTTAACAACAGCTGCTGCTGGTGCATAATATGCAGATGTGCCTAATAGTTTTGTTATATTTGCTCCAGCATTTATCGTTTCATCTTTTATGGTTTGAAATTCATCTTTTGTCAAATCTTGGCTAGTTTGAATTATCATCTCATCATTATGCATTCCAAAAACATTTATTTTTGCACTGATTGGAGAAATATTTTTAAGCTTTGCTAAATTTAATTTTGCTCTTGCACTATCTAGCTCTCCTGCCATTCCTATGATTTTATTTTTATTAAAGCAGCTATTTTTATAACATGCATAAACCATTAAATCAAGTGGATTTGTAACAATTATAATAATGGCATTTGGAGAAAACTCGGCTATCTTTTTTGAAGTTTCCCCTACTATTGAGGCGTTTATTTTAGCCAACTCTTCCCTGCTTTGTCCTTCTTTTCTAGTAATTCCAGCTGTTATAACAACGATATCAAAATCTTTTAATTTACTATAATCAAGTGTAGAGTTTATTTTGATATTTTTATCTAAAATCACATTTAAAGTACTTAAATCAAGCATTTTGCCAAGGGCAAGTTTTTCATTTATATCAATTAGCAAAATTTCACTTGCTAAATCTTGAGAAATTAATAAAGAAGCTATATTTGAGCCGATATTCCCAGCTCCGATTATTCCTACTTTCATACAATTATCCTATTATTTTATTTAAAGTTTTACTTGGTCTTAAAATTTCTTCAGCTTTTTTAGGGTCAAATTTATAATATCCTCCTAAGTCAACACATTTTCCTTGAACTCTTAAAAGCTCATTATTTATTATTTTTTCATTTTCTTTTAACTCTTTTGCTAAATTTTCAAATTCTTTTTTCAAATCAGTTTTTAAAAGCTCATCTGCAAAATATAAAGCTAAATAAAAATGACTATTTCTAGTATCAGGCTCTCCTACTTTTCTTTTTGGAGATTTATCATTTTCTAAAAATTTACAAATTGCATCATCAAGTGCAGCACCAAGTATTTTGGCTGTTGGTTTATCTAAATATTTTAAACTCTGCGCCAAAGCCATAAATTCCCCTAAGCTATCCCATCTAAGGTGATTTTCGTTTATGAGTTGCTCTGCGTGTTTTGGCGCTGAGCCACCAGCTCCTGTTTCAAACATACCACCCCCGTTTAAAAGAGGCACGATTGAGAGCATTTTCGCACTAGTTCCAAGTTCTAAGATCGGATATAAATCGGTTAAATAATCCCTTAAAACATTTCCAGTTACAGCTACTGCATCTTTGCTACTTCTAATAATCTCATTTGTTTTCAAAAGTGCATCTTTTGGGGCTAGAATTTCATAAACTTCATCGTTTTTAAGCTCATGCTTTACGGTTTTTATTAAATTTTTATCGTGGGCTCTGTTTTCATCAAGCCAAAAAATCGGCACAACACCTTTTTCTTTTGCTAAATCAAGTGCTATTTTTATCCAGTTTTTTATCGCTTCATCTTTAACCGAAGTCATTCTAAAAATATCACCTTTTTGAACTTTAAACTCAAAATATTTCTTGTTTTCATCAAAAACTTCTATTTTTCCATCTTCTTCTATAATAAAAGTTTTATCATGACTTCCATACTCTTCAGCTTTTTTAGCCATTAAACCAACATTTGTAACACTTCCTATAATGCTTGGATTAAGTGAACCATTTTTCTTTAAGTCATTTAGCATGCTTTCATAAACCACAGCATAAGTTTTATCAGGAATTACAGCCAAGCACTCTTTTAACTCACCATTTTTATCCCACATTTTACCGCTATTTCGCAACATTGCAGGAATTGATGCATCAATTATAACATCGCTTGGAATATGTAAATTTGTAACTCCTTTATCGCTATCAACCATTGCCAAATTTGGTCTAGTTTTACAAATTTCATCAAATTTAGATAAAATTTCATCTTTTAGTTTGGAGTTTTCAAGTTTTTCAAATAGATCTTTTAGTCCGTTGTTTTCATTTATTCCAAGTCTTTCAAACTCAAATCCATACTCATTAAAAACTACTTTAAAAAACTCCTTTACAAAATGTCCAAAAATCACTGGATCACTTACTTTCATCATTGTAGCTTTTAAATGAACTGAATATAAAAGATCGTTTTGTAGAGCATAATCTAAACTTTTTTCAATAAATTTATCAAGTTCTTTTGCACTCATAAAAGTTGCATCAACTACTTCATTTTTTGAAATTCTTAAATCATTTTTTAAAATTTTTTCTTTTTTGTTATCGGCTGTAAATTTAATGGTTAAAGTTGTATTATTTTTAAATACAGTAGATTTTTCATTTGAGTAAAAATCTCCTTTATCCATATAAAAAATTTCAGTTTTTACATTTTTATTCCAAATGCCATTATTATGCGGATGAGTTTTAGCATAGTTTTTTACTGCTTTTGCAGCTGTTCTTATGCTATTTCCTTGTCTTAAAACAGGATTTACAGCGCTTCCTAAAACTTTTAAATATTTTTCTTTTATAGTTTTTTCTCCATCGTTTTTTGGCTCATTTACAAAATTTGGAACATTAAAACCTTTTTCTTGAAGCTCTTTTATACAAGCATTAAGTTGTGGAATAGAGGCTGAAATATTTGGAAGTTTTATAATATTTGCGTTTTTATCTTCTGTTAATTTTCCTAAAAAATTTAAATCATCACTAATATTTAAATTTAACTCATTGCTAAAAGCTGCTAGAACTCGCCCTGCAAGAGAAATGTCAACCATTTCTATGCTAACACCTGCTTTACTTAAAAAATTTTTAATTATTGGGTATAGTGAAAAAGTTGCTAAAGCTGGTGCTTCATCAGTATAGGTATAAACAATATCACTCATTCTTACTCCTTTTTTATTTCTATTATCATTTTATCAAATTTATCATAAAGTTAAAATAATAAATTTGTAATAAATTTTATCTTAAACATTACTTTAGATTTCTTTGTATATTAACTTGTTTTAAATGCTGGCTATGTGTTTTTGTAAAAATATGTTTATTAGTTCTTTTATCACGCATAAAATATAAATATTCAGTTTTTACCGGATTTATAGCTGCATCAATTGCTTCAATGCTAACCATGCAAACAATTGGTGGAAGCCCGTCATTCAAGTAAGTATTAAATTTACTCTCATCATTTCTTATCCTATCAGGCGTGATTTTTATATGTGAAAATTTACCATAATTAAGAGTTCCGTCCATTTGAAGCCTCATACCTTTATCAAGGCGGTTATCAATAACTGAACTAACTATTTTCATCTCATCTTTATTTGCTGCTTCTTTTTGTATAACCGAAGCTTTTGCCAATATATTTTTCCATTCATCGGATTCTATGGTTTTATAATGCTCTTTTTCATAATTATTAATTAAATTTTTGTGTATTTTAAGTGAGTTTTTAACTAAAACTGAAATTAACTCTTTTTCATCATAACCTTTTGCTAGATGATATGTTTCAGGAATTAAAAAACCCTCATAAAACGGGGTAGTTTTATTATATTCAAGTTCTAATTTATTAAAATCAAGATTTTCTTTTTTTGCGATTTCTTCTAAAAAAACTACAGTTGTTTCGCCTGGTATTATTATGATATCACTCATAACAGGCTTTGCGGTAGTTAACTTATAAAAAAGATCGATTTTGGTTAAATTTTTATCTCCAAGGTCTAAATATCCGCTTTTTACAGTTCCAATAAATTCTAAAATTTTAGGATCAAATTTAGTTACATTTAAATTTTGATGTGATAGATTTGATATAATTTTGGTAGCACTTCCTTTTGGGATAAAAATTTCACCTTTAAAGGAGGTTTTGGCTGTTAAATCTGTCAAAATAGCAAGGATAAAGATGAAAATTATATCAAAAATAGCAAAAATTACTCTAACGATCGTAGTCATTTTAGCAATAATCCTTTCAGTGTTTTTTGTCATATTAAAAAACGGGATAAATATAGGAAATATCGACCGCGATAATATACATATCGAAAGATTATATATAAAATTTGATAAAAAGCTTATAATAAATGCAAAAAACTTAAAAATTAAAAAAAATTTAAACACAAACGATGAAAAAAAAGAGTTTAGCGCTTTAGATTTAGATAAAATTTTTAGTTATATTGTATATTTAAATAGATTTTTTGAAGAGATTAATTTAGAAAATGTTGAGATTGGAAAAAACAATATAACTGCACTTTTTAAAGACAATATTTTTTATTTTGATACTGAATTTTTAAAAATAGATACAAAAATAATACCTAAAGAAAATAGTTATGATATCGCAATAAGCGAGCTTTCTTTTAAAGATTTTGATTTGGTTATAGCAGGAAGCGGATATATAAATTTAATAAATAAACTATATAGTTTTGATGGATTTTTTTTAACACATGAAATAAATGGAAAGCTTGATTTTAGTATAAAAAATGGACTTTTAAAATATGAAATAAAAAGTGCAACCGCAACTAGTATTAAAAATTTTATGGATGAGCTTGGTTTTAAAACTGGGATGGATCAACATTTAAAAGAGTGGATTTATGGAAAAGTAATAGCGAAGTATTACGATATTAAATATCTAAATGGGATGATTGATATAATAAATTTGGACTATAAACTAAATAAAATGAATGGTTTTGCAAAGGCTTATGATCTAAATGTAACATTTAATGATAAACTTCCAAGTGCTGTTGTAAAAAGCGCTGATATAGCACTTGAAAATGGAAATCTATATTTTGATTTATTTGAGCCTGCTTACCAAAACAAAGATTTAAATGGCTCAAAAGTTGATATTTTAAACATAATGGATGGAACAACAAAAATTATAGTTGATATAAAAACAGATAGTTTGGTTGATAATGAAGTTTTAAATTTATTAAAAGCTTATAATATTAATCTGCCAATTTTACAGCAAAATGGCAATAGCAAAACAGAAGTTTTACTTCATATTCAAGCTCATCCTCACAAACTTGATGTTTTGGCAAATTCGGTTTTAAAAAACAGTGATATTTTAATATCGGGGGCTAAATTTAATATAAAAAATTTAGAAGTTTTAATAAAAAATTCTCAAATTGACCTAAATGCTTCAAATATTTCTAATAAAGAGCTTTTTAAAGCTTCAAATTTAAAAGGTAAAATTGACACAAAAGTCTCAAAAGCTAACCTTACTGCAAATTTTGAAGAGGTATTTATAAATGATATTTTTAAAAGAAAAAATTTTAATTCTGATTTAAAATTAGATTTTTCAAAACCAACAGTTTTACTTGAAATTCCAAAGCTAAATACAAAAATTAAATTCGACAAAACAAATGAAATTGAAGTTAGCAACTTAAAAGACTTGATTCAATATTCTAAAATCCTTACTGATTTAGGTTTTAAAAATGGCAATTTAGCAGTAAATACAAAAGATTTTAAAAACTATAAAATAAATATAAAAGATACTATTTTTGATCTACCTTTATACAAAAAAGATGGAAGTAAATATGATAATGATGAAATTTATATCAATTATAAAAATGGTGAAATTTATGCAAATACAAGTTATTTAAACTTTAAACAAAGCAAAAAAGATATGTATTTAGATATAAACGGGCTTGATTTTGAGTTAAAATATGACAAAAATGCTTCATCGCAAACTAGCTTTCCAAAAATAAATATAAGCGGAAAAAATTCTGATATTATTTTAAAAGATATAAATAAAACTTTAAATTTAAGTAGCTTCAAAGGAAATTTGGACAATAAAAATATAAAATTTGATGCAAATTTAGTTCCACAAGGAAATCTAACTCTTCAAATAACACCTGAAATTTTATCTGCAACTGGTCTTAATCTAAGTTCTCAAAGTTTAAATAATTTTTTGAAATCAAAAAGCTTTGAAGGCGGGGAATTTAATATAAAAGTTTTTGGAAAAAGCATTGATGAGTTTAGAGGTGAAATTTTAATGAATGATACATATTTAACAGATTTAGTTTTATATCAGCGACTTTTATCTTTTTTAGATAGCATTCCATCACTGTTAAAGTTAAAAACACCAGATTTTAATAGCAAAGGTTTTAATGTAAAAAAAGGCAGAGTTATTTTTGTAAAAAAAGATAGTATTATTTATGTGCAAGCTATGGATTTTAAAGGTTCAACTGCCGATATAGGCGGAGTTGGAACAATAAATTTAAAAACAAAAGAAATTGATTTAGATATTGAGGTAAAATACTTAAAAGATGCAAGTTCAATTATTGCAAGCATTCCTTTAGTAAATCAAATAATTCTTGGAAAAGATCGTTCTATTTCAACAGTTGTTAAGATAAGAGGAACTCTTGATAGTCCTACTTACTCAAATAAAGTTTTACAAGATGCTCTACTTTCGCCACTTAATATTATTAAAAATACACTCGAGCTTCCTTTTACTTTATTTGAATAAAAAATGGTATAATTTTCAATATAAATTTTTTTAAAAGGACCAAATTTGAAATACAAGCTTGATTATAAAGATAGTGTTGAAAACTCACTAATTTTTTGGCTTTGTAAATTTGTAAGATATAAATTAAGCTCTCTTTCAAATAAAGAATTAAAAGATCCAAAAGCTTTAAATAGCGTAAATTTACGCCTTATAAAAGGAGCTGAAAATTTTAAAGAGCTTGATGGTCTTGTAAAAGAAGCAAGAAATGCTGGAATCACAGGAATAAATACATATTTTAACCCGTTAAAAAAAGTTGCTAAAGCTATAATATATTATGAAATTACTAGTTTAAAAGAGATAAATGAGGAGTTTTTAAGCGAAATTTTAGCTAGCGTTACAGGCGGACTTAGTGATGCAACTAAGAAAAATTATAGGATTGCAGTAATTAATTTTTTTACATATTTAGACAAACAAAATGAAGAAAACGGGACTTCTCACAACTACGGAATTGAGTTAAAAAACTGGGGTGGAGTAAGTGGAAGTGCTGGGCAAAAACTTCCTGAATATATGAGCGAAGAAGAAGTTAAAGAGTTTTTAGAGGCAATTGAAAAAAGTGATTTTAAGGCAAATGATCATAGAAATAAATTAATTATAAAAATAATAATTTTTACAGGAATTAGAGTAAGTGAAGCAATAAATTTAAAAGAAAAAGATTTTAGTGAAGATGGGGATTTATATGTGATACGAATACGAGGCAAAGGAAATAAATATAGAATTGTCATGATAAAAAAACATCTAATTGAAGAACACTTAATAAACTTAAAAATAAATTACCTAAATAAAGATGGATATTTGTTTGTAAATGGCAAAGGAAAACCGCTAACTCAGGCATATATCAGTCGTATCGTGGAACAAATTTTATTTAAAGCTGGGATTAGAAAAGCTAAAAATGGCGCTCATATGCTTCGCCATACTTTTGCAACTATGCTTTACAAAAAACAAAAAGATTTAGTTTTAGTCCAAGAGGCTTTAGGACATGCTAGTTTAAATACTTCTAGAATTTACACACATTTTAGTAGTGATAAACTAAGACTTGCTGCAAAAGTAGCTGATGATTTATCTAAAATAGAATGAAATTTTAGTAAAATTTAAGCTGGGCAGAAATTAAAATGAAGCATAAAAGCTGTTTTGGGTTAAACTAAGTAAAATTTAACCCAAATTTTATAGCTAGATTTAAAGTTTTAATATATAAATTTATAAAAATAAATTTGTGTATTTAAACTTATCTTTTAAAAACTCACTTATCTCACCAAATGTAAAAAATGCCTCAAGGCTTCCAAAAGAGTATGAAACGATTTCATAAAATCCATAGACAAAAGTTATACCATAAGGATTTAGCTTAAAATTTTCAGTTATTTTAAATTTATTTTCTTCTATGTAAGCGTTTTCTTTAACTTTATCCCAAATTTTAAGTCTAAGTTTTTTATTTTTTACTAAATTTTCGTTAAGCGTGATTTTTTTTACCTCTGCAAAATGTCTCATAATTAAGCCAATACATACCATGAGCAACCACTATAAATATAAAAAAGTTTTTAAAAACACTAAAATTATCATTAGTATAATATTTCATAGGTAAAAGGAAAATCATCTGATAAATCGCTACCAAATTCATTTAAAAAATAATCAAGTTCTTTTTTATAACTGCTTTTTAACTCATTTTCAATAGTTTTTTTATCACATTGAAATAATAAATTTTTGCCGTATTTAAATTTTACATTACTACCATTGTCAAAAATGGAATTTAAGGCTAAAAAATTAAACTTTTTATATAATTTTAAAGATTGTAAAACGCCTCTTTTTTCAAAAATCAATCCATTATAAACAAAATTTATATTTACTTTTTCATCATCGTAATATATCAAATTTACTTCCGAGCCCTTAAAATTTTCAGCATTAAAAAAATGCTCTTTATTATCGTAGAAAATATGACCTTTTGTAGAATTTTTATCTAAATTTAGATAAATTTGAACTTTATCATTTTTATAAACAAAACTCACTTCATCTTTTATCTCCAAACTAAATAAAATCGCAACCAAACAAAACAGCCATATATAAAAGCTCTCATAAATTCTCCTTTTTAAAAAATAAATTATTTGTAACTAAATTTTTGATTTCAGTCAATGACTTAACAAAAATTTTACTATATTATTGTTTAATTTTATTTAGAAGGAGAAAAGATGAGCGGTTTAGAAATGTTTTGTCATCAATGTGAAATGAGCGCTCCAAATGGCTGTGGCTCAAAAGGTCAAAGCAAAGGTACCTGTGGTAAAAATAGCACATTAGCAAATTTACAAGATATGATGATTTTTGGATTAAAAGGAATGAGTGCGTATCGTCACCACGCAAACGAACTTGGTGCAAATACAAGCGAAGTTGATAAAGTCATAGCCGATACGCTTTATTTTACCTTGACAAATTCAAATTTTAATTTTGATGAGCATATCAAACAACTTTTAAAAGTTGGTGAGGCAGGAGTTAAAATAATGGATATATTAAGTCAAGCTCATACCAATGCTTTTGGCATTCCATCACCTGTTAAAATCACACAAAACAAAGCTTGTGGAAAAGCTATTTTAGTAAGCGGACACAACCTTTTTGCCTTAAAAAAATTGCTTGATGCTACTAAAAATAAAGGTATAAATATCTACACCCACTCTGAAATGCTGCCAGCTCACGCTTATCCAGAACTTAAAAAATATCCACATTTAAAGGGGAATATTGGCAAGGCGTGGTTTGATCAAACAAAACTTTTTAATGAGTTTAAAGGTGCGATTTTGATGACAACAAATTGCATAGTTCCACTTAGAAAAAGTTGCGAGTATAAAGATAGACTTTTTGGTTATAGTATCGCTGGAACAGATGGAATTAGGCATATTGAAAATGATGATTTTACACCACTAATTAATAAAGCTTTAGAATGTGATGATATAAGTGGCTTTCAAAGCGATGCTACTTTGGTAACTGGTGGGCATTATAAGAGCATTTTAAATATGTCCGATGAAATTTTAAAAGCTGTAACTTCTGGTAAGATTAGAAGATTTTTTGTAATTGCAGGATGTGATGCACCTGGAAATGATAGAAATTACTATAGAGATTTGGCTCTAAGTCTGCCAAAAGACTGCGTAATTTTAACATCAAGTTGTGGCAAATTTAGATTTAATGATGTTGATTTTGGCTTAATAGAAGGCACAAAAATTCCAAGATATATTGATTTAGGGCAGTGCAACGACAGCAACGGTGCCGTTAAAATCGCAACAACACTAAGCGAGGCGACAGGAATAGCTATAAACGATCTTCCAATTTCCATAGTTTTGATGTGGATGGAACAAAAAGCAGTTATTATTTTAATTGCGTTATTGTATTTAGGCATTAAAAATATCCATATAGGACCAAGTTTACCTGAGTTTATAAATGACGAAATACTTGATTTTTTGGTGAAAAATTTCAATCTATCTTTAATAAGTGGTGATGCCAAAGCAGACCTAGTTAAATTTTTGAAAAACTAACAGTATAGCTTAAATTTAGAATAATACATAATATAATGCGTAAATTTATACGCATTATATCTTTGTGAATTTGTAATTTTGTTTTACTTATTTATCTTTTTTATAATTGTTTTAATTAAATTTTTTCTATCATCTAAATTTTGATTTTCTAAAAATATTTCTGATAAGTGATAATTTTCTAAATTTTTTATATCTTTTACAAACTCAATTACATCATAAACACTTAAAATTTTGCCGTGTAAATCATATCCAACATTTAATGCCCTACCCTTTATGCTTGCCAAATTATTATGTAAATGCCCATAAAGCAAAACACTTCCATGATCTTTTTTATCCCATTCTAAAATTGGATAATGAAATAAAATAAAATTTTCTTTAATATCATTAATTTTAATGCTTAATTTTTTATAATTTAAAATTTCTTCTAAAAGCAAATTTCCATCATTTTTATATCTGTTTTTAAATAAGTCTTTATTTTCATTTATTAAATTATCGTGATTTCCAAGGATTAAACTGTGTTTGCCATTGAGTCTTGTTAAAATTTGCTTTATTTTTTCAACACTATTGTAAAATGAAAAATCACCTAAATTATAAATTTCATCATCAGGCGTTACAGTTTTATTCCATAAATATACGAGATACTCATCCATCTCATCAACGCTTTGAAAATTCCTAAAATTTGGACAATACTTTAATATATTTTTATGCCCAAAATGTAAATCAGAAGTAAAATAAATCAAAATAAAACCATCAAAAATAAAAGAAGAGCGGTGCAAGAGTAAAACTCTCACACCAAATAAGAAAAATAGGTTGGTTGATAGTAGTTAAAACTACATCATTCCACCCATTCCTCCCATTCCACCACCCATGCCGCTCATATCTGGCATTGCTGGTTTATCTTCTTTTATATCACTAATTGTAGCCTCTGTTGTTAGAAGCATACTTGCAACACTTACTGCATTTTGAAGTGCAACTCTTGATACCTTAACAGGATCAATAATTCCTTCTTCGAACATATTTACATATTTTCCGCTAACTGCATCAAAGCCTGATTCATCGTCTTTTGAATTCATAATCTCATGTGATACCACACCAGCATCAAATCCAGCATTTGAAGCTATTTGTCTAAGTGGAGCTACTAAAGCTCTTCTTACTATATCAGCTCCGATTTTTTCATCACCACAAAGATTTAAATTTACTTTTTTACTTGCACAAACAAGTGCTGCTCCACCGCCTATTACTATACCTTCTTCAGCAGCAGCTTTTGTAGCATTTAGTGCATCATCAACCCTATCTTTTTTCTCTTTCATTTCAGTTTCAGTTGCAGCACCTACTTTTATAACAGCTACACCACCACTTAATTTAGCAAGCCTTTCTTCAAGCTTTTCTTTATCATAATCGCTTGTTGTTTCTATTATTTGTGCTTTTATTTGAGCGATTCTTGCATCAATTGCAGCTTTATCACCTTTTCCATTTACAATAGTTGTGTTATCTTTATCTATATTTATGCTTTCTGCTTCACCTAAATCTTCTAAAGTTACACTATCAAGTGTTCTTCCAAGTTCTTCACTTACTACATTTCCACCTGTTAAAATAGCAATATCTTCAAGCATTGCTTTTCTTCTATCACCAAATCCAGGAGCTTTAACAGCTGATATATTTAACACACCTCTTAGTTTATTAACAACCAAAGTAGCTAAAGCTTCACCTTCAATATCCTCAGCAATAATTAAAAGAGGTTTTCCACTTTGTTGAACTTTTTCAAGAACTGGTAATAAATCTTTTAAATTTGTAATTTTCTTATCAAATAATAAAATATAAGGACTACTTAACTCAACTGTCATTTTTTCAGCATTTGTAACAAAATAAGGACTTAAGTATCCTCTATCAAATTGCATTCCCTCAACTACGCTTAGTTCATCATCTATTGATTTTGCCTCTTCAACGGTTATAACACCATCTTTTCCAACTTTTTCCATCGCATCAGCTATTAAATTTCCGATTTTTTCATCTGAATTTGCTGAAATAGTCGCAACTTGAGTAATTTCTTTTTTGCCTTTTACAGGTATTGAGATTTTTTTAAGCTCATCTATAATAGCATTAGCTTCTTTATCCATTCCTCTTTTTACTTCAATTGGATTAGCACCAGCTGTTATGTTTCTTAAACCTTCTTTAAAGATTGCATGGGCTAAAACAGTAGCTGTTGTTGTACCATCACCTGCTTCATCATTTGTTTTGTTTGCAACTTCTTTAACTAAGCTTGCACCCATATTTTCCAATGTATCGCTTAATTCAACTTCTTTTGCAACACTTACGCCATCTTTTGTAATAGCTGGAGCACCAAAAGATTTTTGAATTAAAACATTTCTTCCTCTTGGTCCCATTGTAACTTTAACAGCGTCATTTAATTTTTTTACACCTTCATAAAGTTTATTTCTTGCGTCATCTGAGTAAATTATATCTTTTGCCATTATTTATCCTTTATCTATTTAATTATTCCAAGAACATCTTCTAAATTTAAAACTAAATATTTTTCATCATTAAGAGCAATTTCGCTTCCTGAATATTTAGAAAAAACAACTTTATCACCAACTTTTATAGCTTTACACTCTTCATCGCATCCAACAGCGATTACTTCGCCACTTGATGGCTTTTCTTTGCTTGCATTATCTGGTATAATAATACCTGTAGCAGTTGTTTTTGTCTCCTCTTCGCGTTTAACTAAAACACGTTTTCCTAATGGTTGAAAATTCATTTTTTTCCTTTCTTGTGTTATATTTTTTAGCACTCTAAGTTTTAAAGTGATGAAATTATAATCAATTTTTTAAAACATGTCAATACTTATCTATATTTTTATCATAATATTTTAGTCTTTAACACTCAGCTTTTTATATAAAAACAACTTAACTAATTCTTTACCAAAATAAGATATAATTTTTAATATTTAATTTTAAAAAGGAGTAAAGTATGAAGTTACTCAAATATTTGGGTATTTTTTTAATACTTATCGTAGTTGTTTTATACGGCTTATTATTTACAGGTTTTGGTAATAACTTAGTAAAGCCTTATATTGAAAAAACTGTAAAAGATAAATCAGGATTTGATTTAAAACTTACAAAATTTGATCTAAATTTTAAAAGTCTTGATATAAGTGCTATTGTAAATGGTGAAATAAGTGCTGATGTTAAAGGTAAATATTCGCTTTTTTCACAAAGTTTTGACCTAGACTACAGTGTTGATGTTCAAAATTTAAATAGCTTTAAAATTAAGCTTGATGAACCTATGGGCTTAAATGGTAAAATTAGAGGAAAAATAAAAGATTTTAGCGCAAATGGTGTTGGCAAAATGCTTGATAGCGATGTTAGATTTTTAGCTGTTTTAAAAGACCTTAAGCCTTTTGATGTTGATTTGGATGCAAAAGGGCTAAATGTACAAAAAGCTATGAAATTAGCAAACCAACCAGCTTTTATAACTGGAAAGATAAACGCAGTTGCAAATATACAAAATGGTTTTGGTGAAGCAAATATCACATCAAATGATTTAGCTATTAATAAAGATGGCTTAAAAGATAAAAACATCACAATTCCAAACAATATCGCACTATATCTAAACTCAGATATTACTTTAAAAGATAATATCATTACAGCAAGTTCAAATTTAAACTCAAAATTAGCAAATATAGAAGCAAAAGAGACTAAATTTAATCTAGATAACAAAAATTTAGAAAGTGATTTTAGCCTTGATATTTTGGATTTGGCAAATTTAGAACCATTCACAAAGCAAAAACTTAATGGAAATTTAAAAGTTGATGGTTTTACAAAAGTTGTTGATAACAAGCCTGAGTTTGTAAAGTTTAATTTAGTTGGATTTGGTGGAGAAGTTAATGCAAACTTACAAGATAAAATTTTAGATGCAAAAATAAACTCAATTAAAATCGCTGAATTAATGGGGGTTGCCTCAATGCCAAAAGCTATAAGCGGCTTAATAAATGGTGAAATAAAAATAAATGATGTTTATGATTTTAACAATATTCAAGGAAGTGCAATTTTAAATGTAATAGATGGTAAAATAAATCCAGTAGAGCTTAAAAAAATGGCTAATTTAGATTTTCCACAAAATAATAATTTTGAAATTGCATCAAAAACTTTAATAGAAAATGGAATTGTAAACTCAGTTTCAAATTTAGCATCAAATTTATTTAAAATTGATAATTTAAAAGCTATTTATAATTTAAAGGAAAAAGACTTAAAGGCTGATTTTAAGGCTAGTGTTGATGATTTAAGCAAATTAAAGGAATTTACAAAGCAAACTTTAAAAGGAAATTTAAAAGCTAGTGGTGATGTTAACATGAAAAACAATGCCCTAAAAGGTCTAAATTTAAATGTTAATACCTTAGGTGGAGAAATCAAAGCCAGTTCAAACGGTTCAAATTTAAACGCTGATGTTAATAACTTAAAGCTAAATGATATATTTGCTCTAATCGGTCAAAATCCTCTTGCAAGTGGAGATTTAAAAGCTAAAATTAACCTTTCAAGTATTGATATAAAAAATTTAAACGGAACTGCTAATATAAATTTATCAAATAGTATATTAAATGATAAAGAACTAAGCAAAATGCTAAATAAAGAGTTTCCAAAAAATATAAAACTAAATGCAAACTCTGATATAAACATAGCAAATTCCATAGCAAATTTTAACGCAGTTATCAACTCAGACTTAGCAAACTTAAAAAAGCTAAATGGAAGTTTTGATATAAATAAAAACTCTTTAAATGCAAATTATGAAGCTTTTGTAAATGACTTATCAAAACTAGCTTTTATCAGCGGAAAAAAGATGATAGGAAGTGTTAGTTTAAATGGTGAAATCAAAAAAGATGCTAAAAATCTAGTTGCAACTGCAAACTCTAATCTTTTTGATGGAAATTTTAAAGCAAATTTAACAAATGAAAATTTAAAAGCAACTTTTGATAAATTTAAAATCTCAAAACTAACTCACATGCTTAATTTTGGTGAATTTTATGAAGGAATTGGAGATTTGGTATTTAACTACAACACATTAGCTCAAAAAGGAGATTTTAATGTTGACATAAACGAGGGTCGTTTAACTCCAAGTAAGTTAACAACAGCTATAAGCATAGCAACCCAAAAAGATATAACAAAAGAAATTTTTAATAACTCTTATGTAAAAGGTGTTATAAATCAAGGATTCATTGAGTTTAAATCCCAAATGAAAGCTCCTAAAATGGATTTAAATGTAACAAAAGGAACTCTTGATACAAAAACATCAAAAATAAATATTCCTGTTTTAATGAATATTGAAAAAACAGATATTTCTGCTGATGTTACAGGAACTACAAAAGATCCAAAAGTAAATGTTAGCTCAAAATATTTAGAACAAAAACTTGATAAAGTTATAGATAAGGGGCTTGATAAGCTTTTGGGTGGCAAAAAAAATAATGTTAAAGATGATAATAGCTCTTTAGATAATGATGAAAATAGCGAAGAAGACTCATTAAAAGATGGTGTTAAAAATCTTTTAAAAGGCTTTTTCTAAAACAAAAAAGGCAGAGAAAAAACTCTGCCTTTCAAAACTCTAATTTTAAATTTTTTATTTTTGAATTTTAAGAATTTATAAAACTTACAAAGTCATTTCTTTAGATGCAAAAATCTAACTTCTTAAACTATAAAACTCTTTTTTAAACTCGCTAAATTTTCCTTTTAAAATTGCTTCTCTAGCATCTTTTACCAAATTTAAATAATAATGTAAATTATGAAGCGTGGCAAGACGGTAAAAAGTAAGTTCTTTTGAGCGATAAAGATGGTTTAAATATGCACGACTATAATTTTTGCAAGTATGACAATTGCATGTTTTATCAACTGGTTCATGGTCATTTATAAATTTAGCACCTTTTATATTAATTTTTCCAAAACTGGTAAATAAAGTACCATTTCTTGCATTCCTTGATGGCATAACACAATCAAACATATCAACGCCTCTTTCTATGTTTTCTACTAAATCCTCAGGCGTTCCTACTCCCATTAAATATCTTGGTCTATTTTTATCAACAAATGGCATTACTCCTTCAACCGTATCATACATCTCCTCATTGCTTTCTCCAACGCTAAGTCCGCCAATAGCAAGTCCATCAAATTCCATTTCACATAATTTTTGAGCACAAAATTTTCTTGCTTCGTAATCAGTTCCTCCTTGAATGATTCCAAAAAGATTTTGATTTATACCAATTCCTTTGTTTTGGTTTAATTTATGATAATCAATGGCCTCTTTTGCCCATTTAATAGTCCTTTTAATGCTTTCATCAACTCTTTTTTTAGTTGCTGGAAGTCCTACTAAATCATCTAAAATCATCATAATATCACTTCCTAAATCATATTGAATATCAAGAACTGATTTAGGAGTAAAATAGTGCTTACTTCCATCAATGTGAGATCTAAACTTGATCCCATTTTCATCTGGTTTTGAAATATCACTTAAACTAAAAGCTTGAAATCCACCACTATCTGTTAGAAAGCTTCTATTAAATTTAGTAAAACCATGAAGTCCGCCAAAATTTTTTACTATTTTTGAACCTGGGCGAAGATACATGTGATAGGTATTTGCTAAAATTATTTTAGCATCTAAAGTTTGCATTAAATCAAATGCATCTAAGCTTTTTACTGCTCCAACAGTGCCAACTGGCATAAAAATAGGAGTTTGTATAGTGCTATGAGTTGTTTTTATCGTGCAAGCCCTAGCATTGCCGTCTATTTTATCTATATTAAATTCCATTTTGCTATAATATCCTTTTAAATTTTGGAGTAAAGAATGAAAAATATTTTAATCATTGCTGATGGCATTTTAGCTAAATATTTCTTAGAAACTATAATAGAGCTTAAAACATTAAAGCACAAATATACAATAATAAGCTATAAAGACATTACAATAAGCCAAAAGCTAAAAGGCGAAAATATAACAATTCAAAGATTTGATCCAACAAGCTTTGAAAAATTAAGACTTGGCATACATGAAAAATTTGATATTTTTATGGTTATAATGGATGAAAAAATTGATACTTTTAGTGTATATCAGAATTTAAGAAAAATAGATAAGAATAAAGAAATTTATCTTTTAGATAAATGGGGGCTTTTAGACGAAATAGATGATGATAATCACACTAAAATAATAGATGCTTTATCAATTCTTACTTCAAGACTTATTGGCTATCTTCCAGATCACCCTATTTTAGCTGATAGTATAGGACTTGGAAAAGGCGAAATAATGGAAGTTAAAGTTCCAATAGGAAGCTCTTTTTCGTATAAAAAAATTGGACTTTTTAGCACTCAAAAAGAGTTTAAAATACCGATGATTTATAGACATAATAAAGCTATTACAGCGCAATTTGGTACTATGATTTTTCCAAATGACACGCTACTTGTTGTAGGTGAGCCAAATGTATTGCAAGATGTTTACAAAGCCATAAAAGAGTCAAAAGGTCAGTTTCCATCTCCTTTTGGAATAAATTTCTACTTGATAGTAGATATGATAAACTTATGCCAAGATGATTTTGAAAAAATAATTAAAAATGTAAAATATCTAAACGAATCTGTCACAAATCACAAACTTTATATAAGGGTTATAAACCCTACTTTAACGAAAATGTTTGAAGAGATAAAAAAACTTGATGATGATGAAAGTTGTGAAATTTTAATAGAGTATTCAAAAAATAGTCCAGAAGTTATGAAAAGTGATATTGTAAAACATAAAGTTGGTATGGTTATTTCAGATAATGCATTTTTCGAAAAACATAAAAAAAGCTTGTATGAGCTAAAAGTTCCTGTTTTAACACTTGGAAAAGGGGACGTGAAAGATCTTAAAAAAGGTGTTGTTTTAATGAGCGATAAAAGCAATGCAAGTGAAGCAAGTGTTGTTTTTGATCTTTGTGGACAACTTGGACTTGATGTTTATTTGCACTATTATGCACAAGAAAAAAATCAAGAGTTAATAGCTAGATATAAAGACCTAGCAGAACTTTTTAAAAAAGAACTTTTTATAATAGAAGATGATGCGCAAAATCCATTTTTAAAATTAAAAAATGAAGAAAATTTCTTGCATTTTGTCCCATTTAATGATAAAGTTTTACATAGGAAACCAACCTCTGTTTTTAGTAAGGATTTAGATGAATTATATTTTGCAATAAGTCAAAATTATCAGCTTTTCATCCCGGATTTTTATGAAATTTAAAAGGTAAAAAAGTGGCAATCAATATAGATTTAAAAGAAAAAAGTTATAAAATTTTTATAAATGAACTAGATGAAATAAATTTAAAAGGCAAAGTAGCAATCATTACAAATCAAACAGTTGCTGGGCTTTGGCTAAAAGATCTGCTTCCAAAGATAAAATGCGACAACTTGCATATAATTTCAATTCCTGATGGTGAAGAATATAAAAATTTTAAAACTTTAAATGATATTTTAGAACAACTCTTTATAGCAAAACTTGATAGAAAAAGCACACTTATATCATTTGGTGGAGGTGTAGTAAGTGATATAACTGGTTTTGCAGCAAGTATTTATGAAAGAGGAATAAATTTTATAAATATCCCAACTACACTTTTAGCCCAAATTGATGCAAGCGTTGGTGGAAAAACAGGTATAAATAATAAATTTGGTAAGAATTTAATCGGTTCATTTCATCAGCCGATTGCAGTTTATTGCGAAGAAAGATATTTATCAACACTTCCAAAAAAGGAATTTAATGCTGGAATTAGTGAAGCTATAAAAATGGCTATTACATTTGATAAAAATTTATTTGATTATTTTACAAAAGATGAGCTAGACTTAAGCTACATAATTAAAAAATGTAACGAAATAAAAGCAAAAGTTGTAAGCCTTGATGAAAAAGAAAGTGGCATAAGAGCAGTTTTAAATTATGGTCACACATTTGCTCACGCTATAGAAAACGAAACAAATTATAAAAAATATCTTCATGGTGAAGCTGTGGCAATTGGTATGAATATGGCAAATCATTTAGCCTATAAACTTGGTTTAATTAGCATAGATGAGTTAAATTTGATTAAAAAAACTTTGATGAAATTTAACCTTCCTATTAGTTATAAAATAGAAGATGAAAATCTTTTTTATAATTTATTTTTCTTAGATAAAAAGACTAATCTTGGAAAGATAAAATTTATATTTCCAAAAAGTATCGGAAATTTTATTATAAAAGACGATATAAAAAAAGATATTGTTTTAGAAGTTTTAAAAGAGTTTAAATGAGAGTTTTATTTTTATTATTCATAAGTTTTGTAGCTATTTTTGCCGATGTGAATAAAACTGAAAATAGCCTGGATCAAAATTTGACAAATTTAGACTTGACTCAAACAAAAGAAGCCAATATTACTAAAAATATCATTGAAAATTTGCAAAACGATTTAAAAAATATCAATGAAACTATAAAAGATAATATTTGGCTTACTCAGTATCAAAATCATCTAAGTTATCAAAAACTAATAAAAGAGAGAAATGAGCTTGAAAAACAGCTTAAAAATATAAAAAATAAAGATAAACGAGAAACTATACTTGATGATATTAAAATTTATGATGAGCAAATTTTATTATTAAGCGAATTTGAAAGCATGCCTTTTTCTAGGCTTCTTGAAACAAAAGATATACCTGAGTACAAAAAAATATCAACTCCTTTTGCCATATTATCAGGACTTTCATATATAAAACAGTTAAACTCAGAAAAAGACGAGTATAAATCTAAACTTAATCAAATTATAACTTTAGTAGAGAAACTAAAAGAAAAAAATGATATTTTAATGACAATAAATTCATATATTCCAAATGATGAAAATACAACTAAAAGTTTAAGTGAATTAAATTTTACAATAACTGAGTTTAAATCAGCAAAAAGTCTTGGAAAAACAACATATGATGTTTATGGAAAAAGGATTGATGATAGAATAAATTTAGTAAGATCTGATATTAAAATTCAACTTAAAAGAGCTTTTAGTATTGCAGGTTGGATTATTTTTATACTTCTTTTATCTTTTATATTTAAATTTATAGTTAAAAAATCAATAAAAGATAACGAACGATCATATATGGCAAATAAATTTATAAATTTTTTAAATTTTACACTAATTATTTTAATTTTAATTTTTGCATATATTGACAATGTTTCTTACTTAGTAACAGTTTTAGGTTTTGCATCAGCTGGTCTTGCGATTGCTATGAAAGATATGTTTATGAGCATGCTTGGCTGGGGCGTTATAATGATAGGTGGAACTTTTAGAGTTGGTGATAGGATAAAAGCAAGAAAGGCAAATGGTGAAATTTATGTTGGAGATATTATAGATATTTCACTTCTTAGAATGACAATTTATGAAGATGTTACAATGACTACAAGAGAAACTAGAAGAGCTGGAAGAATTATTTTTGTACCAAATAATTATATTTTTACTGAACTCATCTCAAACTACACTCACAGTGGTATGAAAACAGTTTGGGATGGCATTGATATACTTCTTACTTTTGATAGTAATTATAAAAAAGCAACTTACATAGTTAAAAATATAGCTAGACAATACTCAAAAGGCTATACAGATATAGCAAAAAAACAGATGAATAAATTAAGAACTCAATATAGTATAAAAAGTCCAAGTGTTGAACCAAGAATATTTCATTTTTTTGAACCATATGGTATTTTAATAAGCATTTGGTATATGACCGATTCTTACGCTACTTTGGGACTTAGAAGCACAATTTCTGGTGAAATTTTAGAAGCTTTCGAAAAAGAAGACGATATTAAAATAGCATACCCAACTCAAACATTACTTTTTAGAAAAGAAGATCTTTTAGAAAGTAAAAAAGAGATGATAAAAAAAGCTTTAAATGAAGAACTTAAAAATAAAGAGCTTAATAACAAAGGATAATCAATTTGAAAATTTACTTTAAAACTTTTGGTTGCAGAACAAACATATATGATAGTGAAGTTATGAAAAACTCACTTAAAGACCATGAAATTTGCGATGATGAAAACTTGGCTGACATAATAGTAGTAAATTCTTGCACGGTTACAAATGGAGCTGATAGCGATGTAAGAAACTATATAAATAGAGCAAATAAAAATGGTAAAAAAGTTTTTCTAACAGGTTGCGGTGCGATAAGTAGAGGAAAAGAGCTTTTTGATAATGGAAAGGTTTTTGGTGTTTTTGGATCTTCAAAAAAAGAAAATATCACTGAAATCATAGAAAAAAATATCAAATTTATAGATCTTGGAGATATAAATAAAAGTCAAAATAGTATAGTAAAAAATTTTAAAAAATATACAAAAGCTTTTGTTAAAATACAAGAAGGTTGTGATTTTAACTGTAGTTATTGCATAATTCCAAGCGTTAGAGGAAGTTCAAGAAGCAAAGACGAAGCTAAAATTTTAAGCGAAGTTTTAAATCTAGCAAATAATGGCTTTAATGAGATAGTTTTAACTGGGACAAATATTGGAAGTTATGGAAAAGATACAAAAACTAGCCTTGCAAAACTCCTAAAAAAACTAAGCTTAATAAATGGCATTAAAAGAGTTCGTCTTGGAAGTTTAGAACCATCTCAAATAGATGATGAGTTTAAAGAACTTTTAGATGAGCCTTGGCTTGAAAAACACCTTCACATCGCACTTCAGCACACATCAGAAACTATGCTAAAAATTATGAGAAGAAGAAACAAAGCTTTTAAAGATATAGAGCTTTTTAATGAACTTGCTAGCAAAGGATATGCCCTAGGAACTGATTTTATCGTAGGTCATCCAGGAGAAAGTGATAAAATTTGGCTTGAAGCTTTAAATAACTTTAAAAACTTTCCATTAACACATATTCATGCTTTTGTCTACTCACCAAGAGATGATACACACTCAGCAACTTTAAAAATAGATGTTGATGGAAAAACAGCAAAAGAAAGATTAAAAACTTTACAAGATATCGTAGAGCAAAATAACTTTGAGTTTAGAAAAAAACACTATAATGAATTAAATGTTTTAGTTGAACAAAAAAATGGAGATTTTTTCACTGGCTTTGATGAATACTACAATAAAATTTACATAAAAAGCGATAAAGATCTTACTCATAACTGGATAAAGGTAAAAAAATATGAGATTGAAAAAAGAGGAAATTTTACGAATTTTTAAGTTAAATAAACTAAATATTACATTAATATTTTTGTTTATTTTAATAGGACTTTTAAGTTTTGTCTATTTTAGAAATGGACCTGTTTATTTAAATTTTAACGAATACAACCAAATTTTAAATAGTAACAAAATTCAAAAAGCAAACATTGATGGCAATAAAATATATTTAAAATTTGATGGCAAAGAATATGTAGTATTAAAAGAGGCTGTAAATTTAAAAGAACTTTATGAAAAAACAAGAATTTATCAAAAAGATGAAACTTCATTTTTATCACAAATGATAGTTTTATTTTTAATATCTTTTTTATTTATTATCATTCTAGACTTTTATCTTAGACAAAAAAAATCTTTAAAAACTCAACTTAAAAAAGCCCAAGCAGCTGATAATATAGACTTTTCTAATAGCTTTAAACCTGCTATTTCAAATGTAACTTTAGATGATGTTGCTGGTATTAGCGAAGTAAAAGATGAAATCGTTGAAATAGTTGATTTTTTAAAAAATCCTAAAATTTATAAAAATCTTGGCATAAATTTACCAAAAGGACTTTTAATGGCAGGTCCTCCAGGAGTTGGAAAAACGCTAATAGCAAAAGCAATCGCTGGTGAAGCTGGAGTGCCATTTTATTATGAAAGTGGAGCAAATTTCTCTCAAATGTATGTTGGAGTTGGTGCAAAAAAAGTAAGAGAACTTTTTGCAAATGCCAAAAGCAATGCTCCATCAATTATTTTTATAGATGAAATTGATGCTATCGGAAAAAGTAGAGGCGAAGGTAGAAATGATGAAAGAGAAGCTACTTTAAATCAGCTTTTAACCGAAATGGATGGCTTTATTGAAAACTCTGGCGTTATTGTAATAGGTGCAACCAATAAAATAGAAATGATTGATGATGCACTTTTAAGACCTGGGCGATTTGATAGAAGAGTTTTTATTTCACTGCCAAACTATAAAGATAGGATTGAAATTTTAAAAATTTATTTAAGAGGTAAGAAATTTGATCTTGATTTAAGTAAATTATCAAGGATAAGTGTAGGTTTTAGCGGTGCTGGACTTGCTACTTTTGTAAATGAGGCTATGATTAACGCACTAAAAAGAAAAAGTGAAATTTTAGAATTTGATGACTTTGTAAAAACAAAAAATAAAGTTTTATTTGGAAAGAAAAAAGAGCTAATTTTAAGTGAAAAAGAAAAAGAAATTCAAGCCCTTTATCAAGCAGCAAAGGCAATTAGTGCATATTGGTTTGGCGTAGAGTTTGAAAAAATAAACCTTTTAGAAGATGATTTTTTAAAAGATGATGAAGAGATAGTTTCAAAAAGTATCTTAGAAAATAGACTAAAAGTTTATTTAAGTGGCCTAAATGCTCTTAAAATTTATAAAAATGATAGTTTTAATAACTCAAAATCTGACATTAAAAAAGCACTTGAACTTTCTCATAAGATGATTTTTGAATATTCTATGGGTGAATTTATTGTGCCAAATCAAAATGAAATTTTAAATATTTTAAATAAAAATGAAAAAGAGATTAAAGAGTTTTTAAGCACTATGCAAAAGCCTTTATTTGAGATAACTAAACATCTTTTTGCATTTGAGACCATCTCAAAAGAGATAATAAGAGATATTTTAAAAGAAAATAACAATTAAGGAAAATAATGATAAGAGTAGGAATTTTAACTCTTAGTGATAGAGCTAGCAAAGGTGAGTATAAAGACATTTCAGGAAACGCTATAAAAGAAATTTTACAAGAGTGGATAACTAATGAGATTGAGTTTTTTTATGAAGTTATACCTGATGATTTTGAGTTAATAAAATCAAATTTGATTAAATTTTGCGATGAGTTAAATTGTGATTTAGTTTTTACAACAGGTGGCACTGGTCCAGCTTTAAGAGATGTTACACCTGAGGTAACAGAAGCGATTTGTGATAAAATACTGCCTGGTTTTGGAGAATTGATGAGAATAGAAAGTTTAAAATTTGTCCCAACAGCAATACTTTCAAGACAAACAGCAGGAGTAAGAAACAGAAGTTTTATTTTAAATCTTCCGGGTCAGCCAAAAGCAATAAAAGAGTGCTTAGAGCCTGTTTTTCCTGCTATTCCATACTGCGTTGATTTAATAGGTGGAAATTATATAAAAACAGATGAGTCGAAAATGAAAGTTTTTCGACCAAAAAGTGCAATTAAAAAATAATATTAAATAGTAAGCTTAAAAACTTACTATTTCTTTTTAAATTTCAAACTCTTCCCAAATCGGCTCTTTATCAAAATCTACATACTCTTTTAATTTTTCTTGCGGTAAAAAGTCCTTTTTATACTCTAAACTTTGACAATTTTTTACATAATATCCTAGATAAATCCACCTTAAATTTAGTTTTTTAGCTATTTCTATCTCATTTAAGAGTGAAAATTTACCAAGACTTAAATTTAAATATTCTGGATCGTAATAACAATAAACTGAGCTTAATCCATCATCTGCTATATCAACTAAATCAACACAGATGAGCTTGCCATTTTCATCATAATATGATATTTCCTTGCCAAAATCCAAATATCCTAAAATGTATAAATCATAATATTTATAAACATCTATATCATAATATTTCCACTCTCTTTGAAAGCTTTTAAATTTGTGAAATTTTTTAAAAAGCTCTACTCTTTCCTCATCCGCAAAAGGCGTGTGATAAGCAAATCTTATATGTTGATTTTTTCTTATTACCCTTCTTTGGCTTTTGCTTGGCTTAAATTTAAAAGCATCCACTCTAACACTTATGCACTCATTACAATTTGCGCAAATTGGCTTTTGAAAATATCTTCCAAATCGTCTATACCCACGCTTTACTAAAATCGAGTTAAGAGATTTATTACATCCTTTAATGTACAAATACTCAGTCCTGCTAGGTCTATCTCCTAAATAAGGACATAAGCTTTCTAAAGAACAAAAAGGAGTGATATTTATCAAATTCAGATCTTTTTTATATTTTCATCTTTTGCATATTCTAAAAACTCGTCTTGAAGTCTTTTTACTCTTTGCTTAATGCTTTCTTTATCAAACTCAACTTTAAATTCATCATCTTCTAATTTTGCTTTTTCTGCTGTTTCTTTTGTATTTTGTTTCAAAGCTTCATTTTTAAGCATATCTTTTTTTATATTTTTTAAATCATTAAAAAAATCATTCATATTTTTATTTTTCCTCTTCTTTTAAATCCTCTTCAAAACGCTTAACAGCTTCAACTATGACCATACTTAAATCATCTTCTTTTTTAAACTTGTTCTTTTTATTTTTATAAATTTGCATTTTTTCCAAAAGCATTGGAAGATTTTTATCAGTGTATGATGTATCAAAAAATCCTCTTCTAAACTCCCTACTTTGACTAATTGCAAGAAGTAAAGGTAGTGTTGTCGTAACGCCCTCTATACTAAATTCATCCAAAGCTCTTTCAAATTTATTAACAACCAAATCGAAACTTGTACCACTTACCATAAGTTTTGCCAAAAGTGAATCATAGTACGGAGGAATATTGTAATCTCTATATAAATGACTATCAACCCTAACAGAAGGTCCCAAGGCAGGATAATATCCAGTTACTTTTCCAAGAGCCGGAGTAAAGTTTTTTGAGGCATCCTCTGCTACAATTCTAGCCTCTATACAAAATCCTTGAGCTTTTATATCACTTTGTTCAAGATCAAGTATCTCACCAGCTGCAGCCCTTATCTGTCTTACTATAAGATCAACTCCAGTAATTTCTTCTGTTATACCATGCTCTACTTGAATTCTAGTATTCATCTCCATAAAATAGAAATTATTATAATCATCTAATAAAAACTCAACAGTTCCAACATTTGTATAATTTACAGCTTTTGCAGCAGCAACTGCTGTAACACCCATAGTTTTTCTTAAATTTTCACTTACTGTTGGACTTGGTGCAACTTCTATTATTTTTTGATGACGACGTTGAATAGAACAATCTCTTTCCATTAGATGAATTATATTTCCATAATTATCACCTAAAATTTGAAATTCTATATGGCGAGGGTTTATTATAAGTTTTTCCATAAAAACTTCATCACTATTAAAAAATGCTTTTGCTTCCCTTTTACAGTCTTCTAAAAGTCTTTCTAAATCCTCTTCTTTATGGACCTCTCTAATACCTCTTCCACCGCCGCCGCCACTTGCTTTTAAAATAACTGGATAGCCTATTTGTTGAGCATATCTTTTTATGGTTTCAATATTTTCATGATTTAACTTTTCAGTACCTGGCACAACCGGAATACCATTTTTCTTCATTAAATATCTAGCTATATTTTTATTACCCATTTTTCTAATAATATCTGGCTTTGGTCCAATAAAAATAAGTCCTGCATCTTCAACAGCTTTTGCAAATTCATAGTTTTCACTTAAAAAACCATATCCTGGATGTATCGCATCTGCACCACAGTGTTTTGCAACTTCAACTATCCTTTGAGGATCTAAATAGCCCTCAAGTGGATGCTCGCCAACTTCATAAGCCTCTGAGGCTATCCTTACGTGTAATGATGAAAAATCAGGCTTTGTATAAATAGCAACACTTTTAATATGTAAATCTCTACATGCTCTAATAACTCTAACAGCTATCTCTCCACGGTTTGCAATAAGAATTTTATGTATCATAATCCAACCTTTTTAAATTTAACACTATATATTAGTAAAAAAAGATTAAAAATATGATAAATTTAGTGATTTTTCTGAATTTTGCTTATTTTAAGTTAAGATTGTGTAAAATACAAACTCTTTTAATTATTTGTGCGCCCTTAGCTCAGCTGGATAGAGCATTTGATTGCGGTTCAAAAGGTCAGAGGTTCGAATCTTCTAGGGCGTACCATTTTATTAGCAAAAGCCCATTAAATGCACTTTTAAAGACTTATCAATGTCAAAATTAAATCACTATATTAAGGAAAGATAATGAAAATTTTATTTTCACCAAGTGAGTCAAAAAACCAAATAAAAGGAAGCCAGAGTGTTGGAAATTTTATTTTTCCAAATTTAAATGATAAAAGAAAATTTGTCTTAGAAAAATATGAAAATTATATAAATTCTTTAAATATCAATGAATTATCTCAATTTTTTGGCTTAAAAGATGAAAATTTGATAAAGCATTATAAAAGCTCATTTAAAGAAAAAAATGGAATAAAAGCTATTTTAAGATATAGCGGAGTTGCATATAAATCACTTGATTATGAAAATTTAGAAAATAAACATTATATTGATGAAAATGTGTTAATTTTTTCAAATTTATTTGGCATTATAAAAGCTAGTGATATTTTACCTGATTATAAGCTAAAACAAGGTGCGAAATTACCAAATTTAAATATTGAAAAATTTTATAAAGATAACTTTTCGAGTAGTTTAGACAAATATTTAAAAGATGATGAAATTTTAGATTTAAGAGCTTCATTTTATGAGAAATTTTACACTATAAAAAAACCTTTTTTTACACTTAAATTTATAAAAGATGGCAAAGTTGTAAGCCATTATGCAAAGCATTACCGAGGTTTAATATTAAAACAAATGGCAAAAAATAACATTAACAATATTAATGAGTTTAAAAATATAAATATAGATAATTTAAGATTATTAGAAATTCAAGAGACTAAAAACAAACAAGAATTTATTTTTGAAATTATAAGCTAAGCTACACTTAAGCTTATAAAAATTGTATTTTAATAAAAACTACACAAATACCGCCTTAAATTCACTTAAATTTGCTTATAAAGTGCAAATTTAGATAAAAGAATATTGTTTTTTTTATAAAAGTATTGTAAAATGGTTTCTACAGACATCTTAATAAAAGGATAATTCTATGAAAAAAGCAGAATTTATTGATTTAGTTGCTAAAAAAGCAGATATGACAAAAAAAGATACTTCAGTTGCACTTGATGCAATACTTGAAAGCATTGAAGAGTGCTTAGTAAAAGGTGATTCAATAAGCTTTATAGGTTTTGGATCTTTTGATGTTGTTACAAGAGCTGCAAGAGAAGGTAAAGTTCCTGGAACTGATAAAACTTACAAATCACCAGCTACAAATGTTGTTAAATTTAAAGTTGGTAAACAACTTAAAGATGCAGTTGCTGCTTCTAAAAAAGCAAAGAAAAAATAATTTTTTTGGGATGCCTCAAATTTGGCATCCTTTTTTCTACATTTTAAATAATTTTTAAAATATTTTTTGATACAATAACACTTTTTTAAATGCCCGAGTGGTGAAATTGGTAGACGCACCAGACTCAAAATCTGGCGGAGGCAACTCCGTGCCGGTTCGATTCCGGCTTCGGGCACCACTTTTTAATGATATTCACTTAAATTTAGCTATCTGATTTTTAGCTATACAGTTAGTTATACAATTTTGATTTAATAAAACTGCTCTTACCAATCCAACTTCTGCTTTCGTTTGATATTTTTAAGGTTTGTTATGCAGATAAGTAGGCTTGTGATAAGCAAGAGAGCTTGTAGGTATAAAAAGTTTCCCAAGATAGCACTCAAAAAGAGAGCTAAAAAGCTAAATTTAGTTGAGTTTGTAAAACTTAACTCTTCTTTACTATGCAAAAGAGAGGTGACATTAAAGATAAAAAGAAGCATAGCCACAACTGATGAGAGATATAAAAAATCTATCATCCGCACTCTAAAGTTAGCTAAAAATAGCTCACAAACTCCAAGCCCAAAGTAACCTATCGCCATAAAAAGTGTTATTAAAAAATAGATAAAAACATATGCCTTTTTAAGTAAAATGAGATAAAAAAGCTCACGCAATTTGGCAAAAACAACCAGTCCAACAGCTATGGCAAAATAGCCTGAAACACTTTTGTCATATAAAAAAGCTATCATATATAAAAAGATAAAAAAGATAGCTAGGTTTTTATCGATAAAGTTTGGTATAAAAACTGCATCTTTTATCTCTTTTAATGCCTTGTTTGCGATGACTAAGCTAATTTTAAAGCCAACAATCAAAAGTAAAATTAAGTTTAAATGTAAAAAAAGCTCACTAAACTTCTCATCATAGTTTAAAAAGAGCAAAACTTCAACCAAAAAAAAGCTAAAAAGGCTAAAAGTTATGCTAATGTTTGCTAAATTGCCCTCTCTTATCATCAAAAATAGTGCAACAATAACAAAACTAAGCCAAAAGACTCCAAGTAACAAATATGATAAATTGAGTGCAAAAAAAGATAAAAACAAAGCTAACAAAATGGCAAAATAAAAGGTTATTTTCACTAAAAATAGGGATTTTGTGTAGTTATGCCACGACTTTAGGGCAGTTAGCAAAAAGCCGCTATATGCAAAAGCTGGTGCAATATGCAAAAAGATAAATTTATAGATATCCATCTTTGCCAAGGCAAAACAGACTCCCGCTATCATAGCAACGCAAGATGAGATATAAAATAGTTTCATTGAGTTATCAAAATATCTAGTCATAATAGATTGTTTCCTTAAATTCGTTATTTATAACGTTTTGTATAAAAGCCATATCTCTGTTTTTAAGACTTTGCTCAATCTCTAAAATTTTATAAACTTTCATTCCTTTTTTGGTCAAAAAGTTGATTTTATGGCTAAGCAAAACAGCTTCAAATCTATCATGAGTTACCAAAATACAAGATAGCTCTTTTTTCTCTACTTTTTGGATTATTAAATTTACTAGCAAATTTTTTAAGTCCATATCAAGTCCGCTAAATGGCTCATCAAGAAGCATTAAATCGGGCTTTGATAGATATGCTCTCATAAAAGCAACTCTTTTTGCCATGCCGCCACTTAACTCATTTGGATATTTGTAAAGATCTCTTTTTTGAAAACCGACCATTTTTAGGTGATAATATATCTCATCATCACCAACATCGCTTGCACACAATCTAATATTTTCTAAAACATTTAAGTTGTTTAAGAGGCGATTTTCTTGAAAAAGATAGGTAGTTTTTTCAAATTGGTTTATTATCTCACCTTTTTTAGGCTTTTCTAACTGGCTAATTAGCCTTAAAAGCGTCGTCTTTCCACAACCTGAGGCTCCAAAAAGAGTATAAATTTCTCCACTTTTCATTTGAAAATTAAAATCTTTTATAATTATTTCATTTAAAATATCATATCTTAAATTTCTAACTTCAATCATTTTCATTTTAGCTCTTTTTGCCACGGTATTAGGATTATTGAGAGTGGCTTAATAACTAGATACTCGATAAAGGCGCTAAAGAGTAGGATTATTAGGACAAATGCCATTGTATCTACACTATCTAGCATAACTCTTGCATCGGCTATCTTCGCCCCTATGCCGCTATTTGAGCCCAAAAGTTCTGCCATAATTGTTATCTTAACAGCAACAGCAACAGCAAGGCTTAAACTAGATAAAATATATGGCAAAAGATGTGGCACATAGAGAAACTTAAGCTTTTTTAAAAAACCCAATTTATAAGCCTTAAAGACTTCAGCGCTCTCTTTGCTTATGCTAACAACGCCCAAAAGTGTGTTTGCAAATGTTAGCGGCGTTGTTACCAAAATAGTGGTAAAAAGCGTGCTAACATCGCCAAACCCAAACCAAAAAAGTGCCATTACTATCCAAACAATCGGCGGCATTGATAGTAAAATAGAGATTATTGGTCTTAAAAAGACTCTCATAGTTTTAAAGCAACCTGCAATTAAACCAAGAGTTATGCCAATTATCAATGAGATAAAAAATCCAAAGAAAAAACGATGAAATGTCACATCTATCTCATTTTCTTTGAAATTTAAGATAAGATAATAGGCTCTTTTAAATGCCTTTTCGGGACTTGGAAGCAAAAATTCATTTAAATTTAAGCTAACAAACTTCCAAACCCCTATCAAGACAAAAATAACTCCGATACTTAAAAATCCGCTATAAAGATAGTCAAATACCCTTATAATTGGATGGCGATCTTTTGCTATGCCATCTATTTTTATCATATAAAAAAGCTCTTATCTGGCAGTTTTGAGCCGATTAGCTTTGGATTGAACTCCATAATGATTTCAAAAAATTTCATCGCCTCATCTTTGATATCTCTTGCTCTAGTTACGCTTAAATTTGCACTTTCTAAGCTTTGAGCAATCGCTGGAATAGGCGCTGGTAGGTAACTTGAGCCAATGTTTGCAGCGCTTTGTTTGTTATTCATAATCCACTTTAGCGCATCTTCCAAATCGCTTTGCAAGATATCAAATAGAGCTCTGTTTTTATCATAATAATCCACATCTACAATAATGCCTGCTTGCGGAATTAGCGGCTTTGTCTTAAAGGCTTCAACCCAAAAATCCGAAAAATCAAATGCTTTGTAGATAGAAAGACCTCTTTGCTTGCCTCTAAGAATAGTTACACTTGCCATTGGTTCTGGCAAAAAAGTCGCATCATAATCTTTTGTCAAAAAGTGCGTAACAGCCTCTGGTGGCGTCGCTGCATAGGAGATATCTATCTTGGAGATATCAATATTTAGCTTTCTAAAAAGCGCCCTAAAGACAATATCTGGCATATCGTTTTTAAAGGGCATTATGAGCTTTTTGCCAATTAGATCCTCTGGAGCTTTTATGCTCTTGTCCTTTACCATAAGCCTATTTATGCCATTTGTTAGGTTGTTAAACATCGCGATATTTTGCCCTTGATTTCTTAAATTTACAGCTACATTTGAAGGGCTCATCATCACTTTAAATTTACCGCTTGCAACGCCTGCTCTAAGCTGATCTGGGTTTTTCCAAATTTCTAAATTTGTGCTAACTTCCCTATTTATCTTACCTTGCAAAAGTGCAACCGCTATAACTATGCTTGGAAGTGCAGGTGCACCATAAATAGTAAAATTCTCTTTGGCAAATAAATTTGGTGCAAACATAGTTGCCATCAAAGCCGAACTAGTGGTTAAAAACTCTCTTCTTTTCATAAAATATCCTTTAAAAACTTGCGTGAAAACTCATATAAAAGACTCTTCCTGGAGCATTTATAGTTGCACTATCCAAAGCCTCAACATGCTCACCTGTAATAAACTCAGCATACTCTCTATCAAAAAGATTATTTACGCCAAGCCTAAGGCCAAATTTATCTCTGACATTAACACCAGCATAGAGATC
Source organism: Campylobacter ureolyticus (assembly GCF_013372225.1). Taxonomy (NCBI): domain Bacteria; kingdom Pseudomonadati; phylum Campylobacterota; class Epsilonproteobacteria; order Campylobacterales; family Campylobacteraceae; genus Campylobacter; species Campylobacter ureolyticus. The sequence goes on along the minus strand of NZ_CP053832.1, from coordinate 888,099 downwards.
AAGAGTGGTAAAATCGCTATTTTTGCTATCAATCCTAAGCCCTGTTTTTTTGTCAAAATCGCCTCTATTTTGCTTTGCAACATATCTAATAGCAGAGCCTATATTGTAGCTACCAAAAGTTGCATAATCCATATAATCCAAATTTAAAAGCGCTTCAAAGGGGCGGATTTGATAGAGCGCTCTTTTGTCATCATCGTTTTGTCCATATTTGTAGGAAAGATTTAGTGAAGTGGCAAAATTTGGAGTGAAATTTAACTTTGTATATAAGTTTGTACTATATATGGTCGCATCAACATTTCTAGTAACGATACCGCCATTTTTGGCAACAACTCCGCTCTGACCTCTTGCTCTATCAAAAATAATCAAGTCCTTTACCTTGTCTGCCATAACGTATCCGCCAAAGTTTAGTCCAACTCTATTTAATGAGTCTAAATAACTTTTGTAAAATTTACTTTTGACATCGAAGCTAAATTTGATGAAGTTGTGAATCTCAGGCTCTAAGTGCGGATTGCTAATCTTGGAGTTTTGTGGCATTGCTGGAGCAAAAAGCGCTGAAAATCTCTCTGGATTACTAGGAAGTCTTGAAATCCTAGCTAACTCAATACTATAGCTTTCCAAATTCAAAGGCCTAAAATCATATTTAAATTTCACGTTAAAGAGATTTTGTTTTATGCTACCATCAAAATCAACTCCATAAGTTTGTCTCCATAAAGCCTTTGGGCTTGGAAAAAAGTGCCACTAACTTTGGGATTTGGTATCATTGCGTCAAATTTCTTTGCCTTAGCGTCGTTGTGGATATATTCAAAACCTAAAGAAAACTTATGATTTTGGCTTGGCTCATAGCTTGTAGAGTTATAAATTTTATATGTTTTTTGCACAACATCTGGAAAGCGATATCCATTTAAAACATCCCTATTCGGAGTCTTTAGATATCTTTTTGCAATGTGTTTATCATAAGCAAAGCTGCCTCCAAAGCTGTTGTGAAAACTATCTAAATCTCTCTCATAGCTAAGTAAAAATTCATAAATATCGCGCCCTACATCAACAAAAACTTTATTTTTAGCTGCCTTTCTTAAGGAAAAGTTGTTGGACTCTCTTTTTAGGTGAATATGGCTTAAGTCAAAAAGCACTGTATTGCTTAAATCCTGCTCGCCAACTCTCGTCTTAAATTTGGTGATATATCTTTCTGTTTTGATGGCGTCTGCTGGGTTGTGCGGCTGTTTGTCATCATCGATATTATCATGTATAAAAACCAACCTATGCTCCAAAAACTCATTTGGTAGATAGCCTAAAACAACAGCTTGATTAAATCTTTCATATCCAAACCAAACTCTGTTGCCGCCGCCATCTTTGTAGCTATTTGCCTTTGTATGGTTGATGTTTAAATTTGTATAGAAGTTGCCACCGCGGTATTTAAAAAGCGCTGAATTGTAAAAACTTTTTCCATAAACTCCCGAACTTATATGAAACTTATCTAAATTTCTATAAACCAAACTTGAAGCGGAAAAATAGTCTTGGCGATTTGGACGATCAAATTGATTTTCCACCATATAACCTTGCGCTATATTTGGCGCTATGGGCTTTGGCGGCGAAAAGCTCTTTAACGGGCCAACTTGAGTTGTGCTGGCTAAATTCTCAGCCATCAAAATAGAACTAAGCGTTAGTGATAGTATAACTGCTCTTTTCATAACTAAACTCATAATTTAGTCTATAACCAAAACTAACATCATCTTAAATTTCGTTATGGCTGTTACATTGTGCTTGATGTTTTTAGGAAACACGATTTGCTCTTGCTCTCCTATCTCAAACTCCTCATCCCCAACCATAACTTTGGCTCTGCCCTCCAAAGGCACAACCAATGCATCTCCTGGCGCAGAGTGAGGCTTCAATCCCTCATTTGCGTCAAAAGACATAAGCATCATTTTCATATTTTTTGTGCTAGCAATATCTAAATTTGAGATGGCTCCATCTACATAATCAATCATATTTTTAAGTTCAATAACTCTACCTTTTTCTAAATTTTTCATCTTCTCCTCCGTTAAATTTATCGAAATTTCTAAAAAAATAGTCTCTTTGATAGCCTCTATACAAAATGGCTCCATAGGAAGACAGACCAAACTATCGCCAACTTTAAGGCGATTTTTTGCTATCAAAACCTCGCCCTCTAAGATGAGATAAAATTTATATTCAAAATAAAGCTCTGTGCTAATATCTGTCTTTTCATCCATATAAAAAAGAGAGAGGTCAAATTTGGAGCTAAGCCTTTTAGAGATAGTTTGGTGCCTTACATGAGGCAGCTCTTTTGTTAGGCAAAACTTTTTGCCAATAGCTAAATTTCTCATATTTTATATCTTTTTTGAAACAATTGCTATGTAATTTATGTTTTCGTTACTTGTTGCTTTTAGCATTTTAGCAAATTGCTCTTTGTTCTCCTCTTTTTGCGCATTTTTATAAAACTTAGCAGCATTTATGGCGCCCTCATCTTTGATAATTGTCTCTTTATCTAGCAAAAGAAACCTGCCCATTTTAAAACTTTGCACCTTAAAACCATTTGACTCAAACAACAAAAACCAATCCTCTTTTGTAAGTGGGTAAGTGTTCATATTGACAGATTGCGAGAGCTCTTTTTTTATAGAGCTATCTACTATTGCGATGTCGTGAGTTAGCAAAAGTCCGCCCTGCTTTAAAACTCTGTGATATTCCAAAACAGCTCTTTTTTTGTCGTTTGGATTTAGCATAGTAAGCATTGCCTCATTGATGACGATATCAAAGGTCGCATATGGAAACTTTAGATCTTTAGCGTCCATATTAAAAACTTCAATCTCTTTTTCAAAGCCTAGTAAATTTAAGTTTTGTCTGCACTCTTGCAACGCTTCATCATCCAAATCGATGGCCTTTACATCGCATTTATACTCATTATATATGCCAATTATATTGTCTGCGTGGTTGCAAGCTACCTCTAAAATTTTGCTGTTTGGCTGAATGTTTGCCTCATTTAAAAGCCACTTTGTAGTAACTCCGCCACCTGGTCTAAGTTTGGTTCTACCTAAATTTTTCATAAAAGTATGACCCAAAATTCTACTACTCATCTCTATCCTTTCAAATTAAATTTGGTATAATTATAATAAATTTGATAACAATTATTAGTTGCTATAGCAACAAAAGGCTAAAAGATGATAGAATTTTTTAAAAATTCCTCTTTGTTTGCTGGAATTGATGAAAATGAGATCAAAAAAATCCTAAATTGCATAGAGTATAGAGTTTTTGTTTTTGATAAAAATCTCTATTTGTATGAGCTAAGTCAAGGCTTTAAGGCAATGCTTCTAAAAGATGGCATTGTTGATATTATCTCTTTGGAAAAAAGGGAGATAATTGACGATAGACTTGTGGCTGGGGATAGCTTGGTCTATGACTTTGGCAAAAGTGATGAGCGATTTTTAAGGACAAAGAGAAAATCTACTTTGATCTCGATGGATATTGGAAGAATTTTTGATGAAAATAAAAGAAATTGCCAACACAAAACTATCTTTATGCAAAACCTAATAAAAGATCTAAATAAATTTATGAGTCATCTCTCATTTAAACTAAATATCTACTCAAAAACACATCTTAGAGATAGGATTTTACTCTTTTTAAACAGCGAAAGGGAGAAAACTGGCTCAAATTTAATAAAGCCAATTTTCAATCAAGAAGACCTGGCAAAATACCTATCTTGCAATAGATCTGCACTTTCAAGAGAGTTGTATCTCATGGAAAAAGAGGGTATTATAAAGATAAAAAATAGAGAAATTTGGTTTAATGAGAGTTAAATTTAAAACTATTCATTTCTTAAAGTGTCAAGCACATCTATTTTTGTTGCTTTTTTAGCTGGATAATATGATGAAAAAACCACTATAAAAATAGCTCCAACTACTATCATAAAAAGATCTAAACTTGATAGCTCAAGTGGTAATTTTGAGCTTCCATAGACATCTGCTGGCAAATTTACTATATCAAAACTTCCAAGTAGCCAAATACCAAGCAAGCCTAAGATAAGCCCAAAGATAATCCCTCCACCGCCAATCACCATCCCAAGTCCAAAAAATGTATTTTTAATCTCTTTTTTGGTTGTGCCAAGACTTAATAAAAGTGCAATTTCTTGACGGCGATTCATAACAGTCATTAAAAGTGAGCTTACGATATTTAAGCTAGCAACTAAAATAATAAGCATTAAGACTATAAATAAAGCTCTTTTTTCTAAGGCTAAAGCTGAAAAGAAGTTTCCATTTTGCTCCCACCATCCAACTATATGCATAGTGTCTGGAAGAACTTCTTTAATGCGATCTTTATCTTTAAAAGGCTCTTTTGAATATATATGAATTCCATCAAACCCGCTATTTTGATCTCCTAAAATTTTAGCTAAATCATAAATATCAGAATATATATAAGCTTTATCATAAGAAATAAGTCCAGAAGTAAAATCAGCCCTAACCTCAAAACGTTTCATCTTTGGTATCATACTAAATCCACCTGGATCTGTTTTTGTGAAAATAATAGTTGTTTTATCACCATTTTTTAGATAAAACTCATCTTTTAATCCACTTCCTATCATAATACCAAAGCCACTTAAATTTGCATCTTTAATTCCATCTTTTACAACAGAGTTTATCTCTTTTTCATCATCTATATTAACGCCAAATATCATTGCGCCTTCTAGTTTATTGTCAGATTTTACGATAACTTGCGATGAAATATAAGGGCTAAATTTAATATCTGGAAAAGTCTTTTTTAAATTATTTACATCACTGTTTGTAATGCCACCTTTAAAATGACTAAATATAGTCAATGGATAATTCATGGTAAAGAGTTTTCTCTCAAACTCCTTATCAAAACCATTCATTATAGCCATAGCAACTATTAAAACCATTAGCCCAATTCCAACACCTAAAAAAGCTAAAATAGCACAAAGCGTGATAAATGGTTGGCTTTTATCAAATCTAAGATATTTAAAAATAAGATATTTTACCACTTAAAAAGCCCTATTTTGCAAACTCACCTTTTTTAGGACCGCTTTTTCCGCAACAATCCTTATATTTTTTACCACTTCCGCAAGGACAAGGCTCGTTTCTCCTTGGTTTTTTAGGAACTCTTATTGGGGTATTTGGCAAAGGTTGATCATTGGTATTTTCGGCTTCTTTGTTTGTTTTCATAGCTCTTTGAAGCTCAGCCATAGCTCTTTGCTGAGCTAACTCTCTTGCTCTTTCTTCTGCTTCAATTTCTTCTTTTGTTTTAAATCTAATGCCTTGCAAAGCTCTTATGCTATCGGTTTTTAGCCTTAAAACAAGCTCTAAGAAAAGATTGTAACTTTCTTTTTTATATTCAGTTAATGGATCTTTTTGATTATATCCACGAAGTCCAATTCCTGTTTTTAAAATATCCATTTGATAAAGATGCTCTCTCCAATCCCTATCTACAACTTGAAGATAAATTTGTTTTTCAATTGCCTTTTTTTGTTCATCATCTATAACTTTCATTCTCTCATCATACGCATCTTTTAATTTTTTAACAATATGATCTTTTGCCTCGTTTACGCTTGGAAATTCTTTTAATTCTTCACTAGTAAAGTTTTCACCAATTTCATTTTTTAAAGTAGCTATTAAAGGCTCGTAGTTTATATCATCTTTATCCATTCCATCAAAAATTTCAGCATTTTCAAAGAGATAATTAACATATTCAACTCTATTTGAGTTAATTTTTTCATTTAAATCATAATTTGGATCTAAAAGCTCATTTCTGTAAACATAAATCGTTTTTCTCTGTTCATTTGCCACATCATCATATTCAAGAACATATTTTCTACTTTCAAAATGAAGATTTTCAACCTTTTTTTGTGCGTTTTCAACAGCTCTTGTAACCATTCTACTTTCTATACTTTCACCCTCTTTTATACCAAGGCGTTCCATTATATTTTTTATCTTATCGCTTCCAAAAATTCTTAGTAAATTATCTTCTAGACTTAAGAAAAATCTACTCTCTCCTGGATCTCCTTGTCTTCCTGCTCTACCACGAAGCTGATTATCAATTCTTCTACTTTCGTGTCTTTCAGTTCCTATTATATATAGTCCTCCAAGAGCTTTTACTTCATCATTTATTTTGATATCCACACCACGGCCTGCCATATTTGTAGCAACTGTTACAGCTCCTTTTGCTCCAGCATCTGCTATAATTTCAGCTTCTTTTTCGTGATTTTTTGCATTTAATACTGAATGAGGAATTTTTGCATTTTGTAAAAGTTTATGTAAAACTTCACTTTTTTCAATTGAGGCAGTTCCAACTAAAACAGGCTGACCTTTTGCATTTGCCCTTTTTATCTCTTCAATAACTGCATTAAATTTTTCTCTTTCACTTTTATATATAAGATCATTTTGATCTATTCTAATAACTGGAACATTAGTTGGGATTGATATAACATCAAGTCCATAAATTTGACTAAATTCGGTTGCTTCTGTTTGAGCAGTTCCTGTCATACCTGCGATTTTTTTATAAAGTCTAAAATAGTTTTGAAAAGTAATATCTGCTAAAGTTTGGCTTTCTTCTTGAATTTTAACACCCTCTTTTGCTTCTAAAGCTTGGTGAAGTCCCTCGCTAAAACGCCTTCCCTCACTTAATCTTCCTGTAAATTCATCAACAATAACAACTTGGTTATCTCTAACTACATAATGAACATCTTTTTCAAAAAGATAATTTGCTTTTAAAGCTTGGTCTAAATAATGGCTCAAAACCGCATTTTCAAGACTATATAAGTTGTCAACCCCAAAAAGCTTTTCAGCTTTTGAAATTCCTTCTTCTGTTGGCAAAATAGTTCTATTTTTCTCATCAACTATAAAATCCCCTGTTGGTTTATCTTGTGGAGTTTGGGCTGGTTTTCCTTTAGTTAATTTTAGAGCAACTTCGTTTGCTTTTATGTACCCATCAAGAGTTTTATTTGTAGGACCTGAAATAATCAAAGGTGTTCTTGCCTCATCTATTAAAATACTATCCACTTCATCCACAATTACAAAATTATGTTCTCTTTGGACTTTATCTTCAAATCTAAATTTCATATTATCTCTAAGATAGTCAAAACCAAACTCATTATTTGTTCCATAAGTTATATCACAATTATAAGCAGCTTTTCTTTTTTCATCATCATACTCGCCACTTACTATAACTCCTACGCTAAAACCTAAAAACTCGTATAAAACTCCCATATCTCTGGCATCTCTTTTTGCCAAATAGTCATTTACAGTTACTACATGAACGCCTTTTTTTGTCATTGCATTTAAAACTACTGGTAAAGTTGCAACTAAAGTCTTTCCTTCACCTGTCTTCATCTCAGCAATATTTCCATCATGAAGAACCATTCCACCAATTAACTGCACATCAAAATGACGCATATTTAAAACTCTTTTGCTTGCTTCTCTTGTAATTGCAAATGTATCGTTTAAAACTTCATCCAAACTTTTTCCATTTGCAACTTCATCTTTTAAAGCATTAAAGCTTGCTTTTAACTCATCATCGCTTAATTTTTCATATTTTTCTTCAAGAGCGTTTATCTCTTTTGCTCTTTTTGCATAAGTTTTAACTATACGATCATTTTTTGTTCCAAAAATTTTACTAAATATATTTCTTGACATTTATAAACCTTACAAATAATTTAACTTTACATTTTAACATATATTAATTTAAACTAGCTAGAATTTTTAAAAATTTAAGGACAAAATATGAAAAAAATCTATTTTTTAACAGCATTTTTGCTTTTTTTAACAAATTTTGCTTTTGCAAACCCATTGGAATTTAAAACTTTACAAAGTGATTTTGTACAAACTATACAAAATAATGAAAATAAAATTGAATATAGTGGAAATTTTATTTCAACAACAAACAACGCTTTATGGTCTTACAAAACTCCAAATTTAAAAGATATATATTTTAATTACGAAAAAGTTGTTATTATAGAGCCTGATTTAGAGCAAGCAATAGTTACAAATTTAAAAGATGTTCCAAATTTAATGAATATTATAAAAGATGCTAATAAAATAGATAGCAATGTGTATGAGGCAAAATTTGATGGAGTTAAGTACAGATTAAATTTTAAAAATGATCTTTTAGATGAAATTTCTTACACTGATAAACTTGATAATCATATAAAAATAAAATTTAAAAATCTTAAAAAAGATGAATTTGTTGATGAAAATTTACTTACACCTATAATTCCTGCAAATTTTGATCTTATAACTAAATAATATTAATAAAACTTTAAAAGAAATTATTATATTATATTTTACATTAAAAATATTATAAAAAGGATAGTTATGGAAAATATAATAAGATTTAGTGTGTCATTACCTGAAAATTTACTAAATAGTCTTGATGAAAAAATAAATTCTCAAGGATATGCTTCAAGAAGTGAATTTGTAAGAGACCTAATAAGAGAAAAAATCGTAAAAGATTCTTGGGAGGATAAAAATATAGATGATGAAAATGCTGAACTAATAGCAGTTTTAGCAATAATTTATGATCATCATCAAACCGATTTAGTAACAAAAAAAATATCAATAGAACATGATGCAAATGTCAATATAATATGCACAAACCACATACACTTAGATCATAGCAATTGTTTAGAAACTTCTGTTTTAAGAGGAAATATAAAAAAAATAGAAGATTTTAAAAACAAAATTTCAGGTCTAAAAGGTGTTAAATTTGCAAATTTAATAAAAGCTGGAGTTCCTCAAAGCTAACAATAAATAAAGTAATAATATAAGAATTAAAATATTAATTGAGCTAAATCAATTGTAAAATAACATTTTTTTGATAAAATACTAGAATCATAATTAATCAATGCAAGGAGGATTAATCAATGAATAGAAGAGATTTTATCAAAAGTGCCGCAGCAGCCTCGGCCTGTTCTGCTATTGGCATAAGTGTTCCATCTTCTTTATCAGCTAAATCAAACGAAGCTGAAAAATCATGGAGATGGGATAAGGCAGTTTGTCGGTTTTGTGGAACTGGATGCGGGATCATGGTAGCTACAAAAGATGGAAAAATAGTAGCTGTAAAAGGTGATCCTAAAGCTCCAGTAAATAGAGGCTTAAACTGTATAAAAGGTTATTTTAACGCTAAAATTATGTATGGCGAAGACCGCTTGACAAAACCACTTTTAAGAATGAATGAAAAAGGTGAGTTTGATAAAAAAGGTAAATTTGCCCCTGTTAGTTGGCAAAGAGCCTTTGATGAGATGGAAAAGCAGTTTAAAAAAACATATAATGAGCTTGGACCTACAGGAATTGGTGTTTTTGGAAGTGGTCAATACACAATCCAAGAGGGATACGTTGCTTCAAAACTTATAAAAGGTGGATTTAGAAGTAACAACCTCGATCCAAACGCAAGACACTGTATGGCAAGTGCTGTTGTTGGCTTTATGCAAACTTTTGGAATTGATGAGCCATCAGGCTGTTTTGATGATATCGAGCTAACTGATACTATTGTTTGCTGGGGCGCAAATATGGCTGAAATGCATCCAATTTTGTGGGCAAGAGTAAGCGATAGAAAGTTAAGTGATCCAGAAAATGTTAGAGTTGTAAATTTAAGCACCTATTCAACTAGAACTTCAAATTTAGCAGATATTGAGATTATTTTTAGACCATCAACTGATCTTGCTATTTGGAACTACATCGCAAGAGAACTTGTTTATAATCATCCTGATTTAGTAGATATGGATTTTGTTAAAAATCACTGCACATTTGCAACAGGACCTGTAGATATTGGTTATGGCTTAAGAGAAGATATAAATCACCCAAAATACAAAAAAAGTGAGCTTGATACCGCTGCAAAACAAAAAAGCAAGGTTGTAAGTGACTTTGAGGGTGAGAGTTTAGCCTATCTTGGATATAAATCAGGCGATACTTTAGAGATGAAAAATACAAAATCATCCGGAAAGCACTGGGCGATAAGTTTTGAGGAGTTTAAAAAAGCGCTTGCTCCATATACTCTTGAATATACTGCAAAAATTGCAAAAGGCGATGAAAATGAAGATATCGAAGAGTTTAAAGCAAAACTTAAATCACTAGCTGATCTATACATAGAAAAGCAAAGAAAAGTTGTTAGCTTTTGGACTATGGGCTTTAACCAACACACAAGAGGAACTTGGGTAAATGAACAAAGCTATATGGTGCACTTTTTGCTTGGCAAACAGGCAAAACCTGGAAGTGGAGCATTCTCTTTAACAGGTCAGCCAAGTGCCTGTGGAACAGCAAGAGAGGTTGGAACATTTTGTCATAGACTTCCTGCTGACATGGTTGTTGCCAATCCAAAACACAGAGCTATTACTGAAAAAATTTGGAAACTACCAAATGGCACGATTAATCCAAAAAATGGCTCACATTTTGTAAAAATTATGAGAGATTTAGAAGATGGTAAGATCAAATTTGCTTGGGTTCAAGTAAATAACCCTTGGCAAAATACCGCAAATGCAAACCACTGGATAAAAGCAGCAAGAGAAATGGATAATTTTATCGTAGTAAGTGAAGTTTATCCTGGAATTTCAGCAAAAGTAGCCGATCTAATACTTCCAACAGCAATGATTTATGAAAAATGGGGTTCTTATGGCAATGCTGAAAGAAGAACTCAACATTGGCGCCAGCAAGTTATTCCAGTAGGCAATGCTATGAGTGATACTTGGCAAATGCTTGAGTTTTCAAAACGATTTACATTAAAAGATGTTTGGGGTGAAAAAAAGATAGATGAAAAACTCACTCTTCCAAATGTTTTAGAAGAAGCTAAAAAAATGGGCTACAAAGAAAGTGATACACTATTTGATATACTTTTTGCAAATGATGAGTGGAAAAAATTTAGCAAAGATGACAAAATCATAGGTGGGTTTGATAACAGCGAAGTAAATGGCGATAGCAGAAATGTAGTTGGAAGCGATGGAAAAGAGTTTAAAGGATATGGCTTTTTCGTCCAAAAAGCAATTTGGGAAGAATACCGCAAATTTGGACTAGGTCATGGACATGATTTAGCTGATTTTGATACATACCACAAAGTTAGGGGATTGAGATGGCCAGTTGTTGATGGCAAAGAAACCCAATGGAGATTTAATACACTTTATGATCCTTATGCTAAAAAAGAAGCACCACAAAGTGATTTTGCATTTTATGGAAACAAAGGCGCAAAACTAAGTGCTGGAGATTTAGCAAAGGCAAAAGATGATGAAAAGGTTGATATAAACAACAAAGGTAAAATTTTCTTCCGCCCTTATATGGATCCGCCTGAGATTCCAAATAAAGAATATCCATTTTGGTTATGCACTGGAAGAGTTTTAGAGCATTGGCATAGCGGAACGATGACAATGAGAGTTCCTGAGCTTTACAAAGCAGTTCCTGAAGCAATGTGTTATATGAGCGAGTTAGATGCTGGAAAGCTAAATTTGATGCAAAACGATATCGTATGGATAGAAAGTAGGCGTGGAAAAGTTAAGGCAAGAGTTGATTTAAGAGGACGAAATAAACCACCTGTTGGGCTAGTCTATGTTCCTTGGTTTGATGAAAATGTCTTTATAAATAAAGTTTGTCTTGATGCAACCTGCCCTTTATCAAACGAAACTGATTATAAAAAATGTGCAGTAAAAATTTATAAGGCGTAGATTTATGACAAGAAGAGAGGTGTTAAAAATAGCTTGCCTGTTTAGTGCCGGTGGAGTCTTATGGAGCATTCCTCAAAATACGGAAGCTAAATTTTTTTTAAGACCACCTGGTGCAAAAGATGAAAAAAGTTTTGTGGCAAGTTGTATAAAGTGCGGACTTTGCGTAGAGGCTTGTCCATATGACACACTTAAGCTTAGCACTATTTTTGACAACACCTCTATTTCAACGCCCTATTTTACACCAAGAAAAATTCCATGTTATATGTGTGAAGATATTCCTTGTGCTACTATTTGTCCAACATCTGCACTTGATATAAAGTCTTTGCAAAAAAATGATTTGTTAGATGTAAATTTGATGAGATCTGGTGTTGCGGTTGTGGATATGAAAAGTTGTGTTGCCTACTTTGGAATTCAGTGCGATGCCTGTTATAGAGCCTGTCCACTTATAGATAGGGCTTTATACTTGGAATACAAAAGAAATGATAGAACTGCAAAACATGCATTTTTACTTCCAGTTGTTGATGGTGATATTTGCACGGGATGTGGGATGTGCGAGAAAGTTTGTATCACTAAAAAACCTGCTATTAGCGTAGTTAGAAGAGAGTTTGTGCTTGGCAAAATGAATGATAATTATGTAATTGGCTGGGAAAAAGATGGCGATAAAAAACTAAAAGATGCGGACACAAAGATAAAGCTTGATAAAACAAAAGCGCTTGATTATCTAAATAGCGAGGAGTTTTAATGAAAATAAACAATCTTAGAAGAGTTGTTCAATTTTTGGTTTTAGCTCTCTTTATGTTTGGAAATTTAGAAATTTTAAATATTTTAAAGGGAAATTTAAGTAGCTCTATTTTACTTGGTAAAATTTCACTAAGTGATCCATTTGCAGTGCTTCAAATTTACCTAGCAACTTTCAATGTTTCATTTGTTGCAATAAGTGGCGCTTTAATAATTGGTTTATTTTATAGTTTAATAGCTCCAAGACTCTTTTGTTCGTGGGTTTGCCCTGTTAACATCATAACAGATTTTGCTTACTTTGTAAGGACAAAGCTTAAAATTAGAGGTGTTTATTTAAATTTAAATGCAAATTTTAGATACTATTTTTTAGCTTTGAGTTTGATAGCTAGCTTTATTTTGGGTGTACCTGCTTTTGAAAATATAAGCTTTATAGGAGTCGTTCAAAGGGGATTAATCTATTTAAATTCAACCTTTTTAATTGTTGCTTTTTTGCTTTTTGTTTTTGACACTTTTGTAGCAAAAAGAGGAGTTTGCTCTAAAATTTGCCCACTTGGTGCATTTTACGCACTACTTTCAAAACTCTCACTAATAAGAGTAAAACATAGTTTTAAAAACTGCACAAAATGCATGGACTGCATTAAGGTTTGCCCAGAAGATGGCATTTTAAAAGATATTTCAAAAAAAGATTTTTTTATTAGTAGTAGCTGTATAAGCTGCGGTCGTTGCGTAGATGTTTGCACGCACGATGCATTAAATTTCAGTATTATAAAAAAGGATAAAAAATGAAAAAAATTATACTATTTTTCATCTGTGTTGTTTTTGCTTTTAGTCAACAAGATGGTCTAAGAAAGGCTAGTTTAACAAGCGAGGAGAGTTTGGTTTTAAAAGATTTTACCTACAGCAGTGACGCACCTGGAACTTCAACTAGATTTGATAGATCTTTTGAAAACTCACCGCCACTTATACCGCATGATCTAGACGGACTTTTACCAATTACATTAGAGCTTAATATGTGTACAACCTGCCATATGCCTGAGTTTTCAAAAGATATCGGCTCAACTGCCATACCAAAATCTCACCTTGTGGATTTAAGAACTGGTAAGGATTTGCACGGCGAACTTGATATGACTAGATACAACTGCGTTCAATGTCATGTGCCACAATCAAATGCAAAAACTGTGGTAAATAACAAATTTGAAGCAGTTTTTAGAGACAAAGTTTTAAAACATGGCTCAAACCTACTTGATGTGCTAAATCAAGGCATTGAGTAAAAGGACAAAAGGTGCTAAAAAGATTTCAAAAGACTATTTATCCGCCATATTTTAGCGGTAAATTTGAATGTTTGGAATGCAAGGCACCTTGTGTTACTTCATGTGATAAAAATCTAATTAAATTTAAAGAGAATTTTGTCTATTTTGAGGTAAATGAGTCTGGATGCGATTTTTGCAAAAATTGTGCAATTGCCTGTCAAGAAAATCAAAAAAATACTCTAAATTTAGACTTTGGTGCCAAAATAAATGCAGTTGCAAAGATAGAGATAACATCTTGCCTTGCTTGGAACAATACGATGTGTTATAACTGCTATGAAGTTTGCAAATTTAAGGCAATTGAATATTTTGGAGTCTTTAAGCCAACAATAAATAAAAATTGCATTGGATGCGGTGAGTGTGTAGGTGCTTGTTTTAAGGAAGCACTTAGTTTAAAAGGAGTTGCTTTTTGAGAGTTTTTATAGCTATTTTACTTTTGTTGAAATTTGTTTTTGCAGCAGAGTTTCTAGGTGAGATTAAAACTGATTATCCTGTTACAAATTTAATTCTAAAGGATAAAAATTTATATATTTCAACCGATAATGGCGAAGTTTTGGTCTATGATGTGGAGCAAAACCAGACTATAAAAACCATAAATTTACCTCAAATTTCATCATATTTTGAGATAAAATTGCCAAAAGTTTTTAGTACAGATGCATTTAATGATAAAATTTTGATTTTAAGTGAGGATGATTATTATAAAAGAGCCATATATATCTATGAAAATGGAACTCTAAACAAAATAAAATTAGATAATGAAAGTGTTAAAAAAGCTCTTTTTATAAATGAAAATTTGATAGTTTATGCAAGTTTGAGTAGTGAAATTTCATTTTTTGACCTAAACAAAAAAAAGGTAATTTTCGAATATAAATTTTCTACTTCATCGCTTGGCGATATTGAAATTGTAGATGATATTTTAATAGTTGGATGCGAAAGTGGAGAAATTTACAAATTCTCATTAAATGAAAGTAGAGTTTTGGATACTATTTTAGCTCATAAAGATAATATTTACGATCTTTATATGAATTGTAAAGATGAGTTTATAAGCGGTTCGGCTGATAAAAATGCTGTTTTTTATAAAGATGGAAATTTAAAAAGCTTTCAAGCCAATTTTTTGGTCTATGCTGTTGGGCTAAGTGATAAATATTTAGCTTTTATGAGCGATGAAAATAGTGATATATTGGTATTGGATAAGAGTTTTAATAGAGTTGATTTTATAAAAACAGAACAAAGCACACTAAATGCAATTATTATCTATAAAGGCCTTATTTTTTCATCAGCATATGAGAAAAATATTAAAATTTGGAGGATAGAATGAATATTTCAAGTTTAGTTGTAAATTTAATAGACAAAAATGGCTTAAATTTAGCCATAGAAAATTTAAATAAAATCAAAAATTGCGAAGTTATAGCTCACCAAAACAACCAAATTGTTGTTGTTTTAGAGTGTGAAAGCTTTGATGAGCAGATCAAAACATTTAAAGAAATTGAATGCTTAGAAAATGTAAAAGAGGCTTGTATGGTATACAACTACGAAGATAGCGATGTTTCTTTAAAACAAAATTTTATAGATGAAGTCTTAAATAAGGAGTTAAAAGCTGGAGTGATAAAATACAGCGGAAATGTCAAAGTCTGATCACTCGTATTTTAAAAAGTCAGTTTTTTTATAAAACTCATCAACATCTTTATGACTTTTGATAACTCTGTTTAAATATGAGTTGAAATTCTCGCTTTTTTTGTAAACTATCTTTAAATTGTTAGGCTCAATTGCTCTTGAAAGCGCCACATAAAGCTGTCCTTCGGCAAAAATATGCGTTAAATCACAAGTTAGCCGCTCAATACTCATACCTTGGGATTTGTGGATAGTTATGGCGTAAGCTAGACGAAGTGGAAACTGAAAAAAACTAGCTATTATATTGTATTTAAGCTCATCATTTTCATTTATATACTCTCCAAAATCATAGTTATTTTGCTTTACTTCGACTAATTCGCCATTATTTTTCTCTACTAAAATTTCTGAAATTTCACCATCATTTAAAAAAACATCTTTTATAACACCTTGCTCACCATTATAAAACTCACTATCATCAAGAATATTTTTATATTTATTGATAGTAAAAATCACCTTTGCACCAATTTTAAACTCGAAAACAGTTGCAACATTTAGATTGTTTAGCCATTTATCAATCCTATCTTTATGTACTAAGTTATCATTTATTATAGTCTTACCAATGTGTTTTAGAAGTGGAGAGTTTATTTTTTCAAGCATGAAGACATTTAATTCATTTGCCTCTTTATTTCTTCCAAAAAGCACTGTCTCATCGCTGTTTGGAGTAAATTTGGCCGCTAAAAAACCATATAGATATCTGGCATCTTCAAGGCCAATCTTGCCAACTCTTATCTTTGATAAAACTTTAAAAAATTCTAAATTTTTAGTTCTTTTTGGCTTAATTAGCTCTATATTTTTAAATTTCATCATCTCCCATGCATAAGATCCAAAGGCATAGATGCTTCTTTGAAAAAGATCTAAGTTTTGCTCTTTTATGATTGGAGGTAGTTGATAAAAGTCACCGACCACCAAAACCCTGCCTTTGTAGGACAAATTTACAAGCCTTAGGTAGATCATCTCGAACAAATCAGCCGAAACCATCGAAATTTCATCAATAATAATAAGCTCTGTTTTATCTAAAATATTTTTTAAATTTTTAAGCTTTTCCTTGGCTTTTGAGCCTTTGTCATACTCGCTTAACTCGTTTTTGTTTTTACAAATCCCGAATCCAAAAAACGAATGAAGTGTAAGACCACCAATATTTACAGCGCTAATTCCAGTGCTTCCCAAGGAAACCACACCTAAATTCTCATCCCTATAGTGCTTTATTATTTTAGAAACTGTATAACTTTTGCCAACACCAGCACCGCCTGTCAAAAAAATATTTTCAGTTTTTAAAAAATTTATTAACTCATCTATCATTTTTTTATCTTATTAATCATATCATCAACTATCTCTTTACAACCATTTTCTTTAGTTAATTCTTTTAATTTTAAACTTGTTTTTTCTAAATCATAATTGAAAATTTCAGTTAAAATTTCTTCTTTTAAAACTCTATCTTGCCTAATTATTTTTGTATTATTACCTAAAAATTTAGCATTATAAAACTGATGGTCATTTGCAGCATATGGAAAAGGTATAAAAATAGCTGGTAGATTATTAGCACAAAGCTCCCACAAAGAACTTGCCCCACTTCGGCTAATACAAAGATCTGCTTTGCTCATCAAATTTGGCATATCGTTACTAAAATCAACTACCAAAGCATCAATTCTATTTTCATCATAAAACGCTTTTATTTTATTAAATTCTTTTTTTCCGCATTGATGAATGATTTTTATATTTTTATTATGTAAATCTTTGGCTAAATTTAAAGCTAAACTGTTTATAAAACTTGCTCCTTGTGAGCCACCCATAAATAAAATTGTTTTTAAATTTTTTCTAATTCTAGACGCTTTAAAAAACTCTAAATTTATAGGATAATTAAAATTTGGTTTTTCATATGATGAGTAAAAAGCTTTTGAAAAAGGTTTTAAAAGTTTGTTTAGCTTTCCTGTAAAGGCATTTTGCTCATGGATAAAAAGAGGAATTTTAAATAAAACTGCCCAAAAAGAAGCCGGTGCAGCACTATATCCACCTACACTGAATACGGCTTTTATATTTTTATTTTTTAAAATTTTTCTAACTTCAAAAATTTGAGCTATTATATTAAATAAAGAAAATATTTTTCTAAAACCTTTTTTATTTACAACTCCGCTACTTTTTAGAAAATATTTTTCATGAAAAATATCACTATTTTCAAACCAACTTTTATCTTGACCATTACTTGAGCCTATAAAAATAGTTTTAATACCGTGATTTTTTAGTTCACAAGCTATGACTTTAGCAATTATTAAATGCCCTCCAGTTCCACCACCTGTTATAACTATGCACATTTTTAGCCTTTAAATTTTACTTTTTTTGATATCATTAAAATAAACCCAATAGCTACTGAACTTCCTAAAAGCTGGCTTCCACCATAGCTCAAAAATGGAACTGCAATACCTTTTACAGGTGTTATTGATGTAATGCCATATGAGTTTATCATAAATGAAAATAAAAACATTAATCCTACCCCTGAAGCAAACAGATAATAAACCTGATTTGTTGTCTTAGAAGCTATTTGAAAAACTCTAAATAAAAGCGCATAAAAAAAAATTACTATGATTAAAATGCCAAAAAAACCAACCTCTTCTGAAATTCCTGCTAAAACAAAATCAGTATGAACCTCGCTTAAAAATCCCAACTTAAAAGTTCCAAGACCGATTCCCTCACCAAAAAATCCACCATTATTTATAGCATTTAACGAGTGTGAAATTTGGTATGGGGCTTGAGCATCATCAGAAAAAATACTATTTGCAATTTTATCAGGCAAAATTGGAGCAAGTATATCTTTTATTCCAGCTAACCATGAGTATATCCTATTTATTCTATGGCCACTAAATTTTATAATACATATAATAATAATAATAAAAAAACTAAAAGATGAAAAAAACATTTTTTTACTAATTCCAGCTAATACAATCATTAGAAATAAAACTAAACCTAAAACAACAATTTGCCCAAGGTCATTTTGATATATAGCAACAAGCATAATAATAAAGAAAAAAACAATAGCATATGGAACTAATATCCAAAATTCATCCCAAAAAGGTTTTTTAACTCCATCTATTTTTCTAGTAAAGCTCCAAGCTAAAAAATATATAAATCCTATCTTAAAAAACTCAATTGGAGCAAAGGAAAAACCAGGTAGTTTTATCCATCTAGCTGCTCCATTTATTTCTTTAACTAACGATGAAGGCATAAAAGGCATAGCAAGCATTAAAAGAAACATCGCTAAAAAAAATATATAAATACAAACAAAGGTTAAAATTTTTTCAGGATTAAGTCTAGATAAAGCCCACATTAAAAAAATACTTATGACTCCTATACTAAGCTGTCTGATAAAAAAATGTGTATTGTCATAATCATAAAGTAAAACACTAAAAACACCAAGAGAAAGTGAAAATATAATGCCTATTGCAATTAAAAAAGATGCTATAAAAAATAAAATTTTATCAGATTTCAAAATCTCACCTTATAATATCTCTTTGACCCTTAGCATTTACTTCACTTAAAACTCCCATGGCTTCGAGCTGTTCAATAATAGTCGCTGCTCTGTTATAGCCTATTTTAAGTCTTCTTTGAAGATAGCTAATAGAAGTTTTTTCATCTGTTAGAATTATCTCTTTTGCTTCTTCATAGAGTTCATCAAGTTCAATATCATCAATATTTTGTTTGTCTTCTTCACTACTGGTTTCTTCTAAAAACTTATCATCATAAATAGCTGGACCTTGGGATTTCAAAAACTCTACTACTTTTAAAATTTCTTCTTCAGTTGCAAAAGGTGCATGAAGTCTAATAAGTCCAGTGTTTGATGGAGGAGTAAAAAGCATATCCCCTCGCCCTAATAAACTATCAGCTCCCATTTGATCTAAAATAACTTTACTATCTATTTTTTGCCCTACTCTAAAGCTAATTCTTGAAGGAAGATTTGCTTTAATTAAACCTGTTACAACATTCACGCTTGGACGTTGTGTTGCAACTATTAGGTGAATTCCACTTGCTCTTGCCATTTGAGCCAGCCTAGCAATGTAAAACTCAACATCCTTGCCACTTGTCATCATCAAATCCGCTAACTCATCTATTATAACAACTATATAAGGAAAAGTTTCAAAATTATTTTTAATGGCTTTTTGGTTGTAGTTTTCTATATTTTTAGTACTAGTTTGTGCCATAATTTTATATCGTCTTTCCATTTCACTTACTAAATTTGATAAAGCAATTAATGCTTTTTTTGAATCTGTTATAACAGGAGTTAAAAGATGTGGTATATCATTATAGATGCTAAATTCTAGCATTTTTGGATCTATCATAATTAGCCTTAAAGTTTTTGGTGAGTTTTTATAAAGCAAACTTAAAAGCATTGAATTTATACCTACACTTTTTCCACTTCCAGTAGTTCCTGCAATTAGTAAATGAGGAAGTTTTTTAAGATCTGTTATAAAAGGCTGCCCAACTATATCTTTACCAAGTGCAATAGTAAGAGGGCTTGAAGCTTTTTTAAAAATTTCACTTTGTAAAATTTCTTTTAAATAAATAGTTTCAATATTTTTATTTGGAATTTCAATGCCAACTACATCTTTTCCTGGAATTGGAGCTTGAATTCTTATAGTTTTTGCCTTTAAGGCCATTGCCAAATCATCTTCTAAATTTAAAATTTTACTAACTTTTACATTTGCAGCTGGTCTAAACTCAAAAGTTGTAACAACTGGACCTGAGTATGTTCTGACAACATCACCATCTATTTTAAATCTTCTAAGTTTATCAAGAAGATCATAAATTTTTTGATCGATTTCTTCTTCATCTACATTTTTTGATATTTTTGGAGGATCGTTTAAAAAATCCAAACTTGGAAGTTTGAAATCAACTACTTTAACACTTTCGCCTTTGTCTAATTGATCTAATAATTTTTTATTTTCAGCAACTTCTTTTAAGTGTTCAACCTTGTTTAAATTTTTAGGTTTTTTTGCAATATTTTTATTTTCACTTGAAATTTCTGATTCTAAGATAGTGGTTTTTAAATTTATAGGCTCTAAATTTAAAGTCTTTTCTTTTTCATTTGCTTGTTTCATCTTGTCTGAAGCAGAATTTTCTTTTGTTATTTTGCCATCTTCTTTTTCTAAAGTTAAATCTATTTCTTGATTGTCTTTTTCTGAAAATTCATTTTCTTTTGGTCTGTCTATATCATCTATAGTTTCATCATTTTCTTGTTTTGAGTTTATCATAATTCCTAGATGTTTTTTTGGAGTTATGAACGATTTTTTAATAATAATTGTTATTTTTTCTTCAAATATTAAAACAAGTGATAAAACAAACATCATTACTATAAAAACCCACATTCCAGCACTTCCAATCATATCTTTTAAAGAGATAACTATTGTTTCACCAATGAATCCTTTATTTGTAGAAAAAATAGTTGCTTGAGCTATTAAAACAGTAAAAAATAGCAAAATTAAACCACTAACTAGCTCAACTAATCTTGCCGTAAAATTTTTAATGTTTTTAAAAGAAAAATAAATGAGAATAATTAATACAATTGGATAAATATAGGCAAAATATCCAAAAATATAGATATTATACTTTCCTAAAAAAGCCCCTAAACTACCTACCATGTGATGATTTAAAGAAATAGTTGAAATTTCTAAAAAAACTGATAAAGCCGCTAGAATAATAAAAATAATCTCTCTTAAAATAGTAAAATCCTTTTAAAAAAATGAAATACTATTTTAACGAAATAATCTTTTAAAATGGTTGAATTTGGGTAAAATGTTACCCAAATTATTTTAGTTTTTAACAGCGCTTCCCAAATCCCACATAGGCATAAATATACCAAGAGCAAGAAGCAATACCATACAAGCCATAAAAAATAGTAAAAGTGGTTCTATATAGCTTGAAATATTATCTATAATATCATTGAATTTCATTTTATAATAATCAGCAACATTTTTAAGCATAGTGTCCAAACTACCACTTTGCTCACCTGCACTAATCATCTGTATAAGCATACTCTCAAAAACTTCAGTATTTCTAAAAGCATCAGTTAGGCTAACACCTTGCTGAACTGCGACTTTAACAGTTCCAAGCTTTACTTTTAAAGTTTGATTATCAACCATTTTATTTGCTGTATCGAGTGAATCTGCTATTGGGATACCAGCTCTTACGAGTTCTGTAAAAATAAGAGTAAATCTTGACATTGTTGAGAAAAATATGATTTTTCCAAACAGATAAACTTTTAAAATATATTTATCCCAACCTTTTTTAAACTCGTCATTGTTTCTAAGCATATATCTTATACCAAATATTGTAGCTATCAATCCACCTAAAACATATAAGCCATAATTGCTTAAAACACTTTCAATAGAAAAAAGAATTCGCGTAGGAAGTGGAAGATTTGCACCAAGCTCATCAAAAATTTCTTTAAATTTAGGAACAACAAAAAGCATTAAAACAACAAATGCAACAGCTAATGCTATTAAAATAGTGATAGGATAACGCATAGCTTTTTTAAATTTTTGTTTATTGTCCCACAATTCTTGCATCATTTCTGATAATTTTGTCAATGCTTCAGCCATATTACCCGTATTTTCCCCAAGACTTACCATGGCTATAAAAACATCACCAAGCTCATGTTTAAATTTATTAGATGCTTCAGTTAAACTAAGACCTGAGTTTAAGTCATCACTCATAGAAGTAAAAATTTCTTTTAATCTTGCATCTTCTGTTGAATTAGCAACTTCTTTAATGCTATCATGAATAGAAATTCCAGCGGTTGTCATAACTGCAAGTTGTCTAACAGAAGCAACCATAAGTGGAATCTTTATCTTTCCACCAACCCCTAAAAGCCTAGTGACATTTGCAGCTAAGTCGTTTAAACCAATATTAGCAGGAGCATTTTTTGTCTCTCCAACTTTTAAGATAGTTCCACTTCTTTGTCTTTTTGCTATATTTTGGGCTGATGCTTTATTGTCAGCCTTAACAAACATTTTTTGTCTTTTACCATCTTTTACATATTCAACTTCAAAATTTTTCATTACTCTTTAGCCACCCTATAAACTTCTTCTATACTTGTAGTTCCTTTTGCTGCTCTTATAATGGCGTCATGGAACATATCAATAAAGCCTTCATCATAGGCAACTTTACTCATTTCCTCTTTTGTAGAACCCGATGCTATCAAGCTTTGTAACTTTTCACTAATAGGCAAAACCTCACTTATCATTTCTCTTCCAACATATCCACTACCTGCACACTCTTCACATCCAACCGCTTTATAAAAAGAATAATTTTCTGGTAAATACTTTTCTATTTTATCCATCATGCTTTTTGGTAAAGTAATAGGTTGTTTACATTTAGGGCAAAGTTTTCTAATAAGTCTTTGAGCCTCAATAGCTGTAATAGCACCACTTATTAAATATGGTTCAATGCCCATATCAACCATTCTTGGTATTGAACTAACAGCATCATTGGTATGAAGTGTAGAAAAAACCAAGTGACCAGTTAAGGCTGATTGAATAGCAATTCTAAGTGTTTCTTGATCTCTAATCTCACCTATCATTATGACATCAGGGTCTTGTCGTAAAATAGATCTAAGAGCACTAGCAAATGTAAGTCCTGCTTTTTCATTAACATGAACTTGTTGAATCATATTTAGCTGATACTCAACCGGATCTTCAACTGTAATAATTTTAGTTGTAACATTCTTCATATCATTAAGTGCAGCATACAAAGTAGTTGTTTTACCACTACCTGTAGGACCAGTAACCAAAATAATACCATAAGGTGCATGCATCGCAGCGTTAAATTTTTTCAAATTTTCAGGATGCATACCAAGTTTATCAAGACTTATTAGAACTTTTGATTTATCCAAAATTCTCATAACTGTAGATTCCCCATTTACAATAGGCAAAGTCGAGATACGAAAATCATACTCTTTATCGCCAACTTTTAAAGAAAATCTACCATCTTGTGGTTTTCTTTTTTCTGCTATATCCATATTAGATAAAAGTTTTAATCTTGAAACAAGCGGTGGATAAATATCTCTATCAAATATAAAAATTTCATTAAGCATTCCATCAATTCTAGTTCTTACGATACAGTTTGTCTCAGTTGGTTCAATGTGAATATCGCTACCTTTTAATTTAATTGATTGTTTTACAATAGTTTCAATCAAATTTAAAATACCAGAGCTATTGCTACTATCTACAGCTTCCTCACCAACACTATTAAGTTCTTTTCTAATATCAGCAACAATACCCTTGATACTTTCAGCAAGTTCAACTTTTGATAGATACCTGTCTATTTGTTCAGGATCGCTTATAACTACTTTTAAAAGCTTTCTATTAAAAAGTGCTTGAACTCTATCTTGAGCGTTTATATCAAATGGTTCTTTTAAGGCTACATAGATATTTAAATCATCTTCTTTAACAGGTAAAGCCTTAAACCTTTTAAGCTGATTTAATGAAACTCTTTCAGAAATTCTGTAATCTATATCAATTTCATTTAAATTAATATAAACCATTTTATATTTTTTGGCAAAATTTTCTAAAAAAGTTTGCTTGCCGATAAAAAATTTTTCTTCGATTTCTTCAAGAGCTATCTTGCCTTTTCTATAAACATCAGCAAGAAGTAAAGATAAATCCGTATCACTTACATAATTATCACCTATTAAAACCTCACCTAAAGTAAGACCAATATCCATTTTTTCAGCAATTTCTTCTTTTGCATCGGGCGATATAATTTGTTGCTGAATTAACACATTTATAATATGATTTTCAAGCTGTTCTGCCGTACTCATAGTAACTCACCAATATTTTTTAATTGAGCTTAGTTTATCATTTTTATAAATAGCTACAACAAGTTGCTTAACACCGTTTTCATCATTTATTAAAAGATCACAATAGCTCTTATCATTTAAAGCCATCCTATAGGCTTCACCATTTTTTTTATAATCACCAACTACATATTTATCAAACACTATTGATAATATATAGTTAACTTTAGGGGTTCTAATATAGCTTATATCTACCCCATCCACTAAGGCTAAGTATAACATTTTTTTTTGAAAAAGTATAGTTGAGTATAAAGATGCATTTTCTCTTGATTCTTTAGTTTTATAAAGCATAACCATAGGAATTATTAACTCATTTATTTTGTCCATTTTTAAACATGCATTTGCATAAATATTGGCAATTGACTCGTCTTGAGTTTTTGTAAAAAAATCCCTAACACTTTGTGAACAAATTCTATTATAACTACCAGCATCATTCCAATTCTTTATATCATAGATATCAACAGCAAAAATAAAGCTTAAAAAAACATGTAAAAAGATTAAAGCTCTCATCTTAAATCACCATTTTTCATCTGTTTAATTGTAGCTATAACCTCTGGATTTGAAACTCTTGAGTTAAAATTTTCAAGAGCTATTAAAGCATCTTGTTTATTGCCTTTTTTATAATTTGCTTTTGCAAAGATTATCCAACTTTTTGCACTATCTTTATCTATTTCATTTGATATTAATGCCCATTTGATAGCTTCATCGTATCTTCTATTATCATAAGCATTTTGAGCAAGCTTTAAAGAATACAGTATGTCATTGCTCGCATAAAATTTCTCTTCAAGAGAGTTTTTATCTACTTTCAAAGGAGCAGTTTTTATAATAACTTTTCCTTTTTTTTGAGTGTTTTCAACTTTAGTATAATTTCTATTAGAAACTGTTTGTGGAGGCACTGGAGGATTACCAAAATCAATTATTTCATCTTTTGGTATCGAAGAAAAGGTTTTTTCTTCTTTAAAAACAGTTGGTTTTTCTTGCTCATAGGCATTATTTAGTATAAAACCACCAGCATCAACACTAGAGTTTATTCCTATATTGTTAAAATTTAATTCACCTCTTTTATCGCTAGATTTTTTTTTGTCTAAGGTATTATTTTTTTCAACTTCTGTGCTTTTTACACTAGGTAAAGTTTCGGATTTTACTGAAGTTTGTGCAGTTTTTACTTCAATATTTTCTTTTTTATTAGAAAATACAAGCCAAAATATTAAGCCTAAAAAAACTGATGCAGTCAAAAAAGCTATAATAACTGATTTTTTAAAACCTAAATTTTTAGATAAATTTCCTTTATTTTTATTATATTCATTCCACTTTTCTTCTAATTCTATAATTTCAAAATGTTCAAGCATTTATAAGTCCTACACTAATAGCAGCCATTTCAATAATTTTATTACTAAATCCTGATGCATTAACTTCTGTTGGTTTATTTACTTCATAATATTCACAAATTTCATAAATTTTAAATAAAAGTTTATTTAAATTCCTTAAATTTCCATCAGTTAAATGATAGATTAAATTAAAATTATCATCATTATACTGATAATAATAAGCATGAAAGTTATGAAATAAAAGTTTTTTTTCAATATAAAGCTTTAATTCACTTAAGGTTGAGTTAGGAAGCTCTATACTTGACCAAATTCTAGTTTTAAAATAGTCTTTTGCTAAAGCATCTTCCTCGTCTGTTTTATGTACTGTAAAAAGAAATTTAAAAAGTCTGCTGTCAGCCATAAGACGAATTTTTTCTATTAAAACTGGTGGATATAACTGAGCCTCATCTAACAGTATTACTACCTGCTCGCCAGTATTTAAATCACTGTTTTTATAAATACGCATAAAGCTCTCATAGCTATCTACAAGCTCTTTTGGCTCTTTATTAAAAATTTGTAAATACATTTCATGAAAAAATTCTTTTTCATCAAAAAAAGGTTGTGGAAAAAAAACTACTTTTACTCTTTCTTCTAAATCTTCTTTAATTTTATAAAGTAAAAAAGTTTTTCCAGTTCCCGGCTTACCATAAAAAAGAATAAGTTTTAAAGGCTTTTGTAAAGCACTTAAAATCTTATGATATGCAAGATTTGATTTGTCGAGATTGACAAAATCTTTAGTATTATCATTCTCGACAAAAATATCCTTAATTAGACTAAAATTATTCATATGTATAAAGTGATTTTGAATAACCTAGGTCTTTTAAAGAATCAGCTATATTTTTACCTGCATTATCCATCAATCTTGGAGTTATAATAAATACAAGCTCTGTTGTAGATAAAATATCACCTGTGCTTTTAAATAAATTTCCAAGTAGTGGAATTTCACTTAAAACTGGAACATTAGTATTTTTCTTATCTTTACTTTGTGCTATCATACCACCTAAAATAACAGTGTCACCGTCATTTACAGTTATAACAGTAGAAACTTTTTTCTCTCTTGTATCTGGTGCTATACTTCTTGGAGTATCTTGCTTTTTATCATCTTCTTTGTATTTTAGTTCACTTAAACTTGGATTTATTCTTAACATTATTTTATTTTGATCTGAAATTTCAGGTGTAATATTTAATAAAATTCCAATAAATGTAGAATACATTTTTCTATTTTCAGAAACTGTAGTAGATGAATCAGAAGAATTTTTTGATTCTATTAAGATATAATTAAAAATATCACCAACTGTAATAATAGCTTGCTGATTATTTAAAGTCATAACCTTAGGATTAGAAATAACTTTTGTTTTTCCTTTTGTTTCAAGGAAATTTATAGCACCGTTTATGTTAAAGTTTAAATTTGCACCAATTGCCCAGACACCATTACTAGTGCTTGCTTTTCCACTCCAACCTTGAGAAGTTAATGTTCCATATTTTGAATTAGCATCCCCATCTGGTATTATATTTAATGTGCGTTGACCATTTGCTGGGTTGCCAAAATTAAACACAGAAGGTGTTTTTTTATTATCTACATATGTATTAAAACCAAGTTCAAATTTAGACCAATCAATTCCCTTTGTATAGCTATTGTTTAACTGAACTTCAATTATAGTTACATCTAGCATTACTTGTCTTTTAAGTCTTCTTTGAAGCTCTTTTATATACTCATCAACCCTTTTTAGCTGTGCTTTTGTAGCTGTTACTGTTACTAAGCCTGCATTTTGATTTATAATTGGAGGAATTGCCTCATATTTTTCAGTTCCATTATTTAAAATATAAGTAATCTCATCTGATACATTTGCCCAGAAATCAAATTTTTCAGTAGCTCTTATAACATTGTCATCTATTATTTCCGCATTTCTTTCAGCATCAAACTCTTTTGGAGATGAATCTGTAGAAGCCCTTACTATAGCACTACCCTCTCTAATACTTGTTATATAATCAATTTTAAAAGTTTTAGTTTGTAAAGCTGAAACCATAAGAGCTTGATTATTAAACTCATATCCTAAATTGTTTTCGTTTATTAAAATATTAAAAACCTCTCTTAGAGATAAATTTTTAATACTAACACCAGCTAACTCTTTCTTTAATGCTTCTGCTGCAATAGCATCTTTAGCAACTATACTAAAATTACATGTATCGGAAAGTTGAGTTAATATATCATTTAAAGTTACAGTATCTGTAATGGAGATATTAAAAGCTCTCTTATCGCAAGTAGAAGCATTTAACCCTGTTGATAAACCCAAAGCTAAAATCAGTGATAAAGCTAATTTTTTAGTTAATTTTGACATTTTTATTTCCTTGTTTTAGTTTTAATTCTAAGCTTTTCTTTTCATTTTCAATAATAACACTTTTTTCATTAATTTTCTTTATTTCAAAAGTACCTATACTATCGCCTATTTTATACCAATCTTTATTTATTCTAACCCTATCAGCAACAATTGCATTTAGTTCTTTTCCGACCAAGTCAGTATCTTTTATATCATCCGATATGGTACTTTTAAGATCTTCTACTGGAAAAGGACTCTTTAAAGATAAAATATCCTTATCACTAAGCCCAACTCTTTTTTGACTTAGAGCATTAAATTTATCTTCATATGCTGACATATCAGGAGCCGCATAAACTCCAGCTGCCAAAACAGCTAATATTAATATTTTTTTCATTGATATTTCATCCCCCCATACAGAAATCTTGATATTACCACCGATTAAATTTGGTAATGTTGAGTTTATATCCATTCCATTTAAATCAACAACCATTTCCGACTCTTCTATGGAATTTATATATTTTAAAACATTATGAAAGCCACCTTCCATATTTAAAGAGACATCAAGCATAGGCTGAACTTCTTTTTCAACAACTTTTAGATTCTTGCTTTCTAATGAAAAAACCTTTATATTATTTTCTTTAGCAGCAGTTGTTAAAAAATCTAGAAATTTAGCCCAATTTTTTTCATTATATGTAATATAAGAAAGCTCTCTCAATTTGTTATCAAAATAATCGTTTTGAGCTCGAACATATTTAAGATTATCATCTTCTTGTCTTAATGTATTTTCATATTGAGCTATTGTAGTATCATTATTATTCTTAAGATATTTATTTACTTCATCTAGCTTTTTTTCAACATTATCCAAAGCACTTTGTTTTGCATCAAAATAATCTTGAGCAGGCCCAAAAGCAAGCAAATATCCAAATAATAAGACAACAACAGCTAATCCCAAATTTATCATTTGAACTTCATTTTGCTGCTTGGATAACAGTGCGTTATCAATTTTATCTAAATAATTTTCTTTCATTTTTTCATCTCCACACTGACATTACTTTCATAAGCAATTGTTTGATTATTTTCATCTAAAAGTATAAGTTTAGTGTCAACATTATAACCCTTTGTATTACTTATAGCTTTTAAAAGTTCAGTCATTTTTTTCTCAGTTTCAGTTCTTACCTCAAATGTTAAGTTCTCATCTATATTGTGAATAGCTACTAGCTCACCACTTTGTTTATTTATCATATTTGTCATATCAAATATAGCTTTACTTTTCATAGGGTATTCAACTTTTTTATTATACATGGCTGTTAAAAGATCAGATCTTTCTTTTAAAATTTTCTGCTCAGCTGTAATTTCTTCTCTTTTTTGGTTTATTTGATCTTGCAAGTTTGCTAAAGCAGACTCAATTCTTTCTTTCTCTTTATCTTTTTGAGCATATTCAATTTCCTTTTTCTCAGTTAGCTTTTGATTGTAAAAACCATGTGCATATTGATATGCAGGATATGCAAGAATTGCTATTAATGCGGCAACTCCAACACCAATTAGCTTTCCAACAGGTCTTTGAGCTAGTGGTGGTGGTCTTAAAAATGTAGAATAGTTATATTCATCATCTTTATTTATAAGATACTCTTTTGCTGTAAGCATCATTAAAATATCAAGTTGAGTTAAATCTTCAAAATCTTTTTGATTTATTGCTATATTAAAATCAAAAGGTTTTGGTTCTACTCCAAGTCTTTCAGTAATAAATTCTTCACTTCCTTTAATGTTTCCTATGTCAGTACTGAAAAAAACATTATCAAGAGATATTTTATTTACCTTTGTAATACTTGTTAGTATATCACTTATATATAAAAATATCTCATCAAAAACTTGTATTAGATTATCACTATCTATTGCATTTTCACTAATTAGACCATCTTTTGAAAGCATTGAATAAAAATCATTTATGTCAATCCTATCACCGCTTAACTCTACAAATTTATCCCAAATAAATTTCAAGTTATATCTAAGAGATCTTGAATCCAAATATTTTCCATTTTGATAGATAACTAAAAATGCATCTTCCTCTTGGAAGTAAATAAAACAATCCACTGTGTTGGATGGAAGTATATTTCTTTTATATAGTGAATACATCAAAAATGGTGCTTTTGCAACATAGTCAATATACTTTGTATTCTCAGCTATATATGAAAGATCGCTTCTTAAAATAGAGTTATTTACAACAAAAACATTATATATTCTATTGTCATTATCACTCATATCCGATTCAAGATAGGTTATCTTAAAATCATCATCTGGATTTAATGACAAATCCTCATAAGTTTTGATGGTGATTGCATCAATTACTTCATCATCTGGTGTAGATCTACTAACTTCTACAGTAGTTGTTAAAATATCTTTGTATGGTAAATAAGTTATATAAAACTCATTTTTAGCACCTTTTTTGATGCGCTCATAGTGAAAAACTTCGTTGCCAGCAAAACCGAAAGTTTGTTCATTTATTCTATCAATTGTAACGATAGTTGTTGAACCTTTTTCAGCTTTTTGCTTTTTCTTTTTGACTTTCGTCTCTTTACTTTTTAACTTTAGCATAACACAACTTTCTTTAATAAAATTTTATTTACTAACACTTTAGACTCCTATAGTTTAGACAAATTTGCTTTAAAAGTCAATATATAAAATGCTTTCTAATTAACATTTCATTTGAATTCCAACCTTTTTTTACAACAACTTCTAAATTTAAATAAATTTTTAACTTAGAAAAATCTGAAATCAACTTTTTTGCTTTTATTCCTATTCTTTTTATCGTAAGTCCATCTTTTCCAATTAATATCTTTTTATGAGAATTATTATCTGTAATAATTTGAGCATAAACTGAAATTAAATTGTCTTTTTCCATAACTTTTTCAACTAACACATCACTGCAATAAGGCACTTCACTGCTAACACTTTCAAAAATAGACTCTAGTATTAAATCTCTATAAATATCCTTTGATATAGTTGGACTTAAAAGTTCAGGGTCATAATAATACTCATGAAATGGTAAGTATTTGCAAATTTCATCTAAAAGAGGTTTTCTACAAATTGACTTTTTAATGGATGTTGGAACTAAAGCTAAAAATTTATCATCAAATTTAGAATACTGAGTTATTTTTTTAGCTAATTTTTCATCGCTTGTTTCATCTATTTTTGTTAAAACTAATATATGCTTAACATTATCAAATTTAAGTAAAAACTCTTCATAATTTGATATATCATCATGCACGCTAGCTAAAAATAGCACTAAATCAGCATCCCCTACTGAATTTAGTGCTATTTCAATCATAGTTTTATTCATAGCTTTTGAACTTTTATGAAGTCCTGGCGTGTCAATAAAAATAATTTGATTGTCATCATTCATAACAATTGCGTTGATTTTTCTTCTTGTTGCATTTTGCTTATGCGACACTAAAGAAAGTTTTTCACCAAGTAAAAAATTCAAAAGACTACTTTTTCCAGCATTTGTTCTGCCAATGAGTGTAACAAAACCACTTTTTTTTATATTATCTGGCATTATAAAATATACCTTGCTAAATCCTCGCTTTGAGATATTTCGCCTAATTTATCTTTTACTAAATCAGCCCCTACTTCAACGCTTTTACCAGCGTAACTATCAGATTCAAAACTTATATCTTCAAGCACTTTTTCTATGATAGTATGAAGTCTTCTAGCACCAATATCTTCTATTTTTTCATTCGTTTGCGCCGCAATTTTAGCAATTTCCTTTATGCCATCGTCACTAAATTTAAGATCAACTTTTTCTGTTTTTAAAAGAGCAATGTATTGCTTTAAAAGTGAATTTTTAGGTTTAGTTAATATCTCATACAAGGCATTTTCATCCAAGCTATCTAATTCAACTCTTAATGGAAACCTTCCTTGAAGTTCCGGTATTAAATCACTTGGCATACTCATATGAAATGCACCAGCAGCTATAAATAAAATATGATCAGTGTTTAAAACACCATATTTTGTACTAACACTTGAGCCCTCAACTATAGGAAGCAAATCTCTTTGAACGCCCTCTTTGCTAGGATCTTGTCTTGAGCTATTTTTAGCCGAAATTGTAACTTTATCAATCTCGTCTATAAAAATTATGCCGTTATTTGAAGCTCTATTCATAGCTTCTGTTTTTATAGCTTCCATATCTAAAACCTTGCTACTAGCTTCATTTTTTAAAACTGATTTTGCGTCTTTGATTTTTAAATTTTTCTTGACTTTTTTACTAGCAACTCCAATAATCTTAATAAAACTATCTTGCATATTTTGCATTTCTGGTGGTAAATTTGGATTTGATTCAAGTGAATTTTCCATAACTTCTATTTCTATATTAAGTTCATCTAAAGAGCCACTTAAAAGTTTTTCTTTCATTTTTTCATAGCTTTTTTCATAATCACTTAACTTTTCATCACTTGCACCTTTTGGAAGTGGAGGAAGAAGTTTTTTAAGTATTTCTTTTTGGACATATTCATCTATTTTATCACTATTTTTTTCTATCTCTTCACTTTTTACTAAATTTACAGCTGCATTTGCAAGATCTCTTACCATGCTTTCAACATCGCGTCCCACAAAGCCAACTTCAGTGTATTTACTAGCTTCAACTTTTATAAAAGGAAGTCCAAAAAGCTTTGAGAGTCGTCTAGCAATCTCTGTTTTTCCAACACCAGTTGATCCTATCATTAAGATATTTTTAGGAATGATTTCATTTCTCATCTCATCTTCTAGTTGCATTCTTCTATATCTATTTCTAAGTGCTACGGCAATTACCTTTTTGGCCTCTTTTTGTCCGATTATATACTCATCAAGTTTTGTTACTATTTGTCTTGGTGTAAGCATTATTTATCCTCTATAGAGTAAGTTTTTATGTTTAGATTTGTATAGATACAAATTTCGCCTGCAATTTTCAAACTCTCTTTTACAAGTTCAATCTCATTTAAATTTGAAAATTTATCCAAAGCTCTAGCAGCTGATAGTGCATAATTTCCACCACTTCCAATAGCGGCAATTTTACCGTCATCTGGCTCAACTACATCACCCATTCCACTTAGTAAAAAAAGATGTTTCCTATCCAAAACCAGCATCATTGCTTCAAGTTTTCTTAAGTATTTATCTTTTCTCCACTCTTTACTAAAATCAATAGCCGCTCTTAAAAGATCACCTTTTACAGAATCAAGACACTTTTCAAACATATCAAAAAGATTAAAAGCATCAGCTGTGCTTCCTGCGAAGCCAGCCAATACTGAACCATCTTTTCCAATTTTTCTAATTTTTACAGCACTGCCTTTTAAAACTGTATTTCCAAAGGTAACTTGTCCATCGCCACCAATAACTGAGGCGTTTTTGCCCTTATAGGCTAGTATAGTAGTTGCTTCAAACATTTTATTCGCCAACTACTTCTATTTCAAATTTAGCTGTTATACCATGCTTAAATTTAGCTTCTGCGTCAAACACTCCAATATGTTTTATGGTATCAAATTCCAAAATTTTTCTATCTATTTCAATATTTTTTTGCTCTTTCAAGGCATTTGCAACTTCATCTTTTGTAACTGAACCAAACAAAGCTCCACCCTCTCCAACAGGTTTTTTTATGCTAACTCTAATCTTGGCTAACTTTTTTTTTAAATCTTTAAAATTAGAAATTTGATCTTCTAATTCTTGTGCTTCTCTTTTTTTAGCAGCTTCATACTGTCTTAAAACTTCGTTTGTTGCTATTTTGGCATAACCTCTTGCAACTAAAAAATTATGCCCATATCCATCTTTTACCTCTTTTATCTCACCAGCTTTTCCTAAGCTTTTTACATCTTTTATAAGTAATACTTTCATATCTATCCTTTATTATATTTTTCTTTCATTTTTTCCAGCAATTATAAATCTTAACGCATTTAGTTTTATAAAGCCCTCGGCATCTTTTTGGTTATAGACATTATCAGCTTCAAATGTACTAAAACTAGCGTTAAACAGACTATCTTTTTTGCTACTTCTTCCAAGCACAGTAACATTTCCTTTATAAAGCTCAAGTCTAACCTTGCCATTTACATGCTTTTGGCTCTCATCAATCAAAGCTTGAAGCATAACTCTTTCTGGGCTAAACCAAAAACCATTATAAATTAGCTCTGCATATTTTGGCATAATCTCATCTTTTAGATGAGCCGCACCTCTATCAAGTGTTAAACTCTCAATCGCTCTGTGAGCCTTAAGCATAATTGTTCCGCCTGGAGTTTCATAACAACCTCTACTTTTCATGCCAACATAGCGGTTCTCTACTAAATCAAGTCGTCCAATGCCGTGTTTTGCACCAAGTTTGTTTAACTCATTTAGCATATTTGCAGGAGTTAGGCTCTTGCCATTTAATGCAACTGGATCGCCATGCTTATACTCTATTTCTATTATTTCACTCTCATTTGGAGCATCTTTTGGATATGTTGTCCATCGCCACATATCAGGCTCTGGAGAGTTGTTTGGATCTTCTAGTATTAGTCCCTCATAAGAGATGTGAAGCAAATTTGCATCCATAGAATAAGGTGATTTTCCCTTTTTTTGTTCTATTTTTATGCCATTTTTATGCGCAAAATCAAGCAGTTTTTCACGACTATTTAAATCCCACTCTCTCCAAGGTGCAATTACTTTAATATCAGGATTGAGCGCGTATGCTCCAAGCTCAAATCTAACTTGATCATTTCCTTTGCCTGTAGCTCCGTGACTTATAGCATCTGCTCCTGTTTTTGCTGCAATTTCAACAAGATGTTTTGCTATCAAAGGTCTAGCAATTGATGTTCCAAGTAGATATTCGCCCTCATAAACAGCATTTGCTCTAAACATAGGAAAAACAAACTCTTTTACAAATTCCTCTTTTAAATCAAGCGTAAAAATGTTTTCTTCCTTAATGCCAAGCTTTAGTGCTTTTTCTTTGATTGGCTTTAAATCCTCATTTTGACCGATGTCTGCGGTAAAAGTCACCACTTCACACTTATACTCATCTTCGAGCCATTTTAAAACAACACTTGTATCAAGACCACCTGAATAGGCTAAAACTACCTTTTTAACATCTTTTTTCATAAATTTAACCTTTTTATAAAATTTTAAGAATAATTTTACCTAAATTTCATTAAAAAAAGGTAAAATACGGCTTATGAGAATAGATAAATTTTTAAATGCAGTAAATTTAACAAAACGAAGAGCGGTTAGTGAAGATATGTGTAAAAGTGGTGTCGTAAGCATAAATGAAGCAGTATGCAAACCAGCAAAAGAGCTGAAAATTGGCGATATTATCACATTGAAATTCCTAAATGGTGAGAAAAAATATGAGGTTTTAGGCTTTCCAACTACAAAAAATACACCAAAAAGCGATCAAACAAAATATGTTAAAGAAGTGTGAAAATTTTATTTTTGGAATTAATGAACTTGTAAATTTAGTTAAAAAACTCCCCAAAAATGGCATTATAATCTTAAAAGGTAATTTAGCAAGTGGCAAAACAACCTTAGTCAAAGAGATAGCTAAATTTCATGGATTTGATGGAATTGTAAATTCTCCAACTTTTAGCATTATGCAAAATTATAAATGTCAAAATTTAGAAATTTTTCACTATGATATCTACCAAAACGGAGTTAAAAGTTTAACCCAAAATGGACTTTTTGAAAATTTTTTTGAAGATGGGCTTCATCTAGTTGAATGGGGAGATGAAAATTTGGAAAAATATTTTCAAAAATTTGAACTTAATTATTGCACTATTGAAATAAAAAATTTAGAAAATAAAAGAGAATATAAGGTAAGTTATGCATAGGCTTGAAGCTATAAATCTTAAAAAAACTATAAAAAAAACAAATATAATAAAAGATGTCTCACTAAGTGTAGAAAGTGGTGAAATTGTTGGACTTTTAGGACCAAATGGTGCTGGAAAAACAACAAGCTTTTATATGATATGTGGGCTTATAAAACCAACTAGTGGAGATATAAAGCTTGATGATAAAATAATTACAAAAGTTCCACTTCACAAAAGAGCTTTACAAGGAATTGGATATTTAGCACAAGAAAGTAGTGTCTTTAAAGAGTTAAGCGTTGAAGAAAACCTACTTTTAGCCGCAGAAGTTAGTATAAAAGATAAAATCAAAGCCAATCAAAAAGTAGATGAAATGCTAGAACTTTTAAATATAACTGCTATAAAAGACAGACTTGGAGTAAGCTTAAGCGGTGGAGAAAGAAGGCGTTGCGAGATAGCAAGAAGTTTAGTTATAACACCTAAATTCTTGCTATTAGATGAGCCTTTTGCTGGAGTTGATCCTATAGCTGTGGCAGACATTCAAAATATAGTTAAAAATTTAAAAAAACTAAATATTGGAATTTTAATAACCGATCACAATGTCCGCGAAACATTGGCAATTTGCGATAGAGCGTATGTAATGAAAGATGGTGAAATTCTAGCTGGTGGAAGTAGTGATGAAGTGGCAAATGATGAAAATGTACGAAAGTACTACCTTGGAGAAGAGTTTAAATTTTTTTAAACTCTTAGCTGTTATCTTCAAGTAGATTTTCATCTCTTCTTATTCTTCTTATTTTTCTTTTAACATCATAAGTTACAGGTACATTTACAATGCCAGGATTTGCATATCTCATATCACTTATTGTGTAAGCTGCCCATGGGTTGTGCCTTTTAATAAGTGGCATAATGTTTTTAATCTCTTTTCTTTTAATAATAGTTACCATCATACTGACAAAACCATCATTTCCTATAGCAGAAGTTTCAGTAACCCAGTATCCTTGATCTCTTAAAGCTTTTATAAGTCTATGAGCATCAGTTTTAGTAACAAGAGTTACCATAACATGACCAAGGGCTATTTTATTTTCTATAATTATTCCTGAAAAAGTTCCAAGAGAAAAGCCAAGTGCATAGGCAACATAGTTTTGCCACTGATCAAGGTGCTGCATAATAGATGTAATTGCCAAAAGCCAGATTAAAGTTTCAAAAAAGCCTAAAACCGGAGCTAGAAATTTTTGCCCTTTTGAAACAAAAATAATTCTAACTGTGCTCATCGTAACATCAATAATCCTAGCTAAGCAAATTAAAACTGGCATACCAAAAGTTACAAACCACTCACTTGCAAAAATAGTCATTTGTCCTCTTCAAAAATTTATTATCATATTTTAACAATATTTCATTAATAATCTATTTTAAATACAGAATTTTAACTCTTATAAAGATAATTTAAGATAAAATATAAAATTATTAACTTCTTTGGAGTAAGACTTGATAGTTCTTGGTAACAAATATAAATTTAATGAAATCGAACTTAAAAAACTTAGAAAAAAGTTTAAAAATATAGAGTTTTTAGAGTATGATGGAAGTAGAAAAAGCTCAGTGCTAATTAGAAAAAAAATAAAAGAGCTTTTAAAAAAAGATTATTATAAATATCTTGTTTTAAATACTGATTTTACACTTGATTCAAAAATAATAAGGTTTTTAACACTTTTGCAATTTAAATATCATAAAAGATCTTTAAAAATTGTTTCTATTCAAAAATTTCTTGAAAAAAATCTTTGTAAAATCTACATACCAGATGATTCAAAAAATCTTAACTTTTTAAGCGAAATAAGATCATATAATAAATTTGAATTTCTAATAAAAAGAGTTATTGATATAGTTGGTGCTTTAATACTATGGGTTATAAATTTAGCCATAAAACCATATATTAGAAAAAAAATAAAAGAGCAAAGTCCAGGAAAGATTTATTTTATCCAAAAAAGAGTTGGGATAAATATGCATGAGTTTGGCTGTATAAAATACCGCTCAATGAGAGTTGATGCAGAAAAAGATGGAGTAAAATTCGCAAGCAAAGATGATGATAGAGTTTTTGCTTTTGGGAAATTTATGCGAAAAACAAGAATCGATGAACTACCACAATGTATAAATGTCTTAAAGGGAGATATGCACTTAATAGGTCCAAGACCTGAGAGAAAATATTGGGTGGATAAATTTGAAAAAGAGATACCATATTACAATGAACGCCATTTAGTTCGTCCAGGAATTACTGGCTGGGCACAAGTATGCTATCCATATGGTGATGGTGTTTATGATGCAAAACAAAAATTAATGTATGATCTATACTACATAAAACATTGGTCAATTTGGCTTGAGATAAAAGTAGTTTTTAAAACTATTTGGATAGTTTTAGAAAAAAAAGGGATATAAAAAATCAAACTTATTCTTTAAAGATAAAGCTTATAAGTGTTTTATTTACATCTTTTACATTATACTTTTGCTCAGCTATTTTCCTGCTCTCTTTGCCCATTTTATCTATTAAATTTGGATTTTTTATAAATAGTTCCATTTTACTTACTAGACTCTTAATATCGCAAATGGGAACTAAATAACCATTTATGCCATCAACAACTGTTTCTTTGCAGCCAACACTATTGGTTGTTATTATGGCTCTACCGATAGCCATAGCCTCTTGAGTGCTTCTTGGAACTCCCTCTCTATAGGACGGAAGAACAAAAACTGAACTATTTTTTATCCACTCATTTGGGTTATTGACAAAACCTGGATATGTGATGATGCCACTTTTTATATAATCGTCCAAAACTTTTTTACTCAAGCTGAAAGGGTTTTTTTCATCAAAAGAGCCCAAAATAATAAACTCCACATTTTCTTTATATTTTTCTTTTATAGTTTTTGCAGCTTCAAGGTATTCAAAGATACCTTTTTGTGCCAAAAGTCTAGCTATAAAAATAAATTTTATTGGTTTTATCTTTGGAGTGCTATAGCTAAATTTATCCAAATCAACACCTATGCCACCCAAAATATCTATATTTTTAACTTTGATTTTATACTTATCAACCAAATCTTTTTTATCATCATTTTGTAAAAAAATAAGATTGTCTAGCAATGGAAGTGAAATTTTATAAAGTAAAATTTGAATAAATTTAATAATTTTACTCTTTAAACTGCTTCCTTTTGGATTGATAGTAAAGGCGTTACCAAGTCCCTCTATCATGCCAACAACTCTTTTTGTTTTTGCAAATTTAGCCGCAATAGATGAAAATATCACAGGCTTAACAAAAAATGAAAAGACAATATCAGGATTGTGTTTTTTAATAATTTTATAGAGATTGATAGTTGCAATAATATCTTTAAGAGGATTTAGTCCTTTTGAGTTTAGGCTATAGTCAAGCGGAATTGCACCAAAACTATCAATAATATCTTTGTCCTTTTGGGTATAGTCACTCACTAAACAAAAAACCTCATGATCTTTTGAAAGCTCTGTAATGAGCTCTTTTCTAAAAT
Source organism: Campylobacter ureolyticus (assembly GCF_013372225.1). Classification (NCBI taxonomy): domain Bacteria; kingdom Pseudomonadati; phylum Campylobacterota; class Epsilonproteobacteria; order Campylobacterales; family Campylobacteraceae; genus Campylobacter; species Campylobacter ureolyticus. Next base: position 848,876 of record NZ_CP053832.1, on the reverse strand, counting down.
TTATCATCATTGACGCAACATTGCCAATTAAAAAAATTTTCATAACATTTCCTGCAAATTTAACCTTATTATACAAAAATAAAAAATACTCGAAATAAAAAGAAATAGAACTATTAAAAAGCTCAGAAAATTTAATTTAAAATTTATTTTCCTAATAGTTAACAAAATTAAAAGTGGGTATAAAAACCAAGCAATAACTGCATATCTATTTGAATAGTTTGAAAAACCAAAAATAAAATATGGAAAACATAAAACCATATATAGTTTAAATACATTAATTGTAAAATTATCAAATAAATTTTTTTTCAAAAAATAAAAAGGCAGAAAAAAAATAATTGGAAAAACCGTATATAAAAATAAATCCCAATTAAACCCATAGTATTGAATTTGATAACTAGAATAATCCTTGATTTTAAAATACACACTCTCAAGATTTAGTAGTGAAGTTATTTTCATAAAAATGATTTCATTAAAACCTAAAATATAAAATATAGATATTACGATCCATAAAAAAACAAGCTTTTTAAAAGAAAATAAATATAAAAATAAAAAAGGTAGTATCAAAATAGTACTATAGTGAAACAAAATTGCAATGATAAAAAATAATATAAATTTTAAGTATTTTTTTTCGGTTAAAAAATACAGACAAGCAAAATGCAATATGCTGAGAGAAATTCCTTGTCTAACTCCATTTACAATAGCATTTATGTACCAGCTTGAATAAAATATTAAAGCAAAAAATAGCAAAGTATAAGATATGTTATTTTTATCAAAAAGTATTTTTTTTGAATTTATATAATATATTGTTGTTATGAAAAAACATATAAAACCAAAAAAGAATCCAACACTAAAGTTAAAAAAATTAAAAAAGTTTATTAAAAATTCAAAACCGACTTCTCTACCATAAGTGTTATTGGAAATATACATATTAATATATGCTGGCATATCTGGCCCTAATTTAGTTATACCTATATCCCATATGGTGCTAATGATATAGGATACAAGTAGTATAACTAATAATGAGAACAAATCAAGCTTTTTAATCCTCAATTTTTAAAATCTCCGTGTAGGCATTCGTTGCATAACTTCTCCAATAGTTTGCGTAAAATTTATCCCAAATAATTTTTGCATTTTTTCCAATAATTTTGCATTCTTTTAACGATAAATTTTCCAAAAATACAGTCAGATCTTTAACATTTTCACCAACAACAAAACCTGTATTAAATTCCAAAACCCTATCTCCTGGTGGCGTTCCAATAGTTGTCAAAAGCGCTCTTCCCAAAAATAAATGTTCATAGTATTTATTTGGCGAAGCATATAGATGATTTTTTATTGTTTTATAATACATCCCAACTATTAGATTAGAATTCGACATTATATCCAAAGCTTTGTCATAACCAACAGGACCAAAGTATATTATATTTTTAAATTTCAAAGAGGCGCTCTCTATAACTTTTCTTAATTCTCCATCACCGGCAATATGCAAGACTATTTTTTCTGGGTATTTTTTTACTGCATTTATTAAATTTTCCAAACCTCTATTGTTTCTCTCCAAAATTCCAACATAACTAACAACAATAGGCATGCCATCTTTCATCTCTTTATAGACAATATTATCACTGTATGGAACATTTTCAATTATTAAAGGTGAGATGTTTTTCAATCCTAACTGTTTTACTCTGCAAATATCAGGTAGTATTAATTTATCAGCCATCAAACAAGAAAAATATTCTAATTTATCTATAAAAAAAGATATAAATTTTGGCATTTTTCTTGCATCTGTGTATTTGTCATATATATCAAATATCAGATTTTTTCTAAAAAACAATTTGAAAAACAGAGCTGGCAAAACAGTATCAAAATCAACTGAATGTATATTTTTATACTCTTTTTTATATTTAAATAAAACTCTAAAGATAAAAATATTCCACAAGATTAATTGGAAAATATTTTTTACTCCCCCACCTATTGGAGCAGGCTTATTATAAATTATCTCACTGTCTTTAAATTTGGAAATGTTGTTTTCCCTATCCCAACCAACAACCAAATAGCTGTTATTTGACTTTTTTAATATGTTGATATATCGTTGCAATCTTGAATCTGTATCTGGCAATTGACTTCTAAGAAAAACAGTTTTATACATTATCCTGGGCCATCTCTTTCAAAAAACCAACTATCTTTTCACAAGCCTTGCCATCGCCATAAGGGTTAGAGGCTTTGCTCATTTTCCCATACTCATTTTTATCATCAATCAACAATTGTATAGTTTTTACAATTTCTTTTATGCATGTTCCAACTAGCCTTACAGTTCCTGCTTCTACTGCTTCTGGTCTTTCAGTTGTATTTCTCAAAACCAACACAGGCTTTCCTAAACTTGGCGCCTCCTCTTGCACTCCACCGCTGTCAGTTAGCACCAAATAAGATAGATTCATCAAATATGAAAATTCCAAATAATCCAAAGGTTTTATGAGATAGATATTTGAAATTTTGCTAAGTATTTTAAAGACGGGCTCTTGGATATTGGGATTTAGATGCACAGGATAGATAAATTTAATATTTTGATTGTTTTGTGCCAAAGTTTTGATGGCGTAGCATATGTTTTCTATACCATTGCCAAAATTCTCTCTTCGATGGGCAGTTACTAGGATAAATTTATCTTTTTTAATATCGATTTTATCATCTAAGAAATGCCTTATTTTCTCATAAATCTCTTTTTCTAAGTTTAAGTCACTTTTTATTTTATTAAGCACCCAAAAAAGCGCATCTATAACTGTATTGCCTGTTACTAAAATGCTATTTTTATCAATATTTTCTTTTAGTAAATTTTGCATCGCTTTGTTTGTAGGGGGAAAATGAAATTTAGTAAGCCTGCTAGTTAAAACTCTGTTTGCCTCCTCTGGAAAAGGGTTATAGAGATCATATGTCCTAAGTCCTGCTTCAACATGACAAATCTTAATCCGTTTGTAAAATGCAGCCAAACTAGAGGCAAATGTAGTTGTAGTATCACCATGAACAAAGACAAAGTCTGGTTTAAAATCATCAAAAACTTTTTTTATTTGTAGCAAAATATTGGAGGTTATATCGTATAAGTCTTGATTTTGCTTCATTATATTTAGGTCATAATCTGGCTTTAAATCAAAAATTTCCAATACTTGATCTAACATCTCTCTATGTTGAGCTGTGACACAAATTTTTGTATCAAATTTATTATGTTTTTTAAACTCTTTTACCAACGGCGCCATTTTGATGGCTTCTGGACGGGTACCAAAAATAATTAAGATTTTAGTCATAAATCAACCCTTTAAATTTAATATCAAAAACTTTTTAGAAAGCTCTTTTTGCTCTTTAATGATTTCATTAACTTTTTTATAATTTATATTTTTTTGACTAAATCTAATTATATCAAATAAATTAAACATTTCAAATAAAGAATAAAATCTATCAGCCCCTCTTTTTTTTATTTATAAAAGCATAAAAGGGTTTATTAAATAAAATCGAAAAAACACATCCATGAAAAGAATCTGTTATTATGGTATCTGCTTCATAGATATTTTTTAACACTCGCCTACTGATAGGGTATTTTTACAATTTCCATCACTATCTATCTCATAAAATTTTAAATTTTCTTAAGTTCGTGTAGAATACTTACATATTTTTTGGTATCATAAATTAAAAATATTACTAAAATCAAAGAGCAACTACACATATAATATTTCATATTTACCTTCTAAATTTTTAATTTTGAACTGACAAACACAAATATTTTATTAGTCGTATTAAAAATATTTCTTCATAGCTAAAATTGAAAATTACAACTTTTTATATCCTATTATTCTTAACCAAACAGACATAAATTTGTAATAAAATTTTCTTATTATCTTATATGGTGCATTCAGCGAAAATAATTTATGAAATAATGATTTTTTAAATTTAATCCTATCTTCTTCTATATTGCTATCTAATAAATTTTCTGGATGTTTTAAAATATTTGCATAATATATCTTAATACTACTTTTTTTAAAAATCTCATTCCAATAATCTGCTATACCATAATTTTTGTTTTGATATTTAAGTATGTGTTTAGCTGATGTTCTTGTTACTACATAACAACAAGTCCTATAAATAAATTTATATGAAAATTTTGAAACTTCATAAAAATTATCATCTATTTTTTTACCGTATAGATACTGTTTTAAACCTTCTTGTCCACCGCAAATAAAAATAGAATTTTCATCTAAGCTATAGGCTATATTTTGTATTTTTAACAAATCGATATCATTTCCTATAATATCATCTTCTAATATAATTGCAAATTTTTCATTCGATTTTATAAAATTTTCGAGTGCTTTAATATGACTAAGCGTACAGCCAAGTTCGCTTGGTGATATAATAAAGCCTCTAGTTTTATGAAGTAGTTTGTATGACATCATTGCTTTATCGTAATATTCTTTTGCACTAAGTATCCTACCATCTACAGCATCAATTAGTGTAAATTTTTCATATGATTTTGGAAAAATTTGCTTTAATGTATCGCGTCTAACTTTGTCTTTACATAAAGAAATTAAATATATTGGAATCTGTATATTTTGTTTAGGATTAAAATTCATAAATCCTCCTTTATTGGAAATTTATATTTTTTACCAATATAAAAGACGTTGATAAAAACAATATTCATATAAAAAACCTTTGTCTTAATTTTAAAATTATTATATTAATTTCATTTTTGTAAAAAAATAAAAACAACAAACAAACAACAATAAAAGATATTATGTTTGTATAGTCGTCGCATTTTATCATAATGAAGCTTTGAATTAGCAAAATAAACAGATAAAGCATGATATTTAGCACTTTTATGTTCAGTTTAAAAGTTTTGTTTATCACAAGCACCATTATAAAACATACCAATGAGTAACATACAACATAAGAAAAAGCCACTGCAAAAACTCTAAATTTATAGATAAACAGATATAGTAAAATTATGTTTAAAATAGCACCGCAAGCTGTTGCGATAAAAAGATATCTGTTTTTATTTATGGTGTTTATGATACTCATCAAAAACTCACTAAATCCAAAAACTATAGCTCCTAAAAGAGTAAGTGGGATATAAATCAAAGCTTCATTAAAAGCACTGTTTATAAAAAATGGAAAAATAATCTTAATTACCGGCAATAAAACAGCTACCGATAAAAGCATAAATTTAAGATATTCATTGCAAGCTCTTGAGTAAAAAATAGAGTTATTCTGTTTTTTAAGATCTTTTGAAAAGCTCACTTCTTGCCAACCGAGTTTAAAACACATAGCAACAAGAGAAATAATCATCGCAAATTTAAGTGCTATTGTATAATACCCATTATCAGCATAACTTAACTTATTTGCTATAACAGATCTGCCATAAACGGCTGCAAACCAGAATGAAAGCGAGTTTAAACAAAGTGGAAGCGAGTAATACAAAAGTCTTTTAAAAAATGTAAAGTCAAACAGAGCAAATTTAATCTTTTTTATAACTTTTACACTGCACTCCATAATAAAAATATCTACTAAATTTCCTATCAATGCACCTAAAAATAAAGCTTCATATCCAAAATTAAATTTATAAAGTAGTATAAATGAAACTACGGCATACAAAATACTATTTACAACACCACTTATAACAAAAATCTGATTTTTAGAGTAAGCTCTACATATATAACCATAAACGATTTGTAAATTTATAAATAATCCAAGCAAGATGAGTATAGATTTAAATTTAATATCATAAATTTGCATAAAAAGATAAAAAAATAAAAAATAAACTAAAGTAGATATAAAAAAGATAAAAAAACCTGAAAAAAGAACTTTTTCTTTATAATTTTCAATTTCTTTCAAATTTGGATCAAGCAAAAATTTCATAATGCCAATATAAATATCCAAAAAGAAAAATGAGATAAAAAACTGCATATAGGCTATATTTAAGTCATACTCTCCAAACTCAGCCGGACTTAAATACTTTGTATAAATTGGAAGCATAAAAAATGCTATAAGTTTGCTTAATATGCTTCCCAGAAAATATATTCCGCTTGATTTTACAAATTTTTTTAAATCACTCAAAATTTAGACTTTTTACTATTATGTTATTTTTTATTTTTTACGCTATTGTAAATCAAAACGCCAAAAATACTTACAAAAAACCCAACAAAGCAAGATATGAATAAAATTAAAGCTTTTTTGGGCTTTACTGGTTTTTCATAAGTTACTATGTTTGATAAAATTTTAGTTTCACTATAGCTTATTGGCAGAATTTTAATCCTCAAATTTTTTATAGAAGCCTCAAGATTTACTATACTTGTTTTATTTTCCGCTATAGAATTATTTAAAGATAGTCTTTTATTTTCTATTCTGGTTTGTAAATCAAGTAAACTCGCTAGTGCAATTTCCAAATTTGCATTGTTTTGGCTTGAAAGCTTTTTATTAAACTCAATAATTTTTTGTAGTGTATCACTACTTTCTTTATCTACCATTTTCAAAGAATTTTGTAAAGACAACTCTTTTTGTTTTAGTATGTTTATCATTTTTATAGCGTCGTCAATTTTATTTTCTATGTTTTTTTTATAAATTCCAAGATCTATTTTATCTTCATTTTTTAAATTGGTCAATATTTCCTTTATTTTAGAAATACCAATTTCATTATTTTTAGCAAAAATGCTCACATTAAATCTGCTTTTATCATCTTTTATTAGCTCTATTTTATTAAATTTAAAATCTAAACTAGGAATTCTTTCTAAACTTTTTATCCATTTTACATTTAAACTTTCTATTCTTGAGATAATATCTACAAAAGATTTTTTTTCATTTGAAGTTGGTAAATCTTTATAATATCCATTTTCAAATATAGCACTTACTTCATACTTCGGCGTTGCAATAACAAAAGCATAGATTGCACCTAATACTACAAATAAAAATGTTACTAAAAATATGATAATTTTATAGCCACAAAGCGTTTTGAAAAGCTCTACTAAATCAATCTCATCATCTTTAATTAAAATTTCTTCTTTATTCAAAATATTTTCCTAAAATTAAATTTAAATAGTTTATAATATCTACTCTTAAAATATATTTAAAACATATTTAAAAATTACAAATTGTCTTTTATTTCATTTACGAATTTGATAAATTTATCCTCTATCTCGTTTTTTAAACTCTCATCTGTGCTTTCAAATCTTGCTACTAAAACTGGCGTTGTATTACTAGCTCTAAGTAACGCCCAAGCATTTTTAAAATGCACTCTAACGCCATCTATTTCTATGACTTCTAAAATTTCAGGCAAGCCAAGTTCGTTTAAATGCTCTTTAAAAACTTCAATTATTTTAAATTTATTTTCTTCATTTACTTCTATTTTTATCTCATCAGTGCTATAAATTTTAGGAAGTTTATTAAGCTCAGCCTCTAAATTTATACCATCTTTAATAAGTTCTAAAACTCTCATCATCGCATAAATAGCATCATCAAATCCAAAATATCTATTTTTAAAGAAAATATGCCCACTAACTTCAGCTCCAAGATCAAAATCACCATCTTTTAATATTTTTTTAATATTACTATGACCGGTTTTACTCATAAAAGTTGTGCCAAATTTATTAATCTCTTCATAAATACTTTGTGAAAACTTAACCTCTCCAACGATTTTAGGATCTTTCAAATTAAGAGCAAAAAGATACGCTAATTCATCACCTTTTATATTTTTATTTTTTGTTAAAACTGCTATTCTGTCACTATCACCGTCAAATCCAAAGCCTATCTCAAAACCATTATTTAATTTTTCTTTTAAATCTTTTAAATTTTCTTCAACGCTTGGATCTGGATGGTGGTTTGGAAAATTTCCATCAGGTTTAGGATATAAAATTTTCATATTTAAACTTAGGTTTTCTTTTAATTTTTCTAAAACAATTCCCGCTGTTCCATTGCCTGCATCACTTACTATTTTTAAATTTAAGTTTTTTAAATGCTCAAAACTTTTTGTTAAATATTCAATATATGGAGTTAAAACATCAAATTTATTGGTTTTAAAATTATCCTCTATTTTAATATCATTATCTATTGCATTTTTAACTTTTGTTTTTAAAATTTGAAGATCTCTTCCAAAATAACTATCCTTAAAAATTGTCACTTTAAATCCATTATAATTTTTAGGATTATGTGAGCCTGTTATCATAATATTTGCATCAAAAAAATCTTTAAAAACACTAAAATATCCAACTGGAGTTGGAAGCATTCCTATATCAAAAATTTTAATTTCAGCTTTATTTAGACCGCTTACTAGCCAATTAAAAAGGCTATCTGCACTAAGTCTTGCATCATATCCTACACTTAGAGTTTTAACCCCCCTATTTTTCATTTCAAGCCCGAGTTCATAACCAATAGCCTTAACCGAAATTTCATTTAACTCAGTTTCAAAAATACCTCTTATATCGTATTCTCTAAAAATATTTTCTATCATAAATTTCCTTTTTTATTTTTGGAATGAAAATTATATATAAAATTAATTAAAACTTGGTAAAGTTTTAATTTCTACTCTTGTAAAAGCGCATCAATAGGATTTAATTTACTAGCATTTTTTGCAGGCAAATATCCAAAAATAGTTCCTACTAAGCATGATGACATTAAAGCAATAATTGCTGGCATTGTGCTAAATTTCATATAAAAATTTCCGCTTATTGAGTTAAATAAATAACCAAAAGAGTAAGCTGTAAATAACCCTATAATTCCTCCAATAATGCATAAAATTATAGCCTCTATTAAAAACTGTATTAAAATATCGCCTTCTTTTGCTCCAATTGCCATTCTTATGCCAATTTCTTTTGTTCTTTCACTCACGCTTACTAGCATTATATTCATAACGCCAATTCCACCAACTATCAATGAAATCAAAGCAATTGATGAAATTAAAAGCCTCATCGTAGCCATTGTGCTTTCAACTGTTTTTTTGATAGTATCTGAATTTCTTGTAAAAAAATCTTTTTTTCCATGCTTTTGAGTTAAGATAGAAACTATAGCCTCTTCTGCAAGTTGGGCATTTGTATCATCTTTTACTTTGACCGTGATGCTATGAATATGCCTATCGCCTGTAATTTTGTTAATAACAGTTGAAAAAGGTGCGTAAAGTCTTAAGTTATCACTTCCGCCAAATGCATTTTCATCTTCTTTTGCAATGCCTATTATTTTAAGTGGTTTTTGATTAAAAAATATATTTTTTCCAAGCGGATCTTCATCTTTAAAAAATGAATTTTTTGTATTTTGATCTATAATAACAACTGAGTTTAAATTTGCTATATCACTTACTTCAAAGCTTCTTCCGGTTTGAATTTCTATACCATTAACTGCTAGAGAATTTACCCCACCACCTCTTAAATTTGCATTTAAACTTAAATTTTTATAAGTTATCACACCACTTGTTGAAGTATTTGGCGTAGAATAATCTAAATAATTTTGCATTCCTAAAATTCTTGAGTCATCTACACTTAAGCTTTTTACCTTTCCAGCTCTTAAATCACCAAAATTTTTTCCAGGATAGATATTTATCGTATTTGTTCCAATTGCTCTAATTGATGATAAAATTTTTTCTTGTGAACCCTCGCCAAGAGCCACAACACAAATAACAGATGCAATTCCTATAATAATTCCAAGCATTGTTAAAAAAGATCTTAATTTATGAGAAAAAATTGAACTTATAGCCATTTTTAAAGCTTCTAAAAATTTATATCCAAAAGATGATTTATTTTTATTTTTATCTAAATTTTGTATAGTAAAATTTTCATTTTTCTTAATTTCGTCATTTATAATTTTTCCATCTTTTATCTCAATTATCCTATTTGCGTAATTTGCAACATTTTTATCATGTGTTACTAAAATTATTGTATGTCCATTTTTATGCAAATTTGACAAAATTTCCATAACCATGATGCCACTTTTACTATCCAAGGCTCCAGTTGGCTCATCAGCTAAAATAACTTCTCCACCATTTATTAAAGCTCTTGCTATACTAACTCTTTGTTGTTGCCCTCCACTTAATTGGTTTGGTTTGCTATAGGCTTTTTCTTTTATATCAAGCTTATCAAGCAAGTTTAAGCCTTTTGTTTTTCTATCATCTAAACCTTCATAAATACCTGGCAAACAAACATTTTCAAGTGCTGTTAAATTTGAAATTAAATTATATCTTTGAAACACAAAACCAAATTTTTTTCTTCTAAGACTTGCTTTTTCATCGCTTGAAAACTTGCTTATGTCTTTATTATCAACATAGTATTTTCCACTGCTTTGCGTATCTAAGCAGCCAATTATATTCATTAAAGTTGATTTTCCACTTCCACTTTGTCCAATTATAGCTACAAATTCACCCTTTTTAATCTCTAAATTTATATCATTTAGAACTTGGACTTTACCAAGATTAAAATTTTTATTAATATTTTCAAGTTTTAGCAAAACTATATCCTAGTATTTTTTCCGCCAGGGTGTGAAACTTTATGGTTTTTTCCAGTTTGATGAGCTTGGCTATTTAAAATAATATTATCGTTTTGACTAATACCACTTTTAATTTCACTATAAAACCCATCGCTAATTCCAACTTTTACCTCTTTTTTAATTGGCTTTTCATCTTTTAAGATTTTTACAAAAAACTTATCGCCCTCTTTTATAATTGCATTTTTTTGTAAGTAAATTGCATCTTTTACCTCTTCTATAACTATTTCATTTTCAGTAGTCATGCCTATTTTTAAAAAATTATTGCTATTATCAACTAAAATTTTTGCATAGTAATAAACAGCTTCATTTTTTTGTGAGTTTTGTGTATTTTTTACACCATCACTTAAAGTTGTCATTGCAGGATCGATGCTTGAAATAATTCCATCAAATTTTTTATTTGGATCAGCTAAAATCGAATATCTTACTTTCATTCCAGTTTTTACTCTAGGCAGATCACCCTCAGCTATTTGCATATTTATCTCAAGCTTTGAAAGATCGGCTATTTGAACTATTAAAGGGGTTGTTTGATTTGCATTTACAGTTTGTCCCTCTTTTACAATTGTTGAGATCACAACACCATCAAGCGGAGATAGAATTTGTGTATAGCCTAAATTTGTCATAGCTGTATCAAGAGCGATTTGATTTTGTAGAACTCTAGCTTTTATTTGAGAAATTTGAGCTATTTTTAAAGCAACCAAATCATACGCATCATCCAAAGCTTCTTTTGAAGTTGCATTTTTTTTATAAAGAGTTTTTTGTCTTTTGTATTTTGAGTTTAGGATTTTTAATGAAATTTCACTTGCGTTTAGATCGGCTAGCAAAATTTCATTTTCTGCTTTTAGCTTTCCAACTTCGTTGCTTTGCTTAACAGAATCAATCTTGGCAATAATTTCACCTTTTTTTACCATATCACCTGTTTTTACAAAAAGTTTTTGAATTTGCCCACTAACTTGAGCTCCAACATCTATTAAATTTTGTGCGCCAACTTCACCAGTTGCAACTACAACATTTGCAAAATCCCCTTTTGTTGGCTTAATAGTAAAATAATCAACCTCTTCTTTTTTATTAAAAAACTTAAAACAGGCTAAAACAATAAGCAAAATTACTATAAAAAATATCCACTTTTTTTTCATAACTCTCTTTTCATATTTTATTTTATCATTATTATAAAAAGATGATACTACTAAAATGTAAATAATATATAAAATTAACTGTTTTTTAGACCATAATATTTCATTATTTTTTTATGAATAAGTAGCGAAAGATAGATTATACCACCACCAATTATAAGTTTTAAAATATCAGCTTTTGCTCCAAAAAATATTAAATTTACCAAAATAGCAGTTGGGATTAAAGCGTTATTCATAATAGCCAAAATTCCACTATCAACTTCGCAAGCTCCTTTGTTCCATAAGAAATATCCAACCGCACTAGCTCCTATGCCAAGCCATAAAATAACTAAAATTTGAGTTAAATTAAGAGTTGTTTTTGAACTATCTCCAAAAATCAAAAATGCTATAAAGCAAGGTATTATGGCTCCTAAAAAGAAAAATCCAAAATTATGCATTTGATCTTTAAGCCCCTTTTTTTCAAGTATAAATTTATAAGCGCTTTGACCAAAACCAAAGCAAATATTTGCTCCTTGAATAAGTAAAAAACCTTTTAAAAATCCCTCATTTATATTTCCAAATTTAATTATAAAAGCTCCAAATACTGCAAGCCCAACGCTTAAAAGATAAAGTTTTCTAAATTTAAAACTAAATAAATCATAAAAAATAGTAACATAAAAAGGAGTAAAAATAGTAAATAATGCAACTTCAACAACGCTTAAATATGAAAAACTTGCATAATAAAACAGATACATCACACCAATTTGAAAAGCCCCTATAAATGCTGTTGTAAAAGCTAATTTAGGATTATTAAACCTCATAAATGGTAAAAAGCAAATTAATGCAACACCAACTCTTAAAAGTGCTAAAAATGTGCTATCAACACCTTTTAAACAAACACCAATCAAACTAAAACTAAAAGCCCACATAATGGTAACAAAGATGAGTTTATTCATATTTTTCCCAAATTTAAAATTTTCACATAATTATAAAAAGTTAAATTAAATAAAAACAAAAGATATAAAAATGTCTTAAAAATCATCTATCATAGACCAAAAAGGAGGGTTAGATGATCTCTTATGAAGTTAGTATAAAGCGTGGTGATTTACTTGATGAAAAAGCTGATATTTTAGTAAATCCATCAAATACTCTAATGCTACTTGGAAGTGGTGTTTCAAGGGCATTTTTTTGTAGATGTGGTGGAGAAAAGCTTGAATATTTGATGCAAGAAAGGCTTAAAAATAGCCTTTTAAAGCCAGGTGAAGTTATAAAAACCATATCAAATAATGAAAATTTCACTCATATTTTTCATGCGGCTGTTTTAAACTATACATTTAAAAATATGCCAAAATATCCAAATTTAGATGTTATTAAAAATATTCTAAAAAATATCGATAATGAAATTTTAAGATATGGCAAATTTGACATTAGGCTTGGAATTCCTCTCATTGGGTGCGGTATTGGCGGGCTTAATAAAAAAGAGGTGATAAATTTGTATAAAAAACACTTTATTAAAAAAAGTAGTGCAAATATAAAGTGTAAAGTTGTGATATATGGATACACAAAAGAGGATTTTAATCTAATAAATGAAATTTTTAAAAAGGATATATAATGCAAAATTTAGCTAAATTTCGTTCTATTTCAGATATGCATGAGTGGGCAAAAGCAAATAATGCTCTAAATTTCAGAACTTATAAAGAAATTTATGAGTTAAAAATAAAAATTTATGATGAGATTGTAAAAAATGATGTAAGTAATTTAGTAAGTCTTGATGGGCTTTTTGATGATGAAAAGTTGATGGAGTTTATAAATCCTAAAATGATCTTGTTTTTATCTATTTCAATACCAATAACACTTGCTCATCTAAGGATAGAATATGCACATAATGAAAACTGGAGAGAGGAGATGAATGATGAAAATCTTAAAAAATCTTTCAATACAAATGATCTATATGATGGTTATTTGATTTCAAAAGAGTCTTATAAATTTACAAATTTAACTCCTAGAGTTCCTAAAAATCCAAAGGATTTTAGAAATGGAAATATTGTAGCAAAACATAGAGCATATCAAAATGGGTTGCACTCTCTTTGCCAAAAAGAGATAGGACTACTTGATGAAATGCTAAAAGAAAGTAGATACTCAGTCTCACAAGTCTGCCAAATGAGTTCTAATATAACTTTACAAATTTTACAAAGAAGGTTGGAGTCCGATTTTTTAAAGTATTTGGAAAGGTGAAATTCAGTCTATCCTAGAAAAACTAGGATAGATTATTTTATGAATTGTAGTTAATTTAGGCTATCTTTTAGCAATTTAATCATTTCTTTTCTATGATGTTCAAATGAAATTTCATAATTCCATTCATGATATTTTTCTAAAGCTAAAAGCATTTTAAGACTTTGGATGCTTTGTTTGCCTTTTATCCAGTTGTCAATTTTAGCCTTTTTTTCATTTACTTCTAAATCTCCCAAAGATGAATTTCTGCCACCAGAAATTAAGGCTAAATTTCCAAAATTATGTATTGTATTTTTATCAAAACCATTTTCGTTACATTTACTTTGTGGCTGTATATGTTCAACCGAACCAGTTCTTATTATATAAAAATTATTATAAATGTCTTGTCTGTTTTTAACACCTTCCCAAAAATTAGATTTGCTTTTATTTTCTATCTCTTCGCCTAATTTTTTCCACAAAAGATAATCAAGCTTGTAGAAAAAATAGTGAGGAGTGCCAGTTCCTTGGTCTAATAAATCTTCTAAGTTTTTATCTTTTATTAAAGCTTGCATTCTTTCTTTGTCTATTTCTTCCAATTTACCAATATGTTCGTTTACATCACCCAAAGTTTTGCACTCTTTTAAATATTTTACTAGCCACTCATTGCTGCTTTGAACTTCAAATAAAAGTTGTATCATAAGATAAGGTTTGTTCAATACCTCTTTTTTATCAATAAGATATAAATCTTCTAAGTCTCTTTTAAAAACATATTTATCAAAAAGCTTTCTATATTGCTCAAGTTTGGTAATAAAATTCTCATTTAAATTTGTATCAAAAATATGTTGTTTGAAATTTTTTATAAGATTTTTAGGGTCAAGTGGCATTTCTTTATTTAAAATTTTAGCTACAATTGCCAAAAACTCCTCAAAATCAACTATGCTTTTTACTTCTAAAACCTCATTATTATCTGGACTATTTTTTTGATTTTCTTTTTCATCTGAATCAGCAGAGGCTAAAATATTATTTATTGAGTCTTGCTTAATTGAGTCAATATTATTTAAATTTTCATCATAATAATGCTCCATATCTTCGCATTTTTCCCAAATTTTTGCTAAAATCTCTTGCTCGTTAGCTTTACTTAAAAACAGAGCTTTTAAAATATCACTTTTTCTAAGTTGCATTTTATTTAAATTTATAGCTTCAAAATAGTGCTTTTCATCCATATTTTCATCTAATGTAGTCATTGTAAAATAAACTTTTTTAAGCATTTTTTGTATTTTATCACTATCTTGTCTATATATAAATTTGCAAATTTCGTTTAAACTTTGCATTTTAAAATTTGGATTTTTAAAATCAATATTTTGTAAATTTTCATTATCCTCATCATCTACCAAATATCCAATTTTATAAAACTCCAAGTCAGAGTCAGTAAATTTAGCTAGCAAATACAGAGTCATAAGGCGTTGCTGTCCGTCAATTAGCATAAGTGTGCCATCTTTTTGTTTTTTAACAACGATATTTCCTATATAGTAAGAACTTTCATCGTCTAAATTTAAAACATCATTTTCATCTAAAGAGTCTCCCAAAGCATCATTTATCAAATTTTCAACATCTTCCTCATCCCAAGAATACTCTCTTTGAAAAAATGGTATTTTAAAGTTAAAATTTTTTTCTGCTAAATTGTCTAAATTATATTTTTTTATTAATTCACTCATTTTTTATCCTTTATTTAATTTTTATGTTATTAAAAGAAATTCTTTCAATATTTTTTATTGCAAAATCTTTATCTTTTAAAAAGGTTTTATTTTTTAGTAAATTATCTATATTTTCTTTATATGGGTTTATCTCATAAGATTTGAAAAAATCAAATTTCAAGTCATACTCTAATCTTTCTATTAGATAGAAACTATAATCACTACTTAAGATTTTATTGAAAACATCTTTTATTATATCCTTTAACCATTTAGAATCGGAATAAATTCTGTCATGCGAAGCAAGCACTACAAACAATCTAACAAAAACATTTTCATAGAATTTTTCAAAATTTTCATCAAAGCTAAATTTATCCACATAAACTAGTAAAAGCATCATCATTGCTTGATTTAAAAGCCATTTAGTGGAAAAATCAGCTTTTTGCTTTAAGATTTCATAAATACGAGCATATTTAAAAGTATAGTCAAAAAACATCATTCCGCCAACTATGTTTGAGCTAAATTTAAAATCCCGTAAATTTAAATTTTCACCTTTTATCTGGGTTTTAAATTCATTCAAAACCGAGTTGTCATAATTTATCCAAACACCAAAATAAAAATTCCTATCATCGAACATTAATCTTAAAATATAAAGATCATTTATAACACATTTTAATAATTCTCTCATATTCCAATGATATGAATCTACACTCATATTTTCATACTTTTTCCACTCCTTTGCAATCTGCTTTTGTATGGAAATATCCACATCGCCCAAATGCATAAAATGGTGATTTTTTAGCAAATCAACATCATCGAGCTTTTTACCGCGAGAATTTTGTGTATCAAAAAACTTAAAAGCCTCATCTAGGTCTTTAGTTTTTATATAGGTTACCACTAGGTTATTTAAGATAAATTCTATGAGATCATCTGCTCTTTCAAAATTTGAAAAATAGCTTTTTATAAAATTATAGTTTCTTTTTAAAGCCTCTTTTGAGTTTATGTTTATCTTATTTTCTAGAAAATTTATCTCTTCGCCCAAACTTTTTAGTATCAAAGCTACTGTAGTAAGGCGTTGTTGCCCATCAACAATATTTAATTCATCATTTTCCTCATGTAAAATTATATTTCCTAAAAGATATTTATTATTACTTTTTGTAAAGCTATTTTTTATATCTTCACAAAGATATCTTACATTCTCAAGTTTCCATTTATATGGTCTTTGATAAAATGGAATTTTTATATTTTTGCTATAAATATCTTTCATATTTATTTCGCCTATGTTATTTAAGATACTCTCCATCCCACTCTCCTTAAATTTAAAATTTATCTGTTATTATACATTTTGAAAGTTAGCTTTTAACAAACATCTCTGTTTTAAAAGGTCAAAATACTCATCTGCGCTATTTACATCTAAAAATTTCATACTTCTTTTTACTGATTCAAAATCACCAATTGTTATATTGCTTAGCTCTAAAAATGAGTTTAAAAGCTCCTCTTTTGGCTTAAAGCCTAAATTTTCACATCTATTTTGAAATATATCTTTAGCTTGCATGAAATTTAAAGGCTTTAACTCCACCATAAAATCAAATCTTCTTAAAACCGCGCTGTCTATTAGCTCAAATAAGTTTGAAGTTGATATAAAAATGCCATCAAAACTTTGCATTGAGGTTATAAACTCATTTACCATAGTTAGTTCCCAGCTTTTAGTAGCTTTGTTTCTACTAAATAAAAAGCCCTCTATCTCATCGATTAGTAAAATCGCATCTTTTTGCTTGGCTAGCAAAAAGGCATTTTTTATATTTTTTTCACTCTCGCCGATATAAGGCGATAATAGATCGCTTCCAGTCTTTATAATAAGCTCTTTTTTAAGCCTGTCAGCCAGATAAAAAGCATAGGCACTTTTGCCACTTCCACTTGGTCCATAAAGACAAATTCTTACATCATTTTTTACTTTATTAGCTAAGTTTTCAAGATCATAATCAGAGTTTAAAAGTGTAATATCATACTCTTTTGGAGTGTATTTTATCTCTTTTCTAAACTCCATTTTACCATATCCAAAAGCATTGAGAGTATTGTTTGCAAGAAGCTTAAACTCATTTGAAGCATCTTTTAAATTTAGAGTTTCTATGACTTTGCTAACCTTAGCAATAGTAGCTGGTTGTAGATCGGGTGAGCCGCTAAAAAGCTCTTTTGTTTTATCATCTACTAAGTTTTTGGAGTATTTATTGATGATTTTGAGTTTTTGATTTTGAGGGATATCTTTAAACTCCATTATGAAGTCAAATCTTCTCAAAATCGCCTCATCAATACATCCAACATCATTTGTAATGTAAATAACAACTCTTTTATTGTTTTCAAGAGCGTAATTTACAAAAGCTTTATTGTCTTGTTTATCGCGGGAGTTAAGACTGAAAATATCCTCAGCCTCATCGTAGATAAAAATTGTCTCTTTGCTAACGAAATTTGATATAAAATCTATACTTGCTATCCTTGCCATAGAATGAACAATGTTATAATCATCAAAATATGATTTTATACCAAGCCCCAAAACATTGCATCTATTTGCTATTAGTGAGCAAATTTCACTTTTCCCAACACCTGACTTTCCATAAAACAAAATATTTACCCCTTTAAGCTCATTTTCAATGGAGTATTTTAAATATGGGATTAAAACAGCTAAATCTTGCTTTATATGGTCAAAATCACTAAATTTAAGATTGCTGGAAGATAACTCATAAGTGTAGTATTTGATAAACTTATATATGCCATTTTCAACAAGCAGATATTTTAAAAAATCATCCTTTGTATCGATTATATTTGCACGGTATCCAGAACCACCATAAAGTTTTACCATATATCTAAAAGAATTTTTTAACTCAAATGCCTCTTTTATATTTTCTATTGGCTCGTTTAATATCCTAGAAAAAAAGGTATAAATTTCTAACTCGCTTTTATAAGATGATGTTATTTGATCTAATATATAAGAGTTATAATTTAACACAACAGCACCCATTCTAATGATATTTACCTGCGTGTTTGTAAGACTTAAGGTATTTTGCAAGAAATTTAGATTTTTTTCCAAAATATCATCTTCATCTATCTTAAACTCTTTTTCATAAATTTCAAGCTTTTCTTTTAGTTTGTTTAAAATCAGAGGAATTTGATCTTTTTCAAGCTTTATATTTTTATCCAGATACTCATATAAAACAGCCACTCTACCATCCATG
The DNA here is from genome assembly GCF_013372225.1 of Campylobacter ureolyticus. Classification (NCBI taxonomy): domain Bacteria; kingdom Pseudomonadati; phylum Campylobacterota; class Epsilonproteobacteria; order Campylobacterales; family Campylobacteraceae; genus Campylobacter; species Campylobacter ureolyticus. The sequence continues at coordinate 830,141 of NZ_CP053832.1, read as the reverse complement.
AGTTTTAAAATAGTATCCAAATGAACAGCTACTCTAAGTTCCATTAATCTTATGATCTTTTCATAATAACTCATAAAGCCCTCCTTGATAAATTTATGATAAAATTATAGAGCTTTTCAAAGACATTTTTTTGTCATCATCTAAAAAAGGATAAAAATGGCAACTCAAGCAACTTTAGAAAAAGTGGCAAAAATTTATGAGCTACTTACAAAATCCCCAGTTAGCGAGGATCATCTATGCAAAATATTTAATAAAGATAAAAGAACTATCGCAAGATATATAAAAATTTTAAAAGATGATGGGATAGATATAAGGCTAAACAGTAAAATTTACAGCATAACAGATCTAAAAAAAGATGAAAATGATGTTGTTTTTAGCCTTGTAAAAAACTTCACCCAAAATCAAGGATATGAAATTTATCAAAAATCAAAAGGTCTATTTAAAGAGATCAATAGAGAGTATAAAAATGCTTTTTTCATACAGCTAAAAAACGAAAATTTAGATAGTAACGACCTGGAGTTTTTTAAAAGCTTGGCTTCTAGCATTGAGAACAAAGAGATCATAAACTTTACTTACGATGACTATAAATTTAGAGTCAAACCGCTTAAGATTGCAAATTTTGATGGTTTTTGGTATCTGCTTTGTTTGGATACAAATAAAGATGATAAATTTAAAAAGTTTCACCTAAAAAGTATAAAAAACTTAACTATTTTAAACGAAAAATTTACAAATACAAAAGATATTGAGGCAAAACTTAAAAATGCCAACTCTATCTGGTTTGATATAGATAATCAAGGCTTTATAGTTGAGCTTTTGGTTGATAACTCTATTTTGAAATTTTTAGAAAGAATCCCACTAAAAACGCAAGCAATCATCCGCAAACAAGATCAGAGCGAAGTGCATTTAAAAGTTTCAAACTACTATGAAATCGTGCCATTTATCTTACAATTTATCCCATTTATTAAAGTCATTGCCCCAAATGACCTAAATGAGTATTTAAAAAAAATGCTAAGTGAGTATTTAAAATCAATTTAAAAATCTAAAAATAAAACTTATTAAATTAATCTTTTATATAAATTAAGGTAAAATAGCCAAAATATATGATTTTAAAAGGTTAATAAATGAGTGAGATTTCAGTTGTGATTTTAGCTGCTGGTTTTGGAACTAGAATGAAATCAAACAAAGCAAAAGTGCTTTTTGAACTATCCGGAAAGCCTATGATTTGCCACATATTGCAAAAAGCTTATGAATTAAGTGATGATGTAAGTGTTATATTAAATTATCAATTTGATGAAGTTAAAAAAGTAGTTTTAAATAGCTTTGCAAATACAAAAATTTACAAACAAGATGTTGAAAATTTCCCTGGAACTGCTGGAGCACTAAAAGATGTTAAGCTAAGCTCAAAAAAAACTATTATTTTATGTGGCGATATGCCTTTAATAAAACTTGATGATATAAAAAAACTTGCTAGTTTTAAAAGTGATGCTGCACTAAGCGTGTTTAGGGCAAAAAATCCAAAAGGCTATGGACGAGTTATAACAAATTCTAATAATGAAATTTTAAAAATAGTTGAAGAAAAAGATGCAAATGAAGATGAAAAAAGCATAAATTTAGTAAATGCAGGATGTTATGCTTTTAAAAGTGAAGTTTTAGCCAAAATTTTACCACTTATAAAAAATAATAACGCTCAAAATGAATACTATCTAACAGACAGCATAGAAATAGCTAAAAGCATAAATTTAACTTGCCAAGCTATTGAGGTTGATGAGAAAAATTTTATGGGAATAAATGATAAATTTGCTTTAAGTATTGCAGAAGAGATAATGCAAGATAATATAAAAGAAAATTTGATGAAAAGTGGCGTTAAGATGAGACTTCCAAAAACTATTTATATAGATTGTGAGGCAAAATTTCAAGGAGAATGTGAGCTTGAAGAAAATGTAAGCATAATAGGAAAATGCGAGATAAAAGACAGCATTATAAAAAGTGGAAGCGTTATAGAAAACTCTAAAATTGATAGCTCTGATATTGGACCACTTGCACATATTCGTCCAAAATGCAATATAAAAAACTCTCATATTGGAAATTTCGTAGAGCTTAAAAATGCAAAAGTAAATGATATAAAAGCTGGGCATTTAAGTTATTTAGGTGATTGTGAAATTGATAGTGGCACAAATATCGGTTGTGGAACTATAACTTGCAATTATGATGGAAAAAATAAATTCAAAACTATAATTGGAAAAAATGTGTTTGTAGGAAGCGATACACAATTAGTTGCACCTGTAAATATCGCTGATGATGTGATAATCGCTGCTGGCTCAACTGTTACAAAAGATGCCAAAAGTGGGGATTTAGTAATAAATCGAGTAAAACAAACTAATAAAAGTGGATTTTACTATAAATTTTTTGGAGATAAAAAATGATATTAAAAGATAAAAAAATACTTCTTGGAGTTTGCGGAAGCATAAGTTTTTATAAGGCTTTTGAAATTTTATCAAGTTTAAAGAAACTTGGCGCTGATGTTTATGTAATGCTAAGCGATGGGGCTTTAAAATTTGTAAATTACGAAGCTTTTGAAGCATTAAGCAATCATAAAGTATTATGCACTAAAACTGAAAATTGGCAAGAAGGAATTAACCACATTGAGTATTCTAAAATGGACCTTATAGTTTTAGCGCCAGCTAGTGTAAATTCTATAAATAAACTAGCTCATGGCTTTTGTGATAATATTTTCATAGAAACACTAATAGCCTCAAAAGCTCCTATTATCATAGCTCCAGCTGCAAATACAAATATGCTTGAAAATGAAATAACAAAAGATTCTATAAAAACATTAAAAGAAAAAGGTGTTAAATTTATTGAACCAGTCACCAAAACTTTAGCTTGTGGAGATGTTGGAAAAGGAGCTCTTGCAGAAATTGAAAGCATTATAAACGCAGTAAAAAAAGAGTTTTTAAAAGATGAATTTTATACTGGAAAAACAGTTATTATTACAGGTGGATCAACAAGTGAAAAAATAGATGATGTAAGAGTAATAACAAATCTATCAAGTGGAAAAACTAGCAAAGCTTTAGCTGATGCTTTTTACTTGCTTGGAGCAAATGTTGTTTTTATAAGTAGCTATGACTATAATGTGCCATACAAATTACTTAAATTTGATAGTTCTTTTGGGCTTCAAAGTGCTCTTCTAACACAGAAAATGAATGCTGGCGATATCGTGCTAATGACAGCTGCTGTGAGTGATTTTATCCCAAATAAAGTAAAAGGTAAAATAAGCAAAGATGATGTCGATGGTGTTTTAACTCTAAATTTTAGAAAAAACGAAGATATTATCTCTAAAATCACAACTCCAGGAGTTAAAAAAATAGGGTTTAAACTTGAGGTAAAACAAAACTCATCAGTTGATTTGGCAAAAAAAGCATTAAAAGATAAAGGACTTGATGCAATTTGTCTAAATATACTAAATGATGTTTTAACTTTTGGTAGCGAAAATACAAAGATAAGATATATAACAAAAGATGAAAACATTGAAACTATTGAAGGCTCAAAACAAAGTGTTGCATTTAAATTAGCCGAACTTATAAAAAGACTTTTTAATGAATAAACTAAATCACCTTGCCATTATAATGGATGGAAATGGTAGATGGGCAAAAAAAAGAGGATTTATTCGAACAAAAGGTCATGATAGTGGTGCAAATGTAGTTGAAAATGTGGCTAAATTTTGCATAGATAAAGATATAAAAAATCTAACTTTGTATGCTTTTAGCACTGAAAACTGGGCTAGACCAAAAAGCGAAGTTGAGTATTTAATTAAACTTTTTAAAGAATTTTTAATAAAAAAAGAGGAAATTTTTATAAAAAATGAGATTAAATTTGAAACAATTGGAAATTTAAGCAAATTTGATGATGAGCTTTTAAATTTAATCGCAAACATAAAAGAAAAAACTGCCATTTTTAATAAATTAACTTTAACCTTAGCTGTAAATTATGGATCAAAAGATGAGATAGTAAGAGCGGTTAAAAAGCTAATATCAAAAGGTAATGAAATAAATGAAGCAACAATTAGCCAAAACCTTGATACAGCAAAAATAGGCGATGTTGATTTGCTAATTCGAACAGGCGGAGAGCAAAGGCTATCAAATTTTTTACTATGGCAAGCAAGCTATGCTGAGCTATTTTTTACCCCTACTTTATGGCCTGATTTTTCATATAATGAACTTGAAAAAATAGTAGAAAAATACACAAAAATTCATAGAAAATTTGGAGGACTTTAATGATAATTTTATCAATTTTTTATTTTATAATTGGCATTTGTGTAGCATCTTTTAGCAATGTATTAATTTATAGACTTCCAAAAAATGAAAGTATAAATTTTCCAGCATCGCACTGCCAAAGTTGTAAAACTCCTTTAAAGTGGTACCACAATATTCCACTTTTTTCTTGGATTTTTTTAGGTGGAAAATGTGCATTTTGCAAAAGTAAAATAAGTCCTCAATATCCATTAATAGAGCTTATGGGTGGAGTTTTTATGATAATTGTTCTATATAAAGAGTTTGAATTTAGTGGCTTTAATTTTTCACAAAATGAATATCTTATGCTTTTTAAAGCCTTAATGATAGGATTATTATTTATAATTTTACTTGCTTCAAGTGTAGTTGATTTCCGTTATACTGCCGTTCCTGATGCTCTTTTAAACTCATCTGTAGTTATTTCCTTACTTTATGCATTTAGTTTTGATGGAGTTAAAAACGCTTTAATTTTTGCAGCGATATTTTACGCAATAAGATTTATTTTAAGCAAACTTAAAAAAATGGAAGCTATGGGGCTAGCTGATATTTATCTGTTTGCTTGTATGGGTGCAGTTTTGGGTCTAAATTTAGGATTTTTTGCTATATTTATAGGTGCAATTTTAACTTTGCCATTTTATGCAGCAGTAAGGCAAAAAGACTATGAAATGCCATTTTTTCCATTTTTATCAATAGGACTTTTTGTGGTTTATTGCTTTGATGCTTACTCTTTAAAGTTTTTAAATTTTGTAATGTATGCATAAATAATAGATAAAACGAGTCCAGTATGAATAAAATAAATAGATATTTACTATCAAGTTTTATAAGTAGTTTTGCCTCACTTTTTAGTGTTTTATTTTTAATAATGTCGATTGTTTTTTTTATACAAATTGCAAAAATTACTTCTTTTATAGAAATAAATAGCTCTGAGCTTTTTAAATTATATCTGTTTATGCTACCTAGAATTTTAATTTTTACAACACCAATTGCCTTTTTTGTTGCTCTAGCGGTTTCTCTTTTTAGGCTTTCAAGAGAAAATGAAAGTATTGTTATATTTACTTTTGGCTATCCATCTAAAAAAATAGCTAGATTTTTTTTGTTTCTTTCAACTATTTTATCCATAATTTTACTTTTTACTTCGCTTATAATGATGCCTTATGCAGAAAATTTAAAAGATAATTTTGTTGATTATAAAAAAACACAAGCAACTTTAAACCTTAAATCAAGCGAACTTGGACAGAAATTTGGCGAATGGCTTATTTTTATACAAAGCGATGAAAAACTTGATAAAAATACAATTTATAATGATTTAATAATGTATGCTCCAAAAAAAGGCAGTGAAAAAGAAAAAATTATCTTAGCAAAAAAAGGCGAGTTTAAAAGCGAAGATAGTGTTTTTAAAATGATTTTAAGCAACGGACTTATCTATACAGTTGATAAAAATATTCACATAACTTCATTTAAAAATATGATAATTCGCTCAAATCCAACAGGCCAGATAAGAGATGCAAACTCAATAATTAATTATTGGATGAGTGCAAAAACCGATAAAAAAAGAGCAAAAGATTTGAGTATTTACACACTGGTTTCACTATTTCCATTAGCTAGTGTTTTATTTGCGATAAGCCTTGGAATTGTTACTTATAGATATGAAAAAGGGTTTGTATATGTTGGAGTTTTCGGGGTTTTGTTTGTCTATTTTGCAAGTATTATGCTTTTAGCAAAAAAGCCATTTATTGCAATTCCTGTTGTTTTTAGTCTATTTTTCATAACCTCATTATTTGCTTTTTATCAAAAAATATCTAAAAAATACTGATGAAAATAAAATTAATATACTCTTATAATGGTTCAAATTTTAGTGGCTCGCAGTCTCAACCACATAAAAATTCAGTTGAGGATAGATTAAAAATGGCACTTTTTAGGGTAGGAATATTTGAAAAACTTACAACTGCCTCAAGAACAGATAAAGGAGTTCACGCACTAAATCAAGTAAGCACTACAAATTGTGGGGAATTTTGGGATTTAGACAAATTAAAAGAACAGTTAAATCGCCACGCAAGACCACTTATAAATATAAAAAAAATTGAAAAAGTATCTAGTGAGTTTCACCCAAGATTTAATGCTAAAAAAAGAAGTTATAGGTATATTTTAAATCACTCAAATTTTAGTCCTTTTTTAGAAAATTTATGCCTTTTTTATAATGAAATTGATATAGAAAAACTTAATTTAAGTCTTAGTAAATTTATTGGAAAACACGATTTTAAAGAGTTTATGAAAACAGGAAGCGATATAAAAGATAGCGTTAGAGAAATTTATAAAGCTTATGCGTTTTCATATAAAAATTTTACGATTATTAAATTTCAAGCAAATGGCTTTTTAAGATCGCAAGTTCGCTTAATGGTAGCAAATGCCCTAAAAGAGCAAATTTCAAACCAAAAATTTAGCTTAGAAAAGCCAATTACACGAATTCCAGCCTCTCCAAATGCTCTTTATTTAGAAAGAATTTTTTATTAAAATTTATATCTTTGCTACTTTCATTATTGATATTTTACAAATTTAGATAAATATCCACTTTTAAACCATAATTAAGTAATATAATTTTTAATTTTATTATTATTTTTACAAATAATTATCTTTGACTTCTTTTTCAATATAATCTTTTTAAATTTTAAATTTTCTTGACTCTATTATTTATTTTAATTTTTGCTCATTTTTTTATTTTATATAATTTGTTCTTTTATCATTCCAGCCTCTATTAAGAACTGGCTTGGTTTATACTCAATTTTTCTTATTTTATCATATTTTGCATAGCTTAAAATAAGCTCATCCCTAGCCCTTGTAACAGCTACATAAAAAAGCCTTCTTTCTTCTTCTAAGCTACCGCCACTTGCCATAAGCTTTAAATTTGGAAAACGGTTTTGCGCAAGATCTACTACAAAAACTTGAGCAAATTCCAAGCCCTTACTTGCGTGAATACTTAGCAAATTTACACCCTCACCTTCACTCATTTCTCCAGCCCCAAGTGTTAAGAAACTATAAAAACTCTCTATATCTTTATAATTTTTAGTTAAACTTACTAAAATTTCACATTTTTGATAAATTTTTTGAATATTTTCTTTTTTTAACTCTTCATCAACCTTACCACTTTTTAAGGTTGCTCTTTTTGTAGCAATATCATCTACAATTATGGCAAAAGCATTAGAATAAACTATGTCTTTTAGAATTTCTCTTGATGAGTTTATATTTGTTGTTTTTAATAAAAGATTATAAATTTCACTTAGCATATAAGCTGCACTATTGCTTAATTTTGCATATTTAAGCACTGGATTTTTTATAAAATTTTGATTTATTTTTACTTCATCAAACCTTGAAACTTCATCAAAAATATCTAAATCATCAAAAAGTCCAAGTTGATAGTTTTTCTTTTTTGCTTCATAAATTTTTGCTTCTTTATCTGGATTTAAAAATCCTCTTATTATATTTCCTTTTCCAAGAGAATTTAGTGCATCATAAACCTCTTTTGAAACAGCTGTACCAACACCTTTTGCATACTCAAAAATCTGCATAAAAGCCATAATATCTTTTGGATTAATTAAAATTCCTATAAAATTTATCAAAGATTTTATTTCTCTGTTCTCAAAAAAACTAATACCTCCTTTTCTTTTTGAAGCAATGCCTCTTTCTCTTAAGCTAGCCTCAATACCATCGGCACTTGAGTTATTTCTAAAAATAACAGCAATATTTGTTTTTTCAAATTTAGAAGATTTTATCATATCGGCAATTTTTGAGTATTGAGTATAAATTTCATCAAATACTAAAAGTCTAGGATTCTTAAACTCACCATCTCTATTTACGCTTAAATGTTTTTCGTAAAGTCTTGGATTGTTTTCAATTACCTTATTTGCAAGTGCTAAAATGCCTTTTGTAGAGCGATAATTAACATTTAAAGCATAAATTTTAGCATTTTCATAACGAGTCTTAAATGAAGCAATTATATCAATATTTGCCCCATTAAATGCATAAATACTTTGATCGTAATCTCCAACACAAAATAAACTTTTTGTATTAAAAGAATCAATTAAGCTTCCCTGAAGTGAGTTTGTGTCTTGATATTCATCAACTAATATTTCGCTAAAATTTAAAGGAGCTCCTTTTTTAAGCTCGCGTTTCATTTTTAAAAGCAAATCATTAAAATCAACATATCCAAATTTTTCTTTTTCTTCTTCAAATTCATTTAAAACATCTTCATAAATTTCAGCATAAACACTTTGTTCACCATAATTTTCAACAAACCAATTATAAAAATTTCCATCTATTATTTTATTTTGAAAAAGCGAATATATATCGTATAGATAAGCTCCAGAATAAGGCTTAATATCACTAATATTGCTAAATTTACGTTTATCAACCAATGATTTAAGTAAAATTTTAAGCTCACTTGGTTGCTTTAAAACAACATTTTTTCCAAGACTTCTTAAAAGTGTGTAAGAAACTGAGTGAAATGTACCAGCTATAATATCTGCGGTTATTTTTTTATCAAAGTACCGCTCTAGTCTTGCAATCATCTCTTTTGAGGCTTTATTTGTAAAAGTTAGAAGAAGTATTTTTTTTGGATTTACACCATTATTTAAAAGATGTGCAATTCTTGCTACAATTGTAGATGTCTTTCCAGTTCCTGCACTTGCAATCACTAAATTTCTTCCAAGTGGTGCAGTAGCAGCTGCTAATTGATCGTTATTAAGTTTTGAAAGTGGCAAATTTATCTCCTTAAAAACTGTAAATTATACTTATAAAGAATAAAAGAGGGGTAAATTTGTCTTTATTTTTGAGAAAAAAATATAAATTAAAATATTTTTTATAAAAAGCTTGACAATAAGCTTATTTTATACTATAATTTGATTTCATTTTTAAGTAATGGGGTATCGCCAAGCGGCAAGGCAATTGGTTTTGGTCCAATCATTCGGAGGTTCGAATCCTCCTACCCCATCCACTTACTTTTATCGCAGAGTGGAGCAGTGGTAGCTCGTCGGGCTCATAACCCGAAGGTCGGAGGTTCAAGTCCTTCCTCTGCAACCAAATCACCATTTTACCGATATTTTAAAGCATACTTAAATTATTCTTAATATTTAAATTTTAACTACTCTTATATTTGTTTAAGTTTATACTGAATTTATTAAACTTTCAATTGTTTTTTTAGAGTTTTTAATATCAGTTGTTATATATCTTTGAGTTGTTGTTATATTTGTATGACCTAAGGTGAAACTAACTTGTTCTACTGGTAAATTTAGATAATTTATAGAATATGTAGCAACCAAATGCCTTATATCGTGAAGCCTTATTTTTGGTAAATTATTTCTTTTTAAAAGAGAATTCCAACTTTTCCTTAAATCTTTAAATTTAGTATTAGTATTTGGATTTATAAAAATATAATTGTTTAGATCGTTATTGTTTTTAGCTTTGATATATCTTTTATAAAGTCTAGCATAAAGATCATCACTCATAGAATAGATCATATTTCTTTTGGCTTTATTTATTAAAGCTGGTATTTCATAAGTTTTAGTTTTTAAATTTATATCTTGCCATTTAAGACTTAGGACCTCGTTTTTTCTTCTTCCGTGAAGTAAAAAGAAAAATATATCAGCATTATAACCTTGATTTGTTACAATTGCTTTTATAAATCTTTTTTGTAAATTCACAGAATAATCAAAATATCTTTTATTATCAAATTTAGGAAGTTCTACAAGCTCACAAGGATTTTTATCTATAAGCTCCATTTTTATAGCAAATTTAAAAATTACACGAAGTTTAGCAAGAATATTTTTAACAGTTTTTATCTTATAATTTTGCTTAATAAGATCATTACAAAATCTTTGAATTTCAATAAAATTTATATCTTTTACATTTTCTAAACCTAAGCTTTTTTAAAATGCTTATTATAAGTTGCTATATCACTTCTTAGGGTTGTAGGACTTAATAAAAGTTCATAAAATTCTAAGTAATTTTTAAAAAGTTCATTTAAAATCATATTAAAAATCCAAAAACATTTTTTCCTGATCTATAAAATCATAATAAAGCTCATCAAAATTATTAAGATTATGAATTTCTTGATTTTTTGTAAAATTATCTAAGCCACGATCTAACATCTCATTTTCTAAAATAGCTAATCTTAAAGGATTGTTAAAATCACTTTGTGGATTTGTAGCATAAAAATACTCTTGTGTTAATTCAAAATCACTCATAGTATAGTAATTTTTATCTTTTACATTATCATATCTGTGATAATGTTGTAATTCTTTTTGACTCATTGCCATATATCTATTTATAGCTTTATGATAAATCTTATCTTTTTTGCTTGGTTTAGTTGGTTTAGGTCTTTGTCTTAATAAAATAGGCTCTTTTAATCTCTTTTTTTGCCATATTTCACCGAATTCATCAAATATTACAATAGGTTTATTATTTTCATCAATTAAAACAGTAATTAAGCCTTTATTATAATTTTTAGTTAAACTTATTAAATCAATTCTACCGCTTAATTTCCTATAAATTTCAAGGGAAATAAAAGTTAAAGACATTGTAAAACGCCTAATTCTATGTTTTAAATACCAAAATGTAATATCAGTTAAATTATCAACACTTGGATTTTTTCTTAAATCATCAAGTGTTTTAAAAATATATTTCATAACATAAGCAGTTGGGTTATTAATATCTATTGTAATCTTTGAATGAGTATCTAAAAATCTATTTTTTATAACATTTACAGATCTTAAAACAAAATTTTCAGGAACAAATAAAAGTAAATTTAAATGACAAGTTCCGTCTAAATGTGGCTCTTTAGTAGTTATATAACAACGATTTTCTTTAGGTATAGAACGAATAGTATTAGAATTCATTATACTTCTAACTACACTTTGAAGTTTATTAGCTCCAGCTTTTACAGTATGATTTTCATCATCAATAAATTTATTATTATAAACTAGCTTTTTTCTACCACTTTTTAAAGTAATTTGCTTTTTTTGATGATACTCCGTAGGTAGAGTTAAAACAGCAAAAATAGGCTTTAAACCTTTTTTATTAGCGTATTTATTAAGACTTGATACACGGTTGTTAAGTTCTGCAATGTAACGATTAGAATTATGCCAAGATGAAAAATAGAAATCACTATAAGGTTTATACTCGCCATTAATAAATAAAAAGTTCTCGTCTAAAAACTTTTTTTGATTTTTTAACTTTAATTTTAAGAGATTTCTATCAAAATCGGTAATACCATACATTTTTTTACTACCTATACACACTTCTATTATATATAGCCAAGAGCACGCCCGCCATTCCCCGCAAGCGGGGACCCCTTTCGCGGTTCGTGCGTGCTTTTAAAATAACCATTAGGACAACTGTTTAAAGGTGTATTTTCTAAATAGCAAGGAAAAACCATTACTTCATTTGTAGTTGGTAACATCGTGATAAAAATACTAAAACTATAATCATTTATTTTTGTGCTTTTATAAGTTGTTATATCTCCTAAAATAGGTATATTTTCAATAAAAGGGATTGATTTTACATTTGTTATAACTTCTTTTGAATTTATACCACCAATAAGAAAAGAATTACTATCAGTTAAAAAAACATTTGTCTTTAAATGTCTGCTTGAAATTCTAGGTGTATCTGTATCATCTAGTAAATTTTCAATATAAAGATCAAGACTAAAACTAACACTATCATTTGTAATTAATACACTGCTTATATTAAGCCTAAGTCCTACATCTTTATACTCTACTTCATCACTTGTTACAGTTTGATTATTTTGCACTTCAACACGTGATTTTTTAATAGGAGTTTTAATTACACTTTCTATAACACTATCTTTATTGTCAATAAGTGTAACTCTAGGATTATAAAGTAAATCAGAAACGCCATTTTCTTTTAAAAGATTTATTAAGCTTGTAACACTATCTTTTTTATACTCGTGCTATCAACTGTTAAAATATTTGTAATTATCTTAAAATAAAAATGATCTAGTGAATTTAAAACAGCCTCTATTTTAGGTCCAATTTCTTTTAATTTTGAATTATCTGTGCTTATAATTGTAAAACTAAGTTGTCTTAACTGATAACTTGTATCAAGTCCTTTTATAAGACTTTCAATGGTTTTAAATTGACTTTCCGTAGTAATCAATAAAACACGATCAGAATAAACACTAAATTTAATATTTTCATTAAATAAATTTAAAGCACTTATAACATCATCTTTAGAAATATGCTTAAATTTAATAATGTAATCATTTAAAATAGGATTTTCATCAATAGTTGGATTATAAATTAAAATAACGCTATCTTAAAGCATATAATCAAGACCATTAACCTTTAAAATGTCTTTTAATAATCCATCCATTACTTCAATTTTTGTAAGATCAAGAGTAGGTAAAAATACATCAAAATTAGTATTAATTTCACCACTAATAACGATATTTTTACCAGTAATTCCGCTAATCTCACCTAAAAAATCACTGAATTTAATAGTTCTAAATTCTAAAGAATATAAAAAACTATTTAAAACTAAAAGTATTAAAACTACCTTTATTCTCATCGCAAATCTCCTGCAAATCATTAATATTAGAAACAACTTTAGAAAAATCTAAAGGGCAAGATAAGTAATAATCAGCATAATTTGCTGATTTCTCATCTTTTAAAAAAATATAACAGTCAAAACTAGAAATTAATTCTAAAAAACTATTTAAAGACAAATCTAAACTATAATTTCTAAATTTACAAAAATGCGAATAACAAGTTATCTTTAAATAAGTTCTTTTATCGTTAAAAATTGTTGTATTAAGATCTAAATTTAGATCACTGTTTTGAATTAATTGCGGTTCTTTTATATCTTGATTAGTTCGATTAATATCTTTAAATCTTTCATCAGTAATAATAGTTTCTTGTTTAGCTGGTTTAGGTTTTAAAAACTTATAACCAAAATATGAAATAAAAATAATTAAAAGTAAAAATATAATTTTACCAGTTGCATAACTTTTATAAATCTTAGTTGAACCACTATTATAAAGATTTGAAATTTTAGGATTAAATCTTAAATTTTCTGATTTTATATAGTTTTTTTGATAATCTAAATAAGTTAAATAAACTTTATATCTAAAAAGCCTTGAAAGTATTCTTTTACCGCTTGGTTGAGCCATATACATTAATTCTGTATGAACTAAATACTCCCTATTTGTTTGACGGCGAGATTGCAAAAGAAAAACTACATCAATACCAAAATGACCGTGATAACTTAAAAATCTACCTAAAGAATTATTAAATTCTTTTGTAAAAGTATTATAAGCTTCATCTAAAACAATTAAAGTGTGATGATAGTTTTTATAAATCCCTTTTTCATAGGCATATTTATCATAATCAGCTATATCGCCTAAAAAACCGCTTTCATGTTGAGAATTTAAAACACTTTCCTCAATAGTTGCATTTAAAAAATCAGTTTTATTAAAAGGCTTAACAAACCCCTCAAATTCATCAAATTTTAAACCTACAATATTTGTATAAATAAATCTATATTTATTTTCATTTTTCTTAAATTTTAAATATTCCTCATAAATATCATTTACAGCTTTATAAGTTTTTCCACTTCTTGGCGGTCCTAAAAGTAAAGTTAACATTTTACTACCTAACTAATAAAGTAAATAAACTAGTGATTATTTCATTCATATTTTTTCTAATATACATAATCACTTTATAAAGTTGCAAAGCAAAATATAAACTAAGAATTGACAAAAATAAATTCATAGCATTAGAAAAAGCGTCAGCTAAACCACTTTCATGTAAAAAAGCCATTGTAGAACTTGTAATAGTATGGCTTGAAAGACCAGCAAAACTACCACTAGCAGAACTATAATCAAAAGCCTTAGGGAAATATTCTTTTATCAAATTCCAAATTTTCATCATAAATAAAATTGTATAACCATAAAATGCAAACATAAAAGCAATAAAAGAAACATAAATAGGAATAATAAAAGCACCAACTGTAACCTTAACGCCAATTTTTTTAACAAGCCATTCAATAGCTAAAACTATAAAACCACCTATAGTATTTATTAACCACTTCATTAAGAATTACCCCCTACTTTAAAAAGATATTTTAAAGAAAACATAATAATTTCAAAGCTGAACCAAAATGTAAAAAATATAGTAAGAATTGATTTATAAGGACTAACTAACCTACAAGGATCTATTTCAAAAATATTAGTTTTTCCACTTCCTGGAGCTGGACCGCTAATTTTAAAAGGACATTTACCATTAGGAATTTTAGGCTCATCAATACCACCCTTAAAAATATCTAAAGCATTATCAAAATCATTCATTAGATCATCAATATCATCTTTTACACCATTTGCAAAATTAAAAGCATCATTTATTGAAACATCAAAATTAGACATAGCAGTTTTAAAAGATGAAAAAGATGTAGCAGTATCAATATTAGGCTTATACTCCCATTGTGCTTTTTGCTCGGCTTTTATATCAGATACATTTTTATTTATATCATCAAGCTTAGAATTAGTGCGATTTATTGCGTTTTCTAAAGAGCTTAAATCTGGATTATTTGAAGGTGCTGGAGTTTGATTATTATTGTTTAAATTAGTTTTACCAGTTGATGGGTCTGTAACCGTGCTTGACTTATAAATATTATTAACAACTTTTCCACTGTTATCAATAGTTATAACATAGCCAGTATTAAATTTCTTTTTTCCGCTTGGCGTATCATAATCAAAACTTAAATCTATATCTTGAACTTTTGAACCATTACTAGTATCTGTTTCTATTATTTCAACATTTACAATACTATTATCAGGAGTTGTAATAACGCCTTTATAATTAGTTTTATTTCCATTTTTAGAGGTTTGTTTTATTACCATAGGTAAATTTTTAGTAGGATTATCTTTCAACATAGAATTTAGATCATAATTTAAACTTATTTCTTTATTGACATTTGGCATAGTTATTTCTTTTGTAGGAATAGGCTTATTTAAATCTTTCATTTTTGCGGCAACAAGTTGATTATTTTGCATTTTTGAAACAGAACCGTCATTAGGAAAATCAAATTTCTTTAAATTTGGCGAAATATCTATATTTTTTTGAGGGGTTTTATCAACTGATGTAGGAATATCTTTAATTTTATTTATATCAGTTTTACCAGTATTTTAAAAATATGATTTGTAAAAATATCATTGTTTTTAACAGCTCTTAAATCAAAAATCGGCTCAGGTCCATTTTTTGTAGCTTTCATATCAACTATTTGAGGGCGATACTCTAATAAATTTGGATTTGGAGTTTTAGGATTTGGAGATTTAAAAAGACTTTTCATAAAATTAGATAAAGAATTCCAGCCATTTTTTATAGCGTCAATAGGAAGTGGAAACATAAAACCACTCCAAGAAAACAAGTCGTTATCTAATTGCTCTTGTGCTCCAAAATGTTTAGATGTTTCATTAGCATAACACCCAGTTGGATATTTCAAACAAGCATTTAACTCAACACCGTATAAATCAGCACAAGGTCCGTGATATTTCATACCCCTTTGTTTACATTCATCTTCATTAATATTAGGATCTGGTAAGCATTCTTTAATTGTTCTATGACCCTCGGTTTTCCAATTTCCTTGCCTTTCTTTATAAATCATAGGTTCGGGGCACCATTTAGGACGTTCTTGCTTACTTTCACAAGTTTTAGAATATGGATCAAGAAAAAAACCCTCAGGGCAAGATTCACACTTTTTATTTTCAGGGTTATAAACTTCATTTTCTTGACAAGGATTAGAAATAGATTCAATCTTATAAAATTCATAAGAATAAGCATTGTATCTAGGGTTAGGTTTTCCGCCAGAATCTAAATTTCCTAAAAAAGAAACAATATAATACATTGATGAACCTGATATATAAAAAGAATCCTCATCAAAAGATCTATCATTTTCACCACAAAGATGAGTATCACTACCATCAAATCCTTGACTAGAGAAATAATAAGTAGCCTTAAACCATTCATTATCTTTAATAAAGATAAAATCTTTACCTGATAAATTATATTTTTTATATAATTCTGGATAATCAACTTTTAAAATTTCTTCTTTAAGACCAACATTTGAAAACCTTGTGCAATCTGCAAAAAGATTAAAATTTAATAATATGAAAAATATAGATATAAATTTAAATATAGGTTTCATTTGTAAAACTTCTCTTTAAATTCTTTTAAAATATGAAAATTTGAAAAACAAGACCTAATATCTTTATTTTTTAAAAACAAAATGAGATTTATCAAAAGACAAATTAAAACTATTTTTAAAATAATTAAAATCATCAAAAGTAAAATCATTTTTCAGCCTTTCATATTTTTTTAAGAACTACGAAAAGCGACGAAGTAAGGTGAGCTATCGCTTTTCTTGTTCGGTTCATTTTTTTATAGAGTTTTCTAAATTAAGCATTTATAACTTGGATAAATTCAGTATACGAAAACCCAAAAAAATGAACTTTATTTTTAAAACTAAAACATTTACTTAACAAACGAAAGAACTACTATATACATAAAAATAGGAACAAAAAATAAAGCAAAAACACTCATAAAATAGTTAAATACATCATTATTTAAAACATCATAAATCATCTTGTAGCTCCTACGATTACTAAACCTATTAAAAAAGAAAAAGCTATTAATATAGCAGTTAAATCCATTAAAAAATTAAATTGATAGTCATAAATACCTAAATTTGGAATATAATTATTTTTATTTATATAGCAGATATTATTATTTGATTCGTATATATAATTTGAGTAAATATTTTGTAATGAAACACTAGAAACAGAGGTATTATTACCAAAACCAATAAAGTAAACTTTTCCATTTTTAACGTAAAAATCTTTTATACAAATATTTAAATCTGGTATATAAATAGCGTTTTCTTTCATAATATAGCCTTTAAGGGAGCAAAAAAGCTCCCTTAAACTAAAAGATAAATCTTTTAACTCTACCAGCAACCATAAAAATGAAGCAAACGCCAATAATTCCAGCGAAAACATAATCAAACATTGCATAATCTGCTTTTAATGGTTCAGTTGGAATAACAGGAGCATCGGCAGCTGTTAAAAGACTTGCTGTTAATAAGGCAGCACCAGTTGCTGCAACTTTAGCCTTTGTAGATTGTAGAAATGATTTAGTCTTTTTCATTTCACACCCCTTTTTGAGAAATTGAGTTTTTAAACTCTAAAAAGCTTACCAATAAAGAAAAAATAATAAGCTTTTTAAAATTTATTTGCGGTAGAGGGTTTGCAACTCACATTAAGGCATAAGCCCCCGCGAATTTCTATTTAGTTACTTCTTTTGAAATAAAAGGATTTTTAACAAATACTTGAAAATCCAAACTATCATCAGGGAACATATAAGCACCCGATCTGGTATTTAAAAAACGGTATGGAATAGCAACATACTTACCCTTAACAGCGTCAAATTTTGGCTTCAAATTTGCGTCAAAAGAAATAGTTTCAGTTGATTTTATTAAATAGCCGTCTTGGTCTCTACTTTCAAAAGTAATAGTTACGTCAATTGTGCTAATTGTTTCACCAGACTTTTTATCAACTCTTGTTAGTGGGCGAACCTCGTCGCAATATCCGATTAAATAAGTGTACATAGTGTAGCTCCTTTAAAAAAATAAATATGTAGTTAAAAATTTAAGGGGCGGAGCTACAGCCACCCCAGAACAGTTTTATAACTTGCTTAGGTTGTCATCAATTAAGATGAGTAATAGCTTTTCCTGTTATCTCTCCTTACATATCTTTACTTTATGGCGGAGTGGTAAAAGTTAAAGTTTGATATTTAAGCTTATAAAAGCTAAAATATTCTAGACATTTATAAAATAACTAAAACAAAAAGTATCAATGTTTAAATTATTTAGACAAAATTATAACAAATATTTTAGACATTGTCAATAAAAGGATAATAATTTTGACAATAAGAGAATTATGCAGTTATCTAAATATAACAACTCCTACACTGTATAACTGGAAAAAAGATAAACCAAATCTTTATAAAATAGTTATGGATTTTAAAGAAAATAACGATAATAATTTAGACAAAAAAGAACAAGTATTGTTAAAATTATTTAGACAATTAGAAAATTTAGAACAAGATTTTTATATTTCAGAAATTAATACAAGAATTTTAAAAAGAAAAATTGAAAACAAGGAATAAAATGAAAATTTTAAATTTAATTATTATAAATTTGTTTTTATATTTGAATTTAAACGCTGAAACAATTACACTAAATTTTAAAGAAAATAATAAAACAAAAGAATATATTAATGATTTAAATATTTATGGAAAATGGAATTTAAAAAGTACAAATTACACTCATTTTATAATGACTATTGGTCAAAACTGGGATTTGGAGTTTAAAAAAAGTGATGATTTTGTATATTTAGACGGAGAAAATAGAAAATTATACTGGAAATTTGAAAATGAATACATAGTAATTTATCATAAAAAAAGCTTTTCAACTTATAGGGGAGATGAAATAAAACTAACAAATTATGCCGGCAATAAGTGTTTTGATGGGATTTTAAACAATTCATCAAAGATAAAATTTTGCAAAACAGAAGGTAAAATTTTAAACAATATGAAAAAAATCATAAAAATAGAAAATTACTAAATTTTTAAATGTGCCTATTTTTTAAAATAGATCAGAATGAGAGCCAATTCTATGTAAATATAAAGTGGTTTCATCAAAACTATATATCAACACAACATCAGGCTTAATATGACAATCAAAATAACCAGTATAAATACCTTTTAGTGGGTGATTTTTATATTTACGTGGAAGTTCTTTGCCAAAAGCTAAATAGTTTAAAGTTTCAATTAGCAATCTATCATCAAAACCTTGTTTTAAAAGTCTTTTATAGTCCTTTTTAAAAAGATTTTTATATCTTATTTCAAACATTTAACTTCTTAAATCTTTCATAAGTTCATCAATAGAATTAAAAGATTTAGAAACATTTTTATCATCTAAAATCGATTTTTTAGTTTCATCATTTAAATCATCAAATGTATAATCACTATTTTTAATATCAATATTTGAATTTGGATAAATTTTAATAAGTGATTTTAAAACTTCTAAAAAGTTACTATCAATATTTGATAACTTCACATCATAAGTCATTGTAGCTCCTTTAAATTTCAAAAATAGTAGCAAATTTAGACTTAAAGCACTATAAAACTGTATTTGAAAGATGATTTTTATAGCACGAATTCCTTATAACCCGAAGGTCGGAGGTTCAAGTCCTTCCTCTGCAACCAAATCACCATTTTACAGATATTTTAAAGCATACTTAAATTATTCTTAATATTTAGATTTTAACTACTATTATATTTGTTTAAGTTTATACTAAATTTATTAAACTTTTGATTGTTTTTTTAGAATTTTTTATCAGTTGTTGTATATCTTAAATTGTTCTTATATTTGTATGACCTAAGGTAAAACTAACCTGCTCTAATGGTAAGCTTAAATAATTTATAAAATATATATAACAATAGTTGCTATTTTAATGTCTGATTTTAAAAATCTTTTTTTAGCTTTGTGACTTTTAAGCAAACTTAAACCCGACAATATAGATTTTACTTTATTATATTTATATTTATAAAAATTATTGTATTATCTTAAGATATTTTAAAACTAAGGAGAAAATATGAAAAAAAGTTTAATTAGTTCTTTGGTGGCTGTAAGCTTAGCTACATCTTTATTTGCTGAGAAAATTATAGTTGGCGCTACACCTGTTCCGCATGCTGAAATTCTAGAAGCCATAAAACCTGAACTTAAAAAATCTGGATTTGATCTTGAGATAAAAGAATTTAATGATTATGTCATTCCAAATTTAGCTACAAATGATGGTGAAATTGATGCAAATTTCTTCCAACACATTCCATACCTTGAAGAATTCAATAAAAACAAAGGTACAAATTTAGTAAAAACAGTAGCTGTTCACTTGGAACCAATGGGTATTTATAGTAAAAAAATAAAAAATCTAAATGAGCTTAAAGATAAAGCCAAAGTCTCCATTCCAAATGATCCAACAAATGAAAGTAGAGCCTTGGATGTTTTAGCTGATGCTGGCCTTATAGAACTTGATAGTAAAGTAGAACTTAAAACTCCGCTTGATATAACAAAAAATCCTAAAAATTTAAACTTTATTGAAATTGATGCAGCAAGCGTTCCAAGAACTTTAGATGATGTTGATATTGCTGTTATTAATACTAATTTTGCTTTGAATGCAGGATTTAACCCTTTAAAAGACGCTTTACAACTAGAAAGCAAAGATAGCCCTTATGCAAATATCATAGCTGTAAAAAAAGGCAATGAAAATAGTGAAAAAATAAAAGCTTTAGATGAAGTCATTACAAGTCAAACAGTGAAAGATTTTATTGAAAAGAAATATAACGGGGCAATTTTACCAGCATTTTAATTAATATAAAGACGGAAAATCCGTCTTTATATTCTAACCAAAGATTTTATAGATATCTTCTAATAAGAAGTATTTTTGTTCAGCAGTTCCTTTGTAAAATGGATCTATTGTATCTTTAAATATTTTTCTAAAGAAACCATCTTTGCTTAATTTAACCAAAGTATCATTAACAAAATTTAATAACTCTTTATTTCCTTTTGCAACACCAACACCTAAGAAATCAGACGCACCTAAGTTTTTAATATTTACTTCCATGCTTCTATCTACAACTGGATAAGCTAAAACTATCAAGTTATCGTTTGCATAAGCATCACCTACACCATTTTTTAGCATCTTATAGCACTCATTGGAGTTAGGGCAACTTACAGTATTATAACCTTTTAAATTAAAATAAGCTTGAGCTGTCGTTCCGCTCTCAACTAAAACTTTTTTACCTCTAAGATCAGATTCTTTTTTAATACCATCCCCTTTTTTGCTTAAAACACCAATATTAACTGAAAAATAAGGTAAAGAAAAATCTATTTTTTTTGACCTATCATCAGTAATTGTAAAAGTAGCAAGTAAGAGATCGACTTTGTTTTTTTCTACAAAATCAAGTCTTTGATCGGCTCTTGTAGCAACAAATTCAACTTTACCACCTCTATCTTTAAAAAGGTTTTGGGCTATAGCATTAGCAAAATCAACTTCAAAACCTGTAAAGGCACCATCAACTAACTGACCAAATGGGGGCTGTTCTGTAAACACACCAACTCTTAAAACACCTTTATCTTTTATTTCAGATAAAGAATTTGAAAATAAGCTACTTAAAAAAATAGTAGTAAATAATAAAACTTTTTTTATCATTTTTTTTCTCCTTTAGAAAAATTAGTAACCATTATATTTAAAATATCTTAATAAAAGCTTTATTTTTCAAATATTTATTTATATAGTTTATAAATGCTATTCATAAAATAAATTTATTATTTTTGTTTTTTATAAAAATAAAAATATATAATAAAAGTTAAAATTACAAAAAATAGAAGTAGAATTGTTATGATATGAAGTTTTTCTTTTAAAATAGTTTCATTTTGGCCTAAAAAATATCCAAGCCCAAGCAAAATAGCTACCCAAATTCCAGCACCCAAAGTTGTAAATAAAGAAAATCTAAAAATATTCATCCTTGCTAAGCCTGCTGGAAGACTTATATATTGCCTAATTCCTGGAATTAAGCGACAATTAAAAGTTGAAATTTCGCCATGGCGTTTAAAAAAACTTTCAAATTTTTGCATTTTTTCATCATCAATACCCACATATTTGCCATATTTTTCAATTAAACTTCTACCAAAAAAATAGCATAAATAGTAATTAAAAATAGCGCCCATAAGTGATCCAAATGTTCCAGCAAAAAAAGCTAAAAAAATATTCATCTTGCCTTGAAAAACAAGATATCCAGCTGGTATCATCGCAACTTCACTTGGAAATGGGAAAAATGAGCTTTCTAAAAACATCATACAAAATATACCTAAATATCCCCAACTTTCAACCAAATTTACTATAAATGTGATTATTTCACTCAAATTTTACCCTTGTTTTTTAATCAAAAAGCGATAGCTCTTTTTTCTTGCTATTTAGCATATCCACGACATCTTGTTTATTTGCCAAAACAACTGCATACTTAAAATCATAACTTGTTTTTATCTCTTCTAAGCTGTCATATTCAATGTCACTTTTTAAATTTAGTTTTTTTGGTGACATTGAAATTATCTCTTTACCAAATTTATCTTTTAAAAACTTAACTTCTCTTAAAAAAAGCTTGATATCATTCTCAACTATAAAAGCTCTATAGCTTTCCCCAAAAGCTTTTATATTATAAAATTTATCAACAAAAATACTTTCAAAATGCCCAATATTTCTTAAATCTTTAAATTTGATAAAAACATTATTTTTATCCATAAAATTCAAAATAGAGTAAGCTTCAGGCAAAAAAATTTGTGGCAAATTTAAATTAAAAATTCTATCCTTATATTCAAAATTTAGAAAAAATAAAGACCCATCGATTAAAATTTTAGCATCGTTTTTTAAATTCAAAGTCTCATAAATAGGTGAAATTTCTTTTAAAAATTCCAAATCATCATATAAAAAAACATCGCCTTTTTTTGAATTTATAAAATTAATAAAAACTTCATCTAAATTTTTACTTAAAAATTTTGCATTTCTACTAAGAGTTGAATTTTTTAAAATCTCTTTTTCAGCTGGTCTTAAAAATAGATTTTTAACGGAGTTTGAGACAGCAAAAAACTGTGCTATTCTAAGTTTTGCTTTGTCTAAGTTATCAACTTTTATATATGCGATTTCACTATTTTTAACTTCACACTTTTTATCGAAAATAACAGCATAAGCACCATTTTCTATCGCCTCATTAATTTCTTTTTCATCATTGCTTAAAAATGCACTTCCCAAACTCACATCTTTAAGGCTTATAGCAAAGTTATCAACACTTGAAATTTGTGGTTTTGTAACTAACTTTGCATTTATTAACCTTACAAGATTTTCTATTCTCATCCAACTATTGCTCCATTTTTAACCTTGGCAAGAGTTGAAAGCAAAGTTAATTTACCATCTTCGGCACTTAAAATCATACCCTCACTTAGATGTTTAAAAATTTTAGCAGGCTTTAAATTTGCCAAAACACAAACTTGTTTTCCTATTAAATCTTTAGGATTATAGTATTTAGCTATGCCTGAAATTATTTGACGAGGATTTTCTTCTCCTAAATCAATCTTAAATTTTAATAACTTATCACTACCCTCTATGTTTTCGCACTCTAAAACTTCACCAACTTTTATAACTATATTTTTAAAATCATCAAGAGTTATTAAGTTTATCGTCTTATCTTCTTTTGTCTCAACACCAACAGGAGTTTGCATCAAAGGCTCTTCAATCTTAGTAAATAACGGCTCACACTCACTTGCTTTAAAATCCAAAAGCTTATTTTCATTAATTACTTCATTATATGTTTTTGTTGAAATTTCAAAATTTAAATTTGAAGCAATTTTTAAAGCTGTTTTTGGCATAACTGGACTTAGTAAAATAGTTGCTCTTGCAAGCAAATTTGCAACCATTGAAACTAAAGCAAAAGCTTTTTTATCTTCACCATTTTTTATTAGATTCCATGGCTCATATTTTGCAATACTTAAATTTGCTAAATTTAAAATTTTCCAAATTTCATCTAAATATCTACTTGTTGAAATTTCGCTAATTTCTTTTAAAGCATTTTTTATATAGATTTCACTTTCATTAATTTCATCTTTAAAATACTTTAAAACATCGCTACTATCAATAATAAAATTTGAATATTTCTTACTCATTCCAATAATTCTATTTAATAAATTTCCTAAATCATTACAAAGCTCACTATTTATTCTTGTAATTAATGCCTTTTGAGAAAAATCGCCATCTTGTCCAAAAGGAACCTCTCTAAGTAAAAAATATCTAAATTGCTCTAGCCCGTATGCATCTGCTACTTCTTTTGGGTTTATTACATTTCCAAGAGATTTGCTCATTTTTTTACCATCTCTTGTCCACCAGCCGTGAGCTGCGATAGTTTTTGTCAAAGGCATATCAAGACTCATTAAAAAAGCAGGCCAATAAATCGCATGAAATCTTAAAATATCTTTACCAACCAAATGCAAAGTGTTTTGCCAAAAATCCATATTTTTCTCATCTCTTAAATATCCAAGAGCTGATGGATATATCAAAAGCGCATCAAGCCAAACATAAATAACATGTTTTGCTTCATTTAAATTTGCAGGTAATTTAATACCCCAATCAAAACTTGTTCTTGTAATGGAAAGATCTTTTAAGCCACTTTTTACGAAATTTATAACTTCGTTTTTTCTATATTTTGGCAAAATGCAGTCTTGTTCATACCATTTTAAAAGCTTATCTTCGTATTTTGAGAGCTTGAAAAAATAACTTTCTTCTTCTAAAATACTAGTTTGCTTCCCACAATCTGGACAGCACTCACCATCAACAAGCTGATTTTCAGGAAAAAAACTCTCACAACTTACGCAGTAATGCCCTTCATATTTGCCTTTATAAATATCACCTTTTTCAAGCATTTTTGAAAACGCACTTTGAACAGTTTTAATGTGATCTTTATCAGTAGTTCTAAAATATTTATCATAACTTATTTCAAAATCATCCCAAAGATTTTTAAATTTCATGCTAACTTCATCGGCGTATTCTTGTGGTTTAAAACCTCTTTTTTTAGCTGCTTCTTCTATCTTTTGACCATGTTCATCAGTCCCAGTCATAAAAAATACTTCATCGCCTTTTAATCTATAAAATCTAGCAATTGTATCAGCTATAATTGTCGTATAAGCATGTCCAATATGTGGAATATCATTTACATAATAAATTGGTGTTGTTATAAATCTTTTCATTGTTGTCCTTAATCTTAAATTTTAAAAATCAAAATCGCCCTGCTTGCCTTCGCTTAAATACTCATATGTAGCTTTTACATATTCATCTCTAAGCTTGCAATCTAACAATTTATCACAATCAAAACAAGTTTTTAAATCATGATCTTTTTGGCAAGTTTGCACTTTTTTAAGCATTTCTTGTTGAATTTCTTCGTAGTTATTCATTATTTTTTCCATAAAATGTGTGCATTTTTTCTATCTCATAAGATGATCCAAAAAAACAAGGTGTTGTTTGATGAATTTTATCTATCTTTATTTCAAAAAGAGACTTTGAAAATCCATCACTTGTTTTTCCACCCGCACTTTCATAAATTTTAGCAAAAGGAAGCACTTCAAAAACAACTCTTAATTTGCCATTTATATGATCACTTGTCGCAGGATAGCTAAAAAGACCACCACCTTTTAATAAAATTTGATGTAAATCAGCAACCATGGCACCACTATATCTAAGCCTATATTTTTCATCAAAAAGGCTTTTTACAAATTTTGCGTGAGTCTTACTCCATGCCCATTGACTAGCACCTGTGGCATTTAGATTTCCTTTTTCTTTTAATTTTAATTCTCTAACTTTTTTAAACTCATTATTTTCATCAAGTCTATATAAAATAGGTGTTTTATCACAAATCACCATTTCAAGTCTTGGACCATAAAGACTATAAAGTGAAAGTATTAAATTTTTAGGTTTTATTTCATTTTTATAAATTCCAAAAATACTTCCAACAGCAAAATTCACATCAACCAAGCTTGATCCATCGAGCGGATCATAAGCTACGATAAATTCACCATTTTCATTTAAATTTAAAGCCTCATCTTTTTCTTCACTAACTAAAGCTTTAACACAGCTTAATTTTGATAATTTTTTTGTTATGATTTCATCGCTTAAAACATCTAATTTTAGCTGAGTATCACCGGTTTTATTTTGATGATTGCTATATGATAAATCAGCGTATTTTAAAGCTTTACTGATTTCTAAAACAGCTTCTTTTATTGAATTTATTAAAATTTCCATATTGTTCCTTTATAGGTTTATTTTACAGTTTTTTAGCATTTTCTAAAATCCATTTTGAAATATTTAAATCATCATTTATATCAAAATGTTTTAACTCTCCACTATATTTGAGATTATTTGTTGCAATAGCGTTTGAAAATTTCAAATAACTCTCTTCAATACTATCTCTAAAAATAGAAATTCTAGGAAGTGGGAGTGTTTTCAAACCCTCAACTATCAAAATATCAAAATTATCTATCATTTTTATAATATCATTTAAATCTTTTTGTGATTTATTAAAATAAGTCGTTCTTGTAGGACTTGTAACAACCACATCCACACCAAGACTTGAAAATTTATAACTATCTTTTCCCTCGACATCAAATTTAGCCTTATCACTTGGATCGTGCTTTACAATAGCTACTTTTAAATTACTTTCTAAAAAGCGCTTAGCAACCTTTAGAATCAAAGTTGTTTTTCCAGAATTTGAAGGCCCTGAAAATGCAATGCCTAATCTTTTCATTAATTTTCCTTAAAAAAAGTTTTTAATTATATCTATTTTAGGCTATAAAAAGGCTAAATTTGATAAAATATCTAAAAATTTATTAAAGGCATTGCATGAAAAAACTAAATTTATTTATTTTAGTACTTATTTTTTTAACTGGCTGTGCTGAAAAAAAAAGTGATTTAGATCCAGTGAAAAATGAGCTTTTAGCCTATACGCAAAAATTTGAAAGCATTAATGGTAAAAAACGCTATTTGGCAGTTTCAACATATTTAAATCCTGTTTTAAAAAATAGTGATAAAGAAATTTTTATCCTCTCATCTTACCCAAAAGAAGAGATTATTTTACTAAATTCAGTAAATATAAATAGTGATTTTGACTTAAATATCACAAAACTTGATTTAGATGATGAGCTTTTAAAAATACTAAATATAAATCTTCCTTGGAGTAACCATTATAAAATAACTTCAAAAGTTAAAAATAGTGATTATTTAACACTAAATTATAAAACTCAAAGTGGGATAAATGCAAATTTGAAATTTCTAAAAGTTTCAAAATCAATGTATTGGAATCCACAAATTAAACTTGATAACTAAACAGCTTCCCTAGTTTCGGAAGCTGTCACTTTTAGCTGGAACTAGCAAATCACTCAAAAGCTCAATAATAGAGATATTTTTCTTAGGTTCTAAAATTTGAGAATAGATAAAATAATTTGATAAAACTCTTTTTGCATATTCTCTGCTTTCCTCATAATAAACCAATTCCATTGATAAAAATGGCTCAAATTTACCAGCGTTAAATAAATCTCCTCTTGTTAGCACTTTTTTAGTAAAACCAATGCCGCCATTATAAGCATAAGCTACAAAAACAGGACTATAAACAAGTTTTTCAAGCCAGTCTAGATGAACATTTGCCATATCATAAGCCATTTTTGGGTTAAACATATCATCTTGGTCAAAGTCTTTTAAGCCACCTTTTTTAGCCCAGTCATTTGCTACAAAAGGCATAAATTGCATCATTCCAAGTGCGTAAGAAATAGAAATGGCACTTTGAATGAATCTGCTTTCTTGTCTTGCAAGAGATAAAATCATAGCTTTTCTATGCAAATTTTGACCGTTTAAATAATCCAAAAAAGGAAGTGGATAAAAGTTATCTTTATAGCCTGATAAAATATTTGAGATATAAATATACTCACCAAGAGTTTGCTTAGTGTCAAATTTATTGGCTTCATTTTTTAGACTTGCTTTATCCATTTTAGAAATTTTATTTTTAAGTCTTACCCAGCTAAATGGATCAGTTGGATCATAGCCTTTTGGGGCTTCATTTTTAGTTGGATTTGGAATAACTAAATTTAATGTTTTATTAAGTCCAGCAAGCTCTTTTGCATACAAAGAATATATATTTATATTATCACTTTTTGCTGTATTTAAAAGATCATCTTCATTGCTACTTACTAAATATGCCCATAAATTTGCTTTGTCTTTATCAATACTAGATTTAAAAGTTGAGTTTGCAACTTTAAAAAACTCATAAGCTTTATTTAAATCATCATATAAAACTGCATTAATCCCTAAGTAAAATGCACCCAAAGAGTTAAATTTTGAAGCATTTACATCTAAAAAAGACTTTCTTAAATTTGCATATCTTTTATTTATAATAACATCTGCTATAAAAGAGTTAAAAGCTTTTTCTTTGCCTAGCTCGTTTGCAAATTCTTTACTTAAAACTATGTTAAAATCACTATTTTTTTGGTTTTGAGAAAGTGAATTATAATAATTAAAAAAATTTTTTATATCTAAATTATTAGCAAAATAAACAGCTGGATTCTCAGAACTCATACCTTTTAAAAGTCTTAATTTATATGGGAAATTTGCAAAGTCTTTTTCCAAAGACTTTAATGTTTGCTTGTTTAATTTTTTTAAAAAAGCTGGAGTTGATCTTTTAAGCTTGCAAGTTAAGTTTGCATCATTTATATTTTTAACCCAAAAATTTTTACACTCATCGTAAGGTTTTGGCTTTGGGATAATTTTATAAATTTCTTTATTAAGTTTTCCTCTATTTCTATAAATTTGCTTACTTAAAGTTTTCACCTCATCTTTTTTATAATTTCCCTCTGTAATATAACGATAAATATAATAATCTTTTGCTAAAGATTTAGGCTCGTTCTTAATTTCATCGTAGCTTTTTACATTTGCGTTTAAAAAAGTAAAGCTTAAAAACAAAAGTAGTATAAACTTACATCTTATAGGCATAAATTTCAACCAATTTTATAAAGAATTTATCTATAAAAGTAAGGGCCAACAAAACTATCATCGGTGCAAAATCAAGCCCCCCAAATGAAGTTGGGATAATCTTTCTTATATATTCATAAACTGGCTCAGTTAGTCTAAAGACAACTTGAACAAGCTTGTTGTATGGATCTGGGTTTGTAAAGCTTATAACGGCAGCAACTATGATAACAAGCGTGTAGGCAAAAATCAAAATATGCAAAATATTAACAAGTGCTAGCAAAAAAGTTTTTAAAATTAACATTTACTTACTATCTCCTTTATATCATCTTTTATAAGTGGATAAAGCTCACTAAGTTCTGGTCCGTGAGTTTGATTTGTAAGCAGTATCCTTAAGCTCATAAAAAAGTTCTTTCCTTTAAGATTAGTTAATTTCATTAAATTTTGTTTAAATTCATTAAAATCTTTAGAAATTTCCACTTTTGAAATTGCATTTTTTATCAAATTTACATTTTCTTTATACTCATCTGGGATAGTTTTTTTAGAATAAATTTGAAGAATTTTTTCTTTTATTTCAGGGATTAAACTTCCTTCTTGAGTGTAAAATCGTATCAAATCACCAAATTTAATATCCATTTCAAAAAGCTCGCTAAGTCGCTTATTATTTGCTATTTTGATATGCTCTCTGTTTATTTGAGTTAGCTTTTCTATATCAAATTTAGCAGGACTTTTGGAGATATTTTTTATATCAAACCACTTAATTGCATCATCTAAAGTAAAAATTTCATACGGAGTTTTATTTCCTAAAAGAACTAGGTAATTAAGTATTGCTTCAGGTAAATATCCACTATCAAGTAAAAATTTAACCGATGAGTCTTTTTCTCTTTTACTCATCTTTTTACCCTCTTGATTTAAAATAATTGGAAGATGTGCGTAGCCTATTTTTTTATCATATCCAAGCGCTTGTCTTATTAAGTCCTGTTTTGGAGTATTACTTACATGATCCTCGCCTCTTATTACATAGCTTACATCCATAAGCATGTCATCAATACTACAAGCAAAGTTATAAGTTGGGGTTTTATCTCTTCTCATTATGACAAAATTATCGATATTTTCTGGTTCAAAACTAAGCTCGCCTTTGATATCATCTGTAAATTTCATAGCATGAGATGGCTTTTTCATCCTTATAACAAAAGGTTTTGTTATATCTAAAACTTCAACATCACTAAGCTTTTCACAAGTTCCATCATACCTATAAGCTACGCCCTCATCTTTAGCTTTTTGTTTTTTTGCTGCAAGTTCTTCTTCACTGCAAAAACAACAAAATGCTTTTTTATCAATCAAAAGTTTATTTGCAAATTCTCTATGAAATTTTAAATTCTTACTTTGATAATAAAGCTTATCCCACTTTATACCAAATTTTGTTAAAATTTCTTTTATATCTTCATCTTTTCCATCTATGTTTCTCTCTTTATCCGTATCTTCAATACGTAAAATATAACCTTCATTTTTTTGTTTGGAAACAATATAATTAAATATTGCAGCTCTTAAATTTCCTATATGCATATCACCAGTTGGCGATGGTGCGAAACGATACATAAATTCTTCCTTTTTAAAAAATATTTTCTAAGATTATATAATAATTTTTAAAATTTCAGTTTAAAAGAGCTTGTTAATTTAACCTTGATATAATATTTATAAATTTAATTTAAGAAAAGAAGAAAAAATGTTAAGAGAAATTCCCATTTTTAAAGATTTATCCGATGAAGAGCTTGAGAAAATAGAAAATATAAGCATTATAAAACACTATAAAAAAGGTGAAATATTTTTTTTAGAGGGAGAAAAACCACTTTTTCTAAGCATACTTTTAGATGGAAAATTAAAAATTTATAAAACTTCTCCAAAAGGAAAAGAAATATTTATTCATGAAATACTACCTATAAATTTTGTAGCTGAGCTAGCAAATTTTGAAAACATAACTTATCCAGCAAGCTCATCTTTTAGTGAAGATAGCACGATTTTAAAGATAGATTATTTTAAATTTGAAGAGATGTTTTTAAAAAAATCACAAGTTGCATTTGCTTTATTAAAGTCATTTTCTGGCAAAATAAAAGCTATGAATAAAGTCATAATGAAAGAAATTATTTGGGATAGTGAGGGAAAAGTTGCAAATTTCATATGCGATAATTTCGAAGCTTTTCAAACACTAAAATATTCAAATATAGCTAAAATTTTAAACATATCTGCTGAAACATTTTCAAGAATAATTACAAAATTTAAAAAACTTGATCTTTTAAAAACAGATGAAAATGGAAAAGTTGTAGATTTTAACAAAAAAGAGCTTTTAAAATATTTTAAATTCTAAATTTAACTATCTTTAAAGATATTTTTTAATAAAATAATATCAAATTTTAAGAAAGGAGAAAGCCATTTTATGAGAAAAAGTAATATGAAAAAAGGTTTTACAATGGTAGAGCTAATTTTTATCATTGTTATTTTAGGAATCTTAGCTGCTTTTGCACTGCCAAGACTGGTTGCTACAAGAGATGATGCAGAAGTTGCGAAATTTGCTCAAAATTTATCGACTTTGATAACTGATATTGCAGCTTATCAAACATCTAAGGGAAATTATGATAAAAAAATATCTAATATGACCTATGTAGATGTTAAAGACGAACAAGATTATAAAGCAACGCTTAATATAAGAAAAAAGTCCTGTATTGAAATAATTGCTTATAACGATGATGATAGTGCAAACAATGTAAGAGCTGGAATGTTTGAGATAAAAACAGTAAATAACAATGAAAAGCTCTGCAAAAGAGCACTTGAATTGCCTGCTGTAAAATCATATTTGCAAAGTGGAAGCAAAATATTTTTAGGTGAAAAACCTAGTCTTTAACAGGTTTTTTTGATATAATTACTAGAATTTCATATATGTATGAAAAAAGGAGAAAATATGAATAAAAAAGCTTTTACTATGATTGAGCTAGTTTTCGTTATTGTTATTTTGGGAATTTTGGCAGGAGTTGCTATACCAAGACTTTCGGTTACAAGAGATGATGCTACGATGGCTAAAATGAGAGCTGATTTAGCTTCTATAAGAAGTGGTATAGCGCTTGATAAAAGCAAGGCAATGATGGAAGGAAGACTGTCTGATTGGAAAACAAATGTAGCAGATCTTGCTAATAATAATTTTTCAAGCGTTGTTCAAGGTGGTATTAAACCTGGAAATGAAAGAAATGGTTGGACTTTTAATAAAACAACTGCAAAGGCTTGCATTGCTAAAAAATGTGCTGAGTTTGAACTTGTAACAACAGGAAACAATGCAGGAGACTTTAATTGTAAAGGCGACAACTGTAATCTTTTTGAATAAATGTTTTACTACGAAGTCTTTATTTTAGGTCTAAATTTAAGACCTCTCACATATCATTCTAAAACTAAGCTTGAAATTTATAGCTTAGTTTTAGCCCCTCTTTCAAAAAATACAAAACAAGCTATAATTTTAAAAGAAGTCAAAAAGCCAAAATTTCAAACTTTAGAAATTTTAAGTATTTGTGATGAAAAATTTAGTAACATTCAAAAAACTCTAGCTAAGTTTATAAGCTACTACTATGCTTGTAATTTGGGTATGGTTTTTAAAATTTTTACTCCATTTAAAAGTTCAAATTTTATAAATCATAATTTTGATAAAACTCCAACATTAAGCCCACTTCAAAATAAGGCTTTAAATTTTGTAACAGAGCATAAAACAAGCCTTGTATTTGGCGATACTGGAAGCGGGAAAAGTGAAATTTATATTTCACTAATAGTAAAAGAGCTAAATTTGGGCAAACAAGTGCTTTTTTTAATGCCTGAAATCTCACTTACCCCACAAATGGAAAAAAGACTAAAAGAGTATTTTGGTGATTTTGTAGGTGTTTGGCACTCAAAAATCACGCCTAAAAAAAAGCAAAATTTATTAAAAGATTTTGAAGATGGAAAGATAAAATTAATTGCAGGAGCTAGGTCGGCTCTTTTTTTACCATTTACAAATTTAAGTCTTATAGTTGTTGATGAAGAGCATGATGATAGTTATAAATCAGCCACAAAACCGCGATATAACGCAAGAGATTTAGCTATTTTTTTAGCTAGTAAATTTGATATAAAAGTAGTGCTTGGCTCAGCTACGCCTTCACTTACAACTTATAAAAAGCAGCCCTATTTTAGGCTAAAAGGAACTTTTTTTAAAAGTAGTAAAGAAGTAATTTATGATGAAAATGAAACTCAGATTTCATCAAAAATTCTAAAAGAGATAAAAGCTTGTCTTGAAAATAAAAACCAAGCAATTGTTTTTTTACCCACAAGAGCAAATTTTAAATACAAACAATGCAAAAAATGTGGTGAGATAATAAAATGCCCATTTTGTAGCGTTGGCATGAGCGTTCACAAGGATAAAAATGCTTTGATTTGCCATTATTGTGGCTATACAACTTATCAAAATGCAAGTTGTGATAAATGTGGTGGTGATACATTTGAAGCAAAAAGAATGGGAACAAGTGAAGTTTTAAACGCCTTACAAAAAGCCTTTAAAGAGGCAAATATCGCTAAATTTGACAAAGATGAGATAACAACGCAAAGAAAACTTACAAATTTATTAAAAGACTTTAATGATAGAAAAATAGATATTTTAGTAGGCACTCAAATGCTTAGTAAAGGGCATGATTATCACAATGTAAAACTAGCTGTGATAATGGGTATTGATACAGGATTAGCGTATGCTGATTTTAGAGCTAGAGAAAAAACCTTGGCTTTATGTATGCAAATAGCTGGAAGAGCTGGGAGAGTAGGCAATGCAAAAGTATTAATACAAACAAAACAAGCTGATTTTTTTAAAAGTTATTTAGACAAATATGATGAGTTTTTAGAAGATGAAACTGAGTTTAGAGAAGATTTATATCCACCTTTTACTAAAATTTTAAGAGTTTTAATATCACATAAAGATGAAAAAATAGCAAATGAAATCACACAAAAATGCCTAGAAATCATACCTAAATTTAAAGATATTGAGGTTATTGGACACGGAAAAGCCGTAATTGAATATATTGCTTCAAAATTTAGATATGAAATACTGCTTCGCTCACACACTTACAAAAATTTAGTAATGCTTTCTCATGTGCTTGAAAAAATTCCAAATGTTGAAGTTGATATGGATGCGATATTTTTTAGCTAAACTTTAATTAGCGTATTTTATTAGATCTTTTTTACCTGCTTCTTTAAAACCTTTTAGTCTAAGTCTACAGCTATCACAAACTCCACACGCCAAATCCTCCCTTTCATAGCAACTCCAAGTATATTGTAAAGGAACTTTTAAACTAAATGCTTTTTGAACAATCTGAGCTTTACTTAAATGAACTAATGGAGTTAAGATTTTTGTTTTAATGCCTGTTTCTCGTCCTAGATTAATCGATTTTTCCATGCTTTTTATAAACTCTTGGGAACAATCAGGATATCCACTACTATCTTCTTCAACCACTCCTATAAATATTGCCTCACACTTTTCACGCTCAGCTAAAGCTGCTGCAATGCTTAAAAATATACCATTTCTAAAAGGAACATAAGTTATTGGCACCTCATCACTTAACCCATCTTTTGGAATTTCTAAGCTACTATCAGTTAAAGCATTAGCCCCAATTTGAGAAATAAAACTAACATTTAAAATCTCTTTTTTTACAACCTTTAACTCATCACAAATTTTATTAAAACACTCTTTTTCTTTATTCATTGTCCTTTGATTATAATCAAAATGAAGCGCAACTATCTCATAGCCTTCGTTTTTTGCAATATATGCTGATGTTACGCTATCCATTCCACCACTTATTATACAAAGTGCTTTTTTCATTTTCACCCTTTTATATTATAAATTTTGGTATAATCTTAGCCAAATTTAACTAAAAAAAGGATTTAATTTGATAAGTTGCGATGAGAAATATCCTAAAATTTTAGATTTAATAGCTAGTGAATTAACAGATGCTGAGATTGAGCTTATTTTTTTAAACTCTAGTGAAATGCATGAACTTAATAAAAAGGAAAGAAACATAGATAAAACAACTGATGTTTTGAGCTTTCCTTATGCTAAAATACCAAATTTTCCACTTGGTTCAGTTGTTATAAATTTAGATCTTGCAGATGAAAAATCAAAGGAGCTTAAACACAACTTAGATGATGAAATCGCCCTACTTTTTACACATGGATTGCTTCATATTTTAGGATATGATCACGAAATAGATAATGGAGAAATGAGAAAAATGGAAGAAAAAATTATAAATAAATTTAATCTTCCAAAAAGCTTGATTGTAAGAAATTCATAGATTTAAAAACTTTGGTTGTTAACCAAAGCTAAATTTTAATATCTATATTCAAAACTTAAAACCGTAGTTCTACCTTTTGCATAATTGCTTAATGAGTTATTTTCACCATTTAAAAAGCTGTAACTTCTCATGGAAGCTGCATCGTTATTAGTATCAAGTGGATCAATATATTGTTTATCAAATGCATTTTGAACCTCAGCTTTTATAACTAAATTTTCAATTGGCTCATAACTTACATAAAAATCAAATATAAATGGTTGTTTTTCTATAACTTCAGTCCATCTTATATATTTTTGCTCATTTCCACATTTTGTTGAATCAGTACATTCTGGTCTATGAAGAGGTTTGTTTTCAAAAGTATTGCTTTCATAAATGGCTCTTTTGCTTTCTCCAAAATATTTTACTCTTGTTCCTAATGTAAGTTTTTCATTCATAAGTCTAACACCAGTATCTAAGCTACCATAATCTTTTGGAAGCATTGTAACTTTGCTTATACCATGCCCTAAAGAGTAAAAATCATTTCTTGTAGGTGCTGGATATATAGCAGGGCTTGCATCAGATGCTGAAGTTGGCTGGTTTGTTTTTTGTCTTGCATAAGCTAAATTTATATAAAACAACCCCATATCATAGCTTATTTCCATTTCAAAACCTTTTTTTACAACATCTTTGTCATAATTTATAAACTTAATATATGGATCATCATTATTATATAATTTATATTTTGGATCTGACTTATTAGAATGCTTATTATATCCTTGAATACTATATCTAGGTATTAAAACATTATGAATATAATTATCTATTTTTGTATGATAATATAGAGCTTTAAAGCCAAATATATCCTTATCAAATATCAAATTTTCTTTAAAACTATTTAAACCTATTTGCCAAGTTTTTGCATACTCATTTTCTAAATCATTAGCAAATCCATTTGATGTTCGTTGCGTAAAATACATCTCTTGCAAAGTAGGAAATCTTGAACTTTTTGAGTAAGATACAAAAGGTGTAAAAAGCTCATCTACAAAAGCTGATAATGTAGCTGAATAATTAAAAGCTTTTCTTTGACCATAATCATCAAACATTATCTCATTTGGCTTACCATTATATTCTCCATATCCACCTTTTTTATCAACTAAATCAAAATATTTACCATTATAATCGTATTTAACCAAATTTGTGCCAACATTTAAGTTAAAAATTCCAAAATCTAAGCTATTGTCTGCGTAAATGGTAAAAAATTCTTGTTTTCCTGAAGGTTGAAATGTATTTGCTCTATAACCATGAATGCTTGGGGTATCTAAGCTTGAAAAGTCATAAACTCCACCATATGCTCCCATATTGCTTGGAGCTGTAAAGAATCCACCATTTAACATTTCTTTAAGTAATTTTTGTCTTTTTTCAGGTGTCATATTAGGATAATTATCAGCTTTTCCATCTAAAATTTGCCTATAGTCATTAAACCAAACAAGCTCATAAGGATGACGATTTTTTGAATATGAGTTTTTAAGGTTATTTAAGCCTATTGTGGTAGTTAAAAATGTAGTATCGCTAAAATCACTTTTAAAAGTATTGCTTATATCAAAAGTGGTTGATTTGTTTTTAGTCTCAAGATCAGCTATTAGTTGTTTGCCTGAAATTTGTGCCATGTCATTGTATTTTTGTTTAGTTTCATTGTAAGCAAACAAAACATTTAAGTCTATATTTTTATCATTATTAAGATTATAATTAAGTTGATAGTTGTTTGCCTCTATTTTTCTTGACCAAATTTTATTTTCTAAATTTCTAAATGAAAGTGTTAAAAGATTGCGTTCATCTCCAAATTCAAATTTTGTTATATAACTATTTATCTCTTGCTTTAATTTATTTGGATCATAAGGGGTTTGGTCATATTGTTCTGATGTTTCTTTCCACTGCTTTTCTCTGTCTTTTAAATATTCATCTTTTGGACCATCACCACGAATAGGAACTCTCACTTTAACTAGTGGGCAAGGATCATCCCAAGGCATACATAAAGGATCTTTTTCCCAACTCTCTTTATATCCTACAATATCACCTTTTTTTGCACTTGGTGTATAAAAATATTTAAGACCATAATCTATAAATTTTTTATGAAGATTTTCAAATTCTATTTTATTAATATCATTTATTTTTATACCACCACCTACCTTATAATCTTGAGAAATATCTCTATGACTATGTCCAATCAAAGCTCCTACATAAAAGCCATCATCATAATACGCTCTTCCGGCAAAAGTTCCCATATAATTACTCTTATAAGCATTATCACCTACTTGATACTTTCCTAAAAAGCCAAAATTTTTATCACCTTTTATGATGTCATTTACTCCAAGAGTTCTGAAATTTGCAGATCCCATTAAAGAATTTACTCCGCTTTTACCACCAAAGGTTCCTCTTTCTACATCAACTCCTGCTATAAAACTTGGATCTATCGTGGCACCAAATTGTGAAGTTGAACCACTTCTACCATCATCAGCTCCTGATGAATAAAATGTCTGAGTAACACCATCGATCATGGTATTTACCCTGCCAAAACCTTGTGAGCCACGAATATTTGGGGCTATTGTTCCTGTAGATTTATCTTGATTAGTAAAAGTTCCTGGAATACTTCTTAAAATTGTATCTAAGTTTTGCGTAGAAGTTGCGATATCTTCCCTAGCGCTTACTGCCTTAGCCTTTTGATAAACCTCCTTATCTGCTTTAAGTTCTTTATCTTCGACATCTATAGTATCCAAAGTTATAGTCTCAGCAGCATTTAAACAACCAAAACAAACAGCTATTAAACTTAGCCTTGTTAAACTTTTCATCTCTCTCCTTTTAATATTGAATATAAGTATTAAAATAAAAACAAGCATTATACTTTATTTAATGTAAAAATAATATTAATTAAATATATTTAATAACTGAGTTTTTGAATAAAACATATTAAATGAAATTTTTAAAATAAATATAAAAAATAAAATAGAAAAGATTTTGTATGTGTTTGTAAAATAAATATTTAATTACTTATATATCCCATATCTACAAGTTTTTCAAAAATATTTTTTAAAAGAGGTCCGCCTGTACTACTTCCACCACCGCCATGTTCAACTAAAATTGTAACCGCGTATTTTGGATTATCAAACGGTGCATAGCCTGTTATCCAAGCGTGTGAACGGTGATAATACTCCATATCTTTTTCTTTCATTCTTACAATTTCACTTTGTGGGATGCTTACAACTTGTGCAGTTCCGGTTTTTGCAGCTATTTTCACAATGCTATCTTTTAAATATTTATAGGCTGTGCCTTTTGGATGATTTGCCACCTCATACATAGCTTTTCTTATATATGGTAAATTTTGTTTTTCAAAAGGTGTAAAAACCTCATAAGTATTAAAGCTTACTTCATCATCATCAATTTTTTTTAAAAAATGAGGTGTTAGGCCTTTTCCACTAGCTATTTCAGCTGTGTTTTTAACTATTTGCATTGGAGTTACTAAAAAACTTCCTTGCCCAATTGATGTTATGACAGTTTCACCCATATACCAAGGTTTTGCGTATTTTTCCATTTTCCAAACCCTGCTTGGAACTGTTCCTATAAACTCATTTGGAAGATCAACTCCTGTTCTTTTGCCAAAACCATGTTTTTCTAAATTTGAAGATAAAAAGTCAATTCCAACTTCTAAACTTCCCTCGTAAAAATAAATATCGCAACTTTGTCTTATGGCATCGTTTAAGTTCATTTTGCCATGACCCCATCTGCTCCAACACCTAAATTTATGATTTCCAAGTTCCATTGCTCCACCACAAAAATAGCTTTTATCTTTGTCAATTTTACCACTATTTAAAAATGCCATTGCAACTGACATTTTCACAACTGAACCTGGTGGATAAAGCCCATTTATAAGCTTATTTGTAAATGGATGATCTAAATTTTCAATTAAATCTATCCAATCTTTTTGGTTAATACCTGTGACAAATGGATTTAAATCATACTCTGGAAAGCTTCCTGCTGCAACTATTTCGCCATTATCCACATTCATTATAATAACAGCTCCTGATTTATCACTAAAAAGATCTTCTAAATACTCTTGTAGTTTCATATCTATGCTTAGAGTTATATCACTGCTTTGTGGTTTTGTGTATGATATTTCCTCAACTACTTTATTTAAAGCAGTAACTTTTGTTAGGCGTTTTCCCTCTTTTCCTTGTAAGATATCGTTATAATATCTCTCAACGCCACTCTTTCCAGCTATATTTGTAAGTTTTGATAAAGGATTAGTTTCTAGATCTTTTGAATTTGCCTTTGCCACATATCCAATAACATGAGATGCCGTAGAATTATATGGATAAAAGCGAAGTGAAGCTGGCTCTATGCGTAAATTTTTTCTTAAATTTAGTTTTGAAAACAGAGGGGAAATATCCTCATACTCTAAAAAATCAACTATTTTTATAAAATCTTGATTATATGGTGAGTTTTGTTTTTTATACTCTTTTTGCATTTTTGTAGAATTTAAATCTATAAATAATTTTTCTAAATATATAGTTTCTTCTTCTATAATTTCATTTTTTAAGTGAGGTTTTAAAAATAGTGAGTATCCAAGGCGATTTATTGCTAATGGGTTGTTATTTGCATCAAAAATTTGACCTCTAACTGGTGGCAACTCAGTAGTTTTTACAACATTTTTTGAAGCAATTCCAGCATAATACTCATTTGAGCTTAAATAATAAACTCTTAAAATTAGCATAAGCCAAAATAAAACGATAAATAAAATGCTAAATTTAAGTCTCATATAATCCTATCCTTAAACAAAAGGACACAAACTGCAGACTCAAAAACTGCATACATTAAATATTCATAAGTTAAATTTAAGACCTGATTTGAATTAAAATATGAAATTAAGTTGCTTACTAAAAAGGTGCTAATATAGCCATAAAAAACTAAAAATGTTAAAAATATATTTCTAAGCTTAAAACCTTCAAAACTAAATTTAAACATAAAATAGTAAAAAACACAAAATGAAATTGCTATAGAAAAAAGTTCAAACCCATGAAGCTGTTCAGCAAAAAAAAGAAAAATTATCGTTTGATACCATTTGCTTGTAAAATCTTCATAATTTTTATCTTTTTCATACTTTAAAATAACTGCATACGCAAAAAATAGACCTATAAAAGGTGGCAATGAAGTATAAATAGATGTTAAAATCTCATAAAAGAATAAAAAAACCCAAAAAACTAAGTTTTTTAAAGCGTATTTATCACGGCTATTTCGTTGCATACTGGAAATTGTTTGCATTTAATACAATCTGCCCAAATTTTTTGATCAGGCAACTCCTCTTTTGAAATTTCCACAAAACCTAACTTTTTAAAAAACTTATCTGCATAAGTTAAAGCAAAAACTTTTTTAATATCTTGAAATTTTGCCTCTTTTAATAAGATTTTTACAAGATTGCTTCCAATGCCATTTGCTCTTAAATTTTTACTTACAACAAGACTTCTAATTTCAGCTAATTCTATAGAATAAATATGTAAAGATGCATATCCTACAATTTTACTATCTTTTAAAGCTAAAGTATAAGATCTTATATTTTGAGCAATTTCACTATCACTTCTTGGCAGTATAATGCCTTTTTTTACTTCATCAGCAACCATTTCTTGCATAGCTTTAATGTCTTTTAACTTTGCAGTTTTATACTCTACCAAAAACACCCTTTATAATAAGTTCTCTTGCTTCATCAATACCTTCATTTCTTAATGTTGATATAAATTTAGCATCTTTATAAAAATTTAAAACTTTTGCTTTTTGACTTTGATTTAATTTATCTGATTTTGTATAAAAATTTATAAGCTTTTGATCACTTCTTAAAAAACTTTTTATATACAAATCAACATTTTTATCAATTTCCATATCAAACTGCCTACTATCTCTAAGATGGATAAAAAGTCTTATTGAGTTTCTTTTTTTGATAAACTCATCCAAAGCACTTTGCCAAATTTTGTGTGTGCTTTTTGCAACTTTTGCATAACCAAAACCAGGCAAATCTACTAAGATTAAATTATATAAATTTTCATCATCATCTTTAAAATTTGCTTCGAAAAAATTTATAAGTTTAGTTTTTCCTGGGGTACTACTACTTTTTGCTAAGTTTTTTTGATTTAATAAAGAGTTTATAAAGCTACTTTTTCCAACATTTGATCTACCTAAAAAAGCTATTTCACTTCCTGAGTAAAAATCACTTTTTTCTAAACTAGGAGATGATGTTAAAAACCTAGCATTTAAAACCTTTATCACTTTTTATCCTCAATTTTAAAAATTAATTTTGCGGGTTTTTTATCTATTTTTTTGCTTGATCTATCACTATTTACTTCATATTTTCCATTAAGTTGATTTATTGTTATGATATCTCCAAAGACCTCTCTTTTTGTTTCAACCTCTTCAATCCAAGCGTTGCCTTTTAAAGTATAAATTTCAGTTTTTGGCTCATAGGTTAAAATATCTCCTTTGCCGTTATAGTGGCTTTCATTAATCAAAATTTTAAATTTGGCATTACCTGTTGCAATATATTTTGTAGGTTGCTTATTTTTATCAAAATAAATTGTAATTTTATCACTATTCAGAGTATCAAATGAGCCTTTTTTAACTTTTACATTTCCAGTTAAAACACTTTGAAGCTTTATCTCATCAGCAAAAAAATTATCGGCCGTAACCTCAACTTGCTCAGCAAATAAAGGCAAAGACGCAAGTAAAAACACTATTATTTTCTTATAAACCATCCATTAACTCCTGTTGCAAAAGTCTGTTTTGTATTTAAATCATACTTTAAAGTAAGACCAGTTACATTATTTTCATTTTGCCATAAAATAAAAGGCTTGTTGCTTGTAGCAATTTTAGTTTTTGTATTATAAAAAATTTCATCTGAAATATAGTTCATGTCATCACTATTTTTATACTTCGCATCGCCTAAAAACTCTATTGTATCATCTTTATGAATAGCTTTTTTTGAACTTAATGTATGATTTGTATCTTTATTTAAAATAAAACTTTTGAAATTTTCAAACTCATCTTTATCTTTATATTTTACACCTTTATCAGCTTCATATTTTGCAATAATTTTTTCTTCTGTTACCTCATAATCAGTTATATCAAACATTTCAGTTTGGGCTAAATCTATCTCATTTTTAAAAAAATCACTAAAATAAGGTGTTTGAACTGATAAAATAACCATCATAACACTAAAAATAGCAATACCAAAATAAAAAATTCTTATAGCCATTTTTTAAGCCAAACATCTCTTAGGTTTTCTTTTTTTATAATTGTTTCTATCATCTCTCTAACTGCACCATCGCCACCTTTTTTTGAAAGCATTATATCAGCCTTTACTTCACTCATGGCATTTAATGGCTTAAAGCTCATTTTAACATTATTTAAAAGCTTTATATCGTTGTAGTCATCACCTATGGCAGCAGCATTTTCAAAACCTAGCCCCTCTTTTTTTAGTATTTCTTCTGCTACACTAAATTTATCTTTAACGCCTTGAAAAATATATTTTATTTTTAAATCTTTTGCTCTTTTTTCAACTATTTTTGATGATTTTCCTGTAATTATGGCCGAAATTTTGCCCATTTTATTCCACTGTTCTATACCAAAACCATCATTTACATTAAATTTCTTTAGCTCATCACCCAAATTTGTATAGTAAAGCCCACCATCAGTTAAACAGCCATCAACATCTAAAAAAATAATTTCTATCATAAAAACGCCCTTTTATAAAACGCCTTTCGTACTAGGAATTCCCATCTTTTCATTTTTAGTTAAAGCTCTTCTTAGTGCAACTGCAAAGGCTTTAAAAGTTGCTTCTGCTATGTGATGTTTATTACTTCCTCTTAATTTTATAAGATGAAGTGTAATACCTGCATTAAAAGCAACAGCTCTAAAAAACTCTTCTATCAACTCAGCATCAAATTCGCCTATTAAACCCTCTTTTATGCTATCATAAACTAAAAAAGCTCTATTTGATATATCTAAATCACAGCTTACTGAACTTTCATCCATTACAACAACTGAATTTGAATATCTTTCAATATTTTGAACTGGATAAATTTGT
This sequence comes from Campylobacter ureolyticus, assembly GCF_013372225.1. Taxonomy (NCBI): domain Bacteria; kingdom Pseudomonadati; phylum Campylobacterota; class Epsilonproteobacteria; order Campylobacterales; family Campylobacteraceae; genus Campylobacter; species Campylobacter ureolyticus. The sequence continues at coordinate 786,728 of NZ_CP053832.1, read as the reverse complement.
TTTTTTAAAGCCATTCCTAAAACTATACCGATATCTTCAACACTATGATGAAAATCGACCTCTATATCACCATCACACTCTACTTCTAAATCCATTAAAGAGTGTTTTGCAAAAGCTTCAAGCATATGGTTTAAAAAACCTATTTTAGTATTTATTTTGCTTTTTCCAGTTCCATAAATTTCTAATCTAAGCTTTATTTTTGTCTCTTTTGTATTTCGTTCTATCATACTAAACCCCTATTGTCTAACTATAAAAGCGCCATCTAAATGATATGAACTATGAGCAAAATCTCTTGCTTCATCCTCACTTCTAAAACCTGTTAAAAATACCCTATGGAGTCCATCTTTATCAAATTCTTTAATTATAGCCCTATATCCACCTTTTCCATCATATTCTCTTTGATAAATTTTTGCTCCATTCAAATTTCTAAACGCTCCTACTTGAACCATAAAGGTTCCACCTATATAAATTCTTTCACTTTGTGGAGCTGTTTTACTAATACTATGACCATCGAATCCAACAACCTCTATAACAACAGGAGCGGTTCCGCTGGCAATCACTCCAATATCAGAAGCTGCTTTTTTAGATAAATCAATAATTCTTCCACTTACGAATGGACCTCTATCATTTATCCTTACAACTGTTGATTTTGAATTATTTAAATTTGTAACTTTTACCATTGTGTTCATAGGAAAAGTTTTATGTGCAGCTGTTTGAGCATACATATTGTATCTTTCGCCATTTGCAGTGCTTTTACCATGAAAATTTGGTCCATACCAACTAGCGAGTCCTTTTTGAGTTTCTCCTACTTCAACTTTTTGCGGATAATATGTTTTTCCATTTATCTTATAAGGCCTCATAGTAGCATGAGTGCTTGGCTTAGGAGTAACCACAGGATGAGATGTTTTAGTTGAACACCCTACTATAAAAAAAGCTATAAAAAAAAATGTTAAAATTTTTTTATGGTATAACAATTGTATCTCCTGCTTTAATGTTTAAATTTTTTATATCATTTGCAGCAACTAAAGTAGCTACATCAACATCAAACTTATTGGATATTGTTATTAGTGTATCACCTTTTTTTATGGTATATTCTTTATTGTCATTAAAAGCAATTATAGGAATTGGAATTTTAAGCTTTTTCCCAATCTCTAACTCATCACTAAGATCGTTTTCTTTTATTAATTCATCAGTTGTAGTGTCCCATTTTTTAGCTATGCTTTCTATGGTTTCATCTTTTGCAACTACATGGATATTATATGATGGAGCAAATGTATTCTCTCCTCTTATTATCTGTCCTATATAGTTTAATGCATAAAGATTAAGTTTTTCCTCAGGGATATAAAAATGATATGCATTTTGATCTTTTGGAGCAACAGAAGTTTTAATGTGAGGATTATACTTCTTCATCTCATCCACGCTTAGACCTATGCTATTTCCAACGCTTGCTAGACTTGTTCCACCTTGAACTTTTATTTTTTCTACTGAATTTTCTGGCTTTATATCAACAAGCGCGATTCTTGCATCAATATTTTTTGAAATTATTGTGTTTTTAATAATTCTTTTAATGAAATTTTTAGTTTCTCTTGGGGTTTTACTACTTGTTAAAAGAGTTGAAAAATCATCATTTTTATTATTTCTTATAACTTTTTTCATACAGCCATCGCCACAATTATAAGCCATTAAAGAGATATACCACTTATCTTCAAAACTCTCATTTAAAAAATCTAAATATTTAAAAGCTGTATCTGTTGAGAGGAAAGGATCTCTTCTTTCATCGATTTGAGCATTAACATTAAGACCAAAAGATTTAGCAGTTATAGGCATGAACTGCCACATTCCACTAGCTTTTTTTGACGAAGTTGCTCTGTTTAAAAATTTTGACTCAACCATAGCAAGATAGAGCAAAAACTCAGGAGCATCAATTTTTTCAAGCTCTTTTTTTACCATATAAACATTATCGGGAGAGCTTTTTATAATTTTTATAAACTCACTTACATCTCTTTGATCTATACTTTTTTCTATATTTAACACTATTTCTTTATTTTTTTCATTATTTGGGATAGCAAACTCGTTTAAAATCTCATCTATAAGTGTATTTGCTTGTAAAGTAATAGTAAATATAAAAATTGTAAAAATACTAAACAATTTATTCAAATTTTCTCCTTAAATTTTAAAAAGTTTTTCTGCGTTTTTTGTTGTAATTTCTTCTATTTTACTTACCTCTAAATTTAAAATTTCAGCCATTTTTTGTACTACAAATGTAGTAAAAGCAGGCTCATTTCTTTTTCCTCTATTTGGTGTTGGCGCTAAATACGGTGCATCTGTTTCAATGACTATATTTGATAATGGAATTTGATCTAAAATCTCAACTAAATTCTTAGCATTTTTAAAAGTTAAAACTCCACCAATTCCAAAATAAAACCCTTCATCTTTTAATGAAAGCAATAATTTGCTTGCATTATAACAGTGCAAAACCACACCAAAAAGTTTTTTAGAATGCTCTTTTAAAATATTATAAATATCCTCATTTGCATCTCTTGCATGAATTATAAGAGGTTTTTTAAACTGAATTGCTAAATTTATTTGATCTAAAAAAATCTTTTTTTGTAAATTTTTATTAGCCAAAACCTCTTCATCACTATTAAAATGCTCTTTTATCTTAAAATAATCAAGTCCGCACTCTCCAACAGCTACACACTTTCTATCATCTAAAAAATCTCTTAGATAATTTATTTCAAACTCATCAGCGTGATATGGATGAACTCCAGCTGCAAAATAAACATTATCATAAGCATAAGCGATATCTCTAGCTTTTTTTAGGGTTTTTATATCAGCCCCAGGAATTATTATTTTATTAATTCCGCTTTCTTTCGCTCTTTTTATCACAAAATCCAAATCGTCATTAAAACTATCATCATCTAAATGACAATGTGTGTCTATTATCATCTGCTAACCTATTAATTATTTTAATCAATTTTCGATTTTAGCAAAAAATGACAAATGAAAGCTTAAAGCAGTATAAATTTTCAACTATTTCTAAGTTTTTTTGCAAATTCTAAGGCTTCTTTTGTGATTTTTTCCCCACTTATCATTCTTGCAAGCTCTGTTATTTTCTCATCTTCGTTTAGTTTTTTTACATTTGAAATATCATTTATTTTACTAACTAAAAAATGAGAATCAGCTTTTGAACTAAGTTGCGGAAGATGTGAAATAGCAAAAATTTGATAAAATTTTGAAATTTTTAAAAGAACATTGGCAATACTCATAGCCTCTTTTCCACTTAAATTTGCATCTATTTCATCAAGGATTAAAACACCATTTGCAAAACCTGTTATATCAATATTTGTACCAATAAATGCAAGCCTTAGTCTATTAAACTCACCAGAGCTTAAATTTTTTAAAAGTGTATTTGAAATTTCAAAGTTTATTTCATCCATTCCTAAACTATCAATCTCTTTTTCTTTGAATATAACTTTTGCATCACTCATATAAAACTCTTTTAAATATCCATTTAAAATATTTTCAAGCTCTTTTTTTACATTTTTTCTACTACTACTTACTAAATTTGAAATTTTAAGAAGTTTTTCTTCTAGAGTTTTAAAAGAGTTTTTTAAATCATTTTTTTTAAACTCTATATTTTCATATTCGTTTAACTCTTTTTTTCTAGTTTGTAAGGTTTCAAGTGCTTCTTTTACGCCACCATAGCGTTTTTCTAAATAGTTTAAATCTTCGATTCTATTTAAAGTTTTTTCTATATCAATATTTTCTAAATCTTCTAAATTTAAACTCTCTTTTTTAGCTCTTAACTCATTTATGGCTTCTTCAAAAAAATCACTTTCTAAATCACTTACCCTTAAAGCTTCAATTACACTGCTTTCTATATCAAATATCATTTCAGCTTTCATCCAAGCTTCATTTATCCTATCTATTTTACTAAGGCGTTTTTTTAACTCCATCAACTCTTCAAATTCGCCTATTTTAGGATTTATACTTTCTATTTTATTTATTTCAAATTTAGCAAAATCCTTTAACTCTTCAATATTTTTCTCTTCATTTTCAATTTTTTCAAGCTCTTTTTTTACATCACTAAATTCTTTAAAAATCTCACCTAAACTCTCTAAATTAGTTTTATGAGCTTTATCTTTTTTAATGGCCAATAAATCTAGCAAATTTAATAAATTTTTATTATTAAACTCATCAGCATTTCTAATGCTAAGATATTTAATATGGGTTGAAGCAATTGAAAATAAATTTTTTTTAGAGATAAATTGAGAGTTTATAAAATATCTTGTTGATCTATCTTTTAGCATTCTAAAATTATTAACACTTTCGTTTTCTATGCCAAATTCACTTAAATCAAAATCAAACTCCACATCTGCTTCTATTAAACCAGCATCTGTTTCGCTAAGTCCAAATACAGACAAAATGGCGTTCATCAAAACTGATTTTCCAGCTCCACTAACTCCTGTAAAAACACTTAATCCTTTATCAAAAAAAAGCTCTGATTCTTTGAAAGTTAAATTATTTCTCATATAAAGTCTATCTATCAAACCTTGCCTCCATTATGTCCCCAATGAAGTTTATTTTTTAAAACTTCAAAATAATTTGCGTTTAAATGTCTTATTAAATTTGCGTGAGTGCCTCCAAGCCTAACCACAACTTCATCAAATTTACTCATATCAAAAGCATTTTGCCCATCTATTATAATGCTTACCTTGCTATTTCCTGCATTTTTAAATTTTAATTTATATTCAGCTGGCAAAACAAGCGGTCTTTGTGTTAGGCTATGAGCACAAATTGGCGTAATACAAAAAACCTTGCTCATTGGATAAATTATTGGTCCATTTGCACTCATATTATAGGCAGTTGAGCCAACAGGTGAGCTTACTATAACGCCATCACCATAATATGTATTAAAATATTCATCATCTAAATACGCATCAACTTTACTCATTGACAAAACTGCACTTCTTGATAAAACAAGATCGTTAAATGCAATGAGCTTTATCTCATTTTTTGAATTTTTAAGTGAAATTTCTAACATTAAAGGTTTTTTTATTTCATATTTGCCTTTTAAAAAATCGGCAAAAAACTCATTTAACTTATCAATTTTAATATCAGTTAAAAAACCAAGAGTTCCATCATAAACACCTAAAACATTTAAATTTTTAAAACCATTTTTAGCTACTTCTCTGCAAGTTGAGATTAAAGTTCCATCTCCTCCAATACTTAAAATTAAAGTTTTTTCCTCATCTATCTTATGCAGATTTTCAAATTTATTTATAGTCTTTTCTAAAAATAAAATTTCATAGCCTAAACTTTCAAAATATTTTACAAATTTCAAACATTTTTTAGGATTTTTAGCAACTATTCCAATATATTTTAAGTTTTTTTCTAAAATTATTTTATTCATAGTTGTTATTTTAGTAAAAATTAGCTTTACAAAAGCAAAATTTCGATACAATGAGAGTTAATATTTCAAAAATAATATAAAAAGGAATAACTTTGAGAAGTCATTATTGCACCGATTTATCAAAAGAAGATGTCGGAAAAGAGGTAAAAGTATGTGGCTGGGTGAACTCTTATAGAGATCATGGTGGCGTTATTTTTATAGATTTAAGAGATAGAAGTGGTATTTTACAACTAGTTTGTGATCCAGCTGATAATAAAAAAGCTTACGATTTAGCAAATACTATAAGAAATGAATTTGTTATAAAAGCAAGTGGAAAAGTAAGACTTAGAGGCGAAGGCCTTACAAATGAAAAGTTAAAAACAGGCGAAATAGAAGTAGTTGTTAATGAATTAGTTATAGAAAATCCAAGTGCACCATTACCATTTGTAATTGGTGATAAAAACGTAGGAGAAGAAACAAGACTTAAATATAGATTTTTAGATCTTAGAACTCCTGAGAATTTTGCTAAATTTAAAACTCGTTCAAAAGCAGCAATTGCAACTAGAAACACACTTAATCGCCTTGGATTTGTTGAAGTAGAAACTCCGGTTTTAACAAGAGCAACTCCAGAAGGAGCAAGAGATTATTTAGTTCCAAGTAGAGTTTATCCAGGTGAGTTTTATGCACTTCCTCAAAGCCCTCAACTTTTTAAACAGCTTTTAATGTGCTCAGGTTTTGATAAATACTTCCAAATAGCAAAATGCTTTAGAGATGAGGATTTAAGAGCTGATAGACAGCCTGAATTTACACAAATAGATATAGAGATGAGCTTTGTTGAGCAAGAAGACGTTATAAAAGTCGCTGAAGAAGTATTAAAAGATATTTTTAAAGAGTGTGGGCATGATATAAAAATCCCATTTAGAAGAATGGATTATAAAGAGGCTACTGAAAAATATGGAAGTGACAAACCGGATTTAAGATTTGATATGCCACTTGTTGATGTAGCAGATATTTTTGAAAAATCAAGCAATGAAATTTTTAGCAAAATAGCACAAGACAAAAGAAAAAATAGAGTAAAAGCTATAGCCGTCAAAAATGGAGATAATATCTTTAGTAAACGCCAAATGCAAGGCTTTGAAGAGTATGTTAAAAAATTTGGAGCAAAAGGATTAGCATTTTTCCAAGTAAAAGAAAATGGATTAAAAGGACCTTTGCTTAGATTCTTTGAAAAAGAAGATATAGATGAGATCATAAAAAGATGCAACCTTGAAGTTGGAGATGTTGTATTTTTTGGAGCTGGTAAGAAAAAAGTCGTACTTGATTATATGGGAAGATTTAGACTATTTTTAGCAAATGAGATGAATCTAATCGATAAAGATAAATTAGAGTTTTTATGGGTATTAAATTTCCCTATGTTTGAAGAAAACGATGATGGCACCTACTCAGCAATGCATCACCCTTTCACAATGCCAAATAATATTGATGATGACATAGAAGATATTACTTCAGTTGCTTATGATGTTGTATTAAATGGAATTGAACTTGGCGGCGGAAGTATAAGAATTCATAAGAATGATATTCAGCAAAAAGTATTTGAAAAGCTTGGAATAGATGAAAAAGAACAAAGAGATAAATTTGGATTCTTACTAGATGCTTTAACCTTTGGAGCGCCACCACATGGAGGAATTGCAATTGGGTTTGACAGACTTATAATGCTTTTAACAAAATCATCTAGCATTAGAGATATTATAGCATTTCCAAAAACACAAAGAGCTCAATGCCCTCTTACAAAAGCTCCAAGTCATGCAAGTGACGAGCAATTAAAAGAGCTTGGTCTTAAAGTAGTAAAAAAACAAAATTAGAAAGGATAAAAATGAAAAATGTATTTTTAATCATAGGAGCTCCAGGAAGCGGAAAAACAACTGATGCAAGCATGATAAAAGAAATGAATCAAAGCGTGGAACACTACTCAACAGGAGATATGTTAAGAGCAGAAGTTGCAAAAGGAAGCGAACTTGGAAAAGAGATAAATAGCTTTATCTCAAAAGGAAATTTGGTTCCACTTGAAATAGTTATAAACACCATAACTTCAGCTATAAAAAGCTCTGATTTGGACTTTATTATAATAGATGGCTTTCCAAGAAGCGTTGAGCAAATGGAAAAATTTGATGAAGTTTTAAAAGATAATTCTGATATAAATCTAAACTGCGTTATCGAAGTAGATGTTAGTGAAGAAGTTGCAAAAGAGAGAATTTTAGGAAGAAACAGAAACGATGATAATGAAGAAATTTTCAATAATAGAATGAAAATTTTTACAGATCCAATTGAAAAAATTAGAAAATTTTATAAAAATAAAGGTTGTTATAAAGTTGTAAATGGCGAAAGAACAATTGATGAAATCGTTGCCGATATGAATGAGATAATAGTTCAAGCTATTATGAAATCAATGAATTAATAGGAGTAAAAATGGATATTTCAAAAATAAAAATAGGCTCAAACCCTGATAAGATAAGTGCTGTTATAGAAATACCTTACGGATCAAATGTAAAATATGAAATAGATAAAACTAGCGGTGCTGTAGTGGTTGATAGAGTTTTATATTCAGCTGTATTTTACCCTGCAAATTATGGATTTGTACCAAATACTTTAGCTGATGATGGTGATCCAGCTGATATTTTAGTAATTAATGAGTATCCTTTGCAAGCTGGCTCTGTAATACCTTGTAGATTAATAGGTGTTTTAGTAATGGAGGATGAAGCTGGAATGGATGAAAAACTTTTAGCAGTTCCGATTAGTAAAATTGATCCAAGATTTGATAATATAGAATCAATCGATGATTTACCAAAAGCAACCCTAAATAGAATTAAAAACTTTTTTGAGACTTATAAACTTCTTGAGCCAAATAAATGGGTAAAAGTAAAAGGATTTAAAGACTTAAAAACAGCTACTGAAATTTTAGATAAAGCTATTAAAAACTACAAATAAAAATAAGGGAAATTTTTCCCTTAAATACTCAACAAGGAAATTAATGTATTGTTACGATATAGTGGGAAGTTTTTTAAGACCAGCTGAATTAAAACAAGCAAGAGCTGGCTTTGAAAATGGTGAAATAAATAAAGATAAATTAAGAAAAATAGAAGATAAATGTATAAAAGAACTAGTTGAAAAAGAAAAAAAGTTAAATTTACCTTTTATAACTGATGGTGAATTTAGAAGAGAGTATTGGCATTTGGATTTTTTAGCCAGCATTGGTGGAGTAAAAAAAGTAACCTCAAAAGAGTGGTCTGTTAAATTTAAAGATAGCTCTCCAAAAGCAAATACAATAATTATAAATGATAAAATTTGTTTTAATAAAAATCATCCTTTTTTACAAGACTTTAAATTTTTAACAAGTTTAATAGAAACAAAAAATGCCAAGATGACTATCCCATCCCCATCAATGCTTCATTTAATACCTTGTGTAAGAGCACAAAATTACACTCCAATTGAAATTTATAAAAACAATGATGAAATTTATAAAGATATTGCACAAACCTATATAGATTTTATGAATGAGTTTTATAAACTTGGTTGCAGACATTTGCAACTCGATGATACTTCTTGGGGTGAGTTTTGCGATAAAGATAAAAGAGAAGCTTATGCAAAAAGAGGTATAAATTTAGATCTCATTCAAGAAAAATATGTTTGGGTAATAAATGAAATAGCAAAAGCAAAACCAAAAGATTTGATACTTAGTATGCATATTTGCAGAGGAAATTTCCGCTCAACTTGGTTTACAAGTGGTGGATATGAAAGTGTTGCAGAAGTTTTATTCGGTAAGTGCAATATCGATATGTTTTTCTTAGAATATGATAATGACCGCTCTGGTGGATTTGAACCACTTAAGTTTATAAAAAATCAAAAAGTAGTTTTAGGTTTAATTACTACAAAATTTCCAGAGCTTGAAGATAAAGAAATAGTTAAAAAAAGAATTTTTGAAGCGACAAAATTTATACCACTAAATCAACTTCTACTTAGCACGCAATGTGGATTTTCATCAACAGAGGAAGGAAATAATCTCAGCATTGATGAACAGTGGGCAAAAATAAATTTAGTAAAAGAAATAGCACTTGAAGTTTGGAAATAAAAATCCAAACTTTTCAAAAATGCTTTTTAGTAAATTTGAACTATTTAAAACTAAATTAAAACTCCAACTCCAAGACTTAAACTCAAAGTTATTATAAGTGATATCACTCCCATATAGATGGAATTTAAATCATAAAATCCGTAATATAAAAAATATGTAAAAAATCCACCAAAAAATGCAACCAAACTTATTAAAGCTCTTGATAAAATCTTATTATAAATTTTATCATATATAAAAACACAAGTTAAAATTGAGATAAAAAACCAAATAATAGCTGTCTCTTTACCACTAAAATTTGCAAATCCAAGCAAAGAAAGTGTGTTTAAAACCAAACAGATAATCCATAAAATAATAGTTGCAACTTTAAAATTTCTCATTTTTTATCTTTGTAAATTTTATTTGTAAAAGTTTGATATCTATACTGCAAAAACACGACAATACCAACATAAATACCTATAACAAAAGATATTAAAAAGAAGTTTTTAAACATCAAAAACCCACTCACAAATCCTGCTATAAAGGCTATCCCAACGGAATAGGCAAGAGGATGATTAACAACATTTTTTTCTCCTATTGCAATCACTACTAAAGAAATTATATAAACAATCAAGGTGATAAATACAACAATTATTTTTATATCTCTTAAAAATTCACTACTTGATTTACCAAGCATCGCCCAAATTCCCATAAATATTAAAAATATTATTGATGCAAAAATTAAGTATTTTTTCATATAAGCCCTTTTTTAAGTTTTCTGATTAAAAATCTAGCTGGATTTAAAGAGTTAAATATCTCTTTACTCACACAAAGTGGTCTATTTAAAACAAGATCTAGCAAAATATAAGCTCCCATTATAGAAGTTCCAAGCCCTCTTGCGCCATGAGCTGCATTTATAAAAACTCCATCTAAATGTTTTGGATAAATATCTGAATGTTTTGTAAAATTTATAGATTTATAGTTTTTAATAAAAAACTCTTTATCGTGCAAAGCACCAATTATTGGAAACCTATCACCGCTATAAGATCTAAAACCAACATTTGAATCTAGAATCTTAGTTTTTTTAGAACCTATAAATTCACAAATATTTTCTAAATTTTTAACATCATCAATATATCTTTTTTTCTTCTCATAATCAAGCCTGTCATAAGTAGCTCCAATTAGCTGGATTTTGCCAACTGGCGGGCAAATATACCCTCTTGCACTAAGTGGAAATTTATTATTAAGCCTTTTTTTTATCCAAGTAACTTGCCCTCTTACTGAACTAATTTGTACCTTATCATCAAAATTTGTTTTTGGGTTTTCTCCTTTATTAAAAAGCTCTTCGCTATGGCTTCCCATGGTAAAAATAACTATATCAGTTTCTATAATATCGCCATTTTTAAAATGCACTTTATATTTATTACCTAATTTTTCAAGGTTTTTAAATTCATAATTAAATAAAATATTAAACTCACTTGAAAGAGCCTCACAAAGCTTTTTGGGTCGAATGCTTGCTGCATTTTTTATATAAATGCTTGGATAAGGAAAATCTTTTTTATCAAGCTTAAAATTTGAGTTGTTATATCTTTTTATTAGTGTCTCATCAAAAGCAAATTCCTTTGCCCCGTTGAATTTAACAAAATTTTTACCATATTTTTTATAAAAATTCACAGCCATTAAAAAAGCTGCATAATGCATTTTACCCAAAACAACATCTTTTTGAGTAATTAATGGTATTAAAGCTCCGATTAAATTTCCACTCCCATTAGTAGCAACTTCACTTTCTTTTTCAGTAATTACAACATCAAAGCCAGCGTTTTTAAAAACTTTTGCAGTTGCCAAACCTGAAATCCCAGCTCCAATAATTAAAACTTTTGAATTTTTATTGTAAGTTTTTAAAACTCTCCTAAACCAAATTTCATCATTAATGGGATTTAAATTTTCTTTTAAAACAGCTCTAATCATCTGTCTTTTTTGAGCGTGACCTTTTATTAGGCTTACTTCAAATCCAGCTTCTATTAAATTTCTTTTTACAAATCCAGAGCTTGAATAAGTTGCTAAAATAGTTCCTGCCTTACTTAAACTAGCAACACCTTTCATAACTTCTAAATCCCACATATCAGGATTTTTAGCTGGAGAAAAACCATCCATAAACCAAGCATCAGCTTTAAAATTAAGATTTTTAAGAACTATTTTTATATCATCAAAATAAAGATCTAAAATAATATTTTTTGAAAAAAAGATTCTGTAAAGACCAGTTTTTTTGGGTGGATATTTTTTAATAAGTTTTTTTGATAGTTTTTTAAACTCATCATCAAATTCATCAAATTTATTATAAAATTTTTTAAGTTTTTTCTTTGAGAGAGGAAATTTTTCTATGCTTACAAAATGCAAAAATTTATTACTATTTTTAAATTTTTTACATAAATTTAAAAAATTAATGCCAACACCAAAGCCAGCTTCTGCAACTATTAAACTATCTTTTTTATCCCAAATTTCATTCAAAGCGCTTTCGAAAACAAATTTACTTTCACCAATAGCTGAGTTTTTACTATAATAACCATCATCAAATTCTTTACTATAAAAAACTCCATCTTTAAAAAAAGTCTTCATTACTCATTCTTTAAAAAATATGCATCCACTCCATTTGCAATACCCTCTGCAATAAGTTTTTGATACACTCTATTGGCTAAATTTTTACTATCATTTTTATTTGAAATATAACCGCATTCAACTAAAATTGCTGGCATAGTAGCACCCACTAAAACCCAAAATGGAGCCTCTCTAACTCCGCCATCTTTTACATTATATTTGCCTTGAACTTTATTAAGCATATGTTTTTGTATATCTATAGCAACTTTGTTTGAAGCTATTATTTTTTCTCTATTTAAAAAATTTAAATAAGTCTCTTGAGAAAAATGATTCATATCTTCAATGTCGCCTTTATTTTCAAGAGCAGCTGCGTTTTTACTACGCTCACTTCTTGCTGGACTTAAGAAAAATGTCTCAACACCTGAAAGAGAACTTCCTGATTTTGTTTTTGGTCCTGCATTTATATGTATTGAAATAAACATATCGGCATTTTTTTTATTTGCAAAAGCAGTTCTATCTTTTAAATTTATGAATACATCTTTATTTCGTGTAAATAAAACTTTATAACCCATATTTTTTAACTCATCACCTAAAAATTGTGAAATTTTTAATACCAAATCTTTTTCTTTAAGTCCATTTCCAATAGCTCCTGAATCTTTTCCGCCATGACCTGGATCAATTACAATAGTTCTTTGTTTTCTAGCAATTTCTAAAGGTCCTTTTTTATTTTGAGTTGTTTTTTTGCCACTACTAGATGTTTTTGCAACTGGAGGAATGGTTAAATTTACAGAATTTGAAGGGTTTTTGATATCTATTAATATGGATTTTTCATCAAATTTTAAATTTATATTAAAACTATTTTTTTGTGTAAAAACAACTCTTGTAGTTTTTGGATTATACTGAGCAATTCTTATTTCATCGCTTAAATGACGCAATATTTTTGAAATTTTTGCATCGTTTACTGCTTTTATATCAATTACATTTCTATACTCTTTACTTTTTAAAGCAAATTTTTTAATTTCATCTTCGCTTACGTTTCTATTAAATGTTAGCTTAATTCCAGCATCTGTTTTATCAACACTTTTAAGTCTTAATCTAATATTTTTATTGACTTCGTAATTTTTAGACTCTTTTGTAATAATTATTTTTTTATTGTTTGTATTTTTTTCTTTAATATTGTCATTTTTTTGGTTTAAATTTTTATCATTTTGCTTGTTTGAATTTTGAGATTTTTCAATTATAGTTTTTGTTTTTTCATCTTGTTCTAATGCTACTTTTTCATCAACTACTTTGCTATTTTTTGGTATAAATTTAGATAAATTTATTTTTTGATTTATATAGCTTTCATAATTATCTCCTAGTAAATTAAGCTCTGATTCATAGCCCTTATGATTTAGTTTTAAGGCCTTTGATGAATGAACTAGCCTTTTTAAAACATTTATTCTATCAATTTTATTTTTATCAATGGAAGTTTGCAAATAAATATCTTTTAACTCTTTATGAAATTTTTCTTTTACCGCCTTGCTTGAATTATCAAAATTTTTATCAAAATTTGAAAAATTCCTATCAAAGTCCCCACCCCATAAAAAAACGGCTAAGAAAAAAAATAGAACAACTCTAACTGTCTTCGCCATTTACTAACTTTTCAACCAGCTCTTTTACGCTAATTATTTTATCAAGCTTATATCCATTTGCACCTGTAAAAAATAATCCAAATTCTTTATTTCCGTCGTATGCATCAAAAAGTCTATCAGCTATACAGTATCCAACCATTTTGGCACCTTTTCCACGCTGACATGGACTTACACAGTTGCTAATACACTGAATTTTTGGACCTTCTTTTTTTTCAACAAGTTTTAATAAGTTTGTTTTTACTCCTCTTGCAGGATAACCAACTGGAGATTTTATAAGCATAATATCTTCTTCTTTTGCATTAATTATCACATCTTTAAACTCAGATGCTGCATCACATTCATTTGTACCTATAAATCTAGTTCCCATTTGAACGCCATTTGCTCCAAGTGAAATTGCTTTCATGATATCATTATGATCCCAAATTCCACCTGCTGCAAAAAGTGGGAAATCTCCCCATTTTGAAATTTCTTCTTTAACTTGAGGAATTAAATTCCAAATGCTATATTCTGGATCTAAACACTGTTCATAAGTAAAACCTTGATGACCACCACTTAAAGGACCTTCTAAAACAACTCCATCTGGCAAGCGATTATATCTTTGTTTCCATCTTTTACAAATTATCTTTAATGCTTTGGCAGATGAAACTATTGGTATTAAAGCAACATCACTGAATTCTTGTGTGAACTCAGGTAAATTTGTAGGAAGTCCTGCACCGCTTATGATTATATTAAACCCAGCCTGACATGCATCTTTAACTATCTTTTCATAATCATTACAAGCACACATTATATTTACACCAAGTGGAGAATCACCACAAATTTTTCTTGCATCATCAGCTAAAGCTTTTAAGCCCTCTTTAGAATAAAAATTTTCGCTTCCTAGTGGCTTTGAATTAATCTCTTTTTTAGAATATAATCTGTTTTTATAATATCCAGTCCCAACAGAACTGACAACACCCAAACAGCCATTTAAACTTACATTTCCAGCTAAATTGCTCCAACTTATTCCTAAGCCCATGCCACCTTGAATAATCGGATGTTTTAGTTCATACTTGCCTATTTTTATACTTTTCATCAAACGACCTTTAATCTTGCAAAGTTTTTCTTTCCTATTTGAAGAACATATTTACCTTTTTTTAATACCAAATTTTCATCATCTATCTTTTTTTGATCTATACTAAAAGCATTTGCTTTTATATGCCTTCTAGCTTGTGAGTTTGAACTAGCTAAGCCACATTTTACAATAGCTTCAACCACCCAAATTTCATCTTTTATCTCAAATTCCTCCATAGAGCTTGGAAGCTTATTTAATGTGTGAATTTTATCAAATTCCTCTTTTGCTTTTTTTGCTAAATTTTCATCATGAAATCTTGCAGTAATTTCTAAAGCCAAAGCTTCCTTGACTTCTTTTGGATGAATGGTACCATTTTCAACGCCTTTTTTAAGCTCATCAATTTCTTTTAAACTTTTTGTACTTAAAAGTTTATACCATTCCCACATAAGCTCATCACTTATACTTAAAGTTTTTGCATACATTTGATTTGGCTCATCTGTTACACCAATATAATTATTTAGGGATTTACTCATTTTATTGACCCCATCAAGTCCAACTAAAAGAGGCATAGTAATAACAGCTTGTTCTTTTCCGGTATTGTAAATTCTTTGCAAGTGTCTACCCATTAAAAGATTAAATTTTTGATCAGTTCCACCCATTTCTATATCACACTTCATAACAACACTATCATGACCTTGTAATAGTGGATATAAAAACTCACTTATTGAAATCGGAGTTTGATTTTTATATCTTTTTTCAAAATCGTCTCTTTCTAGCATTCGTGCAACGCTATATGTTGAAGCAAGTTCTATCATATCTGCAGCATTCATTTTGTTTAACCAATCTGAATTAAACATAATTTTTGTTTTATTTTTATCTAAAACCTTAAAAACTTGTTTTTCATAAGTTTTTGCATTTTCTAAAACAACATCTTTACTTAGTTTTTTTCTAGTTTCACTTTTTCCAGATGGATCACCTATTTGAGCTGTAAAATCACCTATTAAAAACATAATAATAGCGCCATGGGCTTGTAAAAAAGCCATTTTTTGAAGAGTTACAGAGTGTCCTAAATGAAGATCTGGAGCAGTTGGATCCATACCTATTTTTACATAAAAATTTTCACCTTTTTCATAATAATTTTTTATTAAATCCTTTACTTTTTCTTCATCAATTATTTCGCTTACGCCTCTTTTTAGTTCTTTATAAATTTCATCTAAATTTACCACTTTTTTCTCCTAATTTAACTATTTTTATAAACATCATCAAGGGAAGTAAATTCCACTATTTTATATCTATCTTTAAGTCTTGTTTTGATATCTTTTGCCTTTACATTTTCACCAAACTCAATAACAAGCTCGAAAAAATCTGACTTTGTCTCATCATTTTCATTTAAATTTATAGCTGATAAATCAACTTGAAGCCTTGTTAAGTAATTTAAAAATCCAGCCAAAGATCCTCTTTTGTTTTCCAAATTTAAGATAACTTTATATCTATGTGGAGCATTTCTTGTCCATTTTACAAAAATTAGCTCATTACCCTCTTTTATTAAATTTGCAGCTCTTTCACAAAATTTATGATGAACTGCAACATTTGTACCGCTTCTAAAGCCTAAAATATTATCATCTCTTTTTGGATTACAACAATAATCAAACTCTACACTATTTACTTTATAGTTTGAATAAACAACAATATTATCAAATTTTTGCTTTCTAACTATATATTTATCACCCAAATTTAAAGTAAATAATTTATCTTTTTTAGGATATTTTTTAAGTGCATTAACAACATTTTGAAGGTAGATAGAATCGTATGCGGCTCTTCCTATTTTATTATGTAAATTTTCTTTTTCAAGCCATGATAAAACATTGATATCTTTTGTGTCAAAAATAGCTGATAAAATTTTGATACCAATTTGAGTATTAAGCTCTTTTAGTTTTTGCTTACAAAAATTTCTTATAGTTGCTCTTGCTTTTCCTGTTTTTACTGAAGTTAGCCAGCTGCATCTATAATGAGCTTCATTTCCTGTTATAATATGAACAATATCTCCATTTTTAAGTTCTGTTAGAAGTGGAACTTTTACGCGGTTAACATAAGCTTCAATTGCCTTTAGACCAACTTGTGAGTGAATTTCATAAGCATAATCCAAAGCAGTAGCACCACGAGGCAAAGTGAAAATTCCACCTTTTGGCGAATAGACAGCTATATCTTCCGCATAAAGACTATCTTTTGCATATTCATAAAGCTCTTCAGGATCTTCTTCATCATTTGTATTAGTGTCTTTTGCGCTTATATCACTCAACCAATCGAGCTTAGGGTTAAGAGAGCCACTATATTTATATTTCCAATGTGCTGCAACGCCGTATTCAGCAGTATTGTGCATATCAAAAGTTCTAATTTGAGCTTCTATTATCATACTATCGTTAAAAACAGTTGTATGAATGGTTTGATAGCCATTTTGTTTTGGAAGTGCAATATAGTCTTTAAATCTTGAAATTAAAGGGTTAAATTTATTATGAATAATTCCTAGAACGATATAACAATCTCTAATATCTCTAACGATAACTCTAACGGCTAAAAGATCTAAAACTTCTTGTATGGAAATTCCTTTTCTTTGCATTTTAAGATATGTTGAGTAGTAGTGTTTTACTCTTTTTTGAACATCAAAGCTATCTTCACTAAAACCATTAGTTAGCAAAAGCTCAGTTATTTTAAGACTAAATTTATTTAAACTCATTTGAAGTTGTTGCTTATGCTCATTGATGTATGAATCAATCTTATCATATTCTTCTGGCAAAACATATTTAAAACTTAAATCTTCAAGCAAATTTTTAATAGATGAAATTCCAAGTCTATGAGCAATTGGCGCATAAACTACAAGTGTTTCTTCTGCTATTCTTTTTTGCTTATCCTCTCTTAAAGCATCTAGCGTAAGCATATTATGAAGCCTATCGCAAAGCTTAACTACTAAAACTCTAACATCTTCAATAGATATTAAAAGCATTCTTCTAAAAGTTAATGCAGAAGATCTTAGTTTTGTGTCTTTATCAGTAGAAGGAGCTAGTTTATCTTCTCTAATACTTACTATTTTAGTAAGTCCCTCAACAAGCTTTGAAACACCATCTCCAAAATTTTCTTTCACACTTTCAAGAGTATAGTCAGTATCTTCAACCACATCGTGAAGAAGTGCTGATATAACCATATCATCATCACCACCCATAAAAGCAACTATTGAAGCTACTAAAATAGGATGAACAGCATAAGGCTCACCACTTTTTCTAAACTGACCATCGTGCTGCTTTATACAAAGTTCAACACCTTTTTGAAGTCTATCGGCTTGTTCTTTAAAAAAGAAAAAAAGCTCTTTTGCTGATTCTATAGTATTTGCATTTACAACTTTTTCTAAAAAGTCTTCAATGTTTATATCACTCCTCTGCTTTAACGATTCCATATAGCGATACTTTACCTTCTGCGATTTCCATTAAAGCAATATCTGCAAATTTATAATTTTTTATATTTGGTAAATCTACCAAGGGTTTTTCACCGTTGTGAAGCTGATTTGCTCTTTTTGCAACAACTAAAGAGAGCTTATATCTATCACCATCAACAAATTTTAAAGCCTTAGCTGTTATTTCTTCTGATCTTGTCATAATTTTCCTTTTAATTTTTTACTATTGAACAAAATGATAAATCATCATTTACAATTTTAAATAAATTTCCACTTTTGAACATATTACAAACTACAATCGGCAAAGAATTGCTTTTTGCAAGAGCCACTGCCGTATCATCCATAACCTTTATTTCATCTTTTAATGCTTCTTCATAGTTTAATTTATTTAAAAGTCTTGCATCGCTAAATTTATTAGGATCTTTATCATAAACACCATCAACCTTAGTGGCTTTTATAATCATATCTGCTTCTATTTCAACAGCTCTTAATGTAGCAGCTGTATCGGTTGTAAAAAATGGATTTCCAGTTCCTGCTGCAAAAATAACAACTCTTCCTTTTTCAAGATGTCTTTTTGCTCTATTTATTATAAAAGTTTCACAAATAGCTTCCATTTTAATAGCACTTTGAACTCTAACATTAACACCTACATTTTCAAGTGCTTCTCTCATAGCAATCGCATTTATAACAGTTGCAAGCATACCCATATGATCGCCACTTGTTCTTTTTATAATACCACCAGCTGCTGCACTTACGCCTCTTATAATGTTTCCACCACCAATTACAATGCCTACTTCAACACCATAACTAACTAGCTCTTTAATCTCGCCTGCTATAAATTTCAAAACTTTACTATCTATACCAAAGCCATTCTCACCAGCTAATGCCTCACCTGAAAATTTAACTAAAATCCTTCTTTTATCATCCATAATATTCTCCTTTAAACCTGTTATTTTATCAAAAATCTCTTTAAATTAGCATAATGTGAGTTTATTTTAATGAAATTAATTCAAGCGGATCTATGTGAAAGTTTTTTTGCGTAACTTCAAATGTTAAATCGCTTTTTACTCTTCCGATAGAATAGCCTTTTTTTATAACACTTCCATTTTTTATAGTTGGAGCGATTTGGCTTAAATTTGCGTATATTGTATGAATGCCATTTTTGTTTTCAACAATTATAACATTGTCTAAAACCGGTGTACTTTTAGCAAATATAACTTTTCCATCAAGAACATTATAAACTTGTGCATTTTGTGTGTTTGAGCTTAAAATAACTGATTCATTAAATATTTTTATATCATAAACTGGATCTATAAAATTTCCAAATTTTCTCTTTACAAAGGCATTTTTTAACGGAGAAATAGTTTTAGAGCCAACATATTTTTTAACTCTACTTTCTTTGTAGCTTGAGCCATAAAGTTTGACTTTTTTATCAATATCTTCAACTCTTTTATCTCTTTGTAGAATTTCTGGCTGAGCTTCTTGTTTTTGTGCATTTTTTTGAGCTATTTTTTTAGCTTTGGCTTTTTCTTCTTTATCATCAATAATTTTAAGTTCTTCTAAAGTAGAAGCTAGAGCTTCACTTTGTTTTTGGGTATTAATTAATTTTTGAATATAATCCTCTTTGTTTTTATTTAAATTTTCAACCAATTTTTTTTGCTTTTTTTGAGCATTTGAAAGTTCTTCTTTTTTTGCACTATACTCTTTTAAATTTTTTTCCAAATCTAAAATTTCTTTGTTTTTTTTATCAATTGTTTTACTTGCTTCATCGTGGGTTATAACTAAATTTGCAATATCTTTTCTAAAAACATCACTTAAAGATGCAAAAACTTCATTTGAGATAAGTGCTTCATGGGTTTTTATATCACTATCTTGTATTAGATTAAAAGAAAAATCTTCTACTATTAATTCAGTGATTTTTTTCTCAAGTTCTAATTTAATTTTTACTAACTCATCAGTTTGTTTATTTAACTCATCTAGCTCTAAAGCTTCATCTTTATATTTTTGTGACAAATTTACAACTAAGCCAGTTATTTCATCGATTTGAGCATTTGTTTTTTTTAACTCAGCACTTTCTTTTACTATCAAAACTCCAAGTTCATCAATTTTTTTAGATAGATTTTTTTCTTCACTTTTTTTTACAGCTATGTTTTTATTTGTTAATTCTATCTTGTCTTTTGTGCTTTGCTCTGCAAAAATATAGCTAAAAACAAGTAAAAAAAGAGCTATTTTTTTCATAAAATCTCTTCTTTAATACCAAGCATAACAAAAGTTGCAGATACAAAAGCAATACTTAAAGACATGGCAAAAATGAGTAAAATTTGATCTATTGTTAAAGTATATGTTAAAGGTAATGCAATAGTTGAAATAAAACTTTTATAAATAGCAAAATTAGGTAATATAAAGAAAAATCCACACACTAAAAGTGCAGCTATTAAACTATCCCAAAAAGCTAGTTTATATAAAAAAATACTTTTTGTAAGGTATTGAGCACCAAATAAGTTCATAACTTCTATTCTGTTTTTATGCTCAAAAGTCCAAATTTTCATCTGTTTTAGCATAAGCATAACTCCTAAAATAGCAACTAAAACAGAAAAAGAAAAAACTAAAACTTTAATAAATAAAAGAAGCTTATATGTGCTACTATGCGATTTTGAAAAAATTTCAACTCTACTTACACCATCTATTTTTTGTAATTTTTGATTAATAAATTCAAGCTGTTCATTGCTTGGAAAAAATTTCAAATTTACGCTATAAAATTTAGGAAGGTTTTGGCTAACTTTTACAATTGCCTCTTTTGAAACTTTGTTTTGTAAACTCTCAAGCATATTTTTAGAACTTATTTCATTTAAATTTTGAATTTCATCTAATTTTAGGCTATTTAAATCAAGTGCTTTTTTTGAAACTAAGATTATGCTATATTCATCTTTTATTATTTTTTCATACTCATTTACTAAAGTATTTACAAAAAAGCTAAACTGTATAGAAAACAAAAGTCCAATAAGAGAAATAATAACGCCAAAATGTGTCCTAACGCTCTTCAAATACTGCTCCTTCTGATATTCTAAAATGTCTAAAATTAAATTTTAAACTTGATGGTGCTCTATGAGTTACTACAACAACTGTTGCATTCCATTTATCATTTGCAAGCCTTAAAAGTCTCCAAATCATCTCACTTGACACATCATCTAAATTTCCTGTTGGTTCATCACATAAAATCAATTGAGGATTTTGTGCCAATGCCCTTGCCACAGCAACTCTTTGTTGCTCACCACCACTTATTTCAAGTGGATATTTGCCAACTTTATGAAAAAGCTTAACTCTTTTTAAAAGATTTTCAACCTGAGCATCGCACTCTTTTTCACCGTATCCTGCGATAACTAAAGGAAGTCTGATATTTTTTTCAATAGTCCATTCAGCAATTAGTCTATAATCTTGAAAAACAATTCCTATTTTTTGTCTAAGATGCCTTAAATTTCTAGCGGATCTGTTTTTTAAATCATAAAAGCAAACTTCTAAATCGCCACCTTTTATATTAATTCCGCCATAAAATGATTTTAAGAGTGTTGATTTTCCACTTCCACTTTCTCCCGTAATTACTATAAAGTCCTTTGTTTTAATACTAAAATTTGCACCATTTATAACAGGACTTGAGCCGTGATATCCAAGAGTTAAATTTGAAGCTTTGATAATATCTGTCATTTTAGTAAAATTTCCTTTATTTTTTCATGCGCTTTTTGATTTGTTTTAGTTGGAAGCGGTGAGTTTATATAGTACTTACTAACTTCGCTTGAAATGTAAATAAATCTATTTTCATTAACACTAAAATCTCCAAAAGAGAGTTTTAATAAAATTTCATCATCACTAAATTTATAAATTTCTTCAAAATTTATAAAAAAATCATCAAATTTAAACTTTTCGTGTTTAAAATTTAAAGCTATTTTTAAAGGATCAAATTTTGGAAACTCTAACTCTTTGAAATTTGAAATATCATCTGATAAGTCATTGTTTATCATAATAATATCATAAATATCTTTATCTTGTTTTTTCCATCTATCTTCATATTTACTTGAAATTTCTAAATTTTTATTCTTATAAATTTCTAAGCTAACACCGTTTAAATCAAGCATTTCATTTATGCTAAACTCACTATAATTTCTACTATCACTTCTTAATTCAAATCTAGCATTAACTTTTAAAACTCTTTTAGCCTCTTCTAAAAAGCTTTTTGAAATTACTCTTCTATGTGGCGAATCATCCCATGGAACTGGAAAGTGCAAATAGATAAAATCAACAGAATTTGACTTAACTAAACTTAAAAAACTTCTTGCATCACAGTTTAGTAAAGCCAAATTTAAAAGCTTATCTTTTATAGCTAAATTTTCGACTTGATCAATTGATGGTTTATAAATCTCAATACCTAAATACGAAATTTTAGGATTTTCTTTTGCTCTATACAAGAGGTGCCTTCCAGAACCAAAGCCTATTTCAATTGCTTTTTTACTAGAACTGTTTAAAAAATTTATTGCTTCTAATTCATCTTTTACAATTTCACTTTTTTTAAATTTGCTTTTTTTAGCATTAATTGAATTTGTAATAAGCTCTTGAGTAAATTCATCTCTAAAAATTTCTAGAGCAATTTGCAAGTTTTCAAGCCTTGCTGGACGGGTAATTTTTTCAGATTTTATGATAAATTTATCCCTGCTAGGCTTTATGGTTATAAAAAATTTTTCACCAAAAACTTCAGTTAAAAGCAAATCTACAACTCTTCCTTTTGCAAGTTTTAAAAACTTCACTCCATTTTTTTCAAAAGGAAGAGTTAAATTTTTAAGTTTTTTTACTCTAAAATTTGGCATTAAAACTCTACACTCATTTTATTTGATACATTTGAGTTTATGCTATATTCATCTACACTATAAACTCTATAGCTATATTTTGTTCCTTTTACAACTTCTCTATCTACATAAGACATTGTTTTTATATTATCAACTGTTTTTGTACTACCACCACCATCTCTTATAAGAACAAATTTATCATAATTTGCCCCAGTATGCCAGTTAAGTGATATAGAGTTTTTTTCAATTATTGGCTCACCTAAAACAGGTGCTTTTGCAGCAACTAGTGTTTGCCCCATAATAGCCTCATCTTGAGCCAAGCTCTCAAGCCCGTCTTTATCAACTAAAGTTACTTTATAATACCTCTTGGCCCCATTTGCATTAATCAAATCTTCATAGCTATTTTTATCTGTTTTAGCAAGTGGAACAAGTGGCAAAATAGATCCTCTTGAAGTATAAATTTGATAATGCGAAAAAGCATCATTTAATGGACTATCCCAAGTTAAAATTATTTTTTTTGGTTGATCAATTGTAGCCTGAAGATTTATAACACCAAGTGGAAGCTCTTTTGTTTGAGCAGTTAATACCTTTGATGGTTCTGAAATATCACCATCAAGAGTTTTTACTCTAATTCTATATTGATACATCTCTCCACTTTTTACGCTATTATCTATATATTCAGCACTCAATCTCCCTTTAACTTCGGCTTTTTTAGACCAACTACTTTTTTCATCTTTTCTTCGCTCGATTATGTATGAGCCAACTTTTAAATTTGCATGTGGTCTCCAAACAAGTTTAACTCTTTCAGGAAGTCCGTATATCGCTTGAGCAAATGAAACTGTTTCAATTCCTTTGGAAGTGCTAGCACTTACTACTATGCCATCTGCTGAAATGCCATTTTGACCAAATGTTTTAATAGCATATCTATAAGTTGTAGCAGGGCTTAAGCCATCATCTAAATAATGAGTTGCAAAACGATCTTTTATAGTACCCACTAATTTTAAAGACTCGTTTAAATTGGCCCTATAAATGTAGTATCCCATCACATCTAAATCTTTTGGATTGCTCCACTCAAGTCCAATTGATTTTGAAGAACTAACTGTTCTAATATCATTTATTACAGGTAAAGAACTATCTTTTACCATAGGAACTTTATGTGAGGCACAACCAGCTATGAAAATCATCAAAACTACCAATAATAAAATTTGGTGAAAATTTTTCATACGCTTTCTCCTTAATATTTTTATAGTTTAAAAATTCATTATCTAAATTTGCTACAAATTTCATATTTTCCCCAGTTATTGGATGTTTGAAATATAAAATATAAGCGTGTAGCATTAAACGAACAATTTTATCATTTTGGCTCTTAAATCCATATAAATTATCACCTATTATGTAGCGATTTATACTTGAAAGATGAACTCTTATTTGATGAGTTCTTCCACTAAAAAGCTTTGCTGCAATTAAATTTACCTCATCATCACTATATAAATTTAAAAAAGCACTTTTTGACTCTCTTGCTCCTTGAACAATCGCTTTTTTAAGACGATTCTTGGGATTTCTACCAATTGGTCTATTAATTACTAAGTTTTCTTTTAAGCTTAAATTTATTAAAGCTAGGTAAATTCTTCCCATTGTTCTATCTTTTAGCTGGGTAGCTAAATTTAAATGTGCCTTATTTGTTTTTGCTATAACAAGTGCACCACTTGTACCTTTATCAAGTCTATGAACAATACCTTTTCTTGCATTGTTTAAATTTGAAAGAGCATAGTTTTTATCTAAAAGCCAGTCTAAAAGAGTTGGTTCTTTTACACTTGGTGCTGGATGAGTTACTAAATTTGCAGGTTTATTTATAACTAAAATATCACTATCTTCATAAATTATTGGTATTTTAAAATCAGTTTTAAAATTTTCTTTTTTATCTTCTTTTTCATCCAAATTTATAGAAATTTTTTTTCCTACTTCGACTATAAAAGATGGCTTTAAAATAGGTGTTTTATCCAAAGTAACCAAACCGTTTTTTACTAAATTTGAGGCTTTATTTCTTGATATTTGCAACATTTTACTTACAAAAACATCCAATCTTAAATTTTCATCTACTAAAAAATCACTCAATTTGATACCTTTTTTTGTTATAATCCACTTAGAAATTTTAAATGGAGATATAATTGATAATTTTTGATAAGCGTATTTTAGCACATTTTGACTTTGTTCAGCTAATTTTTATAATTCCTATTTTAGTGCTATCGCATATTTTAATATCTGAAGCAAATGAAATTTTAGCTTTTAAACAATACATCTACTACGCACTTGGCTTTGGAGTGTTTTTATTTTTTTTTATAATTCCTTTTAGAAAACTTGAATGGATAATTCCATTTTTTTACTGGTTTGGGATAGTGTTATTAATAAGCGTTGATCTGTTTGGCGTAAGCAAGCTTGGCGCAAAAAGGTGGCTTGAAATACCTCTTATAAATTTTACAATCCAACCAAGTGAAATCATAAAACCAGCATTTATACTAATGCTTGCTTATATGGTTAAAAAAAATCCTCCACCAAGTGATGGATATGACTTAAAAAGTTTTTTAAAATTTAGCTTTATCATACTTTTGCCATTTATTTTAATACTTAAAGAGCCAGACCTTGGAACAGCTATGATACTTTTACTTGGCGGATTTGGGACACTATTTATAATTCATGTTAATAAAAAAATTTGGATAAGCTTGTTTTTAGCCATGTCTGTGGCTTCGCCTGTGATGTATCAAAGCTTGCATGATTATCAAAAAAAAAGAATAACTGAGTTTTTATCAGAAGAGTCAAGCTACCATGTAAAGCAGTCAATCATCGCTATCTCAAATGGTGGAATGAGTGGAAAACCAAAAGATGAAGCCACTCAAACACACTTTAAATTTTTACCAATTGCAACAAGTGATTTTATCTTTGCGTATAATAGCGAGCGATTTGGTTTTATGGGAAATTTGCTTTTAATGGGGCTTTATTTATGCTTAATAATACACTTAATTACATTAAATTACCAACTAAAAGAAGACTACTTTACAAGAGTTGTGGCGACAAGCATTGGGGTTTTAATTTTTATCTATGCAGGGGTTA
Source organism: Campylobacter ureolyticus (assembly GCF_013372225.1). Classification (NCBI taxonomy): domain Bacteria; kingdom Pseudomonadati; phylum Campylobacterota; class Epsilonproteobacteria; order Campylobacterales; family Campylobacteraceae; genus Campylobacter; species Campylobacter ureolyticus. The sequence goes on along the minus strand of NZ_CP053832.1, from coordinate 760,560 downwards.
ATATCTCAATGACAATCGGGCTAGCACCAGTTGTAGGCGTTCCATTGCCATTTTTCAGTTATGGTGGAAGCAGCTTTATAACTTTTATGTGTTTGTTTGGAATGCTTCAAAATCTACTTACTTTTAAATTTAAAGATAGTTATAAACTTTAAAAATAGTTTAAAAAATGCTCTAAATTTGGTTTTTCAGCACTTAAAAAACTACTATTTCCATGACCTGGAAAAAGCTCAAAATCATCTTTAAAACTTAAAACTTTTAAAATACTTTCCTTCATATCAAAGGCATTTGAAAAAGGAAAGTCATATCTTCCAATGCTATTTTTAAATAAAAAATCCCCACTAAATAGTACTGGTTTTTCATCATTTTGACAAACTTCAAGCATACAACACCCTGGAGTATGCCCTGGAAAATGGTGAAAAATAACTTTAAAATCCCCTACTTTAAACTCATCTTTATCCGCAGTTAAAACATCTGCCTTGCAAGTTTTTTTAAGCATACTAAAATTATCATTTTCAAGCATAAACGCATCATTTTTATGGATATAAATTCTAACACCATCTTCTTTAAATTTATAATCATCATATACATGATCAAAATGACCATGAGTATTAAAAACAGCTAAAATATTATATGAATTTATTTTAACCCACTCATATGCATTTTCGCCAGGATCTATTACAATATCACCACTTGAGCCTTTTAAAATATAACAATTTGTTACAGCAATCCCAAAGCTTTTTTTAAGAATTTTCATATTTTTCCTTTTTAAAACAATTAAACAAATTCTAAAATTTATTTTTATATTTAATCTTTTTTATTGTTTTCTTCTATTATCTCAAATTTTATTAAATTTGATATAATTAAAAGATAAAAAAACAAAAATATAAAACAAAAAATTAACCATAAAAATACCATTAATCCAAAAAACAACCCAGCATCAAGTTTATAAATTTTATTATCAATATAAACAGCAGTATAAGCGGATAAAAAAAGTATTATAAAAGCACCACCAAATAAATCTATAAGCAAAAAATTAATTGCCCTATATAATACAGTCTCTTTTGCCTGATATTTAGTTTTGCAATTTTTGCATTCTAATGCAGTAGAATTTTTTAAAGATATTTTTAATATACTCATTTTATTTCCACAAACTTCACATTTTTTATAAAAAAATACCATTTATTCTTCCCTTTTTATGCAGCAAATCTACAACTTTTAAAATTATAAATCTTTTTAGTTATTATTTGATTATTTCTTATTTTACTTTTTAAAATTTTTTATAAATTTGTATCTTTTTGTTGCACCGTAATCACCACTAACTATATAATGATGATTTGTTACAACACTTACTAAAATGCATTATTAAAGATATCTTTAAAGCAAGATTATTAATATCTTTAAAATTTCACTATAAAAATTTAATCCTAATTACTTTATTAATTTAAATTATAACATCTTGCCTAATATAATATTAAAATATCATATAAAATTACTTTTAGCTTAATTTTAATTTTATGTATTACTACTTAATTAGATGAATTTTTCAATCCCATTAAATCGGGTCAATGTCTTTTAACGGCCTAAACTCTTGTATCTCTTATATAAAAAACGATCAAAATTATACTAAATTTAGCTTTCTAAATCCCTATATCATCTAAATTTCAAGCAAAAAGTTCGCAAATCAATTAGTAAAGATGTTGATAAAAAATTTAAGTTTTTAATGATATTGAAATTATAATTTTTTTAAAAAAGCAATCATATGATACGAATAGGACAACAGATGTTTTTTTATAGAGCTATAATTTCTAAAAAATAATCAAGGAGTAAATTATGAACCAAATTGCGATATTTAAAATTCTAAATCTAATAATTACAGGAGTTTCTGCAGCTTACAAAATAGCAAAGACAATAAAAAACTTCAAATAATACTTAAACATGAGCAAATATAAAAGACTATTATCATAATTTCAAAATAAATAAGGAGACAACATGGACACAAAAAAATTCTAAAATATTTAGAGATAGCAATATCAATTGGTAAAACACTATATGAAGTCATTAATCAAGTAGAAAAGGCTAAATCTAATACTAAAAAAACTAACAATGAGAAACTAATAATAAATGATATAGATGAACTAATATCTAATATTTTAAAAAATATGAAGTAATAAGCTATTTTATCTACCAAAAAGCTATAATTTTTCTTAATAAAAATTTTAATTTTTTATTAGATTTAGAATTTCATCTCCAGTTGTTTCTTGTTTGCCAATATACTCATCTGGATAAATTTCTATTACATAGTTTTTATACCATCACCATTTAAATCAAGGATTAAAGGGTCGTAGATGGTTAGAGAGGTAAACTTATTTTTTCAATAATCTAATGCCTCATTGATTCTAAAAAAAATTATCTATAATACTTCCAAAAAACTGAATATATGGATTTATTAATAAAGTTTGAGCAAAACCAGCAAGTGGATTTCTCTCTCATGTCGGTATAATGCTCAAAAATGCCAAAAGAATCTATAATATTTGACTAATACAACATATCCATAGCCCAAACAGTACATTGAGCACCAGATGGCAAATGATATTTTGGTGAATTTTTTGAACTTTTTTCTATATTGCTTATTAAATCATCATATTGTTTTTGCGATATATTAAATTCTATTTTGTGTTGCTATTCATGCATCTCATTTTTATTCATCACTAACAATTCCATTTCCAACTTTAATTAAGCCATGCTCACTTGGTCCAAACCCTTTATATATCGCATTACCAGCACCATCTGCTATCCCTAAAAAGTATGAGGTCTCTCATCTTTACCAAAAATATCAGTATAAATTGCAACCTTTGGCATCTTGTTCTCCTTTTGTTTTATCTATTTTTATAACCATTATTGGCCCAGCTTTTGGTTTTAAATTTTTATCTTTTGGGTTTGTATCTTCATACACGTACAATTCTAAATTTATGTTTGGTAAATGGATGGCTTTTGATAAATCTTCCAGTAAAATCTTCATATCAGAATCATTAGCCCCATAAATCATACTACAATCTCTTCGTGCATCAACACAACAAGTCCATGCACCACCTAAGTGTTCAAAATTACGTATTCTTTGAAATATTATTTTATTTGCATTATCATTTTCTTTGGTTCTGCACTTACGACTATCACAACCTACAAATAAAAACACAGCGGATAAACATATTGCTAAAAGAACTATTATTTTATTCTTAGCAGCATTTAATTTCATAAAGAGACCTTTAAGTTATTAAAATACTTTACCAGCAATAGTTCTCGTGCCACACCTTTAGCAGTTTCTGCAACAGTTTTCATTCCTTCACTAATGGTGCCATCACTAAAACTTGATAATGCTATAGTTTTTCCACTATTTTTATCAACTACTACTGCTTCCTTTGTTCTGTTATTATCTTTTGTATATACATAACCTTGCATTTAAACCTCCTTTTTCAAAATAGCGAATACTTTGATATTTTTTTACTTTCTAGGATTTTTATAAATTCTTGGATATCACTTGGTTTAAACATATATTCATTAATGGCTACTGTAAGTCTATATTTTTTGAATCTAAGTCCTAATATTTTAGTTCTAACTGCTCTCATAAAGCAATAATATTTTAGATGGTTATAAAAAATTTTTTTAGTAAAAAATTTTCTTTTAATTAGTAAATAATCTTCATAACAAACAACTTCTTTTATATCAAACATACAAAAAAACTGGTATGGTATAAAAACTAAAATCAAAAATCCCATTATATTTGGAATGACATTATCTAAAGTCATAAAGATTATGCAGATAAATGCTGTAGCTAAATCCCAAAGAGTAGCAAATATATAGTATAAAACAATTATTATTCCTTTTTTTTGCTTCATTATAAAAATAAGTTTTTCTTGTTCTACTTGCATTTTCTATCCTTTATAAATTTAGCCTTTTAAATAAATCAAAACTAAATATTTATATTTAAAGCATTAAATCAAATAACTTCTTTTATCGTAATATCTTTATTTTTTTATCTTTCAAGACAACAATTCTTCTATAATCTCTATAGAAAAAATCTTCAAAAACACATCTCATTTTTGAATTTTCAAATTCGCAATCAAAACCCTGTTTAATCAAATAATTTTGCATATTTGTATCATTTGAGACATTCTTATTTAAATAATCAACAACTTTACTCTCTTTATTATTTACAATGAAGTCTATTAAAAAAGGTGGTTTTTTATATACAAATTTATGTGTAAAAAAATATTAAAAAAGGTAACAATATGATACTTGTAATTAAAATAATTTTTTTAAATTTTTTAGAAAAAATTTTTTGAGTTTTATTTTTAATAGAATCTTTTTTAAAAAATTTTTCCACTAGTTTTGAGATTAAAAACACTAACACAAATAAAATTAAAAAAATAAATAAAAAAGAAATTGTAAAAATAGACATTGTTCCAAAAATTGCCCCACCCCACCAAACAAAAAATATAGTAAAAACAGTTGATAAGTAAGATAAAAATATAAGTATTTGTTTAAAAATATTCACAGTCATTCTCCATTTACAATATAGAGTAGGTAAATGTTATTTTTAGTCATTTTTCTTTTTTACTCTATAAGTTTATATCTCATAAAAATATTCTCTTTAAATTTACTAAAATTATTCATTTTTTCTCCTTTTTTAAAATATCATGCACGCAATCAACAAAGTAAACTGGATATCCAGCAACAAACATGCTCATAAATCCTTGCCAAATAACCATCATAAAAAATGCACCAAATCTAGTTTGAAAAAGATTTGATATATTTCCCTCGTTAGCAAATAAATCGCTTTCTAAAAAGCCGTTATAAAAATAAAAAGACCATATCATTACTCCTATAATAATTGGTTCAATTATAAAAACAATCAAAAAAGTCTTAATTTTATTACCGTCTTTGGCTTTTTTATAATTTGTATTTTTTATTTTATATATATCAAACATTCCAAATTCATATATTCTAAAATAAAAATAATCATATATTAATTTAAATGCAAAAATAATAGTTATTACACTTATTAAACAGACATAAAAAACTACATAGTCTGGATATTTGGGGTTATTTAATAAATTTTTTAAAAGTGGAATATCGCTAAATAAACAGATAAAAAAATCTTTTGTAAATGGCAAAATTTCAAAAATAGAATTAGGAATAATAAAAACTAATAAATACATAGCCCAATACATATACAGATTTTTGAAATAAGCACGGTCTTTATAATGATTCTCTTTTTTTCTAAGATGCTCTATAAGTTTATCTTTCATAAACATATTCTCTTTAAATTTATTTCTCATCATTTTAACAAATCCAGCATTAAAATATCAATAGTAGCCTAATTCTTGTTGTGCCTTAGATAGCTCTTTAAGAGCAGTATTAATTCTTGTATTTGTATTTGACATTGTTTTCTCCTTGTTTAGCTAATAAGTAATTGTTTATCAAATTTTATATATTTTAATTTATCAAAGAAATATCTTTTTATTTCCATATTATCACTTTCTTTTGGCAAAAAATTTATGATGTTTTTCTCTGTTTTTATTAAATAACTAGTATAAATTTTAAAACCAATTTTTTTATTTAAAAGAACAAAAAATATAAATTTGCCACCAAAAAATATAGCAAAAATCCATCCAAAAAAGAATATAAATGTATTAAAATCAAAAATAATCATAACAAGTCCGACCAAAACTGCAGCAAAAATAAAAAGTTTTTTAGAAATAAATTTTTGGGTTTGAAAATTTTCATTACACATAGCAGTTTTATAAACTCCAACTATGTCGCTTAAATTTATTTCAAGTGCTGTATCGCTTCCTTTTTTATAGACAATTTTTGAATCATAAAAAATAATAGTTTTATAAAAACACTTAAATAATTCTAAAATAATTTCCAAAAGAATAAATATAAAAACAACTCTTTTTGGAGTGAAAAACTCACTTGTGTCATTAAAAATAAAATCAAACAAAAAGAATAGCAAAAGAATAACTGCAAAAAAGGCTGTTTCGTGCATATTGTAATCTCTTATAATCAACGGTTCTTTATCATAATCTCTTTTATTTGAATTTGTTTTATTATTTGAAATTTGAGAATTATCTAAACTATTTTTTAAGGTTTTTGAATTTGAGTCATTGTTTAAATTCGAATTACACAAATTTAATTCATTTTCCAAATTTTTATTAGAATTCTCTTTATTATTAGAGCTATTGCCTAAATTTATTTTACTTTTAGGTCGATTATTTCTTAAATACTCTCTAAGTTTTTCTCTTTTATCATCACTCAAATTGGACCCTTTTGTTGTTTTATAATTAAATTTCAAGCTGTTTTTTATAATGTTTTCTCTATTTATAATTTCCTTCTTATTCCGAAATTGATTTGATATCTTTATCTAAATTTTTATCAAAAACTATTTGAATATATTCTTTTAGGTCTTTATAGTCTTTTTCGTTAAAGAAAAATAGCGAAATTCCTCTTCTGGTAACAAGGTCACTCATCCTTTCCCAACCAATTTCTATGTGAAGTTTTAGCCAGTTGTCATAGAATCCATTTAAATTACCATTTATATTTTTATAAATAATTTTTCTAAATAAAAAATCGTAGCAAATAATTGTAATAAATGAAACTATGAAGATAAATAATGAACAAAAGCCAAATAAAAAACCTTTTTCCATTGATTCCAAAATCACTAAAACAATAAGAACTGGAATAATAAAAAAAATAATACTTTTTACCATATGAAAAAAAGAATTAACTCCAATATTTTTACCTTTAAGAAAAAACTCTTTTGTGATTTTATTTTCTTCATAAAATATGGCATATGAATTATAAAGAACTACAATACGATTAACTGAATTAAAAAAAATAAACAAATAAATATCAATGAATAAAAATACAATAAATAATAGCATATTAACAAATAAAAAAATTAAATTTATATTTCCGTAGTCATATTCTTCAAAAAAACTAGAAAAATTTAAAAAAATAAAAAAGCTAACTATCAAACATAATCCTAAGTGCATAGACATATGCTCTGTGTAATCTTTTAAGATTAATGGCTCTTTATCGTAATCTCTTTTATTCGAATTTATTTTATTATCTGAAATTTGAGAATTGTCCAAATTTAAGTTATTATTTAAATTTGAATTATCCAAATTTAAATCATTTTCTAAATTTTTGTTAGATTTTTCTTTATTGTTAGAGTTATTATCTAAATTTGCTCTATTTTTAGGTCTATTATTTCTTAAATATTCTCTAAGTTTTTCTCTTTTATCATCGCTCAAATTTTAGCCTTTTTTGTTTTTATTAATTATACATACTAAAAAAATCTTTTTTTGTATTATTTAAGTCTATATTAAATTTATATAAAAAATACTTTCTCAGTTTTTTATAATCATTTTTGGCAGTAAAGTATAAATAAAAATCATTTTTTTTATTTATACTATCGACCAAATATACTGATGAAAAATTTGTAAAACATATAAAACTATTATTTATATTATAATGCAAAAATAATTTAACTAATACATATGAACCAGCTACCATTATTAAATATAAAAAATGGCTCTGTTAAAATATTTTATTGATTTTATTAAAAAATTAAATTTTTATTTTATAATATTTTGCTTTGAAATTTTCATACTTTGCTCACTTATATCTATTCCGATAACATTACGATTATTTTTTAAACCTGCAATTAAAAAGGAGCCACTACCACAAAAACAATCCATTATAATAGAATTCTCATTAGACGATTGCTTTACAATAAGCTCTAACATTTCTAAATTTTTTTCAGTTGGGTATTTTGGATATTGTGGATCTTTAAAATTACCCCAAATATCTTGTATTTTTTTTCCTTTGTGATCTTTTGCATATTTTTTAATGCGAGGGTTGTTTGTTTTTGACCATTCTATTAAACCTGTTTTATCTAACATTTCTAATTCATCAGGAGAGCTTCTCCAGTGTCTTCCTTTTGGCGGTAATAAGCCACGCCATTTTTTTCCAGTGTTTCCATTTAGTGTTTCACCTGGTGCATGGCAAGGAACAGTAGTATATCTTTCGCCATTTTTGTCTATTTTAGGAAATTTTTTTAAAAGCTCTTCATCGCTAAGTTTTATAGATATGTCATTAAAAATTTGCATACATTTTTTTTTAGCATAGACATAAATTGTATCTTTTATATTTCCATATGCTTTTCTTTTAAAGTTTTTAGGATTTGATTTTATACGAGTAATTTCATTCAAAAAATTATCTTTTCCAAATATTTCATCTAATATAATTTTAATATAATGTCCCATTTTTATATCAATATGTAAATATAAAGTTCCTTTATCGCTTAATAATTTATGAATCAAAAAAAGTCTTTCTCTAATAAATTCTAGATAATCATCTAATTCAAAAATATCACTATATGCTAATTTATCTGTTTCTGAATTAGATATTGAAGATGTTCTAGAATTTGAATAAAAAAAATCCTGACCTGTATTAAAAGGGGGATCTATATAAACTAAATCTATTTTATTATTATATGTTTTTAATAAAATAGACATTGCTTGAAAATTATCTTGATATATAAGTTTAGTTTTTTGATCTGAATATATAACATTTAATTTATCTGATGAACATCTATTTATTTTTTCTAAAATTTCAATTTCAGTCTTTTTTATATCATAATTTAAAGATATAGACATTATAACGTAACCACAAAACTACTTAGCAATAATGCAGACATTATAAGTTCATTAGTTGAATTATTAACAAACTCAGACATATGATTTTTAGTCATTCTAGTGGCTGTATTTTGAATATATAATACACCATCTAATATTGCAATAGGAAAAATTTGATAATCGCAAGGCGTAAAAGAACCATCTAGTAAAATATTTTTAGCATCGTTTAGTTGTGCATTTTGATGACCACCAAAATCTGTAAGAAATTTAGCTTCTCCTATTGCTACATTTTCACCTCTTTTTGCAATAAAATCAATTCCTTTATTCCCTGTGTATCCAAAAATATCTTTTGCTAAATTTAACATAATATTATCATTGCCAATAAAAACCATTAGCGTATCTGTATTTAAAAAGACATCTATATTATCTGTTTTATCAAAATTAAAATTAGTAGAATTTACCCAATTTTTAAAATGTTGACCCATTTGTCTATTTGCTTCAATAGGTCTAGTAATCTCATTCAAAACATTTGTAAGCCCCATATTTACAATTATATTTTCAATTCTACATACAGTATTTGGATTGCGATCAATTGCACTTCTATCTCGTCTAAGATATGCAACATAAGAATCTTTAATAGGAAAAATATCTAAATTTAATAATAATCTTAATAAATTACCTCGTTCAAAATTTGGCGGACTTGTAAGCATGGATGATAATTCATTAATAGTTTCTTGATCTAAATTTCTTCTTATATTAGATATTACAGGATAAACAGAATATAATCTGTCTAAATAATCATAATTATTTGCAAGCTCTAAGCTGTTTTGTGTCCATAGTGTCATTGTTTCCCTTTCTAAGCCACATCTGGCAATGGTATATTTGGTCTATTAGCGATGTTAATAGATTTACTTATACAATCATTCTCTTGTATAAAATCAAATAGAATTATCTCTTTGTCATTTTTATTGTCTTTTGCAAAATTTACAAAATTATGATAAACAAGATAGTTATTAAGATATTTAGTTGAAACACCTTTAAAATTATAAGTTATCATTGCTTTCAATCTACTATGATAACTATTTATAGTTTGAATATTAAATGTTCCAGCTTTATATTTGTTTCTTGGTATTCTAATATGACTTAACTCCATATCTTTTGCAAGTTTTAAATAAGCTCTAAAACTATCAGTTACAAACATACTATCTTTTATAATTTTACCATTTAAAACCTTTTCTAAATCTTTTAATTTAGGTTTGCCAAGATTTGATACTTTTGCAATAGATAAACAATTTAAATTTATTCCACAACTTACACAGACCTGCTCTCTACTTAATCCACGCTTAGTAGCAGGTGTTCCTCTTTTCTTTGCTAAGCGTGGCAATTTAAAATTTTTATGATTACCTTTAAAAGATAGCGGTATAAAAGTTTCATCAGCTTCAACTATTCCATTTAATTCAACTTCACTCATCATAATTTGCAAAGCATCTAAAATTTTATGTCTCCAAGCAAATGCAGTAGGTAGTGAAATATTACAAATCTTAGCTGTTTTTCTAAGTGAATATTTTTCTATCATACAATGAATATATAATTTCCAGGTTTTTATATCTTTTTTAACACTAAAAAATATCGTATTATTTGTAGTAGTAAATGTTTTATTACAATCTCTACATAAAAATCTTTGAGTATTGCTACTTTTTCCATTTTTAACAAATTTAGTAGATTTACAATGAGGACAATATTTAATCTCTTTTTTGATAGATACTTTGTTAGAAGTTTCTTTATTTTTTATCTCTTTTATGAATGATTTTTTATCATCATTTGAAAGAGAGTTAAAAAGCTGTAAAATTATATCTAACTCTGTTGTCTTATTTTTCATCGCAAACCTCCTTACTATCGTTATTTTATATAGGAAATTATAATATAAATTAGCTTAAAAATCAATAAAATATTTTAACAGAGCCTAAAAAATAAATCAAACATAGTGGCTCTTTAAATGAAAAAAATATAACCAATCCATATAACAGAAATATTGGTATTTTGTTATCAACAAAATCATTCCAAAATAATCTAACAATCTCAACACTGTTCTTGTCTATAAATATTGTCTCTTTTAAAAGTTTATTATTTTGATAATAGCATATTTTATTATTATAAAATACGGTTTTATATTCATTATTAATAACATAATATCTGTAAGGCATATATAAAAAAATAATGCAAATCGAAACAATTAAAAATAACATAAAAAATACCATTAAAAGATCTTCTTTAACCAGCAAAAACCAAAATAACACTATGTTTGAACTTGCAAACATTTTGGAAAAAGCAAAATTACCCCATTCCATAAATTTATCATAATTTTTTATAATTAATGGTTCTTTATCGTAATCTCTTTTATTTGAATTTATCTTATTGTTTGAAATTTGAGAATTGTCTAAAATTGAGTTATCCAAATTTAAATTATTTTCCAAATTTTTATTAGATTTTTCTTTATTATTAGAGTTATTGTCTAAATTTATATTATTTCTAGGTCTATTATTTCTTAAATATTCTCTAAGTTTTTCTCTTTTATCATCACTCAAATTTTAACCTTTTTGTTGTTTTAGTAAAACCATCATAATGCAGCTGAAATAATTCTGGATTAGTTTCTTAAATCATCTACATTTTTATTGTCGTTTAAGTATCTTTTTTCTACTTTATCTAGCTCGCTATTTACTTTATTAATTCTTGTGAAATCACTCATTTTTACTCCTTAAAATTTAAATAATTTTATATCTTTATCCAAATTTTTATTATGAACTGTTTGAAAATATTTTTTTAACTCTAAATAGTCATTTTCATTAAAATAAAACATTGAAATTCCTTTATGCTCTACTATATAATATGAAAATTTTGAGTATCTATCCCAACCAACATCTATATGAAATTTACCATAATGTTTAAAGAAATGTTTAAGTGTTTTGTTTGATTTTTTATAAATATATGAAGTGATTAAAATATTATAAAAAAGTCCGATAATAATTGATAATATAACAAATAATAGCACTATTAATGCTTCAAATTTATTATCAAAAAATATCAATAAAAATATCAATAAAAACATTATAAAATAATTTCTAAAAAAAGATTTAAACGTATAAAATTCTATTTTGTCTTTACTATTTATATAAAATTTAGTTTTAAGAAATCCATTCTCAAAAATTTCAACTCTATTATTATAAATTTTTGTCACTGAATTTGTGGAAGTTAAGTTATGAAATATAGAAATATCAAACAATATAAAAATCATAAAAACTATTAAAAAATGAAATATATTTAAGCCAATATCATATTTTTCATAAATTGAAGCAGTATATAAAAATAGCAAAAAAGAAGCCGCAACCCAAAAAGAAATATATAAAAAATAGTGAAATTTCATATATGCCGTATAGTCTTTTAAAATAATCGGTTCTTTATCGTAATCTCTTTTATTTGAATTTATTTTATTGTTTGAAATTTGAGAATTGTCTAAAATTGAGTTATCCAAATTTAAATTATTTTCCAAATTTTTATTAGATTTTTCTTTATTATCAGAGCTATTACCTAAATTTACACTATTTTTAGGTCTATTATTTCTCAAATATTCTCTAAGTTTTTCTCTTTTATCATCACTCAAATTTTAGCCTTTGCTGTTTTAATAAAAACTATTTTATTTTAATATTTTAAATCTTAAATATTATTCAAATTTTATCTTAGTTTAAATGTTTTTAAAAAAATTTGTTATTTTTATAGTTAAATTTCAAGCTGTTTTTTTAGCAACGATTTCTCTACTCATATTTACTCCTTTAAATATTATCAAATACCGAAAAAACAACTTTGTTTTTATTTATATTTATATTTTTTGCATTTTTAAAATATTCTTTTATCTCAAAATACCAATCGGGTTTAATTAGTATATTTATAAATTCTTTTTTATTATCTTTCTCATAGCATATAGCTAAAGATTTTGACATTTTAAATCTATTTTTACCAAATATATAAATTCTAGGAATAAAATATCCTAAAATTGGAGCAACTATAAGCATTGCAAATACCCCAAAGCCCTTAAAATATAAAATAGATATTCCAAGTAATAATAATGAAAAAATAATTAACTCTTTCGAGATAGGAATTTTATTTTCAAAGCTATAAGCATTGCTATAATTCAAAAATAGTTTATAAATACTATTATTTTCTATACTTTGAACAATAATTTCATTTTCTATAATTTCAATTTTTGAGTTTGTAAATTTGATATTTTGATATCTTGCAGTAAAAAATTCTTTTATTGAAAAGAGAGCACCAGCCAAAGCACCTTGACCAGACCAATTTTTAAAATTAATTTCCACTCCGAAAATAAAAGCAAATAAAAACATAAATGCCAAAGAGCAAATAAGAAATAAAAAGTTAATACCCAAAGCTTTATTTGGAATTAATATTGGCTCTTTATTATAATCTCGTTTAATTGAATTTATTTTATTATCTGAAATTTGAGAATTATTTAAATTTACATTTTTGATTTTATCCACAACATATTTTTCAACTTCATCTAATTTTCTATTTGCAACTTGTTCTCTTGACATAAAAATTCCTTCTTATATAATCAATTCTTTTTTTATTTTATTAAGGTTTTTATGAGTATATTTCATAAAAAACCGCCTAATTTTTTGATACTGGGCTTTATTTAAGATTATAATTTCTAAAATTTCACCACTTTTTGAATAAATTATGAGACTATCATAAAAAATATCAATCCTTGATTTGTTTATAATTCTTAGTAAAATAGCTGGAAAAATAAAAAGCATAAAAATCATAGCAAATAAAATATATAAAATTTCAAGTCTATCATTTAAACTTTTGCTATTTAAAATAATTACCAAAAAATAAAGCATAATACAAACTAAAATAATTATTTTAATATTTTTTGAAGTTTGGAAATTTGTAAATCCAAATGTTCTTTTAATATCTAAAATTTCACTAAATTTTATAAGGTTTTCACCTTTATTATTAATAAATTTTATGCCAAAACTATTAAATTCCATATAATTATCTTTACTATTTTTCGCCCATATAAAAGTATTTAATCCAAAGCTCATCCACATTGTCAAAAGTCCAAATTTCAAAATAAAAGAAACATCGCCATCAAAAAAGACAACTATTGTAACAACTGTCCAAATGGTGGCATTTATGAGATATAAAGTAGCTAAGTAATTTTTTATTTTTATCGTTTCCATAGCCTAATCCCATTGTTTGTTTGTATGCTTACAAGTCCTCCATTTATGTTTTACCTCGCAAGCTTTTTTTATATACTCTCTGCCGAGTTTAATATTTTCGTTTTCTATATAATAAATACCAAGTTTAGCACAAGAGTTACCATAACCCATATCGCAACGCTTTTTTAACCAAATTTCAGGATTTTTTTCTTCCATTTTGCTATCAAAAAGTAAAAAAATAGAAAATATCAATATAAGCAAAACAGCGATATATCCTTTTATTCGGTTTATATTTTCTGGCAGTTTTTTTCCATAAAGTGGTGAATTTATTAAAATTTTATTGAAAGGCAAATTTGAGTTACTTTTTTTATCTTTTCTATAAAATTTATTAAAATCACTTTTTTTCATAATATCCATCACCATTTTTTTAATTTATTTTTTAAAATTTAGCAAATTTATATATAAAATTTTAAATCAAGACTTTGATTAATTTTATTATTTATTAAATACTCTCTAAGTTTTTCTCTTTTGTCAGCACTAAAATTTTAGCCTTTTGTTGTTTTAATAAAAACTATTTTATTTTAATATTTTAAATCTTAAATATTATTCAAATTTTATCTTAGTTTAAATGTTTTTAAAAAATTTGTTATTTTTATGATTAAATAATTAATTTTTTTTACATGTCAATGCCATAACTTTCAAAAAATAACTTCTAGAATTATCTTTATCTTGTTTTAAAATATTCTTTTTAAATCTCCTTTTAAATTTTAAAAATATTTCTTATTTTTAATGTTTTATCAATATCTATTCCTATTTTTTCTAAAAAATACTCTCTTATTTCTATTCTTTGAGCATAATTTGGAAGCATATTAATATATTCATCTTTATTTCCATATTTAAAACTCCAAACTAGGATATTTCCGTAAAATTTTAGATTTTTTATACTTTTGTTTTTTAATGTTTGAAAAATTAAACTAGGCAAAAATAAAATAGTATAAATCATATCAGTTTTATCAGCCAAATTTTAGACGAAAAGGGCAAACACAAACGATTTATCGACCTTGACGAAGCAAAATATATCTTATCAAAACTAAGCGATAAAAACGCACAAGCCGTTATTTTAAATTCGCAAGATAGTCGCAGTATTTCAAGCAAATTGCCGATAAAAATTAAAATGTATAAGTAACTTTAATCTCATTTTCTTTAAATTTCGGCTCAATAGGTTTATACTTCTTTGAATTTTATTTTCATATTTTAGTAAAAATTTAGCGATATTGTTATAGTATAACTAAAAATTTTTAAAGGAGATTGCAGTGGAATTTTTGCAACTTTTACTCGTATTGGTGGCGGTTATACTCATTATGTATAAGCCAAAATTCGAAAATCTTGCCTTTGGCATAGTGGTATTTTCGTGGCTTTTTATGATGTATTTTTATGTAGGACACAAGTCAGCTGGCTTGCTTACGATGATGAATTTATAGGAGTTTGAAATGGACGAAATAAAAAAAACAAAACTATTTTACGCTCTTATGTGTTTGGCTGGGTTTTTAATAATCCTTTTGCCGGTCGGAATTGCGAATTTCTACTTTGGATACGTGCTAAAAGACAGCCCTTGCACGCTTTGCTGGGGACAAAGAGAAGCGATGATATTTATAGGAGTAATAGCGCTTTTTATCGTAAGATATGGAATGAAAGCCAAATATTTAGCGATGCTTTTAATCGTTACAGCATTTGGTTTGTGGCAAAGCTTAGCGCACTACGGAAATCACGCTCACAGGGACTTGGATCAAGGTTTTGGCTTGGCTGTATTTGGAATACATACATATTTTTGGGCAGAAGTTGTATTTTGGGCGGTCATTTTACTGCTTGGAATTATGCTATTTTTTGCACCAAAATTTAGTTCGTTTGACAAAGAAATGGAGGGCAAAACTTACAGAAATTTAAGCAAACCTGTGTTTGTGGTGTTTGTAATATCTGCGTTTGTGATAGCCTCAAATGTATTTCAAGCCTTTGTAAGCACTGGAATTGCGCCATATTATGGACAAGGCGATCCGGTGAGATTTACGCTTGATAAAAAATACATCATTTGGGACGATAGCGGATACAAAAATCACTTTAAAACCATATCATTTTTGGGAAAAAGAGACGTTAAAGCCCCTGATTACGCCTTTGCACCGGCTACAAAACTTGGCATAAATTTTGACAACGATCCACAAAACTCACCAATTGCAGCTGATGAGAGTTTAAGCATAAAATCGCAGCAAGTCATCGAATTTGATAAACCGATAAACACGCTTGATTTTATTGACGGCGAATTTGTGGCAAGTTCGAAATGGGACGTGTATTTTATGGATGAAAATTTCAAGGTAAATAGCCATTTTGAGCTCGATCCGCTTTTTTCAGCAACGATTGATCCGATTATTTCGATTAATAAAATGGATGAAAGGCGCTTTGTTTTAATGGGCTCAAACAAAACATTTTTAAAATTTGCTAAAAATGAAAACGCTAACGAGGCGCTTCAATACGCTGATTTTATCGAAGGGAATGATAAATTTGAGGGTCAAGGCAAGGGCTTGGGTCGTGGCAGAATCGACACCGTAAGAGCTAAATTTCATCACATCGCAAGCATGACAAATGACGGAAAATATCTCTATTTGGCGAGTGTTCCAAACAACAAAGATAAAAAGAAATTTGTCATTTCAAAAATTTTGATGAGCGATATGACTTTAAGCGCTGAATTTACGCCAAGTGCAAATTTAAAAGACGGCGCAAGTTTGGGTGATCTTTATATCACTTCTATGACATATTATAACAATAAAATTTATGCACTTAGTAAAAACCACAATGTCATCGCGGTCATAAATCCACAAACACAAAGTATCGAAAAAGCGGTCTCTTATCCAAGTGAGATAAAAAATGCAAGAAGTATTTTTGTAAAAGATAGCGAAATTCAGATACTTTCATATCAAGAAGGAAAGAATATTTTGTTTAATGTAAGCGGCGAACAGCTTTAAAAACAAATTTGTAAAAGGCGAAAGTCTTTCATATTATTAACCTGTTGCGTTTGTAAATTTAGCCAATTTGTGGATTAAATTTAATAAAAACGCAACTAAATTTATTGCTTTATTTGCGAGGCTCTAAAATTTTTCGCCTTGCTACTGAGTGAAATAATCTCAATTTATAGATATTTGTGAGTTTTAGACCCAAATTTACAGCTATTTCAAAGGCATTCATATAATTTGGTATGTATTTTTCACATAGTAGCATTAGCGCCTTAATTTTTTAATTATCGTTTGTAAAATCGCACTTTTATACTCGGTCGTAAAGACATTATTTCCAAATTTTTGCAGAATTCGTCGCTACTTAAATTTGATACATTTGTGTATGAAACGCATACTATCGTAACATCATTTGCGTCTTTAAAAATCCCTTTTTTACTTCCACTTTTTGCGCCGTGAATATAAATAATTTTACTACTTTGTCTATTTAAAAATGCTACTAAAATAGCTACCAAACCAGAAAATGAACCAAATGACGAGTTGGTAGTTTCATGCAATTTAAAAAATAAAAATATAGCTATTATAAAAAATATTCCAATAATGAGTGCTATAAAATTTACCAAGATAACATTGTTTTCTATAACAATTGGTTCTTTATCATAATCGCGTTTATTTGAATTTATTTTATTATTTGAAATTTGAGAATTATTCAAATTTGAGAGTTACTATTTAAATTTAAATTATCTGAGTTTAAATCATTTTCTAAATTCTTATTAGAATTTTCTTTATTATTAGAGTTATTGCCTAAATTTATTTTACTTTTAGGTTTATTATTTCTAAGATACTCTCTAAGTTTTTCTCTTTTGTCATCACTCAAATCTTAGCCTTTGCTGTTTTTATAAAAACTATTTTATTTTAATATTTTATATCTTAGTTTAAATGTTTTCAAAAAATTTGTTGTTTTTATAATTAAATTTCAAGCTGTTTTTTATAATGCTTTCTCTACTCATGGTTTGCTCTTTTTTTATTAATATTAGATAAAACGATTAATTTTATTTGTAATATCTATATCTAATTTTTCTAAAAAATATTTCTTTACTTTGCTTGTATTGTCTTTGAAAACCAATGGTATTATTTTTTTGTAGTATTTGGTTTTAATACATAGATATCCAGGATTAAAAAATGTAAAATTTTTATTTTTATGAAAAGAAAAAAGTATAATCGGCATATATCTTACAAAAAATATGCCAAATGCAAAAATAAAATTACTAAAATTTATTCCACCAATAAATGCTATAACTAAAAAAATAAAAAATATAAAATTTATCTTTAAATTATACTTCTCGTTTATAAAATTTTTTTCATTTAAAATTTCAATATCTAATCCTTTGGAATTATTATTTCCAAAATATGTAATATATGAATTATTTATAATAATATCTTTTTCTTTTATGTGATAAAAATAGATTGCAGCAAGAAATTCCAAAAAAATATACACAATAAAAGTCAAATTTTCATGATATGTTAAATATGTCCTACCATAATAAGATAAGTCTATCAATCCAAAGTTATATAAAAATTTTATAAAAATAGAATATATAATAAGCGATATAAGAATATATGATAATAAATTTGCTGAGTTATAATTTTTTATAATAAGCGGATCTTTATCGTAATTTCGTTTATCTAAATTTGTTTTATTATTTGAAATTTGAGAATTATCCAAATTTAATTCATTTTCCAAATTTTTCTTTTCTTTATTATTAGAGTTATTGCCTAAATTTATATTATTTCTAGGTCTATTATTTCTTAAATACTCTCTAAGTTTTTCTCTTTTATCATCACTCAAATTTGACCTTTTTTGCAAGTAAAACCTAAATCTTAATTTTTGGGATATTGTATCAAATTTGGATTTAAAACATTATTTAGATTAAAACATTTTAATTTTTAAATTTATACTTTAAAAATTTATTTCATTTTACAGTCTTAAATCAAAGGTTTTATAAATTTCTCATCTTTATAAATTTGACATTTTTTATCATAAAGTTCGCTTATTAGCTCATCGTTTATCAAATTTGAATCTATCATAAATTTAAGTTTTGTATCTTTTAAGCCAAGCATAACATCGCTAAACCAATAAGCATGATTTGGTTCGTGAGTGCAAACTATAACTATTTTTTCTTTTGAAATTTCTTTTACTATTTGCCAAAAAAGTATCTGGTTTTTAAAATCAAGTGCAGAAGTTGGCTCATCCAAAAGCATTATAGATGCATTTTGTAAAATAGCTCTTGCGATATAGACAAGCTGCCTTTCACCACCACTTAAATCCATAACTCTTGCATCTTTAAATTTAAGAATATTTAATTTTTCAAGTATAGAATGCACTTTTTTTATATCATCTTTTTTATGTATAAATCCACCTTTTAACTCTAGCGCCTTACCCATCAAAACTATTTCTAAAACACTAAACCCAAAAGTATCGCTACTTTGCTGAGGAACATAAGAGATATTTTTAGCCATCCAGCTTGGATGTTTATTTAGCGAAAGTTTGCTGTTTATGAAAATTTCACCATTTTTTACTTTTAAAAAGTTCATAATACATTTAAAAAGCGTGCTTTTTCCACTTCCGTTTTTACCTAAAAGTGAGTAAAGTCCGTTTTTTGTAAAGTTTAAATTAATATTATTTAAAACCTCTTTTTTATGATATGAAAAGCTTAAATTTTTAATTTCTAAACTCATTTTAAAAGCCTTGATTTTTTAGTTTTTAAAAGGTAGATTAAAAATGGTGCACCTAAAATAGAAGTTATTATGCCAACTGGAATTTCTGTGTGAGTAAGCGTTCTAGCAATCGTATCACAAAATAAAAGATAAATCGCTCCTAAAAGCCCACTAAGTGGCAAAACCCATCTATTATCTGCTCCTACAATAAGCCTTGTAGCATGTGGCATCATAAGTCCAATCCATGCGATTATCCCAACATTTGCAACAGATAAAGAAGACACCAAAGTAGCTAAAAGTATAAAAAACAGTTTATTTTTATTTAGGTCAATTCCTAAAGATTTTGCCTCATCATCCCCAAGTGCTAGTAAATTTAATCTATAGCTAAACTTTAAAACTATCATAAAAACTATAAAAATCACTGCTGCAAAAATCAAGCCATCTTTTAAATTTGAGTAATAAAGCCCACCCATTATCCAAAATGTAATCTCTCTAAGACCTGCATCATCGCTAATGTATTTTAAAATACTAACCAAAGCAGAAAAAATAGATCCAACTATAACTCCACTTAAAATAAGTGAAACTATGGAAATATTTTCTTTATCTTTTGCCAAAAAATATGACACAAATACAGCAAAAATTGAGAAAATAAATGCCCAAAAACTTATAAATTTTAAAGCAAATATTATAGCCAAAGATGCTCCAAAAGCAGCTCCTGAAGAAGCTCCTAAAATAAATGGTTCAACTAAGGGGTTTTTAAAACATCCTTGATAAATACTTCCTGCAATGCCTAGGCTAAAACCAACCAAAATAGCCATTATAATTCTAGGAAATCTTATATCATAAATGATAACCTTATCCATTTTTTTGAACTCTTGTGTTTGAATATTAAAAAGCTCGTTTAAAAAGACATTTTTTATAGTTGTAAAGTTAATATCATAATTTCCAGCCATCAAAGCATAAATTATGGCTAAAAAAAGTAAAAATATAGCTAAAACTAAAAAAGCTATTTTATTAAAAGTCACTCTCTTTTGTCCAGTCTAGGATTTGCTCACTTCTTAAAGCTTTTGCGACACTATCTTCCACATGATAAACATCCTTATAAAATTTTAAAATAAACTCATGAACTTTAATATCACTAAATTTATCTGGATAAATAGCCTTAGCCATTATTATCATATCCAAAGGATATTCAACTCTTCTTGAACAGTTCATAGGAGACCAAGGAAGTGCATAGACATTTTTTTCTTTTACCGCTCTAAGCTCATTTAAAACAGTAAAATCAGGTGAATCTAAAAGCTCACTTGCTGGATGATAACCATTCATAGTAGGAAGTAAAATCACATCTGGATCAAGTGCATAAATTTGCTCTGCATTTAACATAACATTTTCACCATTATGAGCAAAGGCGTTTTTTGCGTTTATTATATTTTCTATAATAAATGACTCAGGTGTATTTATACCATGAACCAAACCCATACCGCCTTTTTTTCTAGCTGCAGGTGAAAGTCCAAGATAAAGAACTGTTTTTTTATCTTTTATATCTTTGGTTCTTTCTTTTATTAAATTTTGAGTAAAGCTCAAATAATCATATAATTTTAAAGCCTTATCGCTCTCATCAAAAATTTCTCCAATAACTTTAATCTCATCTTTCATGGTTGATAAATCAGCTTTTTTATAATACGATGGTGAGAAAATCACGGCTAAATTTAGCCCTAAATTTTCTATAGTTTTTATAGTTTTTTGGATATTTTCTTCATTTCCACCTCTTAAAGTACAATCCCCAACTCTTAAAATTATCAAATCAGGATTTGCCTTAGCTAACTCCTCATAGTTTATAATGTTTCCTTGAGGTGAGTTTACACAAGGCAACTCATCAAGCCAAGGATGCAAATATTTCATAGTATTTAAGCCACTTAAACTATATTTTTCGCCTTTTGTGGTTGTAAAGTCATATTTATAGTCTCTTTTTAAACTCCAAGACCCAATAACTTTAACTTTATCAATAACGCCTAAGTGTGTCATAACACCTTCTACAAAACCATCGCTAATAGTTGCAACGCTTTGTAAAGGTTCTTTTATAGTAACCTTTTTTCCTCTCATATCAATTATTTCTTTACCTGATAAAACACTAAGCAAGAAAAATGAAAATACAAACAATAATCTAAAAATTTTATTCATAGAAGCCACCTTTTTAAAATATTTTCTTAAATTTTAACATAATTTTTAATGAAGTGTTATTTTATAATAAAAGAGCTTAATTAAAGCGTAAAATTTAAATCCAAACTAAAAAGTCTGGATTTAAATTATGAATTTTAAAGATAAAGTTTTATTTTAATATATTTTTAAAAAACTCTAAGCTATCAAGTTTTTCCCATGGATAGTCTGGGTTTCCAACTTGTCCATGAGCTGCAACATTTGCGTATAAAAAAGTATCTTTACTAGGTCTATCAAGTTCAAATTTATCAGTTATCCACTTTGGGGTTAGAGGGAAATTTTCCAATACAAAATTTGATAAAATTTCATCATCAACGCCTTTTATATGTGTTCCCATACAATCAACACTAACTGAAACTGGTCTGGCCACACCAATAGCATAGCTCAGTTGAACGATACATTTTTTTGCCAAATTTGCAGCAACTATATGCTTTGCAATCCATCTTGCAGCATAAAGTCCACTTCTATCAACCTTTGTGTAATCTTTACTAGATTGTGCTCCACCACCGATTGGCGAATATCCACCAAAACTATCAACTATAAGTTTTCTACCAGTTAGTCCGCTATCATGAAGGCTTGAATGATTTACATATCTACCTGTTGGATTTATATAAATTATAGTTTCATCTTTATTAAAAAGCTCTTTTGGAAGCCCTGCTTCATCGATCAAGCCACCTATTAGCTCTCTAACTTTTTCAATACTCATACTCTCAACACACGGAGCTGAAACCACAATAGTATGTATCTTTAAAGGTTTGCAGTTTTCAAAATTATCTTTTGAACCGTAATCAAGCGTTACTTGAGTTTTTATATCAACTCCAAGCTCATGAGGGTGAGCTTTTGCATATTCATAAACTTTATCGCATAAAAGTCTTGCGTAAGTGATAGCCGCTGGCATAAATTCTTTTGTTTCATTGCTTGCAAAACCAAACATTATACCTTGGTCTCCAGCTCCTATTTCGCCTGAGCTTTGATCAACTCCAGTACTTATATCAGGACTTTGTTCGTTTAAAAATACATGAACTTCAATATCATCTAGGTGAAGACACTGCTCTTTTGTAAAGTGTGGATTTGCACTATAACCTATGTTTAAAAGTGCATTTTTTACAATATTTTCATAATCACTTTGACTAAATTTTACTTTTGATTTAACTTCACCGCCTATTACTATATGGTTTCCTGCAACGAAAACCTCACTTGCAAGTCTTGCATCTTTATCTTTTCCTAAAACCTCATCTACAATGCTATCAGCTATAATATCAGCGCATTTATCAGGATGACCAGGACTTACAACTTCTGATGTAAATAAATACATAAATCTCCTTAAAAGAAATAATTTCAAATTCTAGCTTTTATTTTTTAAATTATGGTAAATTTGGTAAATTTATCTAGTTTTGTTTTATTTTAAAACTTAAATTTCAACCTCAAACTCGGTCTTGCTTTTAATTTCAAGTATTTTTAAATTTTTACAAAAGTTAGCTCTAACATCCATACTATAAACATTATTAGGTCGTTTGTGAATTTGATTTATTACACTTGGCGTATGTCCATGATAGATTTCCTTACCGGTAGTATTATAATCCCAAAAATTTTCCCTACTCCAAAGCACAAAATCCTCATTTTGTTCAACAACTCGCCCATCATATCCAGCATGAACAAAAATATAACTTTGTGAGATTAAAATATGAGGCATTTTCTCAAGCCACTCTTTTAGCCATTTTAAACTTTCTTCGCCATTCAATCCATGCCAAACACTTTTAAATTTAGGATATTTTCTAAAAGATAACTCTGTATTTTTACCACCGCTTAATCTCCAAATTCTTTTTACTGCTATATCATTACAAAAACCACCTTTATACATCATAATTTCATGATTTCCAAGGATATGTTTTATTGTATATCTATTTTCCATAAGCTCTTTATATTTATAGTATAAATCAGCAGTTTTATTGCCTCTATCACAACTATCGCCTAAAATCACAATTAAATCATCTTTTGTAAATTTTATCTTTTCAAGCATTTTAATAAATAGATCATAATTTCCATGAAGATCTCCAAAAACATAAATTTTATCAAATATATCCTCATCGAAATTTTCTATTTTTATCACATTTTTTCCTTTATAATTTTTATTATTTTTTATGTTTTATTAAAAATTTTAAATGCAATTGTCGTTATGCTTTAAAGTCATATTTTAACAAAACTATGATAAAATACAACATTATTTATTTTGGAAAAACTATGGATTTTAAAAAATTAGAAAAAGATTTATTGATTTTTTTAGACAAAAACCTAAAAACCACAGGTAGGAAAAATTTTATTTTAGGAGTTAGTGGCGGGCTTGATTCAGCTGTTGTTTCTGTGCTTTGTAAAAAAGTAGCTCCAACTTATGCAAAAATAATGCCCACAAACTCATCAAATCAAGCAAATTTAGATGATGCGATAAATCACTGCAAAAAATTTGATATAAATTATGAAATTTGCTCGATTGACAATCTAATAAAAACCTATGAAAAAATCTTTTTAAATAAAAAAATCTCTACTCATAGAATTGGAAATTTATCTGCTAGAATTAGAATGATGGTTTTATATGATCTTAGCGAAGAACTTGATGCTGTTGTTGTAGGAACTTCAAATTTAAGTGAGTTAATGCTTGGATATGGAACTATTTTTGGTGATTTGGCGTGTGCATTTAACCCTATTGGAGAAATTTTTAAAACTGAAATTTTTGAATTTGCCAAATTTTTAAAAATAGATGAAAAAATCATTTCTAAAAAACCATCAGCTGATCTTTTTGAAGGTCAAAGTGATGAACAAGATCTTGGGTATGATTATGAAACCTTGGATAAGGTACTTAAAAAAATTTATGATGATGGATTAAGCTTTAAAGAACTTTGTGAGATTTTTGATGAGAATTTAGTTAAATTTATAACTTCTAAAATAGAACAAAATAGCTTTAAAAGGCGTATGCCAAAAATTGCAAATATAAGGAAAAGTAGTGCAAATACCATTTTTTAGACCACAAATTACAGACGATGAAAAAAGTAGTATAAATCAAATTTTAGATGATCCAACACTTGATGCGGCACTAGTTTTTGAAAATGAAGTTACAAATTTTTTTAACTCCAAATACGCTATTTCTACAAACAACGGCACAACTGCTCAACACCTTGCTTTAAGAGCTATGGATATAAAAAGAGCAGATAAAATAATTTGCTCTGTAAATTCATTCCCAGGAACAGCTGAAGTTATAAGACATTTTGATGCAGAGCCGATTTTTACAGATATTAATGAGTCTGATTTTAATATAAATATTGAGAGTTTAGAAGCTCTTTTGCAAAAACACAATCATAAAAAATTAAAAGCTATTTTTGTATCTCATATCGCAGGTCAAAGTGCTGATTTAAACAGCATTTATGAACTTGCTAAGAAATTTGATTTAAAAGTCATAGATGATGCAAGTAATGGCGTAGGAGCTATGTATAATAATACAAAAATAGGCTCTATAAATGACTCATTTATCTCAACTTTTCAGCTAAATCCACAATTTAAAAAAGCAGTTGCAACAGCTGGATTTTTCACAACAAATGATGAAAAAATTGCTTCAAAAGCAAAACTTATAAGAAATCATGCAATAGTTACAAATACTCAAAAGGATGGAAGTTTGGATTATATTTATGATGTTGTTGATATTGGTGAAAAGTATGATTTAAATGGAGTTTGTGCAGCTTTTGCCTCATCTTGGTTTAAGAAAATACCAAATTTCATTAAAAGGCGAAAAGAAATAGCTCAAATTTATAATGATGAACTTAAAAACTGCCCTCATATAACTACTCCAGTAGCAAAAAAAGATCACATTTATACTCAATACATCATAAAAATAGATAGAAATAGAGATGATTTTGCAAGAAAACTAAAAGAAGCCGGAGTAAATGTCTCACTTCATTATATCCCGCTTTATTTACTTTCATACTATAAACAAAAATACGGACATAAAGTAAATGACTTTCCAATAGCTCTAAAAACTTATCAACAAATTTTATCTTTACCAATTTATGCTGATTTAAGTGATGAAGAGGCACATTATGTCTGCGAAAAAGTAAAATTTGTAGCAAGTAAACATGTATAAAAAAAATTTTCACAACTGGGTAAACAAATACTTTTACTCACCAAATTTTTGGCAAAAATTCATTGCAAAAATACTGCTTCCGCTAAGCTATATTTACGCTTTTATAGTAATTATTAAAAAAATTTTAAGCAAAGAAAAAGATCTTGATATAAAAATAATAAGTGTTGGAAATTTAATAGTTGGAGGGAGTGGAAAAACCCCATTAACGCTTGCACTTTATAGATATTTTAGTAAAAACTATAAAATATTTATAATTTTAAGAGGATATAAAAGATCTTCTAAAGGCTTAGTTGAAGTTTGCATCGATAATAAAATTTTAGTTGATGTAAAACAAAGTGGCGATGAAGCTATGGAATATGCACTAAATAACGCAAATGTAATAGTTAGCGAAAATAGGATAAATGCAATACAAAAAGCTAAAAGTTTAGGAGCAAATTTAATTATTTTAGATGATGGGTTTTCTAAATTTAATATTAAGAAATTTAATATTTTACTAAAACCACCGATTAGACCATATTTTAACTTTACTTTACCAAGTGGAGCTTATAGATATCCACTGTTTTTTTATAAATTTGGAGACTTTATAGTAGAAAATAGTGAAAACAAAAAGTGCTCTCTTATAGAAAATGAAACTAAGAATATGGTTTTAGTAACTGCAATTGCAAATCCAAACCGCTTAGAAGAGCATTTTAATAAATGTGTCGGGAAAGAATTTTTCCCAGATCATCATGCTTTTACAAAAGATGAACTTTCTCAAATTATAGAAAAATACAATGCAACTTCACTTCTAATTACAATGAAAGATTATGTTAAAATCAAGGATTTTGGTTTGCCAATTTCAATTATAAAACTTGAAATTTCACTTAGTCAAACTCTTATAAAAGCTATTTCAAATTACATAAAGTAAGAATATGCTAAAATAAGATAAATTTTTAAAGGGGAAAAAATGGTAATTTTGCAAGTATTATTTGACTATAAAGGCGGTTTTGGCGATGAGATGTATAAAGAGTGTAAGGATTTAGCAAATTCTATAAATCAAGAAAAAGGCTTTTTATGGAAAATTTGGACAGAAAACAAAGACGATAAAAAAGCTGGCGGAATATATGCATTTGATAATGAAGAAAATGCTAAAAACTATATCACAATGCATAAAAAAAGACTTTCTGATTTTGGTGTAGCATCAAATTTCACTTACGAAATTTTAAATACAAACGATGAACTAAGTAAAATTACAAATTTTAAAACAAAATAATGCAAAAAAAATTAAAAATGGCGAAGTCAAGAACAGCTGAGATAATCCTCTCAGCTTTACCATACATAAGAAAATTTAAAGATAAAATCTTTGTTGTAAAATACGGAGGCTCAGCTCAAATAGACGAGGAGCTTAAAAATGATTTTGCAAAAGATATAGTGCTAATGAGTATGGTTGGCATAAGGGTTATAGTGGTTCATGGCGGTGGAAAAAGAATAAATCATTATCTCGATAGACTTGGAATAAAAAGCGAGTTTAAAGACGGTCTTAGAGTTACAACAAAAGAATCTATCGATGTTGTTGAAATGGTACTAAGTGGTCTAATAAATAAAGAAATAACTGCACTTTTAAATGAAAATGGTGCAAAAGCAATTGGGCTTAGTGGAAAAGATTCGCACTTACTTAGCTCAAAACCACTTAAAAATGGAGCTTATGGCTTTGTTGGGGAAATAAATAGTGTAAATAAAAATATGCTTGATTATATTTTAGATGGTGGATATATACCTGTTATCGCGCCAATTTCAGTTGGTGAAAATTCACAAAGTTATAATGTAAATGCTGATCTTTGTGCAAGTAGCATCGCAAAATGTATAAAAGCTGATAAGGTTATTTTTCTAACAGATACAAAAGGCGTTTTAGATAAAAATGGTGAATTAATAAGCACTTTAAATAGCGATGAAATTCAAAATCTTAAAAATGATGGCACGATAAGTGGAGGCATGATACCAAAAATAGATGCTTGTTTGGAGTGTGTAAAAAATGGTGTAAATGGAGCTCACATCATAGATGGTAGAATTTCTCACTCAATTTTACTTGAAATTTTTACAGATACTGGCATAGGAACTTTGGTAAAATGATAGTTTTAACAACAGTTTCATCTAAAAAAGAAGCCATTTTCATATCAAAAAAACTTCTTGATAAAAAAGCAGCGGCTTGCGTTAATTTTTATAAGATAAAAAGCCTTTATTTTTGGAAAGAAAAACTTCATAAAGAAAAAGAATTTCAACTTATCATAAAAACAAATAACTATAAAAAAGTAAAAAAAATTCTTTTAAAACACCATTCTTACGATACACCTGAGATAATATCTTTAAAATTTAATAAAGTATATAAAAAATATAAAAAATGGATTAAAAATAGCATAAAAGGATAAAAATGAATTTAACATCCACAAGAGATAAAACCCAAAGTGTTGCTTTAAGTTATGCGCTTTTAAACCCAAGTGCAAATTTTGGTGGACTTTTTGTTCCCAAAAATTTTCCTAAATTTGATGATGAATTTTTTAAAAAAGCAATTCATTTAAACTACAAAGAGCTTGCACTTGAGATAATTAATAGTTTTGATTTTGATATAGATGAAGAAATTTTTAAACTTGCTTTAAGTTCGTATGATAAATTTGATGATAAAAACATTCCATTAAAAATAGAAAAAATTAGCGAAAATCTATATATCAACGAGTTATATCATGGACCTACAAGAGCATTTAAAGATATGGCTTTACAACCTTTTGGCGTAATTATAGATGAACTTGCAAAAAAAGATGATAAAAATTATTTAATAATTTGTGCAACAAGTGGTGACACTGGACCAGCCACATTAAAAGCTTTTGAAAACTCAAAAAATGTAAAGGTGGTTTGCCTTTATCCATATGAGGGAACAAGCGAAGTTCAAAGACTACAAATGGTAACTTCAAATGATAGAAATTTAAAAGTCATTGGAATAAAAGGAAATTTTGATGATGCACAAAAAGCTCTTAAAACTTTACTTGGCGATGAGGATTTTAAAAACACATTAAAAAAAGAAAATTTATTTTTAAGTGCTGCAAATTCTGTAAATTTTGGCCGTATTTTATTTCAAATTATTTATCATTTTTATGCTTATGTAAATTTCCTTAAAAACGGTATTTTAAAAGGTAACGAAACATTTGACATTATAGTTCCAAGTGGGAATTTTGGAAACGCCTTAGGAGCGTATTATGCTAAAAAAATGGGGGCAAAAATTGATGTTATAAAAATAGCTTCCAATGAAAACAATGTTTTGACAAATCTTTTTAATGATGGAATTTATGATATAAAAAATAAAAGCTTAATTAAAACAATAAGTCCTGCAATGGATATTTTAGTCTCATCAAATGTTGAAAGACTTTTATTTGATAAATTTGGAGATATTAAAACAAAAGAATTAATGCAAAATTTAAAAGATAATAAAAGCTATAAAATACCTAAAATAAATGGTTTTGAGGCGAAATTTTGTACTGATAAGGAGTGTATAAATTTCATAAAAGAAATTAGCAAAAAAGGAAAATTAATAGATCCACACACTGCAACTTGTTTTAAATTTACACCAGTTAAAAAACCAACCGTTATAACATCAACTGCTCATTGGGTGAAATTTACACCATCAATGATAAAAGCTATTAAAAACGGTGAAATAAAAGATGAAAAAAATGATATGCTAAATTTAGCAAAAGAGTTTAATGATAAAGTTCCAAATGAAATTTTATCTCTTTTTAGCAATGAAGAAAAGCATAAAAAAATAGTCGAAAAAGAAGAGATTAAAAATACAATAATAGAGTGGATAAAAAAATGATAGTAATCCCTGCAAGACTTAAATCAACTCGTTTTAAAGATAAGATTTTAGCTGATATTGGTGGTGTTCCAATGTTTATAAAAACTGCACAAAATGCTAAAAAAGTTGATGATGTTTTAATAGCAGTTGATAATGAAGATATCCTAAATATATCTTTAAAATATGGTTTTAAAACAGTCTTAACCTCCACATCACACAATAGCGGAACAGATAGAATTAATGAAGCTGTTTCAAAAATGGCCCTAAAAGATGATGAGATTATTATCAACCTACAAGGCGATGAACCATTTTTTGAAACTAAAAATTTAGCTAAATTTAAAGAATTTGCAAATATTGCCATAACAAAAAAAGGTTATTTCATGGCAAGCGCGTATAAAAAAATAAGTCAAAGTGATGCGGACAATCCAAATTTGGTAAAAGTTGTTTGCGATAATCTAAATAACGCAATCTATTTTTCAAGGGCAAAAATTCCATATCCAAGAGAAAGTTTTGATGATTATAAAGGACATATTGGAATTTATGCTTATAGTGTAAAAAGCCTAAATGAGTTTTGTGATTTTGATGAAAGCATTTTAGAAAACACAGAAAAACTTGAGCAACTTCGCGCCTTATCAAATGGTAAAAAAATCGCAATGTGTGAGCTTGATACCAAAAGCATTGGAATTGATACAAAAGAAGATTTGGAGCTGGCACTTAAAAAATTTAAAAATAAGCTATAATAATTTTTAATAAACCATAAAATTATGGTTTATTTTTTATAAATTTAGTTAAGATGCAAGTCAAGTTATGATTTCATAGATTTGTTTATCAATTAAATTTCTATCCATACTAAAACTATAAATTTTACCTAAATTGTAAAATTTTATATCCACTACTTTTTTAAAAAACAAGCAAAGTAGTTTCTGTTTATAATAATTTTTTTATTAAAGTACACATAACAACTATTCTAAAACACTATTAACATAAAAAATAAACTCATTATTTCTTTTAAAATTTGTATAAGTATAACTATTTTGATATTTATTTACTTCATGGTTTATTTTTTACATTATATATCTCATCTTTTATATTTAAATCATAAATTTTGACAAGTTTTGTATCAAATTCTAAGAAACACATTTTACGAATTAGCAAAATATAGTCAAATTTAGTGTGATTTTAAAACGCTATTTTGGCATTGCTGGTAAAACCTCATTTAATAAATTTTTACCAATCTGACTTTTAAATTTAAGCCCACCACCAACCAAAACCTCTTCTATGATTTTTCCATCATCTAGAAGAACAACCCTATCACAAAGTAAATTAACAAGTCTTATATCATGTGTTATAAAAATCATACTAAATTTGGATTTTAAATTTTTAATTAGATTCAAAATTTGAATTTGCTTTATTAAATCAACAGAAGAAGTTGCCTCATCAAATATTAAAATTTCAGGTTTTATAGCCAAACTTCTTGCGATACAAACTCTTTGAAGTTCACCACCACTTATAAAAGCAGCTTTTTTGTCCAAAATATTTTTATTTAATCCAACAAAATCAATAACCTCATAAATTCTTTTTTCTCTTTCATTTTTATCTAAAGAACTAAGATATAAAAGTGGCTCTTCTATAATGGAATAAATTTTTAAACTTTTATTTGTAGAACTTACACTATCTTGAAAAACTATTTGAACTTTTTTATAAAATTCTCTTCTTTTTGATAAAGAATTTAGTGATATTTTATTTTCATTTAAAAAAATATTTCCCTCTTTTGCTTTTAAAATTCCTATAATTATCTTAGCTAAAGTGCTTTTTCCACTTCCGCTCTGCCCTAAAAGTCCTAAAATTTCACCATTTTTTAAAGATAAATTTATACAGCTTAAAACACTTCTGCTCGTCTTTTTCTTAAAGAGCGAGTAATTTTCATATTCAAAATTTAAATTTTCTACTTTTAAAACTTCTATTTTATTTTTCATCTTTATTCATTCCATATAGGCTTAAATGTGCATTTATAAGAGCTTTTGTGATTTCATGATTTGGAAAATTAAAAATTTCCCTAATCCCACCTTTTTCTATAATTTTGCCATCATCTATTACAAAAACATCATCCGCAATCTTGGCAACTACACCAAAATCATGTGTTATAAGTAAAATTCCAACATTTTTATTAGTACAAATTTCTTTTAATATATCTAAAATTTTACCTTGAACTATCAAATCAAGATCAGTTGTTGGTTCATCTGCTATTAAAAAAGGAGATTTTTGAAGCAATGCTATAGCTATCATTGCTCTTTGCAACATTCCTCCACTCATTTCAAAAGGATAAAGATCATAAACTCTTTTTTCAAGCCCAACATCTTTAAAAGCTTCTAAAACTTCATTTTTATCAAATTTTAAATTTAAGGCGCTTAAACTTTCTTTTGCTGTATGGCCCATAGTGTGGAGTGGATCAAATGCAGAAGCTGGATTTTGCATAATATTTGCAAAAAAACCTTTTGACAGAGATGAGATTTTTTTATAATCTAAAAATAGATCAAAATTTAGAGATAAATTTGAAGCCAAAAAGCCGTTTAATGCAGTTGCAGTTAATGTTTTACCACTTCCGCTCTTGCCAATCAATGCAGTTATCTTTCCACTTTTTATAGATAAATTAATATTGTTTAAAAGAGTTTTTTCTTTATAAGTTATGTTTAAATTTTGTATTTCAATGACACTCATGGCTTTTAAACTCCGTATTTAAATCAAATCTATCTCTTAAAATATCTCCTAAAATATTAAAAACACAAACAACAAAAAATATAGCAAGTCCTGGATATAGAATAAGTTGTGAGTTTGTAAAAATAAATTCTTTTGCATCACTTATCATTATCCCCCATTCAGGTGTTGGAGCTTTTACACCAAGCCCTAAAAAGCTAAGTCCTGAAATGTGAAGCATGATATGACCGATATCAAGAGTTGCTAAGACTATGATTTGAGAAAAAATAGGCTTTAACATATTTTTTTTAAAATTTACAAATGGACTTGCTCCACTTACTTTACTTATTAAAACATACTCTTTATTTTTTAAACTTATTACGATTGATCTTACTATCCTAGCATACCAAGCCCAGTGAGTTAAAGCTATGGCAATTATTACATTCACTAAACCAATTCCTAAAATTCCTACTAAAAATAGAGCCAAAACAACAGTGGGAAAACTCAAAAAAACATCGCAAAATCGCATGATTATCATATCGGTTCGCCCGCCAATAAATCCTGAAAATGACCCAACGCCAACACCTATAATTAAAATCAATAAAAGCGTTATAAAAACTGACTTTAAAGACAAACTTGCACCATACATTAGCCTAGAAAACTCATCTCTTCCAAGATGGTCTGTTCCTAAAAAATGCTCTTTTGAAATTGGAGCAAATTTATTTGATAAATCAATTAAATTTGGATCATGTGTGGCAAAAAACTCACCAAAAAATGCTAAACAAACGATAACCAAAGATAAAAATATGACAATGACTTCAATTTTTTTCATTTTGAACTCTCTAATCCCAAACGAATTCTAGGATCAATTAAAGCATAAACTATATCTATTATTAAATTTATCACTATAAAAACAAAACTCATCATTAAGACAAAACATTGAACTACAGGATAATCATTATTTGAAATAGCACTTACCGCATATCTTCCAACTCCTGGATAAGCAAAAATATTTTCAACTATCAAAGCTCCACCTACTAGCTCTCCAATGTGCATTCCTATAGCTGTAACAACTGGAATCAAAGCATTTAAAAATATATGATTTGTTTGGATTTTTCTCATTTTAACGCCACGAAGTTTTGCGTAATATACAAATCTTTCATTTTTTATATTAAGCATATTTGATCTTATAAATCTTATATTTATAGCCATTGACATAAAAGCTATTGAAAATGCAGGCATTATCAAATGACTTATGCCGCCAATTCCAAAAGGGGGTAAAATACCAAGCTTTATGGAAAAAAATACAACAAGTAAAAGACCAAGCCAAAAATTTGGAGTACAAACCCCTAAAAAGCAAAAAAACCTTATGATATAATCAAAAAAACTATCTTTATATATGGAACAAATTATCCCAACAGGAATAGAAACAACCAAAGTTATAAAAAGTGCAAAACCAGCAAGTTTTAAAGTAGCAGGCAAATAATAAATCATATCGCCCATTACATCTCTATTAGTTAAATACGAAGTTCCAAAATCAAGCATCAAAGCATCTTTAAGCCATAAAATATATTGCATTAAAATCGGCTTATCAAGCCCAAGATGAACTCTAGCCTCATTTATTGCTTCATCAGTTGGAACTATACCTGAAACTGTTAAATAACTTAAAACGGCATCTGTTCCATTAAGTCTTAAAATAAAAAAAACAAATATAGAAACACCAAAAAGAAGTGGAACTATGAGAAAAACTCTTTTTAATATAAATTTAAACAAAATTTTACCTTTTATTTTTTACAGGATAAAATTCCCAAAATTTAATATTATATTTAACGATATCAGAACTTACCCCATCAACATTTTTTCTATAAACTACTTGATCTGTCATATAAGTGATTGGGATATAAATAGCCTCATTATGCAAAATAGTAAGAACTTCTTTTATTAAGGAATTTCTTTTATCCACATCAAGTGTTGATAAAATTTCTGTAATCTTTTTATCAATTAAAGCCTTGTTTTCAAGCCCACTTTGAGCCATAAAATCAGCATGAGATGGTGCTCTCATGGAAGCTAAAAAAGCAACTGGATCATACGGGGCTCCCCAAGTGTTATTAAAAATTAAATTAAAAGTTCCATTTTTTTGTCTTTTATAAAAAATAGTGCTTTCTTGTGCTATAAGCTCAACATTTGCACCAATTTTTTTAGCATTTGCTTGTAGTATTTCTGCAATTCCTTTTTGTGCTGTGTCACTTCCTATATATACTAATTCTAAATTTAAAGGTTTGTTGTCTTTATAGCGAATATCACCTTTTAAAATCCAACCATCATTTTCCAGAATTTCATTTGCTTTATTTATATTAAATTCATAAGGTTTAACGTATAAATTTGCACCTTCTAAATTTGGATTAAATAAAAAATCAGCCTTTTTTTGAGTTTTATAAAAAAGTTTTTCGTTAATCATATCTTTATCTAAAATCATATTTAAAGCAGTTCTTACACTTAAATCTGATGTTGGAAATTTAGACGAGTTTAATGCTAAAGTCGTTGTAAGCATTGGCTTTGAAATGATAGTAGGATAATCTTTTTTAAGCTCATTAAAACTATCAAGTGTGATTTGACCATTTCCATAGATTAAATCAACTTCACCGGTTTTTAAAGCTATTACTTTTGTATTTGGATCTGGAATTACTTTTGCTAAAATTTCATCATATTTTGGATTAAATTCATAGTGTTTTTTATTTGCTACAAATTTATCATAAACTCCAAGTTTTGATTCTTTTAAAATATACGCTCCAGTTCCAATTGCTTCTTTTATACCATCTTTTGTGCCACCATTAATCATGGCAGTTGGTGCTATAAATCTAAATGGTCTAACAAGTGCAAGCTCTCTTAAAGTAGGTTCATAAGGATGATCTATATTTAAAACAAAAGTATATTCATCTTTAACTTCATAACTTTTTATGATATTAGTCAATTCAAGCCAAGAATGTCTTTTTTTATTATCCATGATCGCATCAAAATTTGATTTTACAGCACTTGCATTAAATTTTTCACCATTTGAAAAAACAGCGTCCTTTCTTAAATGAAAAATGTAGCTAGTTCCATCTTTAGAAATTTCCCAGCTCAAGGCTAGTTTTGGAATAACTCCACTTTCGCTATAATCAACAAGACCCTCATAAACCATATTTTGTGCAAACATCTCATTTGGTGAGTAAAGATGAGGATTTAAAGGACCAACATTTTTTGAAACTGCAAAATTTAAAGTATCTTTTGCAACACTCAAACCAAAAACAGAGATAAAAATCAAAGTAAATCTTAAAAAGCACCTCATTTTAATATCCTTAATAAAAAATTGTGAGAGTATAACATTTAATATATAAAAATATTATTAATGAAATCTGTTAATATTTTTATTTAACTTGTTTTTTAAGTTTTAAAAACAAGTTACACATATTTTAGTTTTTATTTTTTAATAGACGCTTCTTTATAAATTATATTAATGTTTTATAAAAGTTACTTTGTATCAAATTTTAGTTAAATTTAAGCTACAATTTGACTGAAATTTGAAAGATTTTATTGCTTATATTGTTTATAATACCATTATAAACACTTTATTTTAAACTACTTTTAAGTTTAATTTTATAATATGTTATGTCTAGGTTGAATTTCATTAAAAATTTTTATAATTATTATATCTTTTGATAAAGTAAATACTTAAAATGTAATTAGTTTTCTAGTTTTATCGATATCAATACCCAAATTTTGCAAAAAATACTCTCTAACTTCGTCATAAATTTGCTCGTTATAAAAATATATAAAATAATATTTTTGTTTGGATAGCCATATACCAGTTCCTGATTTTGGATCTATAATAGGTTCGGCTATAATTAAAATAGGAAAAATTCTAAATCCACTTAAAGTTTTATTTATCCATAAATATAAAGATGCTTTAAATACTATATTTGCAAATAATTTAGACGCAAGCCATAAAACAATAAAATAATAAATTTCCTTTGGAAAAGGCTTGGTTGCATAAATTAGCCAAAGACTAACTATAAAAACTACAATAACTAAAATAAATATAGCAACTTCAGTATCAAACCTGTTTTTCCAAAAAGGTTTTAATAAGTAATTTGGTATTTCATTTATATCAATTTTTCGTTTTAATTTGCCATTTAGCATATAATTAATAGAATTATTTGTAAAATAAAGCCTGTAATTATCTCTTATAACATGGGCATAATAATCGTAAAAAACAAATATTATAGGCACTATCACTGGACCAATCAATAACCAAATTTCAATTTTTTCTTTCGTTAAATTCATTGTTATATTTATTATTATATAGAAGTAAAACATAATAGTTGTACCAATTATTACTGAAAAATATTCTAACGAAACACCAAAAAAATAACTATAATCTTTAATAACTATCGGTTCTTTATCGTAATCTCGTTTATTTGAAAAAGTTTTAAATGCCGTTTTTAACAAAACAAAATCCTTATTTTTATGCTTTATAAATTTTAGAATTTAAAACTTCGATAATATCAAACAAAGCCTTAATCTCATCTAAGATATTTTTGGCTGAATTATTTGTAACTTGTACTTTTATAAATATCTGGTTTTAAATGGCTGTATTTTCCATCAATGTGAATGTAAATTTTAAAAAGCACTGCCCTTATTTAAGTATAAAACTCTCATCTGAAAAGTTTTTAACATCATCTAGGTCGTGAGTAACTAAAATCGAAGTTATCTCAAGGCTATCTAAAATTTCTTTTATATCGGTTCTTATTTTTGTTCTTAGGTCTGCATCAAGAGCACTAAATGGCTCATCAAGAAGTAAAAGTTTAGGTTTTATTGCTAACGCCCTTGCAAGTGCTACTCTTTGTTGTTGACCACCACTTAAAGCATGGGGATAAAGATCTCTATATTCACTCATTCTAATTAATTCAAGCATCTCATCAACTCTTTTTTTATCATTTTTTATGCCAAAGCCTATATTTTGCCAAACCTTAAGATGTGGAAAAAGCGCATAGTCTTGAAAAAGATAGCCTATATTTCTTTTGTTTGGTGGTAAAAAAGTGATATTTTGACCATTTAGCCAAATCTCTCCACTATCTAAATTCTCAAAGCCACTAATTAGTCTTAAAATCGTGCTTTTGCCACTTCCACTTTCGCCAAGTATTGCTAGACGTTTTCCTTTTTGCAAAGAAAAGTTTAAATTTGAGATTAGGTTTTGATCTTTTTTATATGAAAAAGAGATATTTTTTAGCTCTAAAAACACTATTTATCCTTTATTTTATTTAAAATTACCAGCAAAGCTAAACTTATGCCAACAACCACAATAGCAGGAGCCGCACTTAAAGCTAGCTGTTCATCACTGGCATATCTATCCATTTCAAAAGCTAGAGTTTTTAAATTTGGTGGAGTCAAAAGCGAACTTAATGGAAGCTCTTTGATTATCTCAATAAAAACAAGTATAAATGAGCTTAAAATAGCTGGTTTTATCATTGGCAGATCTACCAAAAAAAATGTTTTTAGTTTTCCTTTTCCAAGACTTAAAGAGGCTTCATAGTATTTTTTTCCTTGTTGATTTAGGCTATTTTGAATCCCCATATATCCTAAAGACAAAAACCTAATCATATAAGCAAAGACCAAAACCAAAGGACTTAACGTTAAAAAAAGAGTCGCTTTCACCTCTAAAAGCCGATATAACCACTGCATTGACTTGTCGATATTTATAAATATCGCAAGCATCGAGATACCTACAACTGAGCCTGGAATGCTATAGCCAATATTTGCAAATGAAGTTGCTATTTCCTTAATCTTGCCCTCTTTTAGCCTCAAAGACTCGTTGATAAACAGAGAAAAAACTACTATTAGCATGGCTGAAAATGTTGTAAGTAAAATTGTATTTTTGCTTAGATTAAAAAGCGAAATTAAATTTATATCGCTATAGCTTCGATAAAGCCAGATAAAAATGTGAAGAAGTGGCAAAAACAAAGTTACAAATAAAAATAAAAAAATTAGACAAACAACAGCAATTTCGCTCTTTTTACTTAGTTTTTTAGCTCTTATCTTTTGTCTTTTTGTAACAGTTATGGAATATGGTTTTTGCAGTAACTTTTGAACTATTATGATAAAAAAGACTAAAAAAAGCAAAATCGAAGCAAGTTTTATAGCTGCATTTAAGTCGCCATACCCAACCCAAGCCTTATAAATTCCTGTGCTAAATACATGAAGCCCAAAATAGTTTGGCACTCCATAAGCATTCAAACACTCCATCAAACAAAGCGTCATGCCGCTTATAATTGCAGGTTTGCTAAGAGGCAAGATGACTTTAAAAAAGGTTTTTACTTGAGTGCAACCTAAATTTTGCGATGCTTCTATATAGTTTTGCGGAAACCTTTTTAAAAATCCTCTTAAGATGATATAGACATATGGATAAAAAGCCAGTGTTAGCACAAAAATAGCACCATAAATATTCATAATGTCAAAATGGACTCTTATATCAAAATTTTGCCTTAAAAAAGTTACTAACCAGCCAGAATAGCTGAAAAAATCAACATAAATATACCCAAAAAGATAGCTAGGGATTGCAAATGGCAAAATAAGGGTAAATTTGAAGAAATTTTTAAATTTATACTCATAAAATGTCTCAAAATAGGCTAAAAAAGTTCCTATAATGCCTGTAAAAATTCCTGTAAAAAAAAGTATTATAAAGCTGTTTTTTATGTAAAACTTAAGCTGTGTTTTAAACAAAAATTCAGTCGATTCGTTTGTTTGGTTAAAGATCCCAAAAAGTATATAGATAATTGGAAATATTATAAGAGCCAAACAGACAAAAGTAAAAATAAGAGGTGTATCACACCTCTTAAAGCGCTTCATCATACGCACTATTTCCACATTACCTCATCAGCTATCATTTGAGCTTTTGTGAGGTTTTTGCCTATTTCATCAAAATCAATCTTGCTTCTCTTAAACTCTCCCCATGATTTTACGATATCAGCAGGCTCTGCTTTTGGGTTGGCTGGAAACTCAAAATTTGTCTTGGCAAAAATTTCTTGTGCTTTTGGAGTTGTTAAAAACTCTATAAACTTAACTGCATTATCTTTGTTTTTAGCATATTTTGTAACACCAGCGCCGCTTAAATTGATGTGAGTTCCTCCATCGTTTTGGTTTGGAAAAAATACCTTTAAATCTCTAGCAACCTCTTGCTCTACTGGATCTTTTGAAACAGACATTCTACCCATATAGTAACTATTCATTATGGCGACACTTCCAACACCTGAAACTATGGCTTTTGCCTGATCTCTGTCATTTCCTTTTGGAGCTCTTGCAAAATTTGCAACCAAACCCTTTGCCCACTCTTTTGTCTTTGCCTCGCCATCTTTTGCTATCAAAAAGGCTATTAGGTGTTTGTTGTATGATGATGTTGATGAGCGAGTTAAAATTTTACCTTTAAATTTAGCATCTCTAAGTGCTTCATAGGTTGAGAGCTCTTTTTTGTCTATCTTCTTTGGATCATAAACCAAAACTCTAGCACGATATGTGACACCTACCCAGTCTTTATCTTTGTCCATCAAATCTAACGGTATATTTTCATCTACAATTTTTGAGTTTATTGGCTGTAAAAGTCCTTTTTGCTTTACATTGTAAAGATCACCAACACCAACTGTCATAAAAACATCAGCTATTGTATCTTTGCCCTCAAGCTCAAGTTTTTGAGTAATCGCCTCTATCTTGTCTTGTATGACATTTACTTTGATGCCTGTCTCTTTAGTAAAAGCATCAAAAACCATCTTATCTGAGTCATAATGTCTTGAAGAATATACATTTACAACAGAGTCTGCAAACAAAGAGCTTGCAACAATTAAAGCCGAAAAAATAATCTTTCTCATCTTTTTCCTTTATGTAATGATATTTATTATTATAATTTATAATGGTAAATAAAAAATAATTTATAAATAGAATTTGGTGGTTTATTTTTTCTTTTTTACCATAAAGATAATAAATATCTGCAAGAAATTTACTATTAAAAATAGTTTTGATATTTAATAAAGGTTTTTATTTTTATTTACACTTTAAGTTTGGATTTTTTTAATTTTAGCTTTATCCACTTTTATGTAAATTAAAATTTTATTATAAATAAAAATAGAATTAAAACATAAAAAATATATTACCAAATATAAAAAAATCATATTCAAAACATATAAAATTTGCATAAAAATAAAAGACCCAAGGTATTATGAATAAAAAATAATTTATACTAGAAATTTTTAAAAATAAAAATATGAAAAAAGCCATCATAGCAACGATGAAAAGCAAAACATTTATATATGAAAAATCAATAAATTTAAGCTTAATAAATACAATAAAACAACCAAATAGCATATAAAATAAATGGTGATTAATTTTTATATTACTTGATAACATTGATATATCAAGTTCGATTTTACTTTTATCAACGAAGGTCCAAAAAATCAAAATTGGGAAAAAAGCATAATAAGTAATAAAATCCAAAGACCAAATAGTAAAAAAGCCTCATTGCTACTAAAAACATAAGGAAATTTAAAAATATCTATATTAAAAAATAAAATAAAATAGGCCAATAATAAAATATAAGTAAATATATTATGCTTTAAAATTTGTGAAAATTTTAAACAAGTAAATTATTTCTTATTAGAATATATTTCGGTAAAAAAGGCATTAAATACTGTTCTTAGCAAAACAAAATCCTTATTTTATACTTTATAAATTTTAGAATTTAAAACTAAAATTTCAACAATATCAAGCAAAGCGTTAATCTCATCTAAGATATTTTTAGCCGGATTATTTGTAATTGCACTTTTATAAATATCTGGTTCGAAATGGTTGTATTTTCCCTCAATGTGAATGTAAATTTTAGAATTTTTAAAATTTATTTTAATACTATCACCAAAAATTTTAGTTAAATTTGCTATTTTTTCTAAAAATAAAGGCGTTAAAATATACATTGCATTTATAGGATTATCACTAAAAACCTTAAATTTATCGTTAAAAAGAGCATTATCCATCAAAATATTATATGATTTAAAATTGATAATTTTTTTAGAGATTATAGTAGTTTGTGAGTTTATCTCTTTTGAAAAATCAGCCACAAAAAAGACTCCACCAAAATTAGAATCACTAGAATTAATAAAAATTTCAAAAAACTTAAATTTAGTACCAAATTTTTCACCCTCTATGACATCATCTAAATAATTTATTTGTGATGAGTTAAAAAAACCACTACTTTGTAACAAAATTCTATCAAATTTATTTGGCGTTTTATGACCTAGATATTTAAATCCTTGTTTTTCAATGAAATTTTTAATATAAATAGTTTTGAAAGAGATTTTATATTTTTTTATTTCTTCAAAAATATAAACCTCTCTGTTTTGATAATAACAAGCGTAATAATATATGATAAAAGCTAATATAATTATTGCCATGGCTCCTAAACCAAACTCTAAATATGACCCATAACCCATTAAAATGCAAACTATAAAATGAGCTATAATAGCACATGAAAAAACACTTTAGTATCGTGGTTTTAATTTTTTAAGAGTATTTTTTCTGTGTCTTTCCAACTCCAAAAGATTCAAAGCTTTAGCCCATTATCTCAAATTTCTTAAAAAACTCCTCATCTTTTTTTACTAATCCTCTTTTTATTAAACTTTTAATAACATCTTTTGAGCAATTAACCTCTTTTGGCCACTCTCTTTCATATCCATCAATTTGGCTTTTTTCTGTTGCATCTATACAAATTTGATCTCTATTTGTATAAATATCGCGAAGTGCATCAATATTATTTGTAATTCTCCAAACACTCATATATGGGTTATTTACATCATTTTTTGCATCTAGGAATATTAAAATTTTAAAATATTTTCTAAGTTTTAAAAGCTCATTAAAACATTTTCTAACAAGATCTTTTTTATTGTAATTTATCAAAACTACTGGATTTTTTGTATCGCAAAAATATTGTTTTAAATTTATAATATTTTTATCTATTTTTTTAAATTCTTTTAAAAGCCCTTCATCACTTAAAATTTCAGCCTCTTTTGGCTCTAAATCTATAGTTGCATCAATGCCAAGTTTTCCGCCAAAACAAGAATTTGGGCTTGCGTGATCAAGCTGATCACAAACACCTTCACTAAAAAATAAACTTTTTGAAGTTATACGGTTTAAAACATATTTTCCAAGTTCATTAAAATCATTTAAATTTGGAGCGTCACTATCAACGAAAATAGCATGTTTTACAAAACTCATCTGACCAACTCCCCAAAAAGCGTGCATCATTTGTTTTGCATGAGCTGGATACCATGCATTTATTTTAGCAAGTATTAGATTGTGAAAAACACCATTTTCAGGCATATTATAATCAACTAAATCTGGAGCTGTAACTTTAAAAAGAGGTAAAAATACTCTCTCTGTTGCATATCCCATATATTTATCTTCCAAAGGTGGTTTTCCAACAACTGTTGCATGATAAATAGGAGCATTTTTATGAGTTATAGCAGTTACATTCATAACAGGAAATGGTAAAATAGGTGTATAAAAACCTGTATGATCACCAAATGGACCCTCATCTTCAAGCTCATCTGGATCTACAAACCCCTCAATAACAAAATCACTATCATGTGGAATATAGATATCATTTGTCAGGCTTTTTACAAGTTTTGCAGGACTTTTTCTAATAAAACCATAAAGAAGCAATTCAAAAATACCATGTGGAAGAGGTGCTTGACCACACCAAATATAAAGCGGATCTCCACCAATTGCTACAGAAACTGGCATTTTAATACCGGCTTTTTTATATTCGTTAAAGAAATTTGCTCCATCTTTATGAATTTGCCAATGCATCCCAAGTCTGTTTTTAGAATAAACCTGCAAGCGATACATTCCCAAATTTTGAGTTTCTCCATTTAAATCTTTGGTGTAAACTTGCCCCATAGTTATAAAAGGTCCGCCATCTTTTTCCCATGTTGTAAGATGTGGCATGTCATACAAATCAACATTTTCACCTAAGATTTTATTTTCCTGACAAACACCTTCGCCTTTTAATTTTTTAATAAAAATATTTTTAAGCGAATAAAGATATTTTAAAAAATCAAATTTATCAGCTAAATTTGTATGTTTTTTTGGTTTTAAAATGGAAGTTATCTCATCTGCTATTTCATCTGGAGTTTTTCCTAAAATTAAATTTAAAGCTTCAAAGCTTCCAAATGTATTTGTTAAAACAGGAGGATAAATTCGCCCGTCCTTACTAATAGGGCGAGTAAAAAGCAATGCCTTAGAATCCTTTTTTTTAACCTCAATGTAGCTGATATGTCCAATTTCTCTATCCATATCAACTGGTTCATCAATGATCTTTAAAAGTCCAGCTTCTTTAAATTTTTCTACCCACTCTTGCATAATTTATCCTTTTTAAAGTTTTATTTAAAATCAACTAACTATTATTTGCCATTTTTTCAGCTTCTTTTAAAAGCTCTTTTGCACCTTCTTTTATAAACTCATCAGCTAAATTTTTACCAGCTGTTTTAAACTCATCTTTATTTATAATAATGCTTTTTTTAATAAATTTACTTCCATCAGGAAGTCCAACGACAGCATTTATTTTTATATTATCATCTATAACTTCAGCATTTACACCAATTGGCACTTGACATCCACCCTCTAATGCTCCAACAAATGCTCTTTCTATTGTTATTTCCATAAAGGCTTTTTTATCATTTATAAAAGAAATAAGACTTAAAATTTCACT
The DNA here is from genome assembly GCF_013372225.1 of Campylobacter ureolyticus. Classification (NCBI taxonomy): domain Bacteria; kingdom Pseudomonadati; phylum Campylobacterota; class Epsilonproteobacteria; order Campylobacterales; family Campylobacteraceae; genus Campylobacter; species Campylobacter ureolyticus. Next base: position 716,265 of record NZ_CP053832.1, on the reverse strand, counting down.
ATTATTAGGACATTCAATTCCTAAAACACCTTGTCCCATTGCAGGAATCATTTCATCTTTACTGAATTTATAAATATATTTAACTTCTTTATCAAGCCCTATTCTGCTAATTCCCGCAATAGCTAAAATAATTGCATCAAACTCACCATCTTTTAGTTTTTTAATCCTAGTATTTACATTTCCACGAAGTGGTAAAATTTTAATGTCTGGTCTAAGCATTTTAATTTGCATCTGTCTTCTAAGGCTAGTAGTTCCAACTCTTGCACCATTTGGAAGATCTTTTATTGAAGCAAATTTTTCACTTACTAATGCATCTCTTTCATCTTCTCGTTTGCTTACTGCACCCAAAATTAATCCATCTGGAAACTCCATAGGAACATCTTTTAAGCTATGAACAGCTAAATGACTCTCACCATTTAACATACTAACTTCAAGCTCTTTTGTAAAAAGTCCTTTTCCGCCTATTTTTGATAATGGACTATCAAGAATTACATCACCTTTTGTTTTCATACTTTTTATTTCTACTTCAAATTTATGTTCTTTTTCAATCTCGCTTTTTATAAACTCACTTTGCCACATAGCTAAAGCACTTTTTCTTGAAGCAATTATCAATTTTTTCATATTTTTCCTTTTTATTTATCTCTTTCATCTATAATTTCAACATCTATAATATCATCATCATGGCTTGTTTTTGAATGTTTTTTATTTTTAGATTTTAAATCGATATAGTCTTTTGATAAAAAACGCATTACAATACTTGAAATAATTATTAAAAAACCTATTGTATCTGATAAAATACCAGGAATAAGTAAAAAAAATCCTCCTAATGCAATGCCAAAATTTCCTGAAACATCTTTTAGCGAAATGGTTCTAAAATCCCTTAATAAATCCAACATTCCAAATTTTGATATTAAAATAAATCCAACGCCAATACTTAAAATAACCTCTAATAAAAGAGCAAAAAAACCATACTTGTAAATAAACATCATTACAAATAAAGTCTCTAAAATGGCGTATGGAAGTAAATATTTTCTCATAATAAAATCTCTTTTATCTTATTTAATGCTTCATCTTTTGAAATTTTCTCTTTTATTAGGCCATCTCTTTTTATAAACTCAACTTCACCGTTTGCTAAATTTTTACCTACAATTAAAGCGTATGGAAATCCAATTAATTCATAGTCATTCATCTTAACGCCAAATCTTTCATCTCTATCATCAAGAATAGTTTTTATTCCTAAATTTTCACATTTTTCATAAATTTCATTTGCAAAATCAACTTGATTTTCATCTTTTATATTTGAAATTATTATTTGAAGTTTAAAAGGAGCTATTTTTTCATTCCAAATTATTCCTTTTTCATCGTGGCTACTTTGAGCGGCAATTGCAATAAGTCTTGTAACTCCGATACCATAACAACCCATAAAAAACGGTACCGTTTTGCCATTTTTATCTAAAAAAGTAGCATTCATAGGTTTTGAGTATTTTTGTCCTAGTTTAAATATGTGCCCTGCCTCAATGCCTTTTGTTTTTTTCAAAATAGCACCACATTTTGGACAACAATCACCCTCATTTACAGCTACTAAATCTTTGAATCTCTCATCTTTAAAGCTTGAAACACTAAAGCCAATTATATGATAATCTTTTTCATTTGCTCCAACTATCATCTCTTTTTGATCTTTTAATTCATTATCTATAAAAAATAAAATATCTTTTGGAAGTTTAGCTGGTCCACAAAATCCAGCTACAAGCCCAGCTTCTTCTATCTCTTCTTGGCTTGCATCCATAAGTTCAAGCCCGCAACAAGCATTTAAAGCTTTTACTTCTTGAAGCTCATCGCAACCTCTTATGAAAAATACCACTATTTTAAAACTATCATCTTCAAATTTTGCTTTTTTAATAATTGCTTTTATGGTATAAAATTTATCAACCTTAAATAAATTGGCAATTTCATCAATTGTTTTTAAATTTGGTGTATGAAATTTGCTCATCATACTACTTTGCGGTGGCAAGCTATTGCAAGTCTTAGGCTTTCTTTTAGCCGCTTCTATATTAGCAGCATATTTGCAGCTTTCACAAACCAAAATATCATCTTCGCCACTATCAGCCAAAACCATAAATTCCTTACTTCCACTTCCGCCAATTGCTCCGCTATCTGCCTCAACAGCTCTAAAATTAAGTCCTAATTTTGTAAAAATGGAAGTGTAAGTTTTATACATATTATCAAATTCTTTATCTAAGTCATCTGTGCTTGCATGAAAACTATATCCATCTTTCATAACAAACTCACGCCCTCTCAAAAGCCCAAATCTAGGTCTTGCCTCATCTCTAAATTTAGTATTTATCTGATAAATGTTTAGTGGTAGTTGTTTATAGCTGGTAATTTTATTTTTTACCATATTTACAGCACTTTCCTCATTTGTAGGACTTATTACAAAATCATTTTCTTTTCTATCCTTAAATCTTAAAAGTTCTTTTCCATAAACATTAAACCTTCCACTTTCCTTCCAAAAATCAGCCGGAGTTACAACGCTAAAATTTACTTGTATTGCTCCGCTTTTATCCATTTCTTCTTTTATAACATTATAAATATTATCATAAACCATTTTTCCTAATGGCAATAGATCATAAAGTCCACTTCCATTTTGATTTATAAAACCAGCTCTTATTAGATAGATGTGACTTTGTAAAACTGCATCTTTTGGTGCTTCTTTTGTTGTTGGTATGAAAAATTTGCTAAATTTCATCGGTGTTACCTTTTGCTAATAAATTTACATCTGAGTATTGTGAAGTGTATTTTTCAAATTCATCTTTTATATCAAAAATATCTAAAATTAAATCCACAGCACAAGCATCATCACTTTCTAAATTTTTTAAATTTATGGTAGGCTTGTGAAGATATGCTTTAAAAACTTGATGAATTAATTTTCTTGCTTCCTCTTGATCAGAATGCTTTAAATAACCTTTTTGAATAGCTTTTTGTATTTCATTTTCAGCTATTTTTTTGGCATTTAATCTTAAAGCTTTAATAATTGGAGTTGTTGCTAAAGTTTGAAGCCATTTGAAAAACTCATTTGTATATCTGCCAACAATAGCAAAAGCTATTTGAGCCTGTTCTTCACGCATCGCTAAATTTAATTTTACAATTTCTTGTAAATCATCAACGCTATAAACCTTTAAATTTAATGATTCTGTAATTTCAATATCTCTTGGAACAGCGATATCAAAAAAATATCTATCAAACTCACACTCTTCGATAAAAGTATCATCAATGACAATTTTTGGTGAAGATGTAGCACTAAAAATAAGCTGATGAGAGTTAATAACATCTTTTAAATTTGAAAAAGGCTCATATTTAATATCTGCATTTAACTCATTTATCAAATTTAAAGCTCTTTCTTTGCTTCTATTTACTAAAATTATTTTAGCACCACTACTTAATAAATGTTTACAAGCTAACTCACTCATCTTTCCAGCACCAACAACAACTGCTGTTATGCCCTCTAAACTCTTAAAAATTTCTTTTGCTTTTGATACAGCTACACTTGAAACAGATACCGGATTTTTAGAAATTTCAGTTTTATTTCTAACTTCAGCAGCACACTTAAAAGAATATTCAACTGCCCTTTTTAAGTTTAGATCAGCATATTTGCCATCAATTGCAAATTTTAAAGCATCTTTTAACTGTCCTACTATCTGAGTTTCTCCAATAACTAAACTATCTAAAGAACTTGCTACTAAAAAAAGATGATGAAGTGCTCCACTAGCATAATAAATATCGGCTCTATTTTCAAGCTCATTTAAAGCCACACCACTTGTTATAGACATAACTTTTAAAATATAACTTTGAGAAATTTCTAAATCATTTACAAAAGCCATAACTTCAACTCTATTACAAGTGCTAAGCAACATGCACTCCGATATACTTTGATTTGATAAAATAAGCCTTAAAACCTCTTCTTTTTTCTCATTACTAGAAAAAGATAGTTTTTCTCTTATATCAATATCTGTGTTTTTATGCGTAAAACTTATACTTAAAAAATTCACTAAAACTTCCTATCAACCATATTTTTCATTATATCTATAAGTTCGTTATTTTTATATTTTTCTATAGCTTCTATGCCCTCATTTGCTATAAATTTTGCCTCATTTACGCATTTTTCAATTATTTTAAACTCGTTAAATTTATCTTTTACCCATAAAATTTCATCACTACTAAGTTCTTTTTTAAAATAACTTAGTAATGTTTTTTTATCTTTATCATTTAAATTTTCATAAAGATAAATATATGGAAGAGTTGTTTTTCCATCTTTATAATCACTTAAAGCTGGCTTTCCAAGAGTTTCATCATCGCTTACAATATCTAAAATATCATCAACTATTTGAAAAGCAATACCTAAATTTCTACCATATTTTGCAAATTTATCAGCGTTATAGCTTTTTAAAAAAGCTGCACATTTTGCACTTGCCTCTATTAAAACTGCTGTTTTTTTATAGATCATCTCAAAATAAAGAGATTTATTACTATTAAATTTTTTACTAAGCTCAACGTCCATTAACTCGCCAATACTTAGCAATGAAACAGCTGCTGATACATTACGAGCAATAAATTTATCAAATAAACTAAGCTCAAAATACCCTTTTGAATATAAAATATCTCCAAGCATAATAGCATTCTTAGAGCCATATGTTGCATTTATTGAGCTTTTTCCACGTCTTGTATCACTCTCATCAATAACATCATCATGAAGCAAACTTGCTGCATGAATCATCTCAATAACTGCACAAAGCTTTAAGCTTTCATCACTTATTCCAGCTATTTTTAAGATAAGTTTTGAACGAAGTTTTTTTCCAGAACTAATGCTTGAAAACATTGAATTAGCTTTCTCATAGCAAAATTCCTCTACAAAACTTTTCATAACTTCATCGATTTTATTTAAATTTTCCATTTTTACTCGCTATTTGATAATATGTTTGAACTTAGCTGTATAAAGATATCATTTAATTCATCTTGTATTGCTTCATTGTCTAGGTTTGAAATAGTTAATTCTTTATCTTTTAAAGTTTTTTTTAAATGCACAAATTCAATAAGCAAATTTTCAATCTCAGTTTCAACTATATTTTGATTTGCGTTAAAAATAATATCGAAAAACTTCTGCCTAGGTGAGCTTTCAAAAATATCCAAATTTTATATCCTTAAAAAATAATCATCTCATTATATCAAAAGAAAGTTTTAATTTTGATAAAAATAATTTAAAATAGAATTTAACGCTTCATTTGGCGTATCAACTCCTTGCATAAGTCCTTTGCCAAAACCCCAATTAGCATGCAGATATTGTATTTTAGCGTTTGAAGATGCAGCTTTATCTTTTAAGCTATCGCCAATAAAAATAGTTTTAAAAGATTTATTGTTTTTAGAGTGATGATTTATTATTTTTATAAGCATTGTTGGATCTGGTTTTTTAGGATTTTCTTCATCAAAACCAATTGTGTAGTCAAAATATTCAAAAATTTCAAGTTTTTTTAGTATTTTTTCAAGCGATTTACTAGGTGCATTTGAAGCAAGAGCTATGGAAATATTTTCTTTTTTTAATTTCTCTAAAAGATGTTTTATGCCACCATAAATCGTAGCATACTTTTCATAATTTTGCCTAAACAAAACCTCAAATCTATCCATGAGCTTTTGCGATGGTGTGATGCCTGGGTAAAATTCTTTTATATAATTTTTAGTTGGATCATTTATAATTTTTACTATAAAATCACTTTCTAAATTCGGTTTTAAATCTAGCTCTTTTCTAGTAGTATTTATAGTGCTAGTTATCGCTTTGCCACTATCAACTAAAGTTCCATCCATATCAAAAATAACTAAATTCATACATCTCCTTTTTTTGAGTATAGTATACAAATTTTGCTTTTGATATGGTTAAATAAATATTTTAAAAGTCAATAAAATTTATCAAATGTGGACAAATTTCTTTCTTTCCACTGTAAATAGTTTGAACTTTGGATTTCAACTCTTCAAGCTTTATCTCTTTTTCTTGCTTAGTATCAAAATTTACAGTTAAATTTTTAGTTGCAACAAAACTTACGTTTAGAGAGGCTATAAGCTTTTGACAATACTCACAATTGTTTTCATCACACTTTTGTAATAAATAGCTTAAACACTCATCTTTAGTTTTATTTCTACACTCATCAGAAATATCAGCAAAGGCGAACGAAATAAGACAGGCCAACCAAACAAAAAGTATTTTTTTCATATAAAATCCTTAAAAATTTTGCATAAATGATTTTCATTATATACTATTTTTCTTTTATATCTGCTTAAAATAAATATTAGTTATATTTAAGCAAATTTAAAATTAAATAAAGTTTTATATAAATTATTACAATATTTTTTTGTATATAAAATTTATACTCTTTATTGCTAAAAACATATCAGTAAAAAAATATACTATAAAACATAAATTTACTAACATTTTATCAGAAGCAAAATTGATTTTTTAAACTCTCCAATTTGTAGTATTAGTTCTTTTAACTATTAAATGCAATATTGCAATAAACACATAAGTCCCATATTAATCAAGCAACATGCTTTTTGTCTTATTTGCTAATGGTGTTTTATAATTCATCTACTAAGTACCAACCCTTTTATAAGTTAAGGATTTAAACTATTTAAATATAGATAATAACTCATTATTTACTTCATTAAACTCTTTGAAATCTGTAACTTTCATCGGTTAGCTTCTAACCATTATAAACAATTAAAGAATTTTAGCCATTAGGCACATCACTAAAAAAATAAATAATTTAATAAAAAAATTAAACTGCACTAAATTAAAGTTCCTTTTATTTAAATGCTTTTTAAGACTATTTTTTTAATAATTTGCTAATTATAAAACTTTATAAGCCATCAGCTATATAAAAATCATTATCAATCTATCTAAAATTTATTTTTATTTTTAAAAATTTATTACCCATTTATTTTCCCCAGCATTATTGCATGCTTTTTTAAGATAAATAAGATAAATAAAGTCTTTAAAAGATTAATTCCATTAGATATGTTTCTAAAATAAACATTGCAATAAATACTGGATAAATTAATAATTAAAAATATATAGATAGTATAAATAAAAACAAAGTCCGCAGTGACCTACTTTCCCAGCATCCCAGTAAGGGAGAGTATCATCAGCCACGATGTGCTTAGCTTCTTGGTTCGGGATGGAGCAAGGCGTTTCCACATCTGTATAACCACGGACAGTGTTAAATAAAAATATTTAAATAAATACTCTTATTAAACACTGTTAGTTAAATTGTTAAAAGTCTAAGTTTTAATATTTAAAACTGTAAAACTTGTTTAAAGAATAGTATTTATCCTTAACAAGGAAGTGATGCTTAACTCTACTTCTTGCATTTGTGCAACAAATCTTTAGTATTTGCTACTTTAAGTCGGACTTTGTTCGACTGCTAAAAGTAGATAAAAATAGATAAGCAAACGAGCTATTAGTACTGGTCAGCTAAATGACTTACATCACTTACACACCCAGCCTATCAAACTTATAGTCTATAAGAGCTCTTAAAAGAAGATTAATCTTGGAGTTGGCTTCGAGCTTAGATGCTTTCAGCTCTTATCACATCCCAACTTAGCTACTAAGCGGTGCCCTTGGCAGGACAACTTATACACCAGTGGTTGGTTCAACCCGGTCCTCTCGTACTAGGGTCAACTCTCCTCAATCTTCTTACGCCCACGGCAGATAGGGACCGAACTGTCTCACGACGTTCTGAACCCAGCTCGCGTACCGCTTTAAATGGCGAACAGCCATACCCTTGGGACCTGCTCCAGCCCCAGGATGCGATGAGCCGACATCGAGGTGCCAAACCTCCCCGTCGATGTGAGCTCTTGGGGGAGATCAGCCTGTTATCCCCGGGGTACCTTTTATCCTTTGAGCGATGGCCCTTCCACACAGAACCACCGGATCACTAAGACCGACTTTCGTCTCTGCTCCACTTGTCGGTGTCGCAGTTAAGCTGGTTTTTGCCTTTATACTCTACAAACGATTTCCAACCGTTTTGAACCAACCTTTGTAAGCCTCCGTTATTATTTGGGAGGCGACCGCCCCAGTCAAACTACCCACCAGACATTGTCCTACCTAAGGATAACTTAGGCTAGTTAGCTACCCGAATAAAGAAGAGTGGTATCTCAAGGATGACTCCTTATAGACTAGCATCTATAGATCATAATCTCCCACCTATCCTGCACATCTTTATCCAAGTAGCAGTGTCAAGCTATAGTAAAGGTCCACGGGGTCTTTCCGTCTTGCCGCGGGTAGGAGGAATTTTCACCTCCACTACAATTTCACTGGATCCCTCTTTGAGACAGCTCCCATCTCGTTACGCCATTCATGCAGGTCGGTATTTAACCGACAAGGAATTTCGCTACCTTAGGACCGTTATAGTTACGGCCGCCGTTTACTCGGGCTTCGATCAAGAGCTTTGCTAATGCTAACTCCATCAATTAACCTTCGAGCACCGGGCAGGCGTCACACCCTATACATCCACTTACGTGTTAGCAGAGTGCTGTGTTTTTGGTAAACAGTCGGGAGGGACTCTTTGTTGTAACCTCTAGGGCTTGCACCCTGGTAGGCACACCTTATACCGAAGATACGGTGCTATTTTGCAGAGTTCCTTAAAGAGAGTTCTTCCACGCGCCTTAGAATACTCATCCCACCCACCTGTGTCGGTTTACGGTACGGGCAATTATTACTAAACTTAGAAACTTTTCTTGGCTCTATAGTATCATGAATTCTTACGCTACTCCGAAGAGCTTTGTAAGCCTTTAAGCTTTCGGATAAAGAGTTACGGATTTGCCTATAACTCAACCTACGACCTTAGACTAACTATTCCATCAGTTAGCTCCACTAACTTTAAGCGTCCTTCCATCGCACATAATAATTGGTATTGGAATATTAACCAATTTTCCATCGCATACCCCTTTCGGACTTTGCTTAGGACCCGACTAACCCTACGATGACGAGCATCGCGTAGGAAACCTTGGGTTTTCGGCGATCAGGATTCTCACCTGATTTAACGCTACTCATGCCTGCATGCTCACTTGTATTTGCTCCAACGCTCCTTACCGGTACATCTTCAACGCTAAATACAACGCTCTCCTACCACTTGCACACAACTTAATTCTTTTAGCTTAAGATATTTTAAAACTCTTTGCTTTGCAAAAACGCTATCGCTAGTTTTAAATATAACTTATACACTTTGTTTTATAAAGAACTAAGTTGTGTGCAAGTCTACGACTTCGGTACTTATTTTAGCCCCGTTATATTTTCCGCGCAAAATCACTAGACCAGTGAGCTATTACGCTATCTTTAAAGGATGGCTGCTTCTAAGCCAACCTCCTGGTTGTTTAAGTAACTTCACATCGTTTTCCACTTAAATAAGATTTTGGGACCTTAGTCGGTAGTCTGGGTTGTTCCCCTTTTGACGACGGATTTTATCACTCGCCGCCTGACTGCTATGATTACATTAAAGGTATTCGGAGTTTGATAGGGTTTGGTACATTGGTGTATGCCCTAGCCCATTCAGTGCTCTACCCCCTCTAATTACTACATAACGCTATACCTAAATATATTTCGGAGAGAACCAGCTATCACGAAGTTTGATTGGCCTTTCACCCCTATCCACAAGTCATCCCAAGACTTTTCAACGTCAGCGGGTTCGGTCCTCCGCCGGCTCTTACACCGGTTTCAACCTGCTCATGGATAGATCACTTCGTTTCGGGTCTGCAATATCTGACTAAACGCCCTATTAAGACTTGCTTTCGCTACGGCTCCGGATTTCCTTAACCTTGCCAGATATCACAACTCGCAGGCTCATTATGCAAAAGGCAGTCCATCACACGTCATAAAGAATCGTGCTCTGAATGATTGTAAGCAAATGGTTTCAGGTTCTATTTCACTCGGGTCACCCCCGTTCTTTTCACCTTTCCCTCACGGTACTTGTTCACTATCGGTTTGGTAGTAGTATTTAGGGTTGGAAAGTGGTCTTCCCAGATTCAGACAAGGTTTCACGTGCCTCGCCCTACTCAGGATACTGTTAAGTAAAAAAGAGTTTTCATATACGGGAGTATCACCCTCTATGCTTAAACTTTCCAGATTATTCTATTAACTCTTTTTAGTCTATGTTACAGTCCTACAACCCCACTAGTAAACTAGTGGTTTGCCCTTTTACGATTTCGCTCGCCGCTACTTTCGTAATCTCATTTGATTTCTTTTCCTGTGGGTACTAAGATGTTTCAATTCCCCACGTTTGCTCCATATAGGTAGTATATATCACTATATACTGGGTTTTCCCATTCAGAAATTCCCGGATCAAAGCTCCTTGACAACTCCCCGAGACTTATCGCAGTCTAGCACGTCTTTCATCGCCTCTACCAACCAAGGCATCCACCATTCGCTCTTAGTAGCTTACCTTTTTTGACTTCGCAGACTAGCAAAGCTAGTCTTTACGAGCAAGGGCTACACCCTTTGCAAACCTCTAAAGCTATTAAGATTTACCCAAAACTTCGTTTGTCGTAAATCAATATTAAGGTTTTACTCGTAAAAACAAAAATTAAATTTGATTAAAATTATTTAATACTTAAACTTAATAAAGTTGCTTGTCTTTGAAGTTATTAGAATTATTTATTATGTTGATATTCTAATTCGCATCACTTCCTTGTTAAAGATAAAATAATGATTTATTTTATAATGTTTATATTATATAAATTAAGACGGAAAGAGATTATAAACTATAAAGTAAGTTTTAAAAACTTTATTGTTTCGTGTATAATCTTTAAACTTTTAAATTTGATAACAGTTAAATTTAAAAGATTTGCTTTTATGTTTATATAGATATAAAGCTTTAACAAGTCCTGTAAAATTGTTTTATTTTATTAAAACTTTTTGTGACTTTTAACAATGATAATTTAAATAACATTTAGATTATAAAACCTAATTAGAAAATTAACATATAAGAGATAATTGATTTTTATCAACTTTATTGTTTAACTCTCTAATTAAACTTTATAATAAAAAAATAAAGTTTGGTATTTTATCTAATAATACTTATATTTTTATAAAATTAAAAATAGTTTATTTTAATAAAAAACTATCATCTAAAATATAGTTATTTTTATTATAAAATACTTCTTTGTTAAACTATGTATTATATAAGCTTTATATAAAAATAATTTTTATATTTTTTTAATGGTGGGCCTGATAAGACTTGAACTTATGACCTCACCCTTATCAGGGGTGCACTCTAACCAGCTGAGCTACAGGCCCTTATGGTGGAGAATAGCGGGATCGAACCGCTGACCTCCTGCGTGCAAAGCAGGCGCTCTCCCAGCTGAGCTAATTCCCCTTTAGCTCTATTACTAATTTTAAAACAATCTCTGAAAACTAAACAAGGATGATTGAGTTAGTTGTCTATTACACTATAAGTATAAATATTAACACTTATATCTTTCTTATAGATATCTTGTGAGAGAATATCTATTTGTACTCTAGAAAGGAGGTGATCCAACCGCAGGTTCTCCTACGGTTACCTTGTTACGACTTCACCCCAGTTACTGATTCCACTGTGGAAGGTAGCTATTTTAGCATCCCTGCTTCGAGTGAGATCAACTTCCATGGTGTGACGGGCGGTGAGTACAAGACCCGGGAACGTATTCACCGTAGCATGGCTGATCTACGATTACTAGCGATTCCGGCTTCATGGGGTCGAGTTGCAGACCCCAATCCGAACTGGGACATATTTTATAGATTTGCTCCATCTTGCGATATTGCGTCTTACTGTATATGTCATTGTAGCACGTGTGTCGCCCTGGACATAAGGGCCATGATGACTTGACGTCGTCCACACCTTCCTCCTCCTTGCGAAGGCAGTCTGTTTAGAGTGCTCAGCCGAGCTGTTAGCAACTAAACACGTGGGTTGCGCTCGTTGCGGGACTTAACCCAACATCTCACGACACGAGCTGACGACAGCCGTGCAGCACCTGTCACTAAATTCTAGTAAACTAGCACTTTCTAATCTCTTAGATGTTTTTAGGATGTCAAGTCCAGGTAAGGTTCTTCGCGTATCTTCGAATTAAACCACATGCTCCACCGCTTGTGCGGGTCCCCGTCTATTCCTTTGAGTTTTAATCTTGCGACCGTACTCCCCAGGCGGTATACTTAATGCGTTAGCTGCATTACTGCCTTGACTAGCAAAGCAACAACTAGTATACATCGTTTAGGGCGTGGACTACCAGGGTATCTAATCCTGTTTGCTACCCACGCTTTCACGCCTCAGCGTCAGTTAGGTTCCAGCAGATCGCTTTCGCAATGGGTATTCTTCTTGATCTCTACGGATTTTACCCCTACACCAAGAATTCCATCTACCTCTCCCCTACTCTAGACTATCAGTTTCCTAAGCAGTTTAGTGGTTAAGCCACTAGATTTCACAAAAGACTTGATAATCCGCCTACGCGTCCTTTACGCCCAGTGATTCCGAGTAACGCTTGCACCCCCCGTATTACCGCGGCTGCTGGCACGGAGTTAGCCGGTGCTTATTCATCAGGTACCGTCATTATTCTTTCCTGATAAAAGGAGTTTACGCTCCGAAAAGTGTCATCCTCCACGCGGCGTTGCTGCGTCAGGGTTTCCCCCATTGCGCAATATTCCTTACTGCTGCCTCCCGTAGGAGTTTGGACCGTGTCTCAGTTCCAATGTGACTGATCATCCTCTCAGACCAGTTACGCGTCATAGCCTTGGTAAGCCATTACCTTACCAACTAGCTGATACGATATAGTCTCATCCTACACCGAAAAGACTTTCCCTATTTAACTTATGTTAAATAGGAGTATGAGGTATTAGCAGTCGTTTCCAACTGTTGTTCCTCTGTGTAGGGCAGATTAACTATATATTACTCACCCGTGCGCCACTAATCCATCCTAGCAAGCTAGGACTTCATCGTTCGACTTGCATGTATTAGGCACGCCACCAGCGTTCACTCTGAGCCAGGATCAAACTCTCCATAAAAAATATTATGAAGTTTTTAATCTAAAAACTTTTATTATTTATCTTTAAATAAAAATAAATTATTATTTAATACCTTTATATATAATACAAAGATATTGTTTTTAATTTCTAGCTCAATCGATCACTTGTTTAGATTTCAAAGATTAACTTTAAAATTTGATTTTTATAGTTTAACATTAATAATTTAAAAAACTCGTTTTTTATAAAAAAGAACTTATTTAAACAACTCGTTTAAGAGGTCTTTCGTAAAACGGAAATGAAATTATACAAACATAAAGCTTAAAGCTTGATTAAACTAATAAAAAAAATTAAAAAAATTGTAAAAAGATGAGAAAAAGTTTATAAAAGATGTAGAAATAAATAAAATTTAGGAGAAATTGGAGAGGAAAGGATGATATTTATATTATTTATATAGTTATTTAGAGGAAAACAGTCAGATAATGAAATAATTAGATAATTAGATAGTAAATAAAACAATGAAACAGTTAGATAGTAAATGAAATAATGGAATAATTAGATAATTAAACAGTAAAGGAAAATAGTTAGCAAAAAGTGGGAGAAAGAAAATATATAAGACGGGAAAATGAACTTGTAAAATAATTTTTTTTAATATGATTAAAATAAGGTCTTACAAGAGGTCTTTTGATATCGTAATGATCACATATTGCATCTAAAATATAATTTTTTGGAATATTTTCTTGATATGGACTTGCAAAATACACTCCTTTTATAGCGGAACTGTTTTTTAAACCGTTTTGGCGATTTAAGTTTAAAATAAATTTTTCAGCCAAACTAAAAAGACTGTCCATTTGTTTATAAAACAGATATGCTTTTTTCTTCTCTTCTATGGAGTAAAAAAGTAAATTATTACTCATAAAAGCATAGTTCATAGACTCACTTAGAGATTTAAAATTTTCATTTAAATTGTTAATTTCATCTTTTTCTTTAAAAGTGACTCCAAAAGCTTTATTAAAAGAATCTTCTTTAAAAATTTTGAAATAATCACCCATCCCATCTATCAGGTCAATTTTACTAAAAACTACATAAATTGGAAAACAGATCTTTAATGAATTTTCACATTCGCTAATTCTTCTTACTAAAAATTTAATCGTTTCATCTTGATAGTATTTATCGCTTTCTATAAATTTTTGTGTATCTATGACTAAAATAACGGCATCTAGTTTGGATCTAAAAATATTTTTCTTAAGATTCTTAAGAAAGGATAAAAACTTACTCCAAACTCTTTTTTTCACTAAAAATTCCCTATTTTTTTCCATATCATCTTCTGCAATTTCATCGGTAGCTGTTGGAGTATAGAGATTTTCCCTTGAAAAACTGATCCCTTCGGTATCTATAATAGCACCGTCTTTTGAAATATAAAGATTAAAATTTGTAGTGCTTGGATGTGATTTTTTATAACTTTCAAAAAGTTCACTAATGGGATATTCTACACCTGCATAATTTATAAAAGCACTTTTACCGGCTCCTTCATGCCCAAGCATAATAGCAAGCGGAGTTTTTTTAAAATTTATATTTTTTTCCAAGTTTTTTTAGCATCATTTATGGAAATAAAAAATTTCTTTTTAAGCGGTTTATAATATCTTTTGATTCTTCTACTATATCACTTTTAATGTTTAATTTTTCTTTATCTTTACTAAAGAGGTTATAAAATATATTTTGCAAAAAATAAAACAAATACTATAAGCCAAAACAAAATAAGAAAAATAATTTTTAATTTTATATCTATAAAAATATATTTGTCATTAAAAGCTATACTTGAAGAATATCTCCAAAATAAAAAACTGAAAACTAAACAAAGCAAAAATAAATTAACTTTTTTTATTTTTTAAAAAGCTATAAAATTTCATTATATATCCTAAAGCAACCACCTGTTATAAATTTAAAACTTTATTATATAAAAATATCTAATATTTAAGTTAAATTTTTATTTTATTAAGTAAATATAAAAATTATATGTGAAAACAGATAATATCACAATCAAATTGTTATAAAATTAAAATATTATATAAGATACTTTAATGTGCTTATAAGAGCATATATTTTAAATACATTTAATATCATATGACTTTTATTTCAAAAATTTAAGACATATTTTAGCTATAAAAGATATATTAAATAATATTTTTGAAAATCATAAAATTTCAATTAATATTTTATGATAAAATGGCAACTAATTTTAAGATATAAAAGCTAAGGGATAAAAAATTATGAAATTATCATTAAAAAATATTGGAAAATTAAAAAATGCTGAAATTGAAATAAATGGCATAACTATAATTGCTGGTGAAAACGATACTGGTAAAAGTACAATTTCAAAATCTTTATATTCTATCTTCAATGCATTTTATAAAATAGATGCAAAAATGAATGAAGAAAAAAAAGAAGAAATTCGCCATCAAATTTTTAGACTGAAAAGATTACTTGAAAATGATATATCCAATGGTTTTGTAGATGGTTATCTTGCTAGAAATAGACATATAGCAGGAGAGGTCCAAGTACAAAAGATAACTAAACAAATTTACGACGAGTTTAGAAAGAATAATCAGCAAATATCACATGAAACAATACTACACATACTTTCTGAAAATGGATTAAAAATTATTTCACACAAAAACCAAAATGCTGATGAACAAGACTCTTTAGTAGATTCAATTATACAACTGATAAATATAGATGAATACGAGCATATGCAAAGAATAATACAGCGTCAATTTGATAATGAATTTTACAGGCAAGTCAATAATCTTTATTTGGATAGTCAAGGAAAAATTTCACTATGTATAAAAAACCAATATATAGACTTAAGAAGCGTTAAAAACAAAATGCAAATTGACAAACACTACAATATTGACATAAATACAAAAGTTCCTTATATCGATAATAGTTTAGTTTTAGAAAATTTGGGATACCATGATATATTTATAAACAACAAACACTCAGAAAACCTTAGGTTAATGCTAAGAAACAACAAGTCAGCCAGTGCAATCAAAGAAATAATAACCGAAAAAAGGCTTGATAAAATTTTAAACAAACTCAATGATGTAGCACCGGGTAAACTTATTAGAACTAGAGAATATGCGTGGTACGCCTACGAAAAAGACGGTGTTAAATTTAGGCTACAAAATACTTCAGCAGGTCTTAAAATTTTTATAATTCTAAAGACCCTAATTGAAAAAGAATATATTGAAGATAACGGCACAATAATATTTGACGAGCCTGAAGTTTATTTACATCCTAAATTTCAACTTAGACTAGCTGAAATTTTAGTTCTCCTGCAAAAAGAATTTAATCTACATATGCTTATAAGCACGCATAGTCCATATTTTCTAAAAGCCATAGAAGTTTACTCTAAAGAAAACAAAAATAGTGACAAATGCAAATATTATCTTGCCAGAAATATGAAAGACAGACCAATAGCAGAAATAATAGATGTCACAGATGAAACTTATAAAATTTATAAGTTGCTGGCTGAACCATATCAATACTTACATAAAAAAGATTTTTATAATGACGAAAATAAATTTTAACTTATATGATGATTTTAAAAATACATACGAGCCCATAAAGAATATTTCTTTTGATAAGTCACAAAAAATATCTATGGTAGATTTTGATTTTAAAGCATATAATTTTGATAAAGTTAAAGAAAATTTTTGTGTAATAAATAAACTTGCCGAAAAAAGCGGCAATAAACTAAAAGGAGCTGTTCCTAAGTCTATAGATGGTATTTTTGAAAAAGATTGTATCTTATACTTTGTTGAATTTAAAAATGGAGTATTATGTGATAAAAAAGGTCAAAATGAAAGGCACGATATAGGCATAAAGATTTGGCATAGCGTATCTATCTTATCTATGATTCTTAATAAAAAAATAAATGATTTTAAAAAAGAATTAATTTTTATTTTAGTTTTTAATGATGGCATAGAAGAAAATAGTGATTTGTCATTAAGCTATTTAATGACAAACGATACCCGAGATAAACATAAATTTAAAATATTCAATAGTATATTTTTCAAAGATACATTGTTGTTTACACCAAATGACTTTGAAAAATTTATAAATGCATAAAATATTTTTAAGGCCTAGAATGCTCACAAGCTTCAAGATAAGAATATGTTTGATTCGGATTCAAAGAAAACATTATATTTATTATCTTTTTTGCAAAAATTTGAACTTCTTTTAGAGATATTTTATGATTGTAATAAAAATTGGCAATGCTACCATGACTATCCATATGCAAATCCCTTTACTACACTATCCAGTTTTTTATATAAGTCATCTTCATCTTGTATAACACAGAAATTGTCATTGTTATCTTCATCACTAAATACATCGCCACAAAAAATGTAATTTTTATTATAATGTTTTATCTCATTTATAATTTCCTTAATTATATTACTGCTAAAAGTTACTTGATTTCTATATTCATCTCTTATAAATTTGCTTATAAAATTAACTTTCATAAAGCTTTCAAAAAGCATTCTTATTTTATTACCATAATTTAAAGCTTTATCTTCATCATCATTTAAAATTTCTTCCATAGCAAAGCTATATATCTCTTTAAATAAATTCATATAAAATGTATCGAAATATCCTGCTGCATTATTTTTATATTCAAACTTTAATGTAGAGTTGTTTCTATTTAAAACATAGTATTTACATTTACCAAGAATTCTTATCAAATTGGACATAAAAATATTGTTATGAGTTAAAACAAAAATTTGTGCTTTATCTTCTGAATTAGCATCCAAATCTCTATTAATTATCTCTTTATTAATCTTTGCAACCAAATAAGATGTTGCATAAATTCTGCTTTCATCAAGACTGGAAATAGGATCATCTATAATAATAACTAAATTTTTAAGAGAGTTTTCATTATAGTTCATTTTTAATTTAGCTAGAAAATAAGCAAATGCAAGCGTTGTTTTTTCACCGTCACTAAGAATGATACTTGCACTTTCATTTTTTATATCGGTTTTTATTTAAGACTAACTGATAATTTGAATTTATGGAATATTTTGATAAATTTAGCGATTTTAGGTAGGCATTAATAACTTTTATGTCAGGTTTTGCTTTTTCTTGATCTATTTTTATATTGTTTTCAAGCTTATTTATTTCGCTATTTAAATTTTTAAGTTCTTTTTCAAATTTGTTTTTTTTATTTTCCATATTCTTTTGCTTTTTTTGGTCTTCATAGGTTTTAAATTTTGCCTGTTTTATAGTTAATTCTCTCAATGTTTTTTGCTATTATTGAATTCTTTCTCCTGAGTTTTTTTATTAGCCAAGATTTGATCTGTTATACCTATAATTTTATGACATTCATCATACTTTTCTTTTAAAGTTTTAATGTATTGCTTAAAATTATCCAAATTTTTAATTCCAAGTCTTTCGTCAACTAGTTTTTTATATCTTGCAGGGTATGTATTAGCAACTCTAAATTCTCATTTAAAGAATCTTTTTTCTTATCAAAATCTTCTATAAATGGACAGAATTTTTCAAAACTAAGTAAAATAATAGCTTTATTATTATTAGTTTTATTTATTTCATTATCGATATCTTTGCTGAATTTCTCGCTGTTTTGGCTAAAATTTTGCAATTCTTTATTAAAGTATTTAGCATATTCATCTAAAATTCCGTGATTTATTTTTTGCATACAAAATGGACATAATTTATCCTCATCAATAAATTTTTTACCATGTTCTATAAAATCCGTTCCAACTTTATTTAAATGCTTTTTTATATTTTCACTTACGTCACCTGCTAACTTTTCTTTGTCGAACTGAAAAAGATCATTTCCTAATTTTTCTGATTTTTCAATCAACTCTATTTTAGGAAAATCAATTTTTTTAAGTGTATCAAATTTATTTAAAGCTTCTTTTAAATTTGGAACGCTAATTTGTAGCCGCTCTAAGTTTTCTTATTCTCCTTTTAATAATGGAATATTGGCCAATTCAATATCTGATATTTTAATATCTTCAATTTTTATTCTCATATACTCATTGCTAATACTTGATCTTTTGTCTTCTAGATTTTTTTATATAATTTTATTGTGTCTTCATTAATTGAGATTTCGTTTTGAATACTATCAATTTTTTCATATTTTTCATCAACTTCATTTTTGAGCTTTTTGATAGTTTGTGATTCTTAACCAAGGAAAGTATCTTCTAAGACAATCCCGTCATTTTCTATTTTTTTCAAACTAAAGTTATCATCAAATGGAGCATTTTCTCTTATAAAATCACTATTATAAATTTCTACATTAAAATTTACTTCTTTATTTGAAATTTTGCCATATTTTATCTCAAAGTTACCTTCATCTGTTTTAAATATAATTTCAGGTAATTTACTTGGGCCAATTGTTTTATGCGAAAAGATGATGTTTGTACGATTATCATTTTTTAAAAGCGAAAATGCTCTTGTGAGTGTAGTCTTTCCAACGCCGTTATTTGCAAAAATTACATTATAATCACCAAAATTTTCATCAATAAATATATCATCAATTCCACAAAAAGAAGAAATTTTTTTCTATTTTATTAATTTTAATTGACATTTTAAATCCTTTTAAAATTCGGCTTTGCAATAAATTTTTATTGCTATTATACAGTATTTTTAAATAATTTAAAAGAATTAAAAACTAATTAAAATTTCACTTTACAATTCTTTAAATTAAAATTATGTTTTAAAATATTTGTTTTGATAACTTCTATGTCCAATAAAGCAAGATTTTTTTGTTGCTTAATATAAAATATTTTATTTGTTCTATATTTATTTTCTTAAGTTAATTATTTGGTTTATATTTTTCAAATAGTCATAATTTTCATCCATATCACAATTTTCTATTTCTTTAAAGCCAAGCACCTTAAAAGGTAAGTAATATAGTTCTTTATTTATAATAAAAATATAAAATTTATCTGATAAATTTTTTAAATTTTCCCAAATTAGATAATTTTCTAATACTACAATATTTTTATTTTACTTTTTGTATATTTTAAAAATTTTAATGGATATTTTTCAAATTTTTCCGGATAATCAAATAAAACATTCATTTTAACTTACTTATTTTATCATACCACTCATTAAAATGCGGGCAAGATTTCAGCATATTGTCTATACCTATTTTCTTAGCAATGCTATTTTCGTGAGATACTTTACGATATTTGGGATTTATAAAAATATCTTCTAATCTATGCGATGGGCTTGTTTTTGGTGAGTTGTTGATAAGTTCAGGATTTTTATATTGATTTATTATATTGTTAAGTTTATTCAAATAATTATTTTTACTGCTATTCCATGCCGGATCATCTAAAACTATTTTATTAATATCACTAAAAAGAAGACTTTCGAACTCGTGAATTTGTATATATGGCATAAATCTATCATATACTCCTGTGATTGATTTTATATCATTATAGAAATTATTTTTCTATGTAAGTAACTTTTTTATAAATATCAGTTAATTTTGCATTAAAGCCTTGGAATTTATCATCTAATCCATAATAATCAAACATGGTTGTTAAATAAGCTTTTTTCTTAGATTTTAATTGTTTGCATATAAAATTTTGACTCTATCATAACTTAATGCGCCACCCTTACTATTTTTAGATGTCGGTATTATTAAAGGTTGTATATAAAATTTTTGAGTATCAAACGACTTTGCAAAAATAGTTTTTATAAATTCTTCTTCCGTTTGCCCTTCGCAGACTACATATACTATAATCATGGTCTGCCACCTATTATATTGCCTTTCCAAATGTCTCCTATAGAATACTCATCTAGCCATACACTAAGCTCTTTACTGCTTAATCTTTTAAAAACAGACTCATTGTTTATTCTATCTACCACAATAATATCTTCAGGTTTAAAATAGTTAATTAATTCAACCGATTGAGATGATAGAATAAGCTGTTTTTGAGTAGAAACTCTTTTTATAAACTCACTTAATAATTTTAAAGCAGCAGGATGCAAACCAAGTTCAGGCTCATCTATTATAATAGTATCAGGCATAAGCTCAAATGGTTGTAACAATAATACTGCAAGACAGATAAATCTAAGTGTTCCATCGGATAAAATATGAGCTTTTAAAGGAGTATCAGGATCTGATTTATCAAACCATTCCAATTGTAAATTTTCGCTATCTCTTATTATAAAACCACCAAAAATGGTGCAATTCGCGAAATATTATAAACTATATATTCATAATATTCTTTATGATTATTTTTTAATCTTTTTAAATAGGCAGATATATTTCTCGCATCTGATTTTAATATCAAATTATCATTTTCAGCGCAAATTCCTTTTATTTTTGAAGTTTCGCCTGTATTGTGAAAATGATATAGCTTCCAAGATTTGATTCCTTCTAATGAGTACTTCATATTCGGAAGCAGCATATTCATCAGCTTTTGATATATGACTTTCTAATATATCTTTTCCTATTGAATAACTATGCTCTAAAAATTTTATTTTTTCTAAGCTAATCATAAGTTTGTTTTCTTGAGTTGGAATCAATGTGCATCATACTCATTGCTTCCAAATTTAAACTCCAAATAAATTTTTTCAGTTATTTTTCTTCCATAATATAAAAAACTATCAGGACCTTTATCTTGTGTGTGCCTTTGTAAGGTTTCTAAAAACATATAATTTAACATTTTAAATATGGATATAAAATTACTTTTGCCGGCCCCATTAGCACCTATTAAAATATTTATATTATTTAATTTAAAATTTTTAAGAGATTTTATGGATTTATACCCCTCTACCGTAATCTCATCTATTTTCATATTTAATATATCACTGTAATTAAATTATTTTTTATACCAAATAACGATGTATATAATAAATATCTCAATAAAATCAACTATTAAGTTTTGCGATAAAATAACTCCAAATTATGATAATTAATAAATAAAATTTTAATAAAAACTCTCATAAATTAATTTTATAGCATTTTTATTATATAATTATAATTAAAATTTAAAAGGTAACAAATGAAAATATTATGTATTTATTTAAAAGAAGATTATAAAGCTATTAAACAAGGATTGTATAAATTTGACGATGAATTTGAGATAAATTTTGACTATGATAACAAAAAAATAAATATTAAGAAAAATGATAAATATTATCATCAATTTAATGATAATATAGAAAACATAAGCTGTATCGTTGGCAAAAACGGCATGGGAAAAACTACATTTTTTGAGATATTAATTGGTTTAAAACTGTGGAGAATCGACGGTAAAGAACATGCAGGTAAAATCATTGCTCTATATTGCGATGAGGAAAAAAAATTCTATATTCAATCTTATTTAGATAACGCAACGGGCTGGAAAGTAAATGAAGACTATAAAAAAATTAATAAATACATAATATCTAAAGGATCCAAAAAAGTTGAAATTTCTAATATAGATAAGGAAAGATATAGTGTGCTTCCGGAACCAATTTCTTTTATATTTCACAGCCTTTCTCCTTTTGATAGAATTTATGAACTTATTAAAAATATATATTTAGAAAAAGGAGACAAAGAAAAACATATAAATGACTTTGGCTACATAGGAACAAGAAAAATAAAGGATGATGAACCAAGTTATGAATTTATGACTATAAAAAATTTGCTTTATTACTCATACACCTCAGAAGATTTTAGAAAAATGCTATCTAATATAGGTTATGAATTTAAAGAGCTTTCAATTAAAATAAATGAAAAATTTTTTAATAAAAATATCGAATTTGTAGACTTTGAAGATATAAATTTACAAAATTTTGGCATTAAAGATTTTTCTGAAGACGTCTATAATGATATTAAAACGATGGTAGACGAAATTATAACAAATAAAAAAAATACTATAAAAGGTGTTTTATTGTATAATTTGGATTTAAGTAAAATGCAAAATTTAAAAAGATTTGTAAAATTAGCAATTGAATTATATCATCAAAACAATATATTAGACAGTATAAAAAATCTATTGGAGAATATAGACAATGAGAAGGTATTATCCACAAAACAGATTTTTATTAAAACCAATTATTATCTCTTAAAAGAGCTTGTTGCAAAGCAAAAACAATTTTCTGACAGCTATGATTATCTTTTAAAACTAAAAGATATTTTTAAAAATAATGACACAAAAAGCAAAAAAGACAATTTTGTAGAACTTTTCGAAGCATTGGAAGATATGAAATTTTTAGAAAGCCATAATATTATAGATTTACAAATTATTTTAGAAAAGCATAACATTGATGACAAATCCAATGAAAGCAATAATTTGGAAGTTGACTTTTTAAGGTTGAGTTCCGGTGAAAAAACTATTCTTTCATATTTTTTTAACATTTTTGGAAAAATACATGATCTAAGAGATAAAAAATATTATTTAATAGATAAATATAAAAAGTTGTATTTTATAATATTAATTGATGAAGTTGAGCTGCACCTACATCCTGAATGGCAAAGAAAATTTATCAGTGGAATTAATAAATTCTTTAACTTAATGAGTGATGTTAAATTGCAATTTATAATCGCCACTCACTCTCCAATTATACTTAGTGATATACTTAAAAAAAACACTATATATTTAAGTGGGGATACCAAAACGAATAACAATACTTTTGGTGGAAATATATTTGATATATACAAAAACAACTTTTTTCTAGATGATACCATAGGCGAATTTAGTAAAAAATTTATTGAAGAATTGGCTTTATTCTTAAATATTTTAAAAGAATATTATTATGCTAAAAATGGTGATATGTTTTTATTAAAAAGAAGATTTATAGAAAAAAATGTAGAGTTTAAATATGATAAAGATTATATAGCTTCAGCAGAAAAAATAATATACAAAACAAAAGATTGTGATAAATATCCAAAAAACAAACATCCACTTTTATGGAACTATTTATACAGATTTAGAGAAAAAAATAATGAATTATTTGATGAACTAGAGAATAAAATAAATAATATCGGAGAAGATATAATAAGAAATTATCTTTTAAAAACTTTAGATTATGTTAAAAGGTGTAGTAATGACAAAAAATGATATTGAAAAAGCTAAATTTTATAAATATTTACAAAATAATATAAATCCAAACTTAAAGTTTGAACAAGATTTAGGAAATATTATCTTTTTACCTATAGATAAATTAAAAGAAAAATCACAAGAGATAAAAAAAGAGCTTGAGGCATGCTTTGGTAAAGATTACCAAACAAAAAATGAATATGCAAAAATTAAAGATAAATATGACAAAGCATATAATAAGTTAAGAGATGAAATTGGAACACAAATAGTACAAGAGAAAAATTATATGCTTTGTCCTTATTGTAGGGCTAACTATATACGTTTTTTCGAAAATGATAAAAAAATGGTTAAACCTGATTTAGATCACTACTATCCAAAAAGTAAATATCCATATTTTGCCGTTACTATTTCAAATTTAATACCGAGTTGTTCTTTTTGTAATCAAAGACTAAAAAGAGACAATGAACCTTTGATAGATTTCGATGACACTCAAGAAATTTTTAATAAATTAGAATTCGAAGCCAATGTCATAGAACAAATTATATATATTAATATTTACAGTTTTAAAAATTTAAGTAATAATGAAAAAAAATGGCTAAAACAGATGATGATAGAAGAAAACTATAGCAATCATACGGAAATTTTAGAAAATTTATTATCTAAAGCTGATAAATACAAAAGTTCAAGAATCTGTGAAATTGCAAAAAATATAGGACTACCTAAAGAAGAAATTTATAATATTGTCTTTGCCGAATATGACATAATGAAAGAAACAAATGAACCGCTTTTTAAACTCAAACAAGATTTATATAAGCAATTAATAGACAGTTAAGCAAAATTATAAAACAAGTAAAAATCAAAAATAATTAAAATATTCCTTTCATGTTTTTTTAACATCAAAAGCATCCATAAAATTTTTTAGATATAATTTTAAAAAGAAGGTAAATGTTTTGATGAAAAGGGGATTAACATCTGTGTCAAAAGATTTAGAGAGCTTTGTAAGAGATATAATATATTTAACAGATAATAAAGAAATTTTTAGAATTTACAAAAAGTATTTGAAAAGTAGTGAAGAATTTAAAAATATAGATTTTATAATTGGCATAAATGACAGCACTACTGTAAATTCTAGTCGCATATTAACATCTATTAACGATAAAGTATATCAATTAAAAAATAAATTATATTTATATAATAGCATAATAAATTTTAACTATTTTTTATTTTTAAATAGTGATCTAAAAGAAAAGTTTAATGCTGTCTCCAACATATTTTTAGATACAAACTCAACAGGTATTATTTCTAAATTTATAGAAAATGAAGGTGAAATAGTTGATAATTTTATTATGGATTATTTTAGGGAAGGAATTTTTAATATTTCATTTATTTTTTATGCTTTTGAGAATCTTTACAATCCATACAAAAATATGATTAATGAAAAATCAAAAAATATTCTTGAAAATTTGTGTAAATTTAATAACATTGGCAAAAACTACGAGATTTACAAAAATACAATAAAATTTACATACAATAAAAGCTATGCAGAACAAATGTATAATAAATTTATGTACGCTTTTGATGAACAAACAAATATTAAGCTAAGCAATTGCATCTTAAAATTTAAATTTGGTGATTATTTTTGCTATTTAATTGCAATGTTTAATCAAATTTATTCATTATTACTACTTCCTTTTATGGAAAAAAATGGTTCCAAATTTAATATTGAAAAATCTATTTGTAACTTATATAATATAATGCATAAATACGGATGTAAAAATTTTAGTTTATTGCAATTTATTTTTCAATATTTTAAAAACGGCAATAATGAATTTTTTAATGCTACAGATCCAAATAATGCAAAAGAAAAAATATTAAATATGTCATGGGATATATTTTTTATCATCTTACACAAATAAATGTTAGCGCAAAATATATAAATTGTGATTTTGAATTTCCATACTTTGCCACAATGGATCGTAAATTTACTATGCAATATAGAAACATTTTAAAATACAAAGGTATAGCTATAATTAAAAAAAATAAAGAAACTATTATTAAAACAATACCAATACCGAATGAAGAATTCAATAGTATTTTAAAAGAACATAAAAATAACAAATCTTACCATAAAGAGAAAAATTTATACGCCCTTTCATTGTTAATAAAACAAGAAGCAGAAGATAAATTTAAAAAAATATAGAATATTTATTTTATAAAAAAATACTGTTTTTAGCGATATAAGAATGCTTTATTTATAACTTGGAACTGTTTTTAAAAACTGTTCCAAGTTAATTATGAATTTATATATATCTTTAAAAATATACAAATTTATAAATTATCTCACTTGATCCTTCTCACACATTATAGAGTTGCATAATATCTGGATTCTTTTGAAATCCATCTGCAAAGCTTATGTTCATTCCTTTATCATTACCGTATGAGTTAAGATTTTGTATGATTTTATTTATCTGATCGTTTGTGATAAAGCTTTCATCATCCAGTTTTATGGTTTCTACGGCTGAGAATTTATTTGACTGATTAAGTATGGAAGCTGTTTTTTTAACTCCGTCATTTGTTATATAGTTTATGATAAGATCTTTATTAAATGCTCCGTTGTAACTAAAGGTGATGTTTTCTTTTTTGGTATCTTTAATGATTAAAGTATCATTTCCTCCATCTATTAAATTTACATACTCTTTATCTCTTATGATGGTATTATTAGCATCTTTTCCTATGATATATGTATCATTTCCGTTTGATCCTATTAAGGTATTGTTATCTCCTTTTGTTATTAATGCATCATCTCCATTTCCTGCATCTATAAATGAGTTTGATGAGTTTATAAAGGCTTTATCATTTCCGTCTTCAAGATAGGCTTTTGAGTTACTTCCCAGCATTAATAAAGTATCATTTCCATCTCCTGAGTTAATGATGGTGTTTTTACCGCCTGCATAGATAAAGTCATCTTTATCAAATGATTTTATATCGGCATTACTGTTTAAAGATATTATAGTATCGTCTTTGCTGCTTGCTTTTAGAACCGCATTGTCTTCATATGAGATGATAACTCCTTTATTATCAAGTTTTATACTTGGATTTATCTGCCACCATTTCTTTGTAGGATATAAAGGAGAGTTTATATCAAGCGAAGTATCTTTAAAGTTTATAACGGGGATTTGATGTTTATCGTTTATAAAATAGTCTTTTAAAGTAAGACTTGAGCTTGGAGATTTTATAACTAAATTATCTTTATCTTTTAAGAAATCAACATCTTTTATATCTGCGTTAAACTCCAAAGAATTACTTATTAATTTATTATCTTCTATAGTAATATTATCGTTTGTATCTATTACATATCCAAGATTATTGAAATTCAGTTCTTTTGTTATGCTTAATGCCCCATCACTTACTTCAACTAAAATTGTATCTTTTACGGTTTTACCTGTTTTATAGATAAAGTTTCCCTCTTTATCTATATTTATAGTTGAGTTATTCAGATTTGAGATTACTTTATAGCTTAAAGTATCGCCGTCTATATCACCGGCTCCTATATTTCCTGTAACGGTATCGGTGTTTTTAAGAGTATAGGTTGATGATTTGGATAGGAGGGTTGGAGCTGTATTTAGTAAAGTATCTATATTATAAACAATTCCGTTATCATACATAACGCTTTCTATTTTATTATCTTTGTTTTTCCAGTTTTTTATCGTTATGCTGTTTTTAAGCTCATCAAAGGAAACACCTTCTTCTTTTAAAGCGATTACTAGATCACCACCTACTTCTTTACTTATAAGATCTTTTCTTGTTATTCCAAGACCAAAGACTAATTTATCATTTCCGCCGGTATCGTTTATAATGTCTTTTCCGCTATCTTTTTCATAGATGTAGTTATCATCGCCAAAACCACCATTTAAAATATCATTTCCTTTTTTGCCGTTTATAATATTTGCATTATCGGTTCCGTTTAAAACATTATCATTATCATCACCCATTATAAATTTATCATCTTTTATCTCTTTAAGATTACTTAAAATTTCCTCATGATTTAGAATAACACCATTATCAAATATAAAACTTTCTATTCGTCCTGCTTGAGTAAAGAAATTTTTAATTCTTAATTTATCCAAAAGTTCATCGTAGTTTCTATTTGGTAAATTTAGAGCTATTTCAAGATCATTTTCTTTTTTAATAACTATTATATTTTTAAAATTTACACCTTTTCCAAAGATGAGTTTATCAACGCCGCCTTTATCATCTATGCTTACAATTCCATCACCACTATTAAAATAGTAAGTTGAGTTTGCAGATACTGTTTTAAACATCTCGTCAAAACTATAAGCCCTATCTTTGAAATAATACTCTTCTATTTTACCTGAAGTAAAACCATCTATAATAGTTATAGAGCCGATTATTTTATCCTTTTTATATGGATTTTCAACTAAAATTTTCATATTATTACCGTCTTTTTCTATACTTAAATTTTCTATATCCAAATAAGAAAAAGCCAAGATGTCTCTTCCTCCTTCATCTACGATAGTGTCGTGCCCATCTCCTAAATAATACTCATAAATAGTGCTTTTATCTCCGCCGATAAGTAAGTCATCGCCTTGTGCGCCTCTTAGCACATCTATACCGTCTCCTGCATATATTATGTCATTTCCAAGACCGCCGTTTAATTCATCATTGTAACTTGAGCCGATGATTAAATCATTTCCTGATTTAGAATTTACTATAACTCCTTCACTGTTTTTAGAAAAATTGAAGTTATCACTATCTTTTGTTCCAAAGTAGTTTTTTCCTATAACTCCTTCTATTTCGCCATTTTCATTAAAGCTAAATTTTATTCCTGTTTTTTCAAGAAGCTTTTTAATAATAGGATTAGAAAGAGTATTTTTACCTACTTTATGAATAGCAAAGTTATAATCTCTTTTTAAAGATGCTGCAAGTAAATTTATACTTAGAGCTATTTCGTTCGGATTTGACTCATTAGCTATTATTCTGTTTAATTTTTGATTTAGAGCTTGATACATAATATGACATGTCGGCATCTCTTTTCCAAAAAGCTCTTTAGAGATTATTTTAGAAATTGTAGAGTATTTGATATTTTCATACTCTTTTAATGCCTTCAAAATTTCGTATGGATTACTCCTTTGAAACGCTGTAAGCTTTGCACCGCGAAAAGCTTCTACAACGCTTATTTTCTTTTCATCGCTATCACTTAAATCACTTACGGCTATACTTTGTTTACTGCTTACATTAAACCAAATATCGCGCATAACATACTCTTTGTCATCTTTTATAAATGTGCTTGAAGCGGTTATTTTATTGCCGTTTTCTTCTTTTATATCATCTGAAATATTTAAAGATATAGATGAAATTCCAAGATCTTTCAGAGATTTTACTTCATCCTTTTCACTTTTTCCATCGCCGTTTTTATCTTGCCAGGCAACAAGTTTTTCAAAATTTTCATCATTTTGATCTATAACTCCGTCACCGTTTGTATCAAATTCCTTTAGAGCTTCATAGCCATCTTTTGCATAAGAGCCATTTTTAAGTTTTGAAAATGTTCCAAAAAGCTCATAAGCATTATTTATAACACCATCACCGTTTATATCAATTCCTAAAAGTGAGTCTTCTTTTTCTATCCATGAAGTTTTATATCTTCTTCCGTTATTTTGATAGTCAAAGTAGGCATCTGAGTTTTCAAGCTTTGTTGAAGTTATACCGTTTTGATTAAGATCTAAAACAATAGGCGGAGTTGAGGATATATTTGACATAAAATCATCATTTAAAGCCCAATTTTTAAGGATATTATCCATATTTGAGTTTAAATCATCAAAAGCTAAATCAAGTGAATTTTTATACTCATCAACACTGTTTTTTAAGGTGTCGTTGTCTTTCATCGCATCATCAAGCCCTCTAACAGTGCCGCTTCCTGATATGTAGGAGTTCGACTCTTCATCATATATCGTATCTGTGTTATCAGACCTATACCATACATTTTCAAAGCTCATTTCGCCATTGTTTGCTGAAGTTATAGCACTTGTTCCGTTTATACTTATACCTGTATAACCGCTTCTTAAAATTATCTCTTTAATACCGGCTTGAGATAAAATTTTAATTTTATCTACATGTAATGTATTATCTATCTTAGAATCTTCAAAGTCATTATCATATAAAATATCATTTGAAATATCGCTTTTTGCTTCATTAAGATCTATTTTAAACCAAACATCATTCATAGTTTTTTCTTTACCGTTTTGTATAAAAGTAGAACTATTTGATATCACATTGCCGTTTTCAAGAACAGATTTATTTTTATTTTTCGGTAATTTTATTTCTGTAATACCTAATGATTTTAAAGAAACAAGTTCGCCATCTTCGGAAATTCCGTTTTGATTACTATCTTTCCATACTAATAAATCACTAAAGTGATCATCATGCTTATCTATTTTTCCATCTTTATTACTGTCAAATTCGGCAAGAGCTTCATATCCGTCTTTTGCAAACTTGCCATTTTGAAGCTTAAAGTAATTACCAAATATTTCACTACCGTTATCTATAAGACCGTTATTATTCAAATCTACAGCAAGCAAAGCATCGCCTTTTTCTATCCAAGCCGTTTTTTCTCTAACACCGTCATTATCATAATCAAAATAAGCATATGAGTTATTTAAATTTATAGAAGTTGTATTGTTTGAGTTTAGATCTAAAACTAAAGGAGGAGTAAAATCATTATCTTTTTTCCAAGATGAACTTATGATATCTTTTAAAGCACCGTTTTTTAAGATATTTTCTCTATTCAAAACTATACCGTTATCAAAAGATTTTAACTTCATTTCAGATATAGCAACATCTAAACTGTTTTTATCTATATAATATCCATTATTAAGCTCTATTTTCTCTATGGAGTTAGAAGCTGTATTAGAGTGATTTATAACAGTTACCATATCTCCATTTCCTAAGTCAAAAATGAGATTATTTCCCTCACTCCAAAATACCACATCTTCCCTACTTATACCTTCACCGAATTTTAAAGTATCATTTCCGCCTATATCATAGATAGTGTCTTTTTCATCACCTCTGTTAAAGATATAAATATCACTATATTGTCCGCCCTCTAATCTGTCATTACCTTTTCCACCCGTTAAGATATTATCTTTATTACCATAATAAAATCTTTTGATGATATCATCTCCATCGGTAAAGATATGAGACTGGATATCTTTATAATTCCATACCGTTCCATCTGAAAATTTAAAGTTTTCTATGAAAAGATCACTTCTTGGACCGTATCTCCAGTCTATTAAAGTTACCCTATCTTTTAAATCGTAAATTGATGATTTTCCTTTTTCTTTTATGCCTACTATTAAATCATAACTATTGGAATTATTTTTTATATCATACATAATAACTAAATCATCAGGTGTGATTCCTTCTTTAAATTCTAAAGTGTCATTACCGCCACAGTCGCTGTTATCATACTCATTTATAATATCTATTCCTGATCCTCTACCAAACAGATATGTATCGTCTCCACTTCCACCATAAAGAATATCATTGCCGCTTCCGCCGTCTATTATGTCGTTTCCACTTCCACCATAAAGAATATCATTGCCGCTTCCGCCGTCTATTATGTCGTTTCCTCCGCCTGCATAGATTATGTCGTTTCCGCCAAGAGCGTTTATGATATTGTCTTCATCTCCGAAAGTAAGGTTGTCATCACCTTCTGTAGGGTTAAATAAAAAGTTGTAATCTATCTTTGTTCCATCATTTAAGATTATGTTTTCTATTTTATTACTTGAGTTATACCAGTCTTTTATGGTAACTATATCGGTGATATCATCGATGTTTTGGTCAGGGTTGTTTTTAACATAAATTTTTATATCATTTTTATCTTTTTTAATGATAAGATCTTCCCTACTTATACCTTCACCGAATTTTAAAGTATCATTTCCGCCTATATCATAGATAGTGTCTTTTTCATCACCTCTGTTAAAGATATAAATATCACTATATTGTCCGCCCTCTAATCTGTCATTACCTTTTCCACCCGTTAAGATATTATCTTTATTACCATAATAAAATCTTTTGATGATATCATCTCCATCGGTAAAGATATGAGACTGGATATCTTTATAATTCCATACCGTTCCATCTGAAAATTTAAAGTTTTCTATGAAAAGATCACTTCTTGGACCGTATCTCCAGTCTATTAAAGTTACCCTATCTTTTAAATCGTAAATTGATGATTTTCCTTTTTCTTTTATGCCTACTATTAAATCATAACTATTGGAATTATTTTTTATATCATACATAATAACTAAATCATCAGGTGTGATTCCTTCTTTAAATTCTAAAGTGTCATTACCGCCACAGTCGCTGTTATCATACTCATTTATAATATCTATTCCTGATCCTCTACCAAACAGATATGTATCGTCTCCACTTCCACCATAAAGAATATCATTGCCGCTTCCGCCGTCTATTATGTCGTTTCCACTTCCACCATAAAGAATATCATTGCCGCTTCCGCCGTCTATTATGTCGTTTCCTCCGCCTGCATAGATTATGTCGTTTCCGCCAAGAGCGTTTATGATATTGTCTTCATCTCCGAAAGTAAGGTTGTCATCACCTTCTGTAGGGTTAAATAAAAAGTTGTAATCTATCTTTGTTCCATCATTTAAGATTATGTTTTCTATTTTATTACTTGAGTTATACCAGTCTTTTATGGTAACTATATCGGTGATATCATCGATGTTTTGGTCAGGGTTGTTTTTAACATAAATTTTTATATCATTTTTATCTTTTTTAATGATAAGATCTTCCCTACTTATACCTTCACCGAATTTTAAAGTATCATTTCCGCCTATATCATAGATAGTGTCTTTTTCATCACCTCTGTTAAAGATATAAATATCACTATATTGTCCGCCCTCTAATCTGTCATTACCTTTTCCACCCGTTAAGATATTATCTTTATTACCATAATAAAATCTTTTGATGATATCATCTCCATCGGTAAAGATATGAGACTGGATATCTTTATAATTCCATACCGTTCCATCTGAAAATTTAAAGTTTTCTATGAAAAGATCACTTCTTGGACCGTATCTCCAGTCTATTAAAGTTACCCTATCTTTTAAATCGTAAATTGATGATTTTCCTTTTTCTTTTATGCCTACTATTAAATCATAACTATTGGAATTATTTTTTATATCATACATAATAACTAAATCATCAGGTGTGATTCCTTCTTTAAATTCTAAAGTGTCATTACCGCCACAGTCGCTGTTATCATACTCATTTATAATATCTATTCCTGATCCTCTACCAAACAGATATGTATCGTCTCCACTTCCACCATAAAGAATATCATTGCCGCTTCCGCCGTCTATTATGTCGTTTCCACTTCCACCATAAAGAATATCATTGCCGCTTCCGCCGTCTATTATGTCGTTTCCTCCGCCTGCATAGATTATGTCGTTTCCGCCAAGAGCGTTTATGATATTGTCTTCATCTCCGAAAGTAAGGTTGTCATCACCTTCTGTAGGGTTAAATAAAAAGTTGTAATCTATCTTTGTTCCATCATTTAAGATTATGTTTTCTATTTTATTACTTGAGTTATACCAGTCTTTTATGGTAACTATATCGGTGATATCATCGATGTTTTGGTCAGGGTTGTTTTTAACATAAATTTTTATATCATTTTTATCTTTTTTAATGATAAGATCTTCCCTACTTATACCTTCACCGAATTTTAAAGTATCATTTCCGCCTATATCATAGATAGTGTCTTTTTCATCACCTCTGTTAAAGATATAAATATCACTATATTGTCCGCCCTCTAATCTGTCATTACCTTTTCCACCCGTTAAGATATTATCTTTATTACCATAATAAAATCTTTTGATGATATCATCTCCATCGGTAAAGATATGAGACTGGATATCTTTATAATTCCATACCGTTCCATCTGAAAATTTAAAGTTTTCTATGAAAAGATCACTTCTTGGACCGTATCTCCAGTCTATTAAAGTTACCCTATCTTTTAAATCGTAAATTGATGATTTTCCTTTTTCTTTTATGCCTACTATTAAATCATAACTATTGGAATTATTTTTTATATCATACATAATAACTAAATCATCAGGTGTGATTCCTTCTTTAAATTCTAAAGTGTCATTACCGCCACAGTCGCTGTTATCATACTCATTTATAATATCTATTCCTGATCCTCTACCAAACAGATATGTATCGTCTCCACTTCCACCATAAAGAATATCATTGCCGCTTCCGCCGTCTATTATGTCGTTTCCACTTCCACCATAAAGAATATCATTGCCGCTTCCGCCGTCTATTATGTCGTTTCCTCCGCCTGCATAGATTATGTCGTTTCCGCCAAGAGCGTTTATGATATTGTCTTCATCTCCGAAAGTAAGGTTGTCATCTTGATTAGTAAAAGGTATAATATCTTCGGGTTTTATAACTCTGCCGTCTTCAAACTCTATAAATTCTATCCTATTAGACAAAGATTTAAACCAATCTTTTAAAACCATTCCATTATTAAAATTTAACTCATTTTGTCCAGGTTCTTTTATATATAAAACCAAATCATCATCAACTTTGGCATACGAAACATCATTTATAGTTAAAGCTCCAACAACTTTTATTCTATCTATTCCACTAGTATCTGTGATTTGATCCCTGCCCATATTCGGTTTAAAGATATATGTATCATTTCCATCTCCACCATTTATGATATCATCTCCGGCTCCGCCGTCTATAATGTCATCGCCGTCGTTGCTATTTATTATATCATTGCCGCCAAGAGCATTTATAACATCATCATTTCCTGGAAATGTATTAATAATGTCATTTTCGTCAGTCCCTGCTTTGGCAATTATTTCATTATATGAAAGCATACTTCCATCTTGAAAAATAAATTTTTCAATTCTGTTAGGATTTTTCATCCAATCTCTTATTGTTATTCTATCTTCAAGATCGCTGAATTTTACTCCATCTTCTTTTATTCCGATATATAAATTAAAATCCACAACTCTTATTAAAATATCGTTTTGACTTATACCATCTCCAAATTTAATAGCGTCATTGCCGCCTGTATCATATATGGTATCTTGTCCATCTCCAAGATTATAAACATATATATCATCACCGTCTCCACCATTAAGGATATCTGCTCCTTTTCCACCTATTAAAATATCATTTTTATATCCTGCATTTATAATATCATTGCCTGCTCCTGCATCTATAATATTTGGATTGTAAGATTGACCTGTTATTATATTATCCTCGCTTCCATAGATAAAATGAGTGCTGCTTGGATATTTAAAACCTGAAGCGTAAGGATAAGACTTTGTTTTATCTACACTTATAGTTCCGTCGCTAAATTCAATATTTTCTATGCCTTTTAAAGGATCTTTCCAATCTTTTATAATAACGGCATTTTCATTATTTATTTCGCCTGAATTATCTTTTATAAATATAATCAAATCATTTCCGTAAGATGTAAATTTCACATCATTTTGTCTTATATCAACAAGTCTTAATGTATCGTTTCCAGAATTTATAACTATGTTATTTTCTATAAAACTGTCATCTACTATGACTTTACCGTCACCTCTTTGATATACATATATATCGTCACCTTTTTCACCTTTTAATGTTGCATTTTTTGAGGAATATATCGTATCTTTTTCTGACATACCGATGGAAAACATTGCAGCTATTTCATCATTTGTTAAAACAGTTTCATCGCTGAATTTAAAAGTTTCTATGGTATTTTCTTTAGTAAAGAAATTTGTGATTTTTATCGTCTCATTTGTGTCTTTTATCGTAATACTTAAATCATTTCTGTATTTTTTAAAACTGATATTTTCTCTATTTATACCGCTACCGAATTTTAAAGTATCATTGCCGTTAGAATCATATATAGTGTCATTTCCATCATTTAAATTATATTCATAAATATCATCACCGCTTCCGCCACTTAGATAGTCATCACCGCTTCCGCCTATTAAAATATCATTTCCGCTCCCACCATATAATTTATCATTTCCGTTTTCACCTATTAATGTATCATTTCCACCAAGACCGTTTATGGTATCATTTCCACCAAGACCGTTTAAAATATCATTTTTACTTGTGCCGATTATAATATCATCACCGTCTGTTATGAACTCATTTATAATATTATTTTCTTCTAAAACAAGATTTGAATCATCAAATTTAATAGTTTCTATTTTATTGGAAGAATGAAAATAATTTTCTATAGTAATACTGTTCTTCTCATCTATATAAAGAGTTAAAGAGTCTTTATTTTTTATAAATTTAACATCATTTTTACTTATGTTTTTAAGAATTAAAGTATCGTTTCCACTTGAATCAAATATAGTATCTCTTCCATCACCTTTAGTATAAATATATGTATCATTACCGCTTCCACCATAAAGCATATCATCACCTTTATTGCCTATTATGATGTCATTGCCGCCGCCTGCATATACTTTATCATCTCCATTTAAAGCGTCTATAGTTTCATCAAGGTAAGTTCCATAAATTTGATCATTTGAATTTGTAGATATCATAGAAATGAGATCATTTGGTGATAAAAACGATCCGTCACTGAATTTTACAAGCTCTATCATATTTGAAGGACTATAGAAATTTTTAATAATAATTTGATTACTCAAATATCCTTTTGAGTTTGACTTGACAGCTATGTTTAAGTCAACTCCGTTTGAATTTATAACTAGATCTTCTTTTGTTATACCTTCTTCAAACACTACAACGTCATATCCACTTTCATCATATATGACATCTACTTCATCGCCTTTTTTAAATATATAAGTATCGTTATTGGCGCCGCCTTCAAGATAATCATTACCTCTACCGCCTATTAAGATATCATTACCTTTTCCACCGATAAGTTTATCACTGCCTTCTCCGCCATCTAATATATCATCTCCGTCATATCCCTCTATGATATCATTTCCTGCATTTCCATACAGTTTATTAGATGTATTATTTCCAATAATATGGTCATTTAATGATGTTCCATTTACTGTATCGTTTAGATCAAGCTCATCTATATCTTTATAAAATTTAATGTTTCTAACTTGTTTTATGCCTTTATCAGTATTTACAGTAAGATTTTTATCATATCCGTTTAGATACTCTTTTATATTCTCGTCGCCGTAAATATATAAATTTACAGAATTATCACTATTTTCTTCATAGTAGATATAATTATAAATTCCGTCATTTTTATCTATTTTAAAATCATGATTCTTATCATATCCGCTTAAAAGTGTATCAAGAGGATTTAGCTCAATCTGCCTTATAGGAGAATTTGCATCTTTTATATAAATCAGCTCGCCCTCATCTGTAATACCGTTTTGGTTGGCATCTATCCATAAAGCAAGATTATGATCATCTTTATCATCTATCACTCCGTCTTTATTTGTGTCAAATTCTTTAAGCAGACTAAAGCTATCAGGTGAATTTGTGTGGTTGTAGTGGTTTCCTACTATCTCAAGGCCGTTATCAACTAAGCCGTTGTTATTTATATCATTTACAAGTATGGCTTCATCATCTTTTAGCCATTCAAGCATTCTTTCTTTAAAACCGTCACCATTCATATCAAAGTAAATTTTATCTTTTTTATTTGCATAACATGTATCATCGCTGCAAGTATCATTCGGTCTAGAAAGAGTAGTTTGCTTATCGCTATTATTTGATTTTAAATCTTTAGAACTTATTAAATTCAATGAGTTTATAACGCTCATAGAACTTGCTAAAATTGTTTTACTATTTGAAGATTGGGCTTTTGAAGACAATTTTACTTTTAAAACCGAGTTTAAATCAGGCTCATAGCGACATTCATACTCGGGTATATGAGGTAAAGACGGTTTGGTTGGTGCAGTAGGAACATAAGTTATAGATGAGCCACTCCAGCCTCCGCCGACTCCTCCTCCCCAGCCTCCGCCGCTATTACCTCCGCCGCTATATGAAGGAAAATAATTTCTCGGCTCATCAAAACTAAAGCCGAAATTTGGAACACTATTTTTAGGGCATTCTTCTTTAGGGAAATCTATAATGGTGCCTGTAGCCATAGCAAACACATCAGATTTTTTAACATCTTTTCCCTCATACTTGCCATCATTTACTAAAAATAGTCCAAATTGTTCTTTACCTTCATATATACCATCGCTTGCAACAGGTATTGTGTATTTATAAGTTGTAGTATTCGGCGGTATAGTTATAGTAGTGCCACTTTTATCTTCAAAGTCTTCATCCGCAGTTGCAGTCTCTCCTACTGTATGTACCTTTAATTTTAACTCTTTTTCCAATGCCTTATTTAATGTTATGGTAAATTCTATTTTACCGTCTGTTTCTATACAGGTAGCATCCTGAACTTGAACCTCAAGGACATCTTCATCATCATCTTTTATGTTAGCTATGCCTATTCCATAGTACCCAAAATCGTTTGGATCAAGCACATTTGTACTTTGAACCTTAAGAGTAAAATATTCTGTGTTTTCTCTAATATCATCGTCAATTATTTTAACTTTATATTGATAACTTGTTTCTCCAGCCTTTATGACTATCTTATCATTAACAGCTTCAAAATCTTTACCTGCCTTAGCAGTACCATTGCCTGTTTTTACATCAAGCTCCAAATCAATTTCTAATGGAATCGCAAGACTTATATTAAACACTGCATAATTATCAGACTCTAAAACTGTTGGGCTAGAGATTGATATTCTAGGAACATTCGGATCTACGCATAAATTATCTAATATGCTATCTATTATCTTTTCAGCACCTTCCGAACCAAAAAAAGAACCTAATGCAACAAGCCCTACTATAGCTATAGCCCCTAAAGGAGTAGTCATTGTTGTTCCTAATGCTGTTGCTAATCCTGCTCCTAATGCTGTTCCTACTGCACTACCTCCCATTTTACATAACTCTTTTGTTGTATTTAAAACCGGATCATCTGAGAACATTGCTTTTGATAGATTATAAGCATTAGCCGCAGCACTAAATGCAGCCGGTGCTTTTAATAATAATTTTTTCATTCTTGGAACCAACTCTTCGGGTGAGCTTATATTTCCTTTTTCTATATCTTTTGATATCGCTGTAAGTCCATCTGCAAAAGCACTGTTCTTATCGGAAAAAACTTTATCCAACCTATTTAACAGTTCATTATAAGCTTCGACTTCACTTGGTTTTAAACAAATATCACTTCTCACTTTTTACTCCTTTAATTTTATCCAACATCATAAAAAACAATTCTTTTATCAATTACAGTAATATAATTTGCTAAGTCGCCACCATAATAAATACAAAAACCCATACAAATATTATTACTACAATTAAAGATACATTTTTAACTCCCGATCCTTTTTTGCTATTGCCAATATCAGCATAATAATACCTAAAATCAACCCCCAAGCTGCTGCCATAAAAAATGCATAAAATGCTGTAGCTTACAGAATGAGACTTGAGTTTTCAAAGATAGTTATAATTACAAAATACTCTTTTATAAAATTTGTAAAACCAAAACAAATCTCATATCTATACAATATATAAACATGTATAAAAATTATAATAAAAGAAGGAAAGAAAAGTATAAAATTAGTTGTAAATATTAAAATTTTACATCTAAAACTACGGTCTTTAAATTTTATACTGTTTTTCAAAATTTAATCCTTAATTTAATTTATATTAATTTTGGTATTCTACTACCTTAAAGCTTAAATAAATTATAAATTTGCAAAATAAATTTATAAAAAATTTATAATGTTTCGATATTTATTTATTTTATATTTTTATAGCCATTTTTTTATATTTTATTATTGGATATTTAGGTTATTTACCACATAGGCATATGCTAATAGTAAATGTATAAACAAATATTGTATGGATATAAGCCGATTTAAGCCTATATCCAATTTGAGACTTCATATCATATATTTTTATTTATAGCTGAAAATACTCAAACTATATTATATTTCATTATGCATTATAAAGTTGCATAATATCATGATTTTTAAAATCACCTGAAAAATTTATATCTACACTGTCGCTATCGCCATACGAGTTAAGATCCTGAATAACTTTATTTATCTGATCATTTGTGATAAAACTATTATCATCAAGACTGGAATACTCAGCTTTTTGAAAATCATAGTTTTGATTTTGAGCTAATAATTTCATTTCATCACCCTCATATGATAGTTTTTGAATATCTTCATAACTTAATACGGTTCCATCGGAAAATTTGAAATTTTCAATCATATAAGATCTATTAAAGTCTCTTCCTGAATTTATAAAAAACTCATTTATAGTAATTGAATCATTTGTTCCTTTTATGGATATTTCAAGATCATCTCTGTCACTGCTTGAGTGTTTAATTATAAGATCGTCTTTTGTGATACCTTCTTTAAATTCAATCGTATCGTTTCCGCTTCCGTCATTTATAATGTCTTTTCCGTCACCTTTAGCAAAGATATATGTATCATCACCCGCTCCGCCGTTAAGATTATCGTTTCCTTGTCCGCCTACTAAGATATCGTTTCCGCCATCACCGTAAAGAGTGTCATCGCCTTCGTTACCGTAAAGTTTGTCATCTCCATTTCCACCATATAGTGTATCTTTTCCTTCTTCACCGTAAAGAGTGTCGTCTCCGTTTTCACCGTATAAAGTATCATCACCTGTTCCTGCGTAAACGGTATCGTTTTTACTTCCAGAATATACTGTATCGTTTCCGCCGTTAGCATGTATTATATTATCAAGTGAGTTTACACCGTAAATCGTATTGTTTTCATCATCACCCTCATATGATAGTTTTTGAATATCTTCATAACTTAATACGGTTCCATCGGAAAATTTGAAATTTTCAATCATATAAGATCTATTAAAGTCTCTTCCTGAATTTATAAAAAACTCATTTATAGTAATTGAATCATTTGTTCCTTTTATGGATATTTCAAGATCATCTCTGTCACTGCTTGAGTGTTTAATTATAAGATCGTCTTTTGTGATACCTTCTTTAAATTCAATCGTATCGTTTCCGCTTCCGTCATTTATAATGTCTTTTCCGTCACCTTTAGCAAAGATATATGTATCATCACCCGCTCCGCCGTTAAGATTATCGTTTCCTTGTCCGCCTACTAAGATATCGTTTCCGCCATCACCGTAAAGAGTGTCATCGCCTTCGTTACCGTAAAGTTTGTCATCTCCATTTCCACCATATAGTGTATCTTTTCCTTCTTCACCGTAAAGAGTGTCGTCTCCGTTTTCACCGTATAAAGTATCATCACCTGTTCCTGCGTAAACGGTATCGTTTTTACTTCCAGAATATACTGTATCGTTTCCGCCGTTAGCATGTATTATATTATCAAGTGAGTTTACACCGTAAATCGTATTGTTTTCATCATCACCCTCATATGATAGTTTTTGAATATCTTCATAACTTAATACGGTTCCATCGGAAAATTTGAAATTTTCAATCATATAAGATCTATTAAAGTCTCTTCCTGAATTTATAAAAAACTCATTTATAGTAATTGAATCATTTGTTCCTTTTATGGATATTTCAAGATCATCTCTGTCACTGCTTGAGTGTTTAATTATAAGATCGTCTTTTGTGATACCTTCTTTAAATTCAATCGTATCGTTTCCGCTTCCGTCATTTATAATGTCTTTTCCGTCACCTTTAGCAAAGATATATGTATCATCACCCGCTCCGCCGTTAAGATTATCGTTTCCTTGTCCGCCTACTAAGATATCGTTTCCGCCATCACCGTAAAGAGTGTCATCGCCTTCGTTACCGTAAAGTTTGTCATCTCCATTTCCACCATATAGTGTATCTTTTCCTTCTTCACCGTAAAGAGTGTCGTCTCCGTTTTCACCGTATAAAGTATCATCACCTGTTCCTGCGTAAACGGTATCGTTTTTACTTCCAGAATATACTGTATCGTTTCCGCCGTTAGCATGTATTATATTATCAAGTGAGTTTACACCGTAAATCGTATTGTTTTCATCATCACCCTCATATGATAGTTTTTGAATATCTTCATAACTTAATACGGTTCCATCGGAAAATTTGAAATTTTCAATCATATAAGATCTATTAAAGTCTCTTCCTGAATTTATAAAAAACTCATTTATAGTAATTGAATCATTTGTTCCTTTTATGGATATTTCAAGATCATCTCTGTCACTGCTTGAGTGTTTAATTATAAGATCGTCTTTTGTGATACCTTCTTTAAATTCAATCGTATCGTTTCCGCTTCCGTCATTTATAATGTCTTTTCCGTCACCTTTAGCAAAGATATATGTATCATCACCCGCTCCGCCGTTAAGATTATCGTTTCCTTGTCCGCCTACTAAGATATCGTTTCCGCCATCACCGTAAAGAGTGTCATCGCCTTCGTTACCGTAAAGTTTGTCATCTCCATTTCCACCATATAGTGTATCTTTTCCTTCTTCACCGTAAAGAGTGTCGTCTCCGTTTTCACCGTATAAAGTATCATCACCTGTTCCTGCGTAAACGGTATCGTTTTTACTTCCAGAATATACTGTATCGTTTCCGCCGTTAGCATGTATTATATTATCAAGTGAGTTTACACCGTAAATCGTATTGTTTTCATCATCACCCTCATATGATAGTTTTTGAATATCTTCATAACTTAATACGGTTCCATCGGAAAATTTGAAATTTTCAATCATATAAGATCTATTAAAGTCTCTTCCTGAATTTATAAAAAACTCATTTATAGTAATTGAATCATTTGTTCCTTTTATGGATATTTCAAGATCATCTCTGTCACTGCTTGAGTGTTTAATTATAAGATCGTCTTTTGTGATACCTTCTTTAAATTCAATCGTATCGTTTCCGCTTCCGTCATTTATAATGTCTTTTCCGTCACCTTTAGCAAAGATATATGTATCATCACCCGCTCCGCCGTTAAGATTATCGTTTCCTTGTCCGCCTACTAAGATATCGTTTCCGCCATCACCGTAAAGAGTGTCATCGCCTTCGTTACCGTAAAGTTTGTCATCTCCATTTCCACCATATAGTGTATCTTTTCCTTCTTCACCGTAAAGAGTGTCGTCTCCGTTTTCACCGTATAAAGTATCATCACCTGTTCCTGCGTAAACGGTATCGTTTTTACTTCCAGAATATACTGTATCGTTTCCGCCGTTAGCATGTATTATATTATCAAGTGAGTTTACACCGTAAATCGTATTGTTTTCATCATCACCCTCATATGATAGTTTTTGAATATCTTCATAACTTAATACGGTTCCATCGGAAAATTTGAAATTTTCAATCATATAAGATCTATTAAAGTCTCTTCCTGAATTTATAAAAAACTCATTTATAGTAATTGAATCATTTGTTCCTTTTATGGATATTTCAAGATCATCTCTGTCACTGCTTGAGTGTTTAATTATAAGATCGTCTTTTGTGATACCTTCTTTAAATTCAATCGTATCGTTTCCGCTTCCGTCATTTATAATGTCTTTTCCGTCACCTTTAGCAAAGATATATGTATCATCACCCGCTCCGCCGTTAAGATTATCGTTTCCTTGTCCGCCTACTAAGATATCGTTTCCGCCATCACCGTAAAGAGTGTCATCGCCTTCGTTACCGTAAAGTTTGTCATCTCCATTTCCACCATATAGTGTATCTTTTCCTTCTTCACCGTAAAGAGTGTCGTCTCCGTTTTCACCGTATAAAGTATCATCACCTGTTCCTGCGTAAACGGTATCGTTTTTACTTCCAGAATATACTGTATCGTTTCCGCCGTTAGCATGTATTATATTATCAAGTGAGTTTACACCGTAAATCGTATTGTTTTCATCATCACCCTCATATGATAGTTTTTGAATATCTTCATAACTTAATACGGTTCCATCGGAAAATTTGAAATTTTCAATCATATAAGATCTATTAAAGTCTCTTCCTGAATTTATAAAAAACTCATTTATAGTAATTGAATCATTTGTTCCTTTTATGGATATTTCAAGATCATCTCTGTCACTGCTTGAGTGTT
Source organism: Campylobacter ureolyticus (assembly GCF_013372225.1). Classification (NCBI taxonomy): domain Bacteria; kingdom Pseudomonadati; phylum Campylobacterota; class Epsilonproteobacteria; order Campylobacterales; family Campylobacteraceae; genus Campylobacter; species Campylobacter ureolyticus. The sequence goes on along the minus strand of NZ_CP053832.1, from coordinate 672,079 downwards.
TAATTATAAGATCGTCTTTTGTGATACCTTCTTTAAATTCAATCGTATCGTTTCCGCTTCCGTCATTTATAATGTCTTTTCCGTCACCTTTAGCAAAGATATATGTATCATCACCCGCTCCGCCGTTAAGATTATCGTTTCCTTGTCCGCCTACTAAGATATCGTTTCCGCCATCACCGTAAAGAGTGTCATCGCCTTCGTTACCGTTCATATAATCATTATATGATGTTCCGTTTATGGTATTATTTTCGTTGTCGCCAAAAATATGCTTATTGCCTAGCATTTTAGACATATCTTCATCTAACAAAGAAAGTTCCGCTAAAACATGATTTAATTCGGAAGCAAACCTTGGCTTATACACGCTGGCGTCTCTTACAAGATCTTTTAAAATTACCATTTCGTCATATTTTTTATTGTTAAATAATTCAAGCATTTTTTCTTTGAAATATTTAAAGTCATATTTTAAAATGCCAGTGTCCTCATCCAAAATCATATATTTGGTATCGATTATACCTTTATAAGTAGTTTGCAGCTCAAGCTCAGCATATACATAATCTTCAAAATTTTGATATAACTCGTGTAAATAATTAGCAACTGTTGAATTTGGATTTTTACCTTGACTTCTATGGATAAATACTTCGCCAGTTAAAATTTCATACACATTTAACTCTCTGGTATCTTTCATAGCGCCTCTTCCGCTTGTCGGATTATTTTCCACACCGGTCCATTTATATATTAAAGATTTTATTAATTTTTTTCTTTCTATGGAGTTTGCATTTATATATTTTTTCAATTCATCTTTCAAATTAATATTCATCATCATAGCAGAGTGCAAATCATATAAATTTCCTTTGCCGTCGACATTTGGCAGTACCAATATATCCTTGCTTATTTTTGTTTCAGGCATAATTGTATCACTTAAATCAACCTTAAAATTTACATCTACAGCCTCAGCCGTTTTCTCATCGCTAAATATTACTTTGGTTGTTTGCTTGATGTGATTTTCTAAAAATTCTTTGCTGACATTGGTGTATCTTAAATCTATTGCTTTTATTTTGGACTCGCTTAATTTTGTAAGTTCGCCTTCATCTGAAATTCCATTAGCGTTTTTATCTTGCCATAAAACAAGTTCATACCAAATTTCATCGTCTTTATTTATAAAACCGTCACTGTTTAAATCGTATTTTTTAAGTTCTTCAAAGCCGTTGGATGAAGAATGATCGCCGAAAAGCTCACTGCCGTTATCTATAATGCCGTTTTTATTTTTATCTAAAGCAAGAAGCGCGTCATCACCACTAACCCAACCTGTTGCTTCTTTAAAACCATTGTTATCATGATCAAAATTTATAGTACCATCCATAGGCAAAAGCTCTATACCATCCCCGTCCATGTCTATAACTATAGGATCATAATATTTAGGATCGTTTGGATCTTTTCTTTTATCGTCGTCTCGTACTATGCATAACATTTTTCCGGAATCATATACTGTAGCATTTCCGGACCAAAATCTGGCTCTTACATAAAATTTACAATCCTCCTCGGGAAGCTTATCGTCAGTCCAAGTAGTTAATTTTACTCTCTTACTTTGGTTATTATAATCAAGAGTTATAATTTTACCACCTATTTTTACATCAAATCGCATACCTTTTTGCCACTCACCTGTAGCTGTAACATTTGTGTATAGTTTTTCAGCGGCTTCACTGGTACCGGCACTGCTTACAAACAATTTTAGTGGTGAATCATCATCTTTTATTTTTAAATCGCCAAATTTACTACTAGATGGATCATAACTTATGCTTTTATGTGGAATTATCCAGTAGGGATGAAGATTCGTAGCGCTTCTTATTTTTTGAGTATTTACTATAAAATCATCATAATCAGATATATCATATTTATAAGTTTTAATAGTATCGCCTTTTTTAAAGGTTATTGCTTTATCGCTACTATTTCTCATAAATACATCCAAAGAGCCATCACCTGTTATTTCCCCAACAAGCTCTATTGTTATCTCAGCTGTTTTATCCGATTCGTTTTTTGTAACATCTTTTATTCTTAGACCAACTTTATTTTCAAGAGTTATGCCTAAATATTTTTCTTCTTGACTAAAGTTATTTATAGTTATACTTTCTTTCGATTCATCGTGAGTAACTTTAAGCTCACTTCCGTTTAGATGATATGTATATCCATAGCCTTTATATATTTTAGAACCAGGCTTTGTTTCTTTTCCGCCACTTAAAGGATATGAGTGCTTAAACCAAATATTTCCGTTTCCATCACTATCTTCTATGGTATCGCCATTACCAACATGATATTCATCATACCCATCTCCACCTTTTAAAATATCACTGTCTTCTTTATCGCCATCATTTGCATATATTATATCATCACCATCTCCTGTGGTTATTGTATCACTACCTTTTCCAGCGTGTATGGTGTTTGCGCCTGATGTTGCAGTTATAGTGTCATCTCCATCACCAGCTTCTATAAAATTTGTGCCACCACTTATATTTACTATATCTTCATCTTCTCCAAGAACTATAGAATTTGTTCCACCTTGTATATCTACTGTGTTTTTACCATTACCTAAATTTGCATTATTAACTCCTTCAAGTATATGTAAATTCTCAACTCCTTTTCCGCCGTATATATAGTTTTGTCCTGTGGTTATTACAACTGTATTTATATCATCTTTAGTATCTTGATCTTCTGAGTTTTTTGAATCTGTGCTTGTATAGATATAATTTGGTCCTTTTGCACTGTTTATTGTGATGGTATCACTGCCTTTGCCTGTATATATTTCATTAAACTCTCCACCATAGATATCTATTGCATCATCACCTTCTTTTGTGACTATATAGTTTTTAGTAGCATTTTTTGAAGTTATTAAATCCATTCCTTTAGAACCATACACTTCATTTTTTCCATAAGTTAAATTTATAGTATTTATATCATCTTTAGTGTCTTGATCATTTTCATTTGTATTATTTATCCCTGTATAGATATAGTTTGTTCCATTGTTTGTATTTACTTTATCACTGCCACTACCTAAATAAATATAGTTTTTACCATCTTCTACATTTACTTCATCATCTCCACTTTTAGTGTAGATATGATTTGTGCCTTTTTTAGTAGTTATAATATCTTTTCCTTTAGAGCCATAGATAGTATCATCACCTGCACCTGAGTTTACTGTATTAGTAGTGTTTTTATCTTCGGTGTCAAACTCATCATCAATATCTGCATTGGTGTATATTGTGTCATTGCCACTTCCTGTGGTTATGGTGTCAGAACCTTCACCTAGCTCAGCATAGACATCGCCGGCATTTTTTGTTAAATTTATAGTATCTGGGTTTGAGTATCCGAATATATCGAATTTGCCAGAAGCACTGCTAGAATATTTACCATCTACAAATACTATCTTTTTAGCTGGTGCAAAAGTTCCATTTGTATTCCATAAGAAAGTATTCGTTTTTGTATCAGTATAAGTATTATATCTTTTGTCTTTTTTTGTATGTGAAATTTCAGCTATTTTATCCCTTATAACAGCTTTAAAAAACTCTAATCTACTATCTTTATGTTTGTTTGAATATATATTAAGGTCATCATATTCACTAACGCTAGAAAATCCCTTATCTAAAGCATATCCTTTTAGTTCTTTTAGGCAGTATTTAGCAGCTTCTTTTATTTTTTTATTTTCTAAATCATTTTTTATACTACTAGTATTAGCTCCATCATTGGCATAGTAATTGACTAGTAATTTTTGCGGACTACTATCCAATTTTAAGTAAGCCTCTTTATTTTTACTTGGATAGCTTATTCTTCTTAATACTGATATTATTTTATTGTCATCTGCACCAGCTCTAAATTCGAAAGTATTAGGAATTTTTTTAGCTCTCCAATCATAAAATTTATGGTAAATAAGTTCAACAGGTGCCTCATCTCTAGTAAATATAACTCTATCAAGAGTTCGCATATCTGCACTTATTTTATCCCAAGCACTGCCTAAAGCTTTATCAAAAATAGGATTAGCTTTATAAAGTATATACTTTCTTTCTTGAGTTGTGTTTGAGTTTATGTCTTTATAATCTATCGTTATTCTATGGTTTTCTAAAAAGATTTGGCTAATATCAAATCTATTAAGGTTAATATCTGCGACTTCTTCAATCGCATCTTTTACACCCATAGCATAATCTCCTATTTTGTCTAAAAATTTTAAAATTTTAAGCCTACTAACTAAAGATAAAATATCTCCACCTATAGATTTAGCAATAAATAGCAAATCGTTTTTGTTAGGAATATCAATATATAAATTTTTATTTCCATCATCTATACTTGAACCAGTTGTATCAACTGGTAGGTTTTTATATTCAACAATATTATTAACCGAATCAAAAATAAAAAGAGTAGCTCCACTAAAGATAAAAAAAGCTTTTGCATATTTTATATTTTTTAATTCTTTTTCTGCTTTTTCTATTGTGTCAATATCTTTTGTGCTCAAAACTTCGTCAAGTATAGAAGAGTGCCAATCGCAAATTTTATCTACTATTTTATCATGTTTGCCTAGCATACTATTCTTTAGACTTTTTCTAAACTCAGCCTTTTTTATATCTCTCCATTTTCCTTTATTAAATTTTGCCATTTGTTTTATCCTTTTATATTTAGTTAGTTTTACTTTATTTATTTTTTATATAAACTCGTTTCTCATAGTATTTACACTCTTCTTCGCCTTTATAATTTGAGCTATTTTTATCATCACAGTTTTCATATGAATATAATAATCCAATTATTTCTAGTCTTTTATTTCTCTCATTATAAAAAGTAACAAATTCTTTTGTGTCTTTAAAAGTGGCTTTGCTGTTTTTATATCCCTTTATTACATTTGAATTGCCTGAGTATTTATTACCTTCTTTCCAAGTCCAGCGACGCAAATCCCCAGCACCTGTAAAATCTTTAAGTTCTTCCATATAGTTTTCTGCACAATACTTTGCATACCACTTTATTTCATCAGTTAAAAAATTAAATTCTTCTAAAATTTCATTATTTGGAGTTGTAGTTTCTATTTTATTATCATTTATAAGTTTAACTGTTTCATTGTAGTCTTTATAGTAAAAATCTAATTTTATTAATTTATTTTCATCACGATAATCAAAAAGAATATTGTGTTTTACTAAATTAAATTTATCTTCTATATAGTCTCTATATCTGCTTGAACAATCATTTAAGCATTTTTCTTTTAAAAGTTCTTTTGAAGGTTGTCCTGAGACATTGTGTTCAAGTAGTAAATCTAGCATTGGTTCAAAGTTTGGGATATCTTCCAATCCTTTGTATAAAGTATAATCATATGAAAGTTTATCCATAAAAAGATTTAAGTCAAAGTTATCTTTATTGTTTTGTTTTTGATATTCTATTTGTGATTCTATGCTTTCTTTAGATAGAAAATCATATATTGAATTTCCATAATCCATATGATCACCTCCTGTAAAAACATAAGGATACGGTTTATATCCGCTTTCTAAAATAAATTTAGCCAACCTAGTCCAGTTTTCATAAATTATATTTTCAAACATATATCCGCCGCCTTTTGGCGTATCATAATCTTTTTGTATCCAGTTATATTTGTAAATAATCTTTATATTATCGCCGTCTATTATAAGTTTGTCGATATTTTGATAACTTGGTGCTAAAATATAGCCTTGAGTAAGCGGTGCTTCTTCAAATTTAACACCACTGTTAAAAAGAATTTTTACAATATCTATATTTCCCATAGAAATTGCATAAGCCATAGAATTAAGTTTATATTTATCCTTTTTATGAACATCAGCGCCTAATTTTATGAGTTCTTTTGTAGTGTTTGTATCATTGTAAAAGCTTGAATACATTAAAGGTGTTGTTCCATCTTCTATTTCTATATCAGCACTAAGATTATTATCTTTTATATAATTTAATACTTTGTTTGTATCTTTTTGTTTTAGAAAGTCTCTTAAAGGAATAGCTATGGGATTAACAAATTTTGTATAGTTATTATCTATATCCCAATATCTAAAACTAAAACTATCAACTTCTTCTTGCGTAACATACTTTGAAATTTCAGAACCTGGTTTTATAACTGTATCAGCTGTGACTGTAAAATGAGAATTTCCAGAGAGTTTAAATTTATTATAAACTATAAAAGCAACTAAAATTAAAGTTATAATTATAAATGAATTTAAAAATTTATTTTTCAAATTTAGCCTTTTAATGTAATGAAGAAATTATATAACTTTATTTCTTAAATTTGAATGATATTTTAGTTATATTTATAATAGTTTTCAATTATATGTTTTTTGTTTACTTAAAATTATCAGAGAATCATCTTTAAATTAATAATTTTATCTGCAATTTACTCCCCCCTTATTTAACCTATAATTCTCTTTTAAATATTAAACCCAAATAAATATCTTTTATTTTAATAATATAATTTATTTTTTATCTATATTTAATATGAACTTATATAAAATAAATTCTTTATTTTTAAAAAGGTTTGTAATGCGTTTATTGATGTGTATTTTTTTATTTGCTGTATTTGTCTTTAGCAAAGAAGAAATAAAAAAAGATAAGTTATTTAATAGCTATTTGGGAATTGATAATTTATATGTAAATAAAGAAATATCAAACAATAAAAACATTTTAAATAAAACTGATATAAATACTACAATCAATAATCTTAATTACAAAAACTCATTTATCTTAAATAATAAATTTATCAACAATACAAAATTTGATAAATTTATAGATGACAATAAATATAGCTCATCAAACAAATTTAAAAGTAGTTATAGCTTTAATGAGCTATTAAACTATACTTTAATTAACTCTCCTACTTTAAATTTAGCCAAGCAAGATATTATGAGTGCTATTAATGAGTATGATTACTCAAAAGCTAGTTATTACCCTGAAATTGGAATAAGTGCAAATAGTGAGTATTCAAAAAGATTTAATGATGGATATAGCTCTTTATATGTTGGTAAAGATAATCTTGTCTCAAACACATCTTATTCTAACTCTGTCTCATTTGTGATAAATTATGATTTATATACTTTTAAAAAAGATAGTTTTAAAGTAAAAGCAGCAAAAGAAAATATTTATGCAAGTAAATATAAAAGGTGTATGAGTAACTATGAGGTTTCATTAAAATTATTAGATAATTACTATGAAGCTTTAAGATATAAAAATCAAATAAGATATTATGAGATATTAAAGCTTATTTATCAAAAGCTTTATACTTATCAAAAAAGATTATCTAGTGTTGGAGAGATTGATAAATTAGCTCTTGGAGAAAGTGCAATTATTTTAGCAGATACAGATTATGAATTATCTAGTATTAGATTAAATGCAAATAATTCACTAAATACAATTAATCAAATAGTTGGATCTAAAATAGATGATATCTCTAAATTAGAAGATTTCAATGTTTTTAATAAAGAGTTTAGATTTATTAAATTTGAAGATACTTTTATAGCAAAAGAATTTGATTATGAGTTAAAAACAAATGAGTATGAGTTAAAGTCTGAACAAAGATCTTACTATCCAACTATTTCTTTATATGCAAAGTATGATTTATACGGAAATGACAGAGATGATTATTTTGATTCTACAAAAGATTTAAAAAGACATGGATATAGAGTTGGATTATCACTTTATTTAAGTTTATTTGATGGTGGAAAGAAAAAAGCTAGAATAAAAGATAAAGAGATAAATAAAGAAAAGATTTTACTTAGAAAAGAAGAAGCAAGATTAAAGTATGAAAAAGATATAGCTGATTTAGAACTATTTTTAAGTAAAGAAGATAGTTTTAATAAAATACTAAAAGAGTTAAAAGAAATTTCAAAAAACTCATATAATATGCAAGAAGCTTTAAATAAAGCAAAAGAAAGTTCAAAAATAGAGGTATTAAACTCATATGTTGTTTTACTTAAAAAAGAGATGAGTTATAAAGAACATCTACTAAAAGCAGGATATTTTATAAATAAAGCAAATATAATGAGTGGGATTAATGAGTGTAAAAGTTGGTGAAATATTATAATTATAAAATTTTACAAATTAACCATATCTAAAAAAATAGCATGGTTAATTTTGTATTTTATATAAAGAAGGCTAGTTAGAATAAATTTGCATAATATCAAAATTATTTTTAGCATTGCCTACATAGTTTAAATTTGCTCCTAAATCGTCAGAATAAGAGTTTAGATTTTCAACTATCTTATTTATAGTTGTGTTAGATAATCCAAATGCTTCAAGATTGCTGCTTGGATACTCTTTTCCAAAGCTTTGATAAATTTGTTCTGAAGTAATTGTGTAACCGTTTTTAAGTTCAAACTTTTCAATTATATTGCTTGGATTTGTAAAGAAATTTTTAACTGTTATAGTATCGTTTTCATGATTGTAAACATTTAAAGTTAAATCCGTTCCGTTTGTTGCAAAATTTAAACCATTTCCATCTTGCGTAAATTTTATAGTATCGTTTCCGCCACTATCTATTACTGTTTTATTTCCTCCGCTAAATATGTATTTATTATCTTCATCGCCACCAACTAAATTATCTTCGCTTGGTTGTGGAATTTCAGGTGTTTCGGGCTCTGTGATATTTGAAGAGTCATCTTTTGGATACTCTTTTCCAAAGCTTTGATAAATATCTTTTGCACTGAATTTATAACCGTTTTTAAGCTGTATTGTTTCTACAATTGAATTTTCATTTGCAAAAAAGTCTTTTATAGTTACAATATTATTGTTATTTTCATCTTGTATATTACCAAGGCTTAATGACAAATCAGTTCCGTTTGATGAAAAATTAAGACGATATCCATTAATCATAAATTTCAAAGTATCAATTCCACCACTATCAACTATAAGATCTTTTCCACCATGATAATAATAAGTGTTGTTTTTGTCGCTTCCTTGTAAAATTTCATCGTTTTTAGTATCAATAATATTTGCATTTTTATCTTCTGTAAGAGTTGGCTTATCAAAGGCATTTACGATATTGTCTATGTCGTTTTTGGTATAAGCATATCCGTCACTTGGTTGGATCATATCAAGAGCATACTCATCATTTAAAAAGTAGTTTTTAACTCTTACTCCTTGATTTGCATCGTTGTCTATATTTATGATAAGGTCGTTTTCTTCTTTTGAAAAGCTTAATCTATCTCTTGTAATGTCAAAAAATATCAAAGAATCACTTCCACCGCCTTCATTTTCTATAGTGTCAAACCCATCTCCATAAGAATAATAATATCTATCATCGCCGCTTCCGCCGTTTAGATAATCATTTCCATCTTCACCTCTAAGTTGATCGTTTCCGGCTCCTCCATATAGCTTATCATTTCCTGTGTTTTTTTCTATTCCATTTCCACCGCTTAAATAATCATCACCATCTTCACCGTAAATTTCATCATCTCCCTCACCTGCATAGATGATATCATCGCCCAATCCGCCATTTACAGTGTCATTACCACTATTTCCATATAAAGTATCATCACCATCGCCGCCGTAGATTTCATCATCTCCGTTACCGCCATAAACTGTGTCATCACCTGCATTTGCGTTTAAAACATCATTTCCATTTCCGCCGTAAATAGTATCTTTTAGATTTCCACCTTGTATAACAGTATCGTTGTTGGAAGCTTTAATTAGATTTTCCATATCGTCATAGCCTATGATTGTAGTTTGATTATTTTTTGTTCCAAGCATAGACATTTTTTTAAGCTCATCAAAGCTTAAAGTTGAACCGTCATTAAATCTTACTGTTTCTACTACATTTGAATTATATGTTTCATTGTAATGAAATACATCTTTTAAAGTTATAACATCGTTAATTTCATCTAAATTTATATCTTTATTTGGAATGTTTGGATTATCTTTTACATAAATTTTAAGATTATTTTCACCATCTCTTATAACTATAAGGCTATCTTTTGAAATTCCTTTTCCAAACTCTATAGTGTCGTTTCCGCTACTTTCATAAATTTCATCTTTACCATCACCGAGATTAAAGATATATGTATCATCTCCGTCTCCACCTTGTAAAGTGTCATTTCCTGTGCCACCGATTAAAGTATCGTTTCCCAAATCTCCATTTAAAATGTCATCTCCGTCATTACCATATAAAGTGTCATCACCATCTCTAGCATATACTGTGTCATTACCTTTTCCACCATTTATGAAATCATTTGAGTTTAGACCATATATTAAATCATCACTGTCTTTTCCATTGTATGAAAGCTTATGAAATTCTTCGTAATTAAGCTCTGTTTGATCTGCAAAGATAAATTTATTTATAATCTTATGTTTATTATCTTGCGTATTTAGTAAAGTACCATCTTCATAGGATGATCCTATATAAAAATCTTTTATGGTTATTTTATCGTTTTTACTTGTCATGATTACTAAATCGTTTAAATTACTGCCTCTTTTAACTATGATGTTATCTGTGTTTATTCCATCTCCAAATTTTACAGCATTATTTCCGCCTTGATCAGTAACAGTGTCTATATCATCGCCTAAGTTAAAAACATAGGTATCATCGCCTTTTCCACCTTTTAAAGTATCATTTCCACTTCCACCATTAATAGTATTTATAGAGGTATTTTCTTCATAATAATTAACTGAAGTTTCTATGGTGTCATTTCCGCTGTTTCCATATATGCTACCAAAGCCCTTGATTATATCATTACCGCTTCCACCATTTATCGTATTGTTTCCATTTGTGTCATATATTGTATCATTACCATCATTTCCATATAAAATATCATCGCCACTTCCTCCGTAAATAATGTCATCCCCACCATTGCCATAAACAGTGTCATTACCTGCATTTGCGTTTATAATATCTTTTGAGAAAGTGTTTTATCACTAAATGCAAAATTTTCAATTCTATTATGTTTAGTAGTCCAGTTTTTGATAGTTACTACGGTATTTAAGTCTTCAAATTTTTTATTTTCTTCTGCTATACCGATTAAAAGATTGCTGCCCGACATTTTATAAAAGACTTCATTTGATGAAATTTCATCAAATTTAACTAAATTTACTTTTATAAATTTGATTAATTCAAGATATAAAAAGAACTATTATGATAAATATTTGTTTTTACATCTTTATTTGTTAAAAAAAATTATTTCTATGATAGTTGTCGCCAAACTGATTATTATTGGTTTTTTTAACACCTAGTTTTTAGTTGCCTTGCTTGGTATTTTGCCTATTTCAGCATTAACTTTCATATACTTACTCCTTTTTAGATTGTCTTATCTATTACTTTTGGAGCATTTATCATATTTTTTACTAAATTAACAGCTGAATGAGAAATCCCACCAAAATTTGATGCGCCCACTCCACTTAAAGCTCCCATGATAAATCCCTCTAATTTTTTATCGTTAGGCGCTGAATATGTTCCAATGCTTCCACCTATACCACTAGATACTATGTTTTTAACCATACTTTGAATAGTAAAACCACCTTTTATTTTATTATTATTTAAGTCTTGCTTTGGCATACTACCATTAAAAGATGCTGTTTGAGGCGATGTGCTTGAAGCCTCATCCGTAAGCCTATTTTGGTGTGGATATGCTGAAATAGGAGCATCTTTCCTATTTTAGTTATCTGTATTTTTTGTATAGTATTACTGCTAGAGTTGGCTAAAGGTCGCTTATCCACAAAAAGGGCATCGCCGAAAGTCTTATCTTTTTTCTCTAGTTGCTTCATAAGATATTGTTATCCATTTATTTTCACCATCATTATTAAAATCTTGACTAATTCTTAATTTATAATATTCATCACCTTTTTTGTGCCATACAGTAATTACAACCATTTTTATTTAATATTTTGCCATTTTTGACTATTTCATCTAATGCATTGGATATCTTTTCTAAAGAAGTATTTCCATTAAAATTTTTAAAAATCATCAATGTGTTTATCTAGTATTTTTCTAAGCCCTATTTTTATATCACCCCAAACTAAGTCAATATCGCCTAAATCTTTTCTATAAAACGCCCCTGCAACTTGTACCTTTTTCTCAGTTAAAAGCTTATTAATTGCTCCTTGTGGGTCATGATAAAACTCAGCATAGTTTTTGCCAAACTCTTTTATGGGATTAATATTTAGCTCTTTTTCTAAATTTATTCTTGCTAGGTCTTTTTCTTTGCCTTTTAGAGTTTCTATAAAAACATTACATAACTAATAAAAGTTATATTTACATCATAAATTTTTATTGTAATAAAATTTAAACCCCAAACCACCATCATCCAAATAAACACATAGAGAAAATAAAAAAATAAAGTAAACAAGCAAATAAAAAGCATTTAAAATTCAATTTTACTAGATAGGTTGTTTAAAAATAAATATTGTAGTAAGTAATAGTTAGTATAAAAACAAAGTCCGCAGTGACCTACTTTCCCAGCATCCCAGTAAGGGAGAGTATCATCAGCCACGATGTGCTTAGCTTCTTGGTTCGGGATGGAGCAAGGCGTTTCCACATCTGTATAACCACGGACAGTGTTAAATAAAAATATTTAAATAAATACTCTTATTAAACACTGTTAGTTAAATTGTTAAAAGTCTAAGTTTTAATATTTAAAACTGTAAAACTTGTTTAAAGAATAGTATTTATCCTTAACAAGGAAGTGATGCTTAACTCTACTTCTTGCATTTGTGCAACAAATCTTTAGTATTTGCTACTTTAAGTCGGACTTTGTTCGACTGCTAAAAGTAGATAAAAATAGATAAGCAAACGAGCTATTAGTACTGGTCAGCTAAATGACTTACATCACTTACACACCCAGCCTATCAAACTTATAGTCTATAAGAGCTCTTAAAAGAAGATTAATCTTGGAGTTGGCTTCGAGCTTAGATGCTTTCAGCTCTTATCACATCCCAACTTAGCTACTAAGCGGTGCCCTTGGCAGGACAACTTATACACCAGTGGTTGGTTCAACCCGGTCCTCTCGTACTAGGGTCAACTCTCCTCAATCTTCTTACGCCCACGGCAGATAGGGACCGAACTGTCTCACGACGTTCTGAACCCAGCTCGCGTACCGCTTTAAATGGCGAACAGCCATACCCTTGGGACCTGCTCCAGCCCCAGGATGCGATGAGCCGACATCGAGGTGCCAAACCTCCCCGTCGATGTGAGCTCTTGGGGGAGATCAGCCTGTTATCCCCGGGGTACCTTTTATCCTTTGAGCGATGGCCCTTCCACACAGAACCACCGGATCACTAAGACCGACTTTCGTCTCTGCTCCACTTGTCGGTGTCGCAGTTAAGCTGGTTTTTGCCTTTATACTCTACAAACGATTTCCAACCGTTTTGAACCAACCTTTGTAAGCCTCCGTTATTATTTGGGAGGCGACCGCCCCAGTCAAACTACCCACCAGACATTGTCCTACCTAAGGATAACTTAGGCTAGTTAGCTACCCGAATAAAGAAGAGTGGTATCTCAAGGATGACTCCTTATAGACTAGCATCTATAGATCATAATCTCCCACCTATCCTGCACATCTTTATCCAAGTAGCAGTGTCAAGCTATAGTAAAGGTCCACGGGGTCTTTCCGTCTTGCCGCGGGTAGGAGGAATTTTCACCTCCACTACAATTTCACTGGATCCCTCTTTGAGACAGCTCCCATCTCGTTACGCCATTCATGCAGGTCGGTATTTAACCGACAAGGAATTTCGCTACCTTAGGACCGTTATAGTTACGGCCGCCGTTTACTCGGGCTTCGATCAAGAGCTTTGCTAATGCTAACTCCATCAATTAACCTTCGAGCACCGGGCAGGCGTCACACCCTATACATCCACTTACGTGTTAGCAGAGTGCTGTGTTTTTGGTAAACAGTCGGGAGGGACTCTTTGTTGTAACCTCTAGGGCTTGCACCCTGGTAGGCACACCTTATACCGAAGATACGGTGCTATTTTGCAGAGTTCCTTAAAGAGAGTTCTTCCACGCGCCTTAGAATACTCATCCCACCCACCTGTGTCGGTTTACGGTACGGGCAATTATTACTAAACTTAGAAACTTTTCTTGGCTCTATAGTATCATGAATTCTTACGCTACTCCGAAGAGCTTTGTAAGCCTTTAAGCTTTCGGATAAAGAGTTACGGATTTGCCTATAACTCAACCTACGACCTTAGACTAACTATTCCATCAGTTAGCTCCACTAACTTTAAGCGTCCTTCCATCGCACATAATAATTGGTATTGGAATATTAACCAATTTTCCATCGCATACCCCTTTCGGACTTTGCTTAGGACCCGACTAACCCTACGATGACGAGCATCGCGTAGGAAACCTTGGGTTTTCGGCGATCAGGATTCTCACCTGATTTAACGCTACTCATGCCTGCATGCTCACTTGTATTTGCTCCAACGCTCCTTACCGGTACATCTTCAACGCTAAATACAACGCTCTCCTACCACTTGCACACAACTTAATTCTTTTAGCTTAAGATATTTTAAAACTCTTTGCTTTGCAAAAACGCTATCGCTAGTTTTAAATATAACTTATACACTTTGTTTTATAAAGAACTAAGTTGTGTGCAAGTCTACGACTTCGGTACTTATTTTAGCCCCGTTATATTTTCCGCGCAAAATCACTAGACCAGTGAGCTATTACGCTATCTTTAAAGGATGGCTGCTTCTAAGCCAACCTCCTGGTTGTTTAAGTAACTTCACATCGTTTTCCACTTAAATAAGATTTTGGGACCTTAGTCGGTAGTCTGGGTTGTTCCCCTTTTGACGACGGATTTTATCACTCGCCGCCTGACTGCTATGATTACATTAAAGGTATTCGGAGTTTGATAGGGTTTGGTACATTGGTGTATGCCCTAGCCCATTCAGTGCTCTACCCCCTCTAATTACTACATAACGCTATACCTAAATATATTTCGGAGAGAACCAGCTATCACGAAGTTTGATTGGCCTTTCACCCCTATCCACAAGTCATCCCAAGACTTTTCAACGTCAGCGGGTTCGGTCCTCCGCCGGCTCTTACACCGGTTTCAACCTGCTCATGGATAGATCACTTCGTTTCGGGTCTGCAATATCTGACTAAACGCCCTATTAAGACTTGCTTTCGCTACGGCTCCGGATTTCCTTAACCTTGCCAGATATCACAACTCGCAGGCTCATTATGCAAAAGGCAGTCCATCACACGTCATAAAGAATCGTGCTCTGAATGATTGTAAGCAAATGGTTTCAGGTTCTATTTCACTCGGGTCACCCCCGTTCTTTTCACCTTTCCCTCACGGTACTTGTTCACTATCGGTTTGGTAGTAGTATTTAGGGTTGGAAAGTGGTCTTCCCAGATTCAGACAAGGTTTCACGTGCCTCGCCCTACTCAGGATACTGTTAAGTAAAAAAGAGTTTTCATATACGGGAGTATCACCCTCTATGCTTAAACTTTCCAGATTATTCTATTAACTCTTTTTAGTCTATGTTACAGTCCTACAACCCCACTAGTAAACTAGTGGTTTGCCCTTTTACGATTTCGCTCGCCGCTACTTTCGTAATCTCATTTGATTTCTTTTCCTGTGGGTACTAAGATGTTTCAATTCCCCACGTTTGCTCCATATAGGTAGTATATATCACTATATACTGGGTTTTCCCATTCAGAAATTCCCGGATCAAAGCTCCTTGACAACTCCCCGAGACTTATCGCAGTCTAGCACGTCTTTCATCGCCTCTACCAACCAAGGCATCCACCATTCGCTCTTAGTAGCTTACCTTTTTTGACTTCGCAGACTAGCAAAGCTAGTCTTTACGAGCAAGGGCTACACCCTTTGCAAACCTCTAAAGCTATTAAGATTTACCCAAAACTTCGTTTGTCGTAAATCAATATTAAGGTTTTACTCGTAAAAACAAAAATTAAATTTGATTAAAATTATTTAATACTTAAACTTAATAAAGTTGCTTGTCTTTGAAGTTATTAGAATTATTTATTATGTTGATATTCTAATTCGCATCACTTCCTTGTTAAAGATAAAATAATGATTTATTTTATAATGTTTATATTATATAAATTAAGACGGAAAGAGATTATAAACTATAAAGTAAGTTTTAAAAACTTTATTGTTTCGTGTATAATCTTTAAACTTTTAAATTTGATAACAGTTAAATTTAAAAGATTTGCTTTTATGTTTATATAGATATAAAGCTTTAACAAGTCCTGTAAAATTGTTTTATTTTATTAAAACTTTTTGTGACTTTTAACAATGATAATTTAAATAACATTTAGATTATAAAACCTAATTAGAAAATTAACATATAAGAGATAATTGATTTTTATCAACTTTATTGTTTAACTCTCTAATTAAACTTTATAATAAAAAAATAAAGTTTGGTATTTTATCTAATAATACTTATATTTTTATAAAATTAAAAATAGTTTATTTTAATAAAAAACTATCATCTAAAATATAGTTATTTTTATTATAAAATACTTCTTTGTTAAACTATGTATTATATAAGCTTTATATAAAAATAATTTTTATATTTTTTTAATGGTGGGCCTGATAAGACTTGAACTTATGACCTCACCCTTATCAGGGGTGCACTCTAACCAGCTGAGCTACAGGCCCTTATGGTGGAGAATAGCGGGATCGAACCGCTGACCTCCTGCGTGCAAAGCAGGCGCTCTCCCAGCTGAGCTAATTCCCCTTTAGCTCTATTACTAATTTTAAAACAATCTCTGAAAACTAAACAAGGATGATTGAGTTAGTTGTCTATTACACTATAAGTATAAATATTAACACTTATATCTTTCTTATAGATATCTTGTGAGAGAATATCTATTTGTACTCTAGAAAGGAGGTGATCCAACCGCAGGTTCTCCTACGGTTACCTTGTTACGACTTCACCCCAGTTACTGATTCCACTGTGGAAGGTAGCTATTTTAGCATCCCTGCTTCGAGTGAGATCAACTTCCATGGTGTGACGGGCGGTGAGTACAAGACCCGGGAACGTATTCACCGTAGCATGGCTGATCTACGATTACTAGCGATTCCGGCTTCATGGGGTCGAGTTGCAGACCCCAATCCGAACTGGGACATATTTTATAGATTTGCTCCATCTTGCGATATTGCGTCTTACTGTATATGTCATTGTAGCACGTGTGTCGCCCTGGACATAAGGGCCATGATGACTTGACGTCGTCCACACCTTCCTCCTCCTTGCGAAGGCAGTCTGTTTAGAGTGCTCAGCCGAGCTGTTAGCAACTAAACACGTGGGTTGCGCTCGTTGCGGGACTTAACCCAACATCTCACGACACGAGCTGACGACAGCCGTGCAGCACCTGTCACTAAATTCTAGTAAACTAGCACTTTCTAATCTCTTAGATGTTTTTAGGATGTCAAGTCCAGGTAAGGTTCTTCGCGTATCTTCGAATTAAACCACATGCTCCACCGCTTGTGCGGGTCCCCGTCTATTCCTTTGAGTTTTAATCTTGCGACCGTACTCCCCAGGCGGTATACTTAATGCGTTAGCTGCATTACTGCCTTGACTAGCAAAGCAACAACTAGTATACATCGTTTAGGGCGTGGACTACCAGGGTATCTAATCCTGTTTGCTACCCACGCTTTCACGCCTCAGCGTCAGTTAGGTTCCAGCAGATCGCTTTCGCAATGGGTATTCTTCTTGATCTCTACGGATTTTACCCCTACACCAAGAATTCCATCTACCTCTCCCCTACTCTAGACTATCAGTTTCCTAAGCAGTTTAGTGGTTAAGCCACTAGATTTCACAAAAGACTTGATAATCCGCCTACGCGTCCTTTACGCCCAGTGATTCCGAGTAACGCTTGCACCCCCCGTATTACCGCGGCTGCTGGCACGGAGTTAGCCGGTGCTTATTCATCAGGTACCGTCATTATTCTTTCCTGATAAAAGGAGTTTACGCTCCGAAAAGTGTCATCCTCCACGCGGCGTTGCTGCGTCAGGGTTTCCCCCATTGCGCAATATTCCTTACTGCTGCCTCCCGTAGGAGTTTGGACCGTGTCTCAGTTCCAATGTGACTGATCATCCTCTCAGACCAGTTACGCGTCATAGCCTTGGTAAGCCATTACCTTACCAACTAGCTGATACGATATAGTCTCATCCTACACCGAAAAGACTTTCCCTATTTAACTTATGTTAAATAGGAGTATGAGGTATTAGCAGTCGTTTCCAACTGTTGTTCCTCTGTGTAGGGCAGATTAACTATATATTACTCACCCGTGCGCCACTAATCCATCCTAGCAAGCTAGGACTTCATCGTTCGACTTGCATGTATTAGGCACGCCACCAGCGTTCACTCTGAGCCAGGATCAAACTCTCCATAAAAAATATTATGAAGTTTTTAATCTAAAAACTTTTATTATTTATCTTTAAATAAAAATAAATTATTATTTAATACCTTTATATATAATACAAAGATATTGTTTTTAATTTCTAGCTCAATCGATCACTTGTTTAGATTTCAAAGATTAACTTTAAAATTTGATTTTTATAGTTTAACATTAATAATTTAAAAAACTCGTTTTTTATAAAAAAGAACTTATTTAAACAACTCGTTTAAGAGGTCTTTCGTAAAACGGAAATGAAATTATACAAACATAAAGCTTAAAGCTTGATTAAAGTGGGGGAAAATGTTGGAAGAAATTTGGGGAAGGGGGAAAATACGGAGAATACACTTGTATTTTTTTAATCATATATAATAAAGAAAAATTTCTTATATATTTTAATACATGAAACTTATTGTTTAAAAGTCGTAATATCCACACGATAAAATTATATTTTTTAATTATATTGTTGCGATATCAAAATTTTTATTTTTTATTTATCAACAATATGATAATATGATAAAACTTTTATTTAGGAGGAAAGAATATGAAAAGCATAAAAGGAACAAAAACTGCTGTAAATTTAATGAAATCATTTATCAGCGAGACACAAGCTGCAATAAGATATGAGTATTATGGTGCTCAAGCAAAAAAAGATGGCTATGTTCAAATTCAAAATATATTTTTAGAAACAGCAAGAAATGAAAAAGCTCACGCAAAAAGGCTTTATAAATTTCTAATGCAAGATTTGCAAGGCAAAAAAATAGAAATTTCAAATGATTTTCCTGTTGTATTAGCAGATACTTTAGCAAATTTAAAAGCTGCTGCTGAGGGTGAACATGAAGAGCACTCACACATGTATCCAGAATTTGCAAAAATAGCAAAAGAAGAAGGCTTTGATGAAATTGCAAGTGTATTTGAACATATTGCAATAGCTGAAAAAGCTCACGATACAAGATATAAAAAACTTATCTCTAACATAGAAAGTGGTAAGGTGTTTAAAAAAGATGGAGTTTGCATTTGGAAATGTAATAATTGTGGATATTTGCACGAAGGAAAGGAAGCTCCTGAAGTTTGTCCAGCCTGTGATCATCCACAAGCACATTTTGAAGTTTTTGAAGAAACATATTAAAAAAATAAGCTCAAATTTTAAATTTGAGCTTTATAAAGTTAAGCAAACATAGCTTTTTTTATATTCTTTACTTTTATCCATGCAATTAAATAAATAAAAAAACTTAAAAGACCAACAAAATAAGAGGCAAAGCTTATTAGATTTAAAATTGGTAAAATATTTATGAAAAAATTTCCAAACATAATTAACAAAACCATAAATATTCCAAATAAATATGGAAGTGAGTTTAAAAACACAGAAACGACAATTAATACAGCATAAAGTTTAAAAAGCTCAACATTTGTAAGTCTAGCAAGCTCGAAAAATACTTTGAGCTGCAATTTAATACAATATATAATTAATAATATTAAAATAACAAAAAGAGCTATATTTCCAATAATTAATATTTCCTTGGATTGCAAATCTACTAAAAACGCATTTGATAATCCAAAAATAAACATAAATAAAAAGATCAAAATCAATGGATAAAATATCGCCTTAAGATAATTTATATGAATTGCAGAGCCACTTAAATTTGAAATTATTTTAAGTGCAATATAAGTTCCAATAGGCGTTATCAATAAAGAACCAAGCACTAAAACAGCTATATTTAAAGGCATATTTTTATAAGAAGTATCTAATAATCCATGATTGAGATAAAAAATTATAGCAACTACTAAAACAGGAATTAAAAGCGAAAAAATAGCAATAATTTTAGCTGCAAAAATCTCTTTTTGGTTTTTACTTGGTTTTTTAATCATATCATCTTTAATAGTAAAATCTTTTTCTTTTTTGTTATTTTTATGATCTTTGATTTTTCCGAAAATTGAATTTTTTGAAGAAGTTTTTTTATCAAAATTTTCATAATTTGGGAATTTGGTATTTTTATTCTCATTTTTATCATTTCTGGTATTAAATGAAAAAACAAATCTATTGTCACCTTTGTTACCATTTTTACTTATTTTTACTTTTTCAATTTTATTTTCTAAATTTTCATCTATTTTGCTACTTTTTATAATTGACTCATTAGAATTATCATCTAAATGACTTTCATACTCCTCAAAAATAGTTTCTTTTTTATCATCTTTTTTTCTAAATTTAAATAAATTTAAAATTTTTTTAAATCCTATCTTTTGATAATCACGATTTTTAAGTTTTTCGATATCTACATTTTTAATTTTTTCTAAAACGCTTTCTTTTGGTTCCTCTTTTGGAGGTTTTTTACTAATAAAAGTAATATTTATAGCGATATTATCACTTTCTTCAAAACTAACTATATCTCCGATAGCAACATTTTGTGTAAGACTTTTGTTATATCTATAATAAAGCCCATCATCACCTATAATAAATTGATCACTTATAACTTGACCTTGCAAAATATCTCCTTAACTAAGATGTTTTTTTGGATAATCATAAAGCAAGACTTTGCCTATTTTTTCTTCAATATCACAAAATTTTTCAATATCAAAACCAATGCCAAAAATTCCACAGGTTGGAATACTTCCAATAGCAGAATCACTCAAAATTTCACAAATATTTGTAATTGCATAATTATGCCCTACTATAAAAATTGTTTCAAATTTATCATCTAAATTTTTTACAAATTTCAAAAGATTTTTTCCCTCAAAATCATAAAGCTCATCAAAACTTTTAAACTCACCTTTAAATTTCATATTTTCAGCGATAATGTTTGCTGTACTTAATGCCCTAACTGCACTACTTGTATAAAAAGCTTGTGGAATTATACTAAGTTCATTTAAAATTTTTCCTAAAGATGAGGCATTTTCCCTACCTCTTTTATTTAATTTTCTTAAAAAATCACTACTTGCTTCTTTTTTTGCTTTTGCATGCCTTATAAAATAAACAAATTTCATCTTTTTCTTTCTTAAAAATTATGCTAAATTTTATAACCTACATTGCAAGTTCAAGCATAGTTTTTGCTAAAACACTAGCTCCAAAAATAGCGTCTTTGAAATTTATATTTTCATTTACATTGTGACTAACTCCATCCTTACAAGGAATAAATATCATCCCAACCTCATCAGCAATTCCAACCATATTCATGGCATCATGCCCTGCTCCACTTGGAAGTTTCATAGTTTTGATATCAAGCTCATTAGCATTTTTTTCAAGCATATTTATAAGATTTTTGCTAAGCACAACAGGCGTATCTTTTACTAAATTTGTAAGCTCATAATCAATTTTATCATTTTTACAAATTTGATCTATCATCTTAGTAATTTCACCATCTATTTTATAAAGCATCTCTTTATCTATATCCCTTATATCGATTCCTAAAACACACTCTCCAGGAATTACATTTAAAACACCTGGTTTTGCATTTGCATATCCAACAGTAGCAACCGTTGTTTTTCCTTTTAATGCGATTTTATTAACTTCACAAATTATTTTTGCAGCACATAAAAGTGCATCACTTCGCATATTCATAGGAGTTGCACCACTATGATCAGCTCTTCCATAAATTTTAAGTTCATAGCGAATTGGAGCGGCTATTCCTGTAACAATTCCCACTGAAATATTGTGATTTTCTAAAACTGGACCTTGCTCAATGTGAAGCTCTAAATAACTTTTATATGTTGATGGCTCTAAAACAGCATTATAATATTTATTTGGACTAAGTCCGAAATTTCGCATCGCATCAAAAAGCGAAATGCCATTTTTATCTTTTAAAAAATTAAGTTGATCGAGATTTAGTTTTCCAGCTATTAGTTTGCTTCCTACAGTTGCCATTTTAAACCTGCTTGATTCTTCACAGGCAAAGATTATTAACTCAAGTGGTCTTTTTATTTTTTTACCACTGTCTTTTATGCTTTTTATAGCTTCAAGTCCAGCCATAATACCAAGTGCTCCATCATAAAATCCACCATTTGGAACACTATCAATATGCGAACCAGCACTTACAGCTGGCAAATTTGGCTCTTTTACATCATCATATCTTATAAAAATATTTCCAACTTCATCGGTTTTGTATTTAAGTCCTGCATCTAAGGCTAAACGTTCTAAATATTTTCTAGCTTCTTTTTCTTCATCGCCAAATGCAAGACGAGTTAAGCCACCACTTAAAACTCCATTTTCTAAATATCTACCTCCTTTAATAGCTCCAAATTTTGAAATTTCTTCAAATTTCGCTTTAAATCTTTTTTCATTTATCATTTTTTATCCTTTTAAATTTATCTTTTTAATGAAATTTTAGCATATAAATACCCAATACCAAAACCAAAAAGATGTGCATACCAACCAACTTTTATACCAACAAGTATTGGAACAAAACTTATAACTAAAATTGCCATTATTAAACCATTTCTCATATTTTTATCTAAATTAGCCAAAACTCCAAGCAAAACAGATATCGCTCCACTAGCTCCTACTAAATTTACAACAACACCATGTCTTGCCATGTAATATGTATAAGCAAGACTTAAAATAGATGTTATAACTCCACCAATAATATAAATAAATCCGAATTTTAAACTTCCAAAATATCTTTCTAAAATATAGCCAAATTGGTAAAGTACTGCCATATTCATAGCAATATGCAAAAATGACGCATGTAAAAACATAGTAGTAAATACCTGCCAATAAAATCCACTAAAAAATAGATAATTAAGTCCAAAATAGCTCATTACTAAATTTGTACTTAGGACATATTCACTCAAAATAAATATTATTAAATTTAAAATAATTAATGTATTGGTAACTTTCAAATTTTTATCCTTTTGCTTCAATTATTTTTCAAAATATATTTTTTCATGGTCTACTTTTCCATATCCCGCAAAACGATTTGACGCAAGACAAGAAATTTTATTTTTAGAGCATCTTGTAATATAGCTATTTACTACTTTATCATTTACTTTGTGACTATTTTTTTGATTTAAATTTATATAATCAATTCTGTTTACTCCACGAACATTGTGTAAAAAACTTACTCTTCCATCACTAAAAACATCTTTTACAACGCCAACATGTGTGATTTGTTTTATTTTGGAGTATTTAGTGTTTTTTGTAGTATTGTAAAAAAATATTAAATCACCTATTTTTGGAGATTTAAAAATTATATTATTGTTCGATTTATAAAAATTATAAATTCCAGTCGATCTTCTGCCACTTTTTGGAGTAAATTTATAAATATCTTCTTCTAAAAAATAGATATTATCATTTTTTTCATTTATAAGATAAATAAGCCCTGAGCAATCTTTGCCTTTTTTCTTTTCTTCAAGAGATTCTAAAGTTTTTATAAAATCTTCATTAACATAAAACCCACTTTCAAAGTCTAAATGTTGGGCTATAGGAACATCTATCATGGATTGCTTTTTAACACATCCTGTTAAAAAAAATAGCGATAAAAAAACTAATAATAACTTTTTTTCCATAAAAATTTCCATTACTTAAATTTCAAATACAAATTAAAAATAAAAAACTTAGGTTTAATTCTATCAAATTTTTGTAAATTTTACGATATTTAGTACTATTACATTTTTGTAAGTAAAAATTTTGTATAATTTTAGCTATTTTTTAAAAAGGTGGTTTTAAATGGAGTATTTAGAAATAGTAGGCGGAAAAAAACTTAGTGGAGAAGTTGTAATTTCTGGAGCAAAAAATGCAGCATTACCGCTTATTGCTCTTAGTATCTTGGCAAAAAATGATTTAGTTATTTCAAATTTGCCAAATGTAGTTGATATAAAAACACTTATAAAACTTTTAGAAAACTTAGGCGCAAAAACTGAGTTTTTAGACAACCACTGTATTAAAATAAATACAAACTCCATTAACTCAACAAAAGCTACATACGATATAGTTAGAAAAATGAGAGCTTCTATTTTAGTTTTAGGACCACTTTTAGCAAAATTTGGAAAATGTGAAGTCTCACTTCCAGGAGGATGTGCAATTGGTGCAAGACCAATTGATTTACATCTTTTAGCATTAGAAAAAATGGGTGCAAAAATAGAAATAAAAGATGGATATGTAGTTGCAACTGCCCCAAAATATGGCTTAAAAGGTGCAACTATTACTTTTGACAAAATTACAGTTACTGGAACTGAAAATATAATAATGGCAGCAGCTCTTGCAAATGGAACTACAAAATTAATAAATGCAGCAAAAGAACCTGAAGTTGTCGCTTTGTGTCAGGCTTTAAAAAATAGTGGAGTTGAAATTTCAGGCATTGGAAGTGATGAACTAACTATAAAAGGTACAAAAAAAGATCTTTTAAATATTAAAAATATTGAAGTTATTCCTGATAGAATAGAAGCTGGAACATACCTTTGTGCAGCTGCTATAACAAATTCTAAAATAACTATTTCAAAGTGTGAACCAAATCATCTTGGCGCTATTTTAAGTAAATTTGAAGATATGGGTTTTAAATTTGAAATTAAAAAAGATAAAATTACAATTTTACCGGCTGAAAAAATAAACTCCACTGAAATAATAACAACTGAATATCCTGGTTTTCCAACAGATATGCAAGCTCAATTTATGGCCGTTTGCTGCGCTGCAAATGGAACTAGTATAATAGATGAGAGACTTTTTGAAAACCGCTTTATGCATGTTGCAGAGCTTCTTAGAATGGGAGCTGATATAAAACTAAGCACCCACACAGCCACAATTAATGGTAAAAGCTTAAGTGCAGCAGATGTTATGGCAACTGACTTAAGAGCAAGTTCAGCACTCGTTATAGCAGGACTTGTAGCAAAAGGCACAACAAAAGTTCATAGAATTTATCATCTTGATAGAGGCTATGAGGGTTTAGAAAAAAAACTATCAAGTCTTGGTGCAAAAATAACACGAAAAAAAGAGGATTAAATTATGATAAATGAAACTTTAAATTTAATCTATAATGAGATAAAAAGCCTAAACTTAAAAAAAATTGTACATTTAAATGAAGCTTTAAATGAAATTTGCACAAAAGATATAGTCGCTATCAAAGATCTTCCTTGTTTTGATAACTCTGCACTTGATGGATATGCATTTAATCACAAAAATGTAGGAAAAACTCTAAAAATAAAAGGCGTAATTTACGCAGGAGACAAAAAAGAATTTCACTTAAAAGATGATGAGTGTTATAAGATAATGACAGGCGCGATTATGCCCAAAGGAGCTGATACTGTTCTAAGAATAGAAGATGCAAATGTTAAAAATGATGTTTTATTTCTTTCAAATGAGATTAAAAAATTTGATGGATATAGACTAAAAGGTGAGGAAGTTACAAAAGGTAAAATATTAATTAAAAAAGGAGAGATTCTAACTCCTAGAAAAATTATGCTATTAGCAAGTCAGGGAATAAGTGAAGTTGAAGTTTACAAAAAACCAAAAATTGCCCTATTTTCAAGTGGAGATGAACTAAAAGAGCCATGGCAAAAAGCAAATGAATACGAAATATATAACGCAAATGCAAGCGGGATAGAAGCTCTTTTAAAAAACAATGGCTTTAAAAGTAAGTATCTAGGAATAATAAAAGATGAACCCTTGACTATAAAAGAAAGTTTTGAAAAGTGCTTTAAAGAATTTGATTTTATTATAACAAGTGGCGGTGCAAGTGCTGGAGATAAAGACTATATGGATGGAATTTTAAAAGATTTTGGTTTTAAAGAAATTTTTGACCATGTAAACATAAAACCTGGTCGTCCTACAAAATGTTTTATAAAAGATGAAAAAATAGTTTTTGTTTTGGCTGGAAATCCAACAGCCGCATATTTACTAGCATTTTTATTAGTAATTCCAACACTTAAGAAATTAATTAATCAAAATAATGATTTTTTTGAAATTTCAAAGGCAAAATTTAGTGGAAATTTAAAACTTAAAAGTGGAAGAATAAATTCAATTTTAGGAATTTATGATAATTTTTGTTTTAAAGTCATTGATGATAATAAATTTGGCTCAGGAACAATTTCTCCACTTGCAAAAGCAACTCATCTTTACCTCTCAGATTTGGATAAAAAAGAGTTAAAAGATGGTGAAATTATAGAAATTTTAAAGTTGGATTAAGGATTGGTATGATAAGATTAAAATCTTTTTATTCTTTATGCGGGAATAGCTCAGGGGTAGAGCATAACCTTGCCAAGGTTGGGGTCGCGAGTTCGAATCTCGTTTCCCGCTCCATTTTTAGATTCTCAGACCTAACAAATTTTACAGGCAAGAATCTATGAGAATTTTACTTTGTATATCAGGTGCAAGCCTTATAAATTTAGGTTTAAAACTCATACCACATATAAAAAAAGAAAATGAACTTTTTGTAGTTTTAAGTAAAAATGCAAAAATAGTTTTAGAAAAAGAAAATAATCAAATTTTTAATGAAAGTAACTATAAAGATGTTAAATTTTTTGATGATGACAATATATTTGAGGGTCCAGCATCTGGCTCATTTAAAATAGATAAAACCATAATTGCACCCTGCTCTATAAATACTTTGGCAAAAATTCACTCAGGAATTTGTGATACTTTAATAACAAGAGCCGCAGCAGTTGCGCTAAAAGAGAGAAAAAAATTAATTTTATGTGTCAGAGAAATGCCGTTTTCTACAATATCTCTAAAACAGATGTATGAGCTCTCTAGTCAAGGAGTCAGTATATCTCCACCAGTTTTAGGAAGTTATGCTGGATTTAAAAATATTTTAGAAATAGAAAATTTTATACTTGGGAAGTGGCTTGATTTATTAGATATAAAAAACGAAATTTATAAAAGGTGGGAAATTTGAGAAGAGCTTGCATATATCCTGGAACCTTTGATCCCATTACAAACGGACATATTGATGTTATAAAAAGGGCTTTAAGATTTTTTGATAAAGTTGTTGTTGCAGTTGCTTTAAATGATGCAAAAAAGCCTAGTTTTAATATAGAAAAAAGACTTAAAATGGTAAAAGCTGCAACTATAAATTTAGGAAATGTTGAAGTAGTAAGTTTTGAAAATTTATTAGTAGATTTTGCAAAAGAACAAAAAATTTCTACAGTTATAAGGGGCTTAAGAGCTGTTAGTGACTTTGAATATGAACTTCAAATGGGATATGCAAACTCATCTTTATGGAATGAATTTGAAACTGTGTATCTTATGCCAACACTACAAAACGCTTTTATAAGCAGTTCTGTTGTAAGATCTATTTTTCATCATAAAGGTGATATTTCACATTTAGTTCCAAAAGAAATTTTAGATATTTTAAAGGATGAAAATGCTAGTGATATTTGAAGGAATTGATTGCGTCGGCAAAACGACACAAATTAATCTTTTAAAAGAAATTTATAAAGATGCTATTATAACAAAAGAGCCTGGTGGAACCGAATTTGGAAAAAAGATAAGAAATTTATTATTAAACGGTGATGAAATTTCAAAAAAAGCTGAGTTATTTTTGTTTTTAGCCGATAGAAATGAACATTATGAAAAAGTTATAAAACCAAATTTAAATAATTTAATATTAAGCGATAGAAGTTTTATATCTGGTATTAGCTATGCTTTGACAAATGATAAAAATTTAAATATAGATGAACTAATAAGTATTAATAAATTTGCATTAAATGGTCATTTTGGCGATAAATTTATCTTTTTAAAAGCTGATGAAAATACACTTAAAAACAGACTTTTCAATAAAAAATTAGACAATATAGAAAAAAGAGGTATAAAATATCTTTTAACAGTTCAAGAAAATATGGAGATGATTTTAAATTATCTCAAATTTGAAGTTTTAAAAATAAATGCAAGTGATGAAATTTTAAATATTCACGCAAAAATCAAGGAGTTTATAAAATGATAAAAGCACTTAGAGGGATGAAAGATATCATAGATAATGGTAATTTATATAGACATATTATTAAAATTTGTGAAGAAACAGCAGAAAATTTTGGGTATAACTTTGTAGAAATTCCAAAACTTGAAGAAACTTCACTTTTTATAAGAAGCGTTGGTGAAAGCAGTGATATAGTAAATAAAGAGATGTATGAGTTTAAAGACAAAAGCGATAATAGTATTTGTCTTAGACCAGAAGGAACTGCAGGCGTTGTAAGAGCCTTTATAGAACATAAATACGATAAAGCTGGTGGAGTTAGAAAATACTTTTATCATGGCTCTATGTTTAGGTACGAAAGACCACAAAAAGGTCGTTTTAGAGAATTTCATCAATTTGGAATAGAGTGTTTTGGGGAGAATTCAGTTTATGAAGATGCAAGTGTTATAATAATTGGTTCTTTAATTTTAAAAAATCTTGGCATAAAAACAACTTTAAAAATAAACTCCTTAGGTGATAAAAACTGTATGCCTATTTATAAAGAAAAACTAGTTAAGTTTTTAAACTCACAAACTCTTTGTGATGATTGCCAAAGAAGAATTAAAACAAACCCAATAAGAGTTTTAGACTGCAAAAATGAGGCTTGCCAAAAAGCTCTTCAAAACGCACCTTTAATAACAGAAAATTTAAACGACGAGTGTAAAAGTGATTTTGACAAACTTAAAGAAATACTAACTAAAAACAACATTGAATTTGAAGTTGATCCAAAGCTAGTTCGAGGGCTTGATTATTACACTAAAACAGCTTTTGAATTTGTAAGCGATGAACTTGGCTCACAAAGTGCAGTTTTAGGTGGTGGAAGATATGATAATTTAGTTGAGTATTTAGGTGGAAAACCTACTTTTGGTGTTGGATTTGCTCTTGGAATTGAAAGGGTAATGGAAATTTTATCTATAAGAAATAAAGAAGAAAAAAGAGATGGAATTTATCTTTGTGCACTAAATGATAAATTTATAAATGAAATTTACTCTTTGGGACTAAATTTAAGAAAAAAATATAAAGTCGAAGTAAGTTATGAAGCTAAAAATCCTGCAAAACATCTAAAATCAGCTGATAACTTAAATAAATTAATATTTCTTTGCATTGGCGACAATGAATTTAAAGATAACGAAATTTGGTATAAAAACCTAGAAAATGGTGATGATCAAAAAATAAAACTTTCAAATTTAGAAGGAAAATTAAATGAACAGTAATCTTTATGGATTAAATATTTGGGGAAATTCAAATTTTATTGTTGAAGATGGAGAGGTTTGTTTAAATACTGATTTTAAGCCATCACTAATAGATATTGTAAAAGAAATTAGAAATGATGGTATAAAAGGCCCTATTTTACTTCGTTTTCCACACCTTATCAAAAAGCAAATTGTTGATATTTATTCAAACTTTGAAAGAGCTAGAAAAGATAATGATTACAATGGAACTTTTAATGCTGTTTTTCCACTTAAAGTAAATCAATATCCTGGCTTTGTAAAGCACTTAGTTGAGATTGGAAAGCCTTTTAATTATGGGCTTGAAGCAGGAAGTAAGGCTGAGCTTTTACTAGCTATGGCTTATAATAATTTTAAAGCTCCAATTACAGTAAATGGTTTTAAAGATAAAGAACTTATAAATATTGGCTTTATCGCAGCTGAAATGGGTCATGATATAACCTTAACAATTGAGGGGTTAAGTGAGCTTGAGGCTATTATAGAAACAGCAAAAGAGCGTTTTACACCAAAGCCAAATATTGGTCTTAGGATAAGACTTCATAGTTCAGGTAGCGGAATATGGGAAAAAAGTGGTGGCATAAACTCAAAATTTGGTCTAACTGCAACAGAGCTTATTGAGGCTATAAATTTATTAAAAAATGCCGGACTTATAGAAAAATTTACAATGATTCATTTTCATATAGGATCGCAAATAAATGAGATTAACCCACTTAAAAAAGCCCTAACAGAAGCTGGAAACATCTATGCAGAACTTAGAAAAATGGGAGCCAAAAATCTAAGAGCTATAAATATAGGTGGCGGTTTATCAGTTGAATATTCACAAACCAAAGAAACAGCAGAAAAAAACTACACTTTAAGAGAGTATGCAAATGATGTCGTGTTCTTGTTTAAAACAATTGCTGAATCTAAAAATGTTGCTCAACCTGATATTTTTATAGAATCTGGTCGTTATGTAGCTGCTTCTCATGCTGTTTTAGTAGCATCTGTATTGGAACTTTTTTCACAAGAATATACAGAAGAAAAATTATCTTTAAAGGGTGAAAATCCGCCTCTAATAACAGAACTTGCCTACTTGTATGAAAACATAAAAAGCTCAAACGCACTTGAATATTTAAACGATGCAATTGCCCACATGGAAAGCATTTTAACACTATTTGATCTAGGATATGTTGATTTAATAGATAGATCAAATGGAGAAATTTTAGTTCATTTAATTATAAAAAAATCAGTGGAAATTTTAGGAAATAAATTAAATTATTCAAATTTATTAAAAATTCAAGACGAAGTTCAAGAAAGATATTTAGTAAATTTCTCACTATTTCAGTCTTTGCCTGATTTTTGGGGCTTGAAACAGCATTTTCCTATTATGCCACTTACTAAACTTGATGAGCGTGCAACAAGATCGGCTTCAATTTGGGATATAACTTGTGATAGCGATGGAGAAATAAGCTTTAATTCAGTTAATAATCCTTTATTTTTACACGATGTAGATGTTGAAAAAGAGGATTATTTTTTAGGATTTTTTATGGTTGGGGCATATCAAGAAGTTCTTGGTATGGATCATAATCTTTTTGTCCATCCAACAGAAGCTACTGTTTTATTAAAAGAAGATGGCAGTTTTAAAGTAAAAGATATTTTAGAATCCCAATCAGTTCTTGATATATTAGAAGATATGGATTATGATGTAAGTGAAATTCAAGAAATTTTAAATCAAAGAATAGAAAGTTCAAATTTAGTAGATGAAAAACAAAAAAAGCATATCTTAGGAGAGCTTTATCTATTTTTAAACGATAACGGATATTTAAAATCTTTTGAATAAGAGGTTGGTAATGGAATTTTTTAAGATTATTAAAGAAGATTTTAATGAGCCTAAAAGGCAAGATCCAGCTTATAATAGCTTTGTGGATCTTTTTTTTAACTACCCTGGAGTTTGGGCTATTGTAAATCACCGCTTTGCTCATTTTTTATATAAAAAAAATTTTAAAAGGATAGCTAGAGCAATATCTGGAATTTCAAAATTTTTAACCGGAGTTGATATCCACCCTGGTGCAACGATAGGAAGAAGAGTTTTTATAGATCATGCAACAGGAACTGTTATAGGAGAAACTGCAATAATTGGAAATGAAATTTTACTGTATCAAGGAGTTACTTTAGGTGGAGTTAGTTTAGAAAAAGAAAAACGCCACCCAACACTTGAAAATGGAGTAGTTGTAGGAGCTGGAGCAAAGATACTTGGAAACATTACAATTGGCGAAAACTCAAAAATCGGTGCAAACTCAGTTGTGGTAAAAGATGTTCCTGCTAACTCAACAGCAGTAGGAATTCCTGCTAAAATAATAGGCTCAAAAAAAGAAAAACCACTTTCTCACAACCAAATTCCTGATATAAATAAAGAGTTATTTTTATATTTAATAGAAAGAATTTGCATTTTAGAAGATGCATTGTGTAAAGATGACATAAATGAGCTTAAAAAAGATAAAAAACTTGAAGAGTTTTATAAGGCGTATTTGAATTCTTTAAAATAAAAGATATAATTAACCAAATTTCATAAAAAGGAACGAAAATGAAACTTTCCAAAAGAGTAAGCGTTTTAGAAGAGTCCATAACAATTGCAATCAGCTCATTAGCCAAAGAGATGAAAGCAAATGGGGAAGATGTCATAAGTCTAAGTGCAGGGGAGCCAGACTTTGACACACCAAAAGTTATAAAAGATGCAGTTATAAAAGCTATGGAAAAAGGCTGTTCCAAATACACAGCAATCCCAGGAACTCCAGAAGTCTTAAAAGCAATTCAAACAAAATTAAAAAAAGATAACAACCTAGACTATAAAACTTCTGAAATTCTTACAAATGTTGGAGCAAAACATTCGCTTTTTAATATTATTCAATGCCTAATCGATGATGGTGATGAAGTTATAATCCCATCTCCGTATTGGGTAAGCTATCCACAAATGGTAAAATATGCTGGTGGGACTCCAGTATTTTTAAAAACTTGTGAAAAAACAAATTTTAAAATTTCGGCTAAGCAACTAAAAGATGCCATAACACCAAAAACAAAACTTTTAATCTTAAACTCTCCAAGCAATCCAACTGGAACAATTTATTCAAAAGATGAGCTAAACTCATTAGCCGATGTGCTTAAAGACACAGATATAATGGTAGCTAGTGATGAAATTTATGAAAAAGTAAATTACAAACATGAATTTCATGCAGTAGCAAGCATTAATGATGATATGTTTCAAAGAACAATTACAGTAAATGGACTTAGCAAATGTGGAGCAATGCCAGGCTGGAGATTTGGATATATGGCAACACCAAATACACAACTAATAAAAGCTTGTAAAGCACTTCAAAGTCAAAGTGTTTCAAACATAAGCTCAATAGTTCAAGCAGGAGCTATTCCATCACTTTTGGGACAAAGTGATAAAGATATTGAGTTTATGAGAAAAGAGTATCAAAAAAGAAGAGATTATGCAGTTAAGTTTATAAATGAAAATATAAAAGGTTTAAAAACATTAAACCCAGATGGAGCTTTTTATCTTTTTGTAAATTGTAAAGAAGTTGAGCAAGATTCAATGAAACTTTGCAAAGATATCCTTGAAAAAGCAAAAGTTGCAGTTGTTCCAGGTGTTGGTTTTGGAATGGATGGATATTTTAGACTCTCTTTTGCAACTAGTTTGGATGAGATAAAAACAGCACTTGATAGAATAAAAAAATTAGTTGAAAACTACTGATATAAGCCCATTTTGGGCTTATAAAACATTATAAATTTTTATAACTTTATGAAAAAATTTATCGTTGCCCTACTTCTCATCGTATTTTTTTTATCTTTTTTATTTTTTATCTTAAATTTGGCATTTCCACTTGATAAAACAGAGCTCTTTTTAAAAGAGTCTTACATTTTATATGATAAAAATGGCAAAATAGTCTCACAAAGGGTAAATGATGATGGTCTTTGGTTTTATAAAACAGATGAAATTCCACCTATTTTAAAAAAAAGTATCATAAGCTTTGAAGATAGATACTTCTACTATCATTTTGGTGTAAATCCATTTTCTATCATAAGAGCATTTTCTCACAACCTAACAAGCCCAAACAAAATCGGCGCTTCAACCATAACAATGCAAATTGCAAGGATGATAGAGCCAAAAAAAAGAAGTTATAAAAATAAATTTATAGAAATTTTTAGAGCCATGCAGATTGAGCTAAACTACACAAAAGATGAAATTCTAACACTTTATTTTAATCTAGCTCCATACGGTGGAAACATCACAGGCATAAAAGCAGCAAGTTATTTTTATTTTAATAAAAACTTAGATGAGCTAAGTCTATCTCAAATGGCACTTTTAACAACAGTTCCTAAAAATCCAAACCAAAATCGCCTAGATAAAAATAAAAACTTAACAACCCTTAAAAATAGAGTTTTAAAAAATCTTTTAAAAGATAAAATTATAGATGAAAACACTTATGAAAGAGCTTTAAAAGAGAGTTTTTCGCCCAAAAGATTTAACGCAAAAAATAGCGCCTTTCACTACTGCAATTTAGCTTTTAAAAACAACTTAAAAAATTCAAATTTAGATCTTAGTTTGCAAAATTATATAGAACAAAGTGCTAAAAATCTAATTTTAAATTTACAAAATCACAATATAAACAACGCTTCTGTTGTTGTTATTGACAACACTTTGATGGAAGTAGTTGCCTATGTAGGTAGTCATGATCTAAAAGCTCAAAACGGCTTTAATGACGGCGTTTTAGCCAAAAGAAATGTCGGCTCAACACTTAAACCATTTATCTATGCTCTCTCTTTTGATAGCGGATTAATCACCCCAAAACAGCGTTTAATTGATAGTGAAATTTATATAAATGAGTACAGGCCTACAAATTTCTATGAAGATTACTTAGGCGTTGTTTCTGCTGATTTGGCACTTAATTTTTCTATCAACACAATATCTGTCTATCTAAATGACAAATTAGAAAGCAACTCGCTTTATGAACTACTTTTAAAGGCAAATTTAGTTAAAAATAACAAAAACTTTTATGGCTCATCAATCGCACTTGGAGGGCTATCTTTAAGTCTTTTAGATCTTACTCATCTCTATACCTCTTTTGCAAATGGCGGTGAGCTAAAACCACTTAAATTTGCTGGTTTTGTCATAGATAAAAATGAAAAGCTTTTTTCAAAACAAAGCGCTTATTTAGTAAGTGAGATTTTAAGCAACTCGCCAAGGAGCTATTTAAACTCAGTTTGGCAAAATACCTTGGATATGCCAAAAATAGCCTTTAAAACTGGCACTAGCGCAAACGGCGTTGATCTTTTAGTAGTTGGCTATGATAAAAACTATACCATTGGAATTTGGCTTGGAAACTTTAGTGGCTTGCCAACCAAAAATATAAGTGCCGCACAAAGTTCGGCTAAACTTTTATTTGAAATTTACAGCTTTCTAAACAAAAGAGAAAAACTGGAGTTTTTAAAAGAGCCAAGCGGGATAATAAAAGAAAAAAGATGTGTTGATGAGTTTAAATTTCAAGAGTGCAAAAACTATAAAGATGACTTTTTGGTAGAAAATGTTGCTCTTAAAGATATCTGCCAACTCCTTACAAATGAGCAGTTAAATCACCTCTTAATTAACAAAATAATAGATGAAAAAGAGATCTTAAATAGTCCTTGCAAAGAGCTTTTTACAAACAAACCTCCACTCATCGCCACTCCTTATAACAATGCCGTGATTATGGGAGATATAAGCAAAATTAGTGTAAAATGTATGAGCTTTTTAGGTAAAAGTGTTTTTATAAAAGTTGATGATGAAGATTATAAAAAAGTTGATAGTGCAAGTGATAATTTTATTGAGCTTAAAAGTGGCAAACATACCATTTATTGCCTAGATGAAAACTCAAATTTATCCACTTCAAATATAGAGATAAAAGGATTTTAGATGAGATTTGTAACTGTTTTTTTACTGGTTTTAAATGTCGTTTTTGCTAATGCCATAGATGAGATAAAAGTTTATAAAGATAGAGTTGAGTTTTATAGTAAAACGTTTGATAACTCCAAAATTGGTAAAGTTTTTAGGGATGATTTTATAACTTGTGAGCCTAAAATTGATGGTATTTTTCATCAAGAAAGTAATGAGCTTATAACCTTTTACTCAAAAACAACACTACCTACATCAACTACTTTTAACTGTTCATACAATGACGAAAAAATTAGTTTTAAAAGCGATAAATTTCAAATAGAAAAGTTTCAAAAAATGGATAAAAATAGATATTTTATCTCTTTTAATGATGAAGTTATAAATTTAAAAGAAAATATAAAAGTTATAACTCTAGATGAAAAAATAGTTCCTTTTAAACTGCATATTTTAAGCTCATCTGAGGCAATAATCGAAGTTTTAAGTAGCGATTCTTATACCTTAAAAATCTCTAAAAATGTAAAAAATCCAAAAAATAGCTCCTTAGAAAATGACGCTATTTTAAATAGTTTTGGCCAAAGTGATGATGAACTTAAAAGCTCTAAAACTTTAGAACTTGATACTACTCTTATCAAGCCGCTCTCATATCCAGATAAAATGCTTGGTTTTAGGCTCTATATGGATGATTATTTATGGCTAAACAATGTTTTAGTAAGTTGTGATGATACGCAAAATTTCAAAGTTATAGATAGTGGATATGAAAACTCCAAAAGTTATTTTGATATCGTAAGTAGCGATTTAAAGGACAATAGCGAGTATGAGATAACTCTTAAAAAAGGTTTTGGTGAGAAAAATTATAAAGTTTTAAAAAAAGATCTGAAATTTAGACTAAAAACAGCTGATTTTGCCCCTGAAATTTGGTTTTTAGATGATAAACCCTATATCTCAAGCAAGGAAAAAATCGCCCTAAAAAGTATAAATTTAAAAGAGATAAAGACTGTTTTATCAAAAGTTGAAGATGAAAATCTAAGATATTTTTTAAATTTCGATGATGACACAAATACCTTTAGCGATGAAAAAAGTCAAAATTTCCATCTTGATTTTGAACCAAACAAAGAGATAAAAACTCTTTTAGAGTTTGATTTTGATAAAGATGGGATTTATAATCTTGAGATTTTTTACAAAGACAAAGATGAGAGATTAAAAAGTATAAATAAATTTATCTACTATAGCGATTTAGCACTTCACACAAAGGTTTTTAAAGATGAAATTTTTGTTTTTGTAAATAGACTTTCAAACAATGAAGTGGTAAAAAACGCCCAAATCACCGTTTTTTCAAATAAAAATAAGATTATTGCCAAAGGAATAACCGATGAAAAAGGTGTCTTTAAGTTTAGCCAAAAAAATATAATCGATAAAAAGCCAAAGTCTATTTTGGTAAATTTAAACAGTGAGAGAAATTTTCTTATATTAGATGAGTTTCAAAATCCAAAGTCTACTCAAAAACCAGTAGAAAGCACTTCAAAGGGCGCAGATGTTTTGTTTCAAAATCCAAAGTCTACTCAAAAACCAAAAGCTTATGTTTATCTGACAAGTGATATTGTAAGACCAAATAGCGAAATTTCAGGCATCATCATCCTAAAAGAAAACTTTAAATCTCTTAAAAATTTGCCGATAAAAGTTAGAGTTTATGACGCACAAAATTCTAAAATCTATGAAAAATCTTTTATGTTAGATGAGTTTGGAAGCTTAGATTTTAAAATAGAAAATGGCTTTAAAACAAGTGGAAAACAAAGGCTTGAAGTTATCTTTGAAAACAAAATCTTAGCAAGAAAAGATTTTTTTATCGAGTCTTTTATACCGCAA
This sequence comes from Campylobacter ureolyticus, assembly GCF_013372225.1. NCBI lineage: Bacteria > Pseudomonadati > Campylobacterota > Epsilonproteobacteria > Campylobacterales > Campylobacteraceae > Campylobacter > Campylobacter ureolyticus. Next base: position 634,864 of record NZ_CP053832.1, on the reverse strand, counting down.
AATTTAAAAGCAAATGTGAAATTTAGCAAAGAATTTTATACAAAAGATGAAAAACCACTTTTAAATTTGAGTGCAAATTATCTCTTTGGACAAAATGCCTCAAATTTAAGCGGTGATTTAAGCGTTTCTTTTATGAATAGCACCTTTAAAAATGATAAATTTAAAGATTATACTTTTGATGATAGCTCTTTAAATGAAAAAGATTTATATTTTGATGAAAAAACTATACTCTTAGATGAAAATGCAAGCTCTAAAATTCTCATCTTACCAACATTTAACGCCCCACTAAACTCAGTTATAAACATCAAAGCAAGTTTTTTACTAAATGATAGTGGCAAAAATGTAGCTGGATACTCACAAAGTAAGTTTTATCCATTTAAAAGCATTGTTGGCATAAATTTAGAGAAAAATATTTTAGATCAAAACCAAGATCTAAAAGCTAGTTTTATAACTATCGACCCTGCGACTTTAAATGAGACAAAAAGCTCTTTAAAAGCCAGCCTATACAAAGAAGAGTGGATTTACACACTCGATGAAAAGGGCTTTTTATCATGGTTTAAAAAAGACAATAAACTTAAAGATTTCGATATAAAAAATAACTTTTTAACTGTTAAAAATCCTGGTTTTGGAAACTATAAACTTGAAGTTTTGGATCTAAACAGCTCTCATAAAAGCGTGGTAAGTTTTGAAGTAAGTGGCTTTGGAAGTGACGAGCTAGTACCTACAAAAAGACTTAGCAAAGCCTCAATAAAAACCGATAAACTCATCTATAATGATGATGAAAATATATCCCTAACTATTAGCTCAGCCCTAAAAGATCCTTTAATGTTAGTAAGCTTTGAAAGCGATAAATTAATCGATTATAAGATATTAAAATTATCTGGAAAAGCGACAAATTTAAGCTTTAAAGTGCCGCTAAATTTCAAAGGTGGATATATAAAGGCCAAACTTTTAAGACTTAGTGATACTCCTTCAACTTTCTTGCCATTTAAAGCATGGGATCAAATTTACATAGAAAACAACAGCTCCAAATTTAACCTAAAGCCAGAAATTTTGGCTCCAAATTTAGTAAAATCCAATCAAAACTTAGAAGTTACTATCCACGCCAAGCCAAATACCAAAATCGCCCTATTTGGAGTTGAGGAGGGAATTTTAAATCTACTTGGTCAAAAAAGTCCAAAAAGCTATGAGTTTTTTAAGACAAAATTAGCAGTTTTAGGAAGTGATTTTGACATTTATGACAAGCTTACAAACTTTAAAAACGATGGAAAAGTGCTTAAATTTGGAAGTGGCGAGATGCTAAAAAGTGCTGCTATGAAAAAATATCTAGATCCATTGGAAAATAAAAAAATCGATACTTTTATCTTTATGCAAACAGCAGTTACTGATGAAAATGGCACAGCTAAATTTAGCAAATTTATCCCAGCAAATCTAAACACAAAGATCCGCCTTGATGCCATTGCTATAGGCCAAAATCAAATTGGTGAAGAAAGCACTTTTGTAGTGATAAAAGATGATATTTTAGTCAAAGTCCCGCTCATTGTCTATCTTTTAAATGGCGATGAAGTAAATTTAATTTTTAAAATTTTTAACAACACAAATAAAGAGTTAAAGCCAAAAATTACTCTATCACAAAGCCCCAATTTAGAGCTTTCTTATGATAAAAATTTAAGTATTTCGCAAAATAGCTTTAAAGATCTTATTGTAAAAACAAAGGCTTTAAGCCTAGGAAAAGGAGATATAAATATCACAATAGATGATAAAACAACCAATCTAAATTTTGAAATTTTAGAGCCAAATTCGCTAAATACTGATGTAAAAAGCGGCATAGTTGAAGGCAAAAAAGAGTTTATGTTTGATAAATTAGATAAAGTAAAAGTTCAAATTTCATCAAATTTGCAAACACTTTTTATAGATGAGATGGACAAACTCATAAACTATCCGTATGGTTGCAGCGAGCAAAAAAGCTCACAACTTCTAGCACTTATGTTTTTAAACCCAGCAAACAAAGCAGGCAAAACAGATAGAGAAAATTTTATAAATTTGGGCATAAGAGATCTTTTAAGTTTACAAAATGAAAATGGCGACTTTGGATATTGGAGGGCTAACTCAAATGTAGATGAGTTTTCTAGTATCTATGCAACTCACGCGCTTTTACTTCTAAAAGAAAATGGCTTTGAAGTGCCACAAATCTCACTTAATAAAGCCCTAAAATCCTTAAAACAAAAAGGCATAAACTCAAATTTAAGTAGCATTTACGCCTTGTATATTTTAAGCCAAGATTCAAAAAACAATTTAGATGAAAAGATAAATCTACTTTTAGACAATAAATTTTACAAAGATGACTTGCTTAAACTTTTCTTAACAGCTGCCATTTTGCAAAACCAAGGACTAAATAAAGAGCAAGGAATAAATAAAGAATTAGAGAGCATAAAGGAGCAGATAAAGGCTTTTAAGATAGATAAAATGCAAAATAAAGAGCTAAATTTCGCCTCAAAAATTAGAGATTTAAGCTTTTCACTATATCTAAATTTAAAATATTTTAAAGATGATGAGCTAAGCCAAAAACTTTTAAATGAGATAGTTTTATTGAAAAACAACATTAAATCAACACAAGATAGGGCTTTTGTTCTTTTAGCAATAAATGAGTTTGAAAAAAAACAAGATAAAGATAAGAGCTTAAAAATAATAGTAAAAAATAGTGATGATCTCTATATGTTTAGCCAAAATGCAAATTTAAACATAGACCTAAAAGATAAAAATTTAACTATTGAGTCAAGCAATAAAGCTTATTATTCGCTAATTAGTTATGACTACAGAAAAAAACCTATTAAAAACAGCTTAGAGATGAAGAGTTTAAACATAAAGAGGGAATTTGTAGATAGTAATGGAAACTTAGTTGATTTAGCAAATTTAAAAATAAATGATTTGATATTTGCCAAAATTACACTTAAGTTCAATCAAAACTTTAATGACATCTTAGTCTATCAAAAAGTCCCATCTTGCCTTGAGATAGTAAATGAGAGAATCATTCAAAACATAAGAGATAAAAAACTTAAAGATGATATCTCAATGGTTCACAAAGAGATAAAAGATGGCTCTATAACAGACTTTTTGCCACCTGTTTATAGCGGTGAAAACATAACATTTTATACTCCTTTTAAAGTAGTTTTAAGTGGAACTTGCAAGTTGCCACAAGTAAATGTTGAGTCAATGTATGATGAAAAGATAAATGATTATAGCCTTGAAGCTTATGAAATCAAGGTTAAATAAATGAATTTTAAGCCAAATTTAGCTAATATTAAGCTATTTTTATAAGAAAAGGAAGTTTGAAGTGGATTTTTACAACCCAAAAGATATCGAAGAAAAATATTATCAAATTTGTGAAAACAGAGGCTATTTTGAAGTTGATGGTAATAAAAATATCCAAAATGGAAAAAAATTCTGTATTATGATGCCACCACCAAATGTTACTGGAGTGCTTCACATAGGGCATTCTTTAACTTTTACCTTGCAAGATATAATGTCGCGTTACAAAAGAATGGACGGCTTTAAAACACTCTATCAACCAGGTATGGATCACGCAGGAATAGCAACTCAAAATGTTGTTGAAAAAAAGCTTTTAGCAAAAAGTATCACAAAAGAGAGTCTTGGGCGTGAAAAATTCGTTGATGAAATTTGGAAATGGAAAGAAGAAAGTGGCGGCACCATCCTAAAACAGATGAGAAAACTAGGCATTACCCCTGCTTGGTCAAGACTTCGTTTTACAATGGACGATGGGCTTAAAAGTGCCGTTAGAAAGGCATTTGTAAGTCTTTATAACTCAGGTCTTATAATTCGTGGAAATTATATGGTAAATTGGTGCACACACGATGGAGCACTAAGTGATGTGGAAGTTGAACACAAAGAGCATGTTGGAAAGCTCTATTATTTAAGATATTTTTTAAAAGATAGTGATGAGTTTGTTGTAGTTGCCACAACTCGTCCTGAAACTTACTTTGGTGATAGCGCTGTTATGGTAAATCCAAACGATGAAAGATATACTAGCCTAATTGGCAAAAAAGTAGTTTTACCACTAATTGGTCGCGAAATTCCAATAATTGCCGATGAGCATGTTGATATGAGCTTTGGAACTGGCGTGGTAAAGGTAACTCCAGCTCATGATCAAAACGACTATGAAGTTGGCAACCGCCACGGCTTAGAGTTTATTACAATTTTTGATGAAAAAGGTATATTAAACGATGAGTGCGGCGAGTTTAAAGGACTTGAAAGACTAGACGCAAGACAAAAAGTTGTAGCAAAACTTCAAGAAATCGGCAATGTTGAAAAAACAGAAGACTATACCAATCAAGTTGGATACTGTTATCGCTGCAAAAATATCGTTGAACCATATATCTCAAAGCAGTGGTTTGTAAAAAAAGAGATTGCAACTGATGCCATAAAAGCTGTAAATAATGGCGAAGCTCAGTTTTTCCCAGCTCATTGGATAAATAGTTTTAACGCATGGATGAGAGAGTTAAAGGATTGGTGTATCTCAAGACAGCTTTGGTGGGGACATCAAATTCCTGTATTTTACTGCAATGAATGCGGTCATGAGTGGGCAGATGAAGATGAAAATCCAGCGTGTTGTCCAAAATGTAAAAGTAAAAATTTCTATCAAGATCCAGATGTCCTTGATACTTGGTTTAGTAGCGGACTTTGGCCATTTTCAACACTTGGTTGGGGCAATGATGAAAACTATAAAAATGAAAAATGGTTTGAAAATGACTTAAAAGAGTTTTACCCAAATACTATGCTAATAACTGGCTTTGATATTTTGTTTTTTTGGGTTGCAAGGATGATGTTTCAAAGTGAAAATGCACTAAAAAAACTGCCATTTAAGGATATCTATCTCCACGCTCTTGTTAAAACTGCAACAGGCGAAAAAATGAGCAAAAGTAGTGGCAATGTCATTGATCCACTCGTTAAAATTGATGAGTATAGTGCCGATATTTTGCGCTTTACTTTGGCACTTTTATGCATTCAAGGGCGCGATATTAGGCTAAGTGAAGAAAAGCTAGTTCAAGTTAGAAATTTCACAAACAAACTCTACAACGCTCATAAATTCCTACTTTTAAATGAGAGCAAATTTCCAAATTTAAGTGAGTTAGAGCTTAAAACAGAGCTTGGAATTTATATGTTTTCACGTTTTCAAAACTGCGTGAGTGAAACTAGAAAAAACCTTGATGAATACCGATTTAACGATGCTGCAAATGAAATTTATAAATTCCTATGGGATGAATTTTGCGATTGGGGAATTGAGTTAAGCAAGGCCCAAAAAAGTGCAGTTAAAGAACTTGGTGCGATTTTTAAAGAGGCTATGAAACTTTTAAATCCTTTTATGCCTTTTTTGAGTGAGTATTTGTGGCATGAGTTAAGTGGGACAAGTTTGCAAAACTCAGACTCAATTATGATAATGCCATATCCAAAATCTACTAAGCAAAATGATGACATCGAAGCAAAATTTAGCCTTATTATAGAAAGTATTATAGCAATCCGTCGTGCAAAAGCTACGATTGATTTAGGAAATTCAAAAATTCCACTTGCTTATATCAAACTAAATGAAAGTATAAATTTAGAAAATGAACTCAAATTTATAAAACTTCTTGCAAAATGCGAAGATGTTAAATTTGTAAATGAAAAAGTAACTGACGCAGTAGCTGATGTAAGTCAAAATTTAAGCGTTTTTGTACCTTTAAGTGGAGTTGATTTAAGTGAGATTTTAAAACGCCTTAACGCACAAAAAACAAAGCTTGAAAAAGAGATTTTAAAGCTTGAGGGAATGCTTAAAAATGAAAAATTTATCGCTAATGCCCCAGCTGAAGTTGTGCAAACTAACCGCGAAGGACTAGAAAACGCTCAAAATCAACTCAGCAAAGTTGAAAATGAGATAAGAAGCCTAAAATCATAAAATATGAAAAATATATGTTTAAAACTTTTGGAGATTATATATGTTTCTATGGCTATTTCGCCTATTCTAATTATATTTTTATTCAAAAGCGGTTACTATATTCTTCCATTTTTTATTTTTATTGTGGCTTATATTTGTTCAAATTTGTATATTTATTTAAAAATAAAAACAGAAAAAAATTTTGAAGAGAGTGGTAACTGTAATTTAATTGAAATAGCCGAACCACAATTTGTACCTGTTTATATAGCATACTTTGTGGTTTCTTTAAGCATAGAGGCAAACAACTGGATAATTTTTTGGTCAATATATTGTATAATTTTTTTACTTATTTTTAGATGCAAATTTACATATTTTAATCTTTTTATATCGCAAAAATGGTCTTTTTATGAAGTTGAAGTAAAAAATGTAAATAAAGCAAATTATAAAATTTTTATAATTTCTAAAAATGATATAAAAAATATAGATAAAATATCAAATTTGATTAGATTAAACAACTTTACATTTTTACAAAAGGATATAAATGAATAAAATTACGCTCTTTGGACAAGCAAATAAAAATTTATATAAAATATTAGAAGATGATTTACAAGAATCTTGGAATTTTCAAAATTTTGAAAATATCAAAAAAACTAAAATGATTAATTTTTTAAAGAGTGGTGGAAGTTATCAATTAGAAAATGACGAAATATTTTTTATTGAACTTACATCTAAAGAAATAGATGAGATAAGCAATTTTAAAAATACAACTATTGCAAACAATATAGATAAAAAATCTATACTAAAAATAAAATTTATTTACTTAATTTACGAAGACAAAATATATTTCCAACGCATTTTGCCATCGAACTATATTGATAAACCTTTCTTTTCTTTATTTACAGAAAAAGATTTGGCCAAACTTGAAAAAAATAAAAAAATTATAATTTTAAATGACAAAACCGATGTTATGTTTGATGGAGAAAAAGTATATTTTAAAGATTTTAATAATTTAGAAAAAATTTTTAAAACTTTTAGCAAATACTATAGAGAAGCCGGAGAGAAAGATTTTAAAAATTTGCAAAATAATATAAATATCAATCTTGCAAAAGAATTTGATTTAAAAAAAATAAATAAAACAAGTTTGCGAAAAATTGCACAAATTTGTGATAATTTAAATATGTTTCAAAGTTACTTTATTGAATATGAAATATATGCTAGAAGATATGAACCTGAAAATAAAAATTTTAAAGATGGTAAATTTAATATCGCAAATAATGAAGATATTAAATTTTTACATGATATTATTTTTGAAAAATTTTATACAGCACAAGTCGCCCAAAATCAAAAAAGGCTTGTTAATTCATATAAATTAATATAGAAAATGAAACCATACTATACGATAATTTTGCTAATTTTATCAAATATATTTATGACAATTGCGTGGTATGGGCATTTAAAACTTAGCAAATTACCAACTTTTAGCTCACTTAGTCTTATTTGGATAATTTTGCTTAGTTGGGGAGTTGCATTTTTTGAATACTGCTTTCAAATTCCTGCAAACAGATATGGCTTTGTGGAAAATGGCGGTGCGTTTAATATATGGCAGTTAAAAGTATTGCAAGAAGTTATCACGCTAGTTGTATTTACGACATTTACACTGCTAGTTTTCAAAAATGAAACTTTAAGGTTAAATCACATAATAGGTTTTATTTTTCTTATATTAGCGGTCTATTTTATATTTAAAAAATAAAATGCTAAAATAACCAAATTTAAGAAAAGGTATAAGATGAAAAAAGTTATAGTTTTACTATCTTTTGTTTGTGCTGTTTTACTTGGTAATGAACTTGAAACTGCATTTAAAGCCCATAAAGCTGGAGATTATCAAAAAGCTTTTAAACACTTTAAAATTGCTTGTGATAATGGGGTGTATTTAGGTTGTGGCGGTCTTGGATTTTTATATCAGAGTGGTCAAGGTGTAGAGCAAAACTACAAAGAAGCTTTTAAATATAATAAATTAGCTTGTGATAATGGAGAGTATATGAGTTGTTACAATCTTGGAGTTTTATATAAAAATGGTCAAGGAGTGGAGCAAAACCACAAAGAAGCTTTTAAACACTTTAAGTTAGCTTGTGATAATGGAGAGTATATTGGTTGTTACAATCTTGGAGTTTTATATAAAAATGGTCAAGGAGTGGAGCAAAACCACAAAGAAGCTTTTAAACACTTTAAGTTAGCTTGTGATAATGGAGTGAATTTAGGTTGCGGCAATCTTGGATTTTTATACGAAAATGGTAAAGGTGTAAGACAGAGCTATAGCATGGCAAAAGAGTATTATGGCAAGGCTTGTGACTTAGGTGCTCAAGAAGGTTGTGATGTATTTGCAGATCTAAATCAAAAAGGCTACTAGCTATCTTTTATATAGATAGTTTTATAGGTTTTAATTTTTTAATTTTGGCAGTATATTTTATATTTAAAAAATAAAAATGCTAAAATAACCAAATTTAAGAAAAGGTATAAGATGAAAAAAGTTATAGTTTTGCTATCTTTTGTCTGCGCCGTATTGCTTGGCTATGAACTTGAAATTGCTGATACAGCTTATGAAGCAGGAGACTATCAAAAAGCTTTTAAATACTCTAAAACTGCTTGTGATAATGGAGAGTATAGAAGTTGTTTTAATCTTGGACTTTTATATAATAACGGTCAAGGTGTGGAGCAAAATTACAATGAAGCTTTTAAATATTATAAGTTAGCTTGTAACAATGGAAAGTATAGAGGTTGTTTCAATCTTGGAGGTTTGTATGTCAATGGTCAAGGCACAAAACAGAGTTATAGCACAGCAAAGGAGTATTATGGCAAGGCTTGCGACTTGGGAGATAAACTTGGCTGCGATGCATTTGCAAAGCTCGACAAAAATGGCTACTAACTATATTTTATAGGTTATTTTAATAGGCTTTGTTTTTCTTGTATTGGCGGTCTATTTTATATTTAAAAAAAATAAAGGAGAAATTATGCAAGGTATTATTGGTGGTTTTAGCCTTGGAACAGTTATAGCAGTGGCACTTTCATGGAGTGCAAATAAAAGCATTTTATGGGCGATAGTACATGGCTTTTTAAGTTGGATTTATGTAATTTACTATTTTATAACAAAATAAAAACATGATAGAAGTTAAAAATTTAAGCAAAAGTTATGGCAGCACACTTGTGCTAAAAGATATAAATTTTAACATTAAAAAAGGTGAAATTTTTGGTCTTGTTGGACATAGTGGTGCTGGCAAAAGCACCCTACTTCGCTGCATAAATGGACTTGAAGACTACCAAAGTGGAAGCTTAAAAGTTGATGGCGTAGAGATAAAAGATGTAAAAGGCAAAAAATTAAGAGAACTTAGAAAAGAAATTGGTATGATTTTTCAAAATTTTGCCTTAATGAGTAGAAAAACTGTTTTTGAAAATGTTGCAACACCTCTAAATTTTTGGGGTTATGATAGAAACTATACTAAAAAAAGAGTTGATGAACTTTTAGAAATCGTGGGGCTTAACGATAAAAAAGATTTTTATCCAGCAGCACTTTCTGGCGGACAAAAACAACGAGTTGCTATTGCAAGAGCTTTAGCGCTAAATCCAAAAATTTTACTCTCAGATGAGGCTACTTCGGCACTTGATCCAAGTATAACAAAACAAATTTTAGCCCTTTTAAAGCGTATTAATAAAGAATTTGGCATTACTATAGTTTTAGTTACTCACGAAATGGAAGTTGTAAAAAGTATCGCTAACAAAGCTGTTCTTTTAAGCAATGGTATAATTACAAATCAAGGCGAAATTCACGAACTGTTTTTAAAGCCTGATAAAAATATGCGTGAATTTTTGGGCGAGGAAATGGTCCTTCCACAAGATGGTATAAACATAGCACTTTACTTTCCAAAAGAAGTTGCTTTTGAGTGTGTTATCACACAAATGGCACGTGAGCTTGACTTAAATTTTAATATCGTTTGGGGAAAAATTGAGCAATTAAGCGAACTCGTGCTTGGACACTTGGTTATAAATATAGAGCCAAAAGATAAAGAAAAAGTTATAAACTTTATTAAAAAAACTGGTGTTTTATGGGAGATAATAGAATGAAAAAATTAATTTTATTTTTACTATTTTTAGGATTATTTTTTATCTATCCATTTTTTGTAGGTGATACCATTTTTGTAACTATTGATAATATGTTTTTTAAAGAAAATCCATTTTTTGAAGGAATTTTTACAAATTTAAGCCAAAATTTAAAAGAACTTTTAGGAAATAAAAACTATCAAATTTGGATAAGCATTTTGCTAAATGCTTCGTGGCAGACCATTTATATGAGTATAACAGCTACAGTTTTTGCTTCTATTTTTGGATTAATTCTAGCAATAATTTTAGTAATTACTAGAAAAAATGGACTTATTGAAAATAGATACGTTTATGCTGTGCTTGATTTTATAGTAAATGTTGTTAGAAGTTTTCCATTTATTATATTAATTATCGTGTTGTTTCCTTTTGTAAAACTCATAATAGGCACAAGTATTGGCACAAACGCTGCTATCGTTCCACTTACTATAGGAACTGCACCATTTATCGCAAGGCTTATAGAAAATGCTCTAATAGAAGTTGATAATGGCGTAATAGAAGCTGCAAAAAGCTATGGTGCAAGTAAAATGCAAATTGTTTTTAAAGTTATGCTAGTTGAGGCAATTCCATCTTTAATTAATGTACTTACACTAACAATAATTGTTGTTATTGGTTTTTCTGCGATGGCTGGAACGCTTGGTGGTGGTGGTCTTGGAGATGTGGCTTTAAGATATGGATTTCAAAGATTTAATGATGATATTATGCTTTATACAGTATTAATTTTGATTGTTATGGTTCAGATTTTTCAAATGATTGGAAACTATATTTATAAAAAAGTTAAGAAATAACAAATTTTTTAATATGCGAAATTATTTAAATAATACACTATTTAAATAATTTCTTGTCTAAAATATTATTACAAAAAATTATAAAAAAGGTGTAAAAAAGTTATAAATTTACTAAAAATTTAAAAATAATATAATATTTTTCTATTCAAATGAAAATTTAACTCTTATTTTATCAAAATTTAGATATATTTTCATAGTTATAATTTTAAATTTTAAGGAATAATTATGTCTTCATTTCAAAAGCTTGTAAAAAGCTATAAAGATAAAAATTTAATTATAAAAATTTTAGCCGGTGTTTTTATCGGTGCGGTAATTGGCTTTTTAGCTCAAAATAGCGATACTGGTTTTATAAACAACTTAGCTGCTGCTGTTGGAACCTTAGGAAGCTTATTTGTAAGAGCTTTAAAAGCAGTTGCTCCAATTTTAGTTTTTATCCTAATATCTGCTTCTTTTATCACTAGAAATTTTAGCAACACAAAAGGACTTAAATTTGTTTTAATCCTCTATCTAATAAGCACTGTTTTAGCCTCAGCCATTGGAGTAATAGCAAGCTTTATGTTTCCAACAACTCTGGTTTTAGATGTCACAGCTGTGGATGCAAGCTCAGCCCCAACTAGCATGGTAGAAGTTTTATCAGGACTTTTATTTAAAATGGTTGATAATCCTGTAAATGCTCTTGCAACAGGAAATTATGTTGGAATTTTAACTTGGGCCATTGGCTTTGGTTTAGCACTTAAATTTGCAAGTCCTGCTACAAAAAGCTTATTTGAAGACCTATCAATCGCGATCACAAAAATAGTTCAATTTATTATCCAACTCGCTCCTTTTGGTATTATGGGTCTTGTTGCAAATAGCGTTGCAACTGCTGGTGGGGAAGCTTTAATGGGATATTTAAAACTTGTTATAGTTTTAGTTGCTGCTATGGCTTTTGTTGCTTTTGTAACAAATCCACTTTTAGCAGGAATTGTTTTAAAGAAAAACCCTTATCCACTTTTATTTACTTGCCTTAAAGAAAGTGGTTTATATGCATTTTTTACAAGAAGCTCAGCTGCAAACATACCTGTAAATTTAAACCTTTGTAGAAAGCTTGATCTTGATGAAGAGCTTTACTCTATAACAATTCCTCTTGGAGCAAATGTTAACATGGCTGGAGCTGCGGTGGTAATTGCTATTTTAACACTTTCAGCGGTGTTTACTTTAGGAATTGAAGTAAGTTTTGGAACTGCACTTTTACTTTGTTTTGTTTCAGCTCTTGGAGCTTGCGGATGTGGTGGAGTAGCTGGTGGCTCACTTATGCTTATTCCTCTTGCAACATCTTTGTTTAATATACCAAATGATATTGCTATGCAAGTAATAGCTGTTGGATTTATAATAGGCGTTATCCAAGACTCAGTTGAAACAGCAATCAACAGCTCAACTGATGTTTTATTTACAGCTGTTGCCTCAGAAGCTACAAATAATACCAAAAATTAACTAAAAAATTAGTGGTTGTTTAGACCACTAATTTTAAAATTTAAACTCACTTTTTTACAATTACTTTTTTTTAAACAAATTTATATTAAAATATATAAAATTTAAAAAGGGAAATATATGAATTGGAATTTAAAAGAGTTTTTTAGTAGCGAAAATGAGTTTAATGAATTTATAAAAAAAATAAAAAATGAAGCCATAATTTTTAATAAAACATATAAGGATAATTTAGAAAAACTTGATAATAGTGAATTTATAAATGCCTTACAAACTCTTGAAAAAATAAATGAAAATATATCAAAAGCACTAACTTACCGATATCTTGCATTTGCTAAGGATACCACAAAAGGAAAAGATCTAGCAAGTAGTGAGCTAATTTGTAATGAAATTTCACAAAATTTACTATTTTTTGAAATTGAGTTTAACAACCTAGAAAAAACTAAAAAAGATAAATTTATAAATGCCTCACCAAAATACAAATATCACTTAGAGCTTTTAAGCAAAGAAAAAGTTCATCAACTCTCTCTTTTGGAGGAAAAGATTTTGCTTAAAACTTCACCTGTTGGAAGCAGTGCTTTTGCAAGACTTTTCGATGAAACAATGGCAAATTTGGATTTTGATTTTGAAGATAAAAAGATAAAAATTGAAACTTTGCTAAGCTATTTAAGCGATCAAGATAGAAATAAAAGAAAAAATGCAGCACTTAGTCTTAGCAAAACTTTAGATGCAAATTCTCATCTTTTGACGTATATTTATAATATGATAAAAACCGATTTAAACATTCAAAAAGAGCTAAGAAACTACAAATTTAGCGAAAGCTCGATGCATTTATACAATCAAATTGAGAAAAAAAGTGTTGATAGTTTAATAAAAGCAGTTGAAAAAAGATTTGATTTATCTATTGATTATTACGCAAAAAAGCGTGAAATTTTAGGATTTGAAGAGCTGTATGATTATGATAGATATGCTCCGATTCGAAGTGATGAAGAAATAACTTTTGAAGAATCTAAAAAAATAGTTTTAAAAGCATTTAATGAATTTAGCCCTAAATTTGGAGAAATTGCAAAAAAAGCTTTTGATGAAAACTGGATAGATGTCTATCCTGATGAAAATAAAACTAGCGGGGCATTTTCTCACTCAGCAGTAAGTAGCGTTCATCCTTTTGTAATGCTAAATTTTACAAACAAAAAAAGAGATCTTTTTACTCTTGCTCACGAGCTTGGTCATGCAATTCATCAATATTTAGCCTATAAAGTCGGATATTTTAACTCAAGCACACCACTTACCACAGCTGAAACAGCATCAGTATTTTGCGAAATGCTTGTATTTGACTATATTTATCAAAAAAGTAACAATAAAATTTCTCTTCTTGCTTCAAAACTTGAAGATATTTTTGCCACACTTTATAGGCAAATTAATTTTACAACTTTTGAAAGAAGAGTTCATAATTTTGAAGGTGAGTTAAGCAAAGATGAATTGGATAAAATTTGGCTAGAAGAATCAGCCAAAATGTTTGGAAAAAGTCTAAAATTAAATGAATATTATAAATCTTGGTGGAGTTATATTCCACATTTTATTCACACACCGTTTTACTGCTACAGCTACTCTTACGCTCAGCTTTTAGTTTTAGCTTTATTTGGACTTTATAAAAGTAAAAAATGTGAAAATTTTGTAGAAATTTATACTGAATTTTTAACTCTTGGTGGTAGCAAAAGTCCAAAAGAAATGGTTGAGATGTTTAAACTTGATATAAATAGTCAAGAGTTTTGGCAAATAGGACTAAATGAAGTTGAAAAATTGGTAAAAAAAATTTAAGGAGCTAAAATGAATATTTTAAAAGATAGTGCTTTTTTTGATTTAATGAAAAATCATGCAAAAGAATGCCTAGAGTATTTACTTGAAAGAAATCGTGGATTTAACATAGTTGTAAATTTAAAAAATGTTAAATTTAACCCAGAGCTACCAAAAGAAATAAGTGATAATTTTTCAAATTTAATAATGTTTGAACTTGGTAATTATACTTTAGAAAGTGCATTTTTAGAGGATGATTTTTTAATATTTGAAGCTGGTTTTGGAAATGAAAATTTCGCCTCAACTCTAAGTGTGCCTTTGAGTGACATAATACAAATAAATTTAAAAAATCAACCAATTTTTATAAACCTATCAATTCAAGAAAAAAAAGACGATGAAGAGGATAAAAGAGCAAAATCAAAAAAAATATTTTCAAGCAAATAGATAAAAAACCTTATTGTAAGTTATTTTTGATAAAATGAAAGTTTTATATATGGAGGAATCATTGCAAAGTATTTTACAAGGACTTAACGAAGAACAAAAAAAAGCAGCAACACACATTGATGGAGCAATGCTTATTTTAGCTGGAGCTGGAAGTGGAAAAACAAAAACTATAACTTCTCGCCTTGCATATCTTATATCTCAAGGAATTCCTGTAGACTCAACCTTAACACTTACTTTTACAAATAAAGCAGCTCTTGAGATGAGAAATAGAGCCTTAAATCTTATAAATAAAACAAAACTTGATGCTTATCCACTGCTTTGCACATTTCATAAATTTGGACTTTTATTTTTGAAATTTTACATGAGTGAGTTAAAAAGAAAAAACAACTTTGTCATAATTGATACAGATGATAAGAAAAAAATCATTAAAAAATTTCAAAGTGATCTATCAACTTCGGTTTTAGCAAATGAAATTTCAAAAATGAAAAACTCTCTTGTAAGCGTTGAAGATGCTTTAAATAATTCAACATTAATAAATGATTATGCTAAAAAAGAAAGTGGATTTTATCAAAAAGTTGCAAAAGTTTATAAAGAGTATGAGGATACATTAAAAAATGAAAATTTAGTTGATTTTGATGATTTACTTGGACTCCCATATAAAATTTTAGCTAAAAATAGAACACTTTGCGAAGAAATTTCACAAAAATATAGATATATAATGGTAGATGAGTATCAAGATACAAACGAATTGCAATTTAAACTTTTAGAAAAACTTTGTTTAATGCATGAAAATTTATGCGTTGTAGGAGATGATGATCAAAGCATTTATGGCTGGCGTGGCGCAAGAGTTGAAAATATTTTAAATTTCAAAGACCAGTTTAAAAATGTTACTTTAATAAAACTTGAAAATAACTATCGCTCCACTCAAAATATACTAAATACAGCAAATAACTTAATTGACTGCAATCAAAACCGCCTTGGTAAAAAATTAATCGGAACAAAAGAAAAAGGCGAAGAAGTAACTTTAATGGAAAGCGAAGATGAAAACTACGAAACAAATAAAATTTCAAATGCTATAAAAAAACTTATAAACAGCGGCGAAGAGCTTAAAAATATCGCAGTTTTATATAGAGTAAATGCTCTATCAAGAGCTTTGGAAGATGGCTTAACAAAAGCAAGAATTCCATATAAAATGGTTGGCGGAATGAAGTTTTATGAAAGAGCTGAGATAAAAGATATGATAAGCTATATAAGACTTATTTTAAATCCAAATGATGATTTTTCACTAAGAAGGATTATAAATCGCCCAAAAAGAGGCGTTGGTGCAGCTTCTCTTGAAAAACTTGAAAATATTGCAAAAAATCAAAATTTACCATTATTTGAAACTTTAAATAATACTTCAAATCTAGGTAAAAAATCACAATTAATGCTTACACAATTATATGAAGATATTTTAGAGCTAAAAGAAAAAGATAATTTTTATGATATTATTAACGAACTTGATGAAACTTTTAAACTTAAAGAATTTTACAAAGAACTCCCAGAAGGTGATGATAAAATAGCCAATATCGATGAGTTTTTAGCAATGCTTAAAGATGCACTTGTAAATGAACCAAATTTTGACCTAGAAGAGTTTTTAAACGAACTAAGTCTTCAAAGCGAGCAAGATAACATAAGTGAAGATGGCATTAGTATAATGAGCGTTCACGCAAGCAAAGGCTTAGAATTTAACCATCTTTTTGTAATAGGGATGGAGGAGGGATTTTTCCCTTTAATTGGAGATCACACTGATATTGAAGAAGAAAGAAGACTTGCTTATGTGGCAATAACAAGAGCTAAAAAAACACTAACTTTAAGCTATTCTAACTCAAGGTTTTATAAAGGAAAAAGACAAAATCTTGATAAAAGTAGGTTTTTAAGTGAAGCTGGGCTTTGTGAAAGCGCATTAGTGTTTGAAAAAAGTACTAATTTTAAAAAAGGTGATTTAGTAAAACATAAACTTTTTGGAATTGGTCGCGTTACAAATGTTGGTGAATATAAAAATGAACTCAAACTTAGTATAAATTTTGGTGGGATTCACAGAGATATAATATCGAGTTTTGTGGAAAAAGTAGTATGAATGCTTTATTTGTTGCAAATAAGCCAATAGGAATTTCATCAAATTTTTTTCTTAGCAAATTAAAAAGAAAATACGGCGTTAAAAAAGCAGGTTTTTCAGGCACCCTAGATCCATTTGCAAGTGGAAGTTTGATAATTGCGTTTGGTGATTATACAAAATTTTTTAGATTTTTAAATAAGACTCCAAAAATTTATAAAGCAACACTTTGGCTTGGAGCAAAAAGTAAAAGTTTAGATAATGAGAATATACAAAGTATTAAAAATATCTCTTTATTTGATAAATCAATTATTGAAATGATAGTAAAAAATTTACAAGGAGAGTTAACATACACGCCGCCTAAGTTTTCAGCTAAAAAAATTAATGGAAAAAGAGCCTATGAGATGGCTAGAAATGATGAAGAGTTTGAACTTAAAGAGTGTAAAATGAATATTTATGAGTCTAAAATAATAAATTATTCACACCCTTTTTTAACCATTCTTTTAAGTGTCAGCGAAGGAGCTTATATAAGAAGTTATGCCGAACTTTTTAGTATAAAACTTGGATGCGATATCACCCTAAGTGCTTTAAATAGAGTAAGTGAAGGAAAATTTAAATATGAAAATGAAAAATTTTTAAATCCATTTGAATATTTAAATTTAAAAGAAAACTTTTATTTAGGCGATTTAAATGATCTGATTTTAGGTAAAAAGCTAAATTTTAAAAATCTTAAATTTATAGATAATGGTGAGTATTTGCTAAATTTAGGCGAATTCTACTCCATTGTACAGATAGAAAATAACCAAGTAAAATATCTTTGGAATAGGATAAAAATTTGAAAAGTTACGCAAAACTTAATATTTTTTTAAAGATAACCGGAACAAGAGGAAATTACCACGAAATTTCATCACGCTTTATCTTATATAAAAGTCTTTTTGATAAAATTTGCTTTGAAAAGTCAGAGTTTCAAAACAGCGGCGAAGATTTAGATATAATATCAAATATTAAAATTGATGGAGAAAATATTATAAATAAAGCTTTTAAAGAGCTTTTAAAAACAAAATTTAAAGATAAAATTTCTGATTTTTTTAAAACTCATAAGGTGATTTTAGAAAAAAATATTCCGATGGGTGCAGGACTTGGGGGCGGCAGCTCAAATGCTGCGGCATTTTTAAATTTAACAAATCAAACCCTAAATTTAAACTTTTCAAAAAAAGAGTTAATCGAAATTTCAAAAAATACTGGAAGCGATGTGGCTTTTTTTATAACTGAGTTTGAAAGTGCAAATGTAAGTGGCGTTGGCGAAATAGTAGAAAATTTTAATGATGATATTCCAAATTTAGAAGTATTTACACCAAGTATTTTTGCCTCAACGCCTGAAATTTATGCTAAATTTAGAGCTGATTTTATGAATAAGATCGATTTAAATTTAGCCAAAAAATTAAAAAATCTATCAACAAAAGAGATTTTAAAAAAATATAAAAATTATGAACTAAACGATCTTTTAGCTCCATTTCAAGCTATAAATCTAAATTTTAAGTTAAAAGAAAATGAGTTTTTAAGCGGGAGTGGGAGCAGTTATTTTAGGATAAAAGGATAAATTTGAAAGTATTAGCAAAAAACAAAAAAGCTTTTTTTGACTATGAAATTTTAGAAAAATTTGAAGCTGGTGTCGCACTAAAAGGCAGCGAAGTAAAAGCTTTAAGAGCTGGCAGAGCAAACCTTAAAGATAGCTTTGTAAGAATTATAAAAGGTGAGCTTTTTTTACTAAATGCACATATTAGTCATTTAAATACAACAAATCCATACTATAAGCCAGATGAAAAAGCTCCTAGAAAACTTTTGATGCATAGATATCAAATCGATAAACTTCTTGGTATGGTAACAAAAGATGGGCTTACAATAGTTGCGTTATTGCTTTATTTAAATAATAAAAATATAATAAAAGCTCAAATTGCTATTGCAAAAGGAAAAACTTTGCATGATAAAAGAGAAACTTTAAAGAGAAAAACTGCCGATAAAGAGGCAAAAATGGCAATGGCAAATTTTAAAAAAGGTAAAATTTAAAAAAGGAAAAATTATGAAAAAGTATTTATTAACACTACTGACAGCATTTTTAATATTTGGTTGTTCAAATGAAAAAGAGCAAAAACAAGAAAATATCTCAATATCTCAAAATAAAAGCTATTTTAAAGTTGGTGAAAAAATAACTTTAAAAAACACTTTAGGAAAAGAAGTAACCATTGTAAGAACTAAAAAAGGTTTTAAGCTTGATGGCGAAAATAAACTTTTGATGATAGATATATTTGGAACATTTTGTAAGCCTTGCCAAACAGAAGCTCCACATTTAATGGATTTTCAACTAAATAATAAAGATGACTTTATGATGATTGGACTAATTCATTTTGAAGAAGTAAGTGATGAGTATATAATGGAAAATTTTACTAAAAAATATAATGCATATTATTTTATAGCAAATTCCGATAAAAACCCAAATGAGGAAATAATTAATCAAATTTTATCTGATTTAAACTATCAAAGAAGCCTAACAGTGCCATTTAAAGTTATGTATAACCAAAATGGAGAGCTTGAAAAGCTATCAAATTTCAACAATCCAGCAGGTGAATACTACTACAATGGTGCAATAAGCACAAGTGTTTTAAAAGATGATTTTGAAAGAATTAACAATGCAAGAAGTAAAAACTAATGAAGTTGTAGAAACAAAAGATAAAAAAGAGTTATTTTTTCCAACTTTATATGATGTGATTTTACACAATGATGATAAAACAACAATGGATTTTGTAGTTGATATCGTCGTGCAAATTTTTAATAAAAGCACGGATGAGGCAGTGAATTTGATGCTTAAAATTCACAACCAAGGACTTGCAGTTTGTGGAACATACACAAAAGAAATCGCCCTAACAAAACAAAATGAGGTTTTAATGGCATCAAAAGTGGCAAATTTCCCACTAAAATGCACAGTAAAAGAAAAAAGATAATAAATAAAAAGAGAGAAAAATGATAGATTATACTTTTACATACTATTTGCAAAAAGCAAGTGATTATGCAAAAAGTAATTCGCACGAATACATAACAACAATGCACCTTTTATATATAATTTTAAAATATGATGAAGGACTTAGAAATTTCATTAAAAATGAGTGCAAAAATACAAATTTAAATGATTTAATAACGCATATAGAAGTTATAACAAAAGCAAACCCAAAAGTTAGCTCAAACCTAGCACCAACTCTTAGCTACTCACTTGAAATTATACTAAATAAAGCAAACAACTCAAATATTAATTTTGATGCTATGCAGTTTTTCAAAACACTTTTAGAGGATAAAGAAGGTGATTGCGCTAAGGTTTTAAACTATCATAATATTTTTAATTTTAATGAAAATTTAGAAAATGAAACTAAGGATGATAAAAAAGAAAATTTACTTGCGTTATATACATCTAACTTAAACGAGCTTGCAAAAAATGGAAAAATCGATCCTTTAATAGGACGCCAAAAAGAGATAACCCAAACTATGCAAACTCTTTGCAGAAGAAAGAAAAACAATCCAATATTAGTCGGCGAAGCTGGAGTTGGAAAAACTGCCATTGTAGAAGGGATTGCTTTAAAAATAGTAAATGGTGAAGTTCCAAATAAGCTTAAAAACAAAACAATTTATGCTTTAAATAGTGCTGATTTAGTAGCTGGAACAAAATATAGAGGAGATTTTGAAGAGCGTCTAAAAAATATTATGGATGAGCTAAAAAAAGATAAAGATGCTATTTTATTTATAGATGAAATTCACACTATTATTGGAACTGGCGATGCAGGAAACAGCAGCCTTGATATGGCAAATATCTTAAAACCACTTCTTTCAAAGGGTGAAATTTCATGCATTGGAGCAACAACTTATAGTGAGTTTAGAAATTTTAGTAAAGATAAAGCCCTTCTTAGACGCTTTGCAAAAATCGATATCGACGAACCATCAATTGATGATACTTTTAAAATCTTGCAAGGCTTAAAAAGTAAATATGAAGCTCATCACAATGTTAAATTTAGCGATGAGACTATAAAAACAGCTATAAATTTAGTAAAAAAATACCAAAGTGATAAATTCTTACCTGATAGCGCAATTGATTTAATAGATGAAGTTGGAGCTAAATTTTCACTACTTGAAAAAAAAGACTATGAAGTTACAAAAGATGATATCATAGAAACGCTTTCTAAAAACGCAAATATAAGCAATATCGTAAAAAGCGAAGATAATACAGAAGTTTTGAAAAACTTAAATGAAAAACTAAAAACTAGAATTTTTGGACAAGATGAAGCTATAAATGCACTTTGCAATGCTCTTTTTAGATCTTATGCTGGGCTTAAAAATGAAAACAGCCCAATAGGAGTATTTTTATTTACAGGAAGTAGTGGTGTTGGAAAAAGTGAACTAGCAAAAGAGCTTGCTCTAAATTTAGGTGTAAATTTTCAAAGATTTGATATGAGTGAATATATGGAATCTCACAGTGTTTCAAAACTTATTGGCTCCCCTCCTGGATATATTGGATTTGAGGAAGGTGGACTTCTTACAAATAGTATTAAAAAACATCCTTATAGTGTAATTTTAATTGATGAAGTAGAAAAAGCAAATCAAAGTTTATTAAATATATTTTTACAAATTTTCGATAATGCAGTTTTAAGTGATAATAGTGGCGAAAAAACTGATTTTAAAAATACAATTATTATAATGACTTCGAATTTAGGAACAAAAGAAGCCCCTCAAATGGGCTTTACCAAAGATGAAAGTTATAAAATAAATGCCGCGATAAGAGATTTCTTTTCGCCTGAGTTTAGAAATAGAATAGATGAAGTTATAAATTTTAATGTCTTAAATAATGAAATTTTACTAAAAATCGTAGATAAAGTAGTTAAAGAACTAGAAGAAAAGCTTAAAAATGTTAAGATAGATTTATCAAAAGAGGCAAAAGAGTTTTTAATAAACATCTCATATAGTCCGGAATTTGGTGCAAGAAACTTAAAAAGGATAATAACTTCTAAAATAAGCGATGAAATAAGCAAAGAGGTTTTGTTTGGCAAACTTAAAAATGGTGGAATTGTTAAAATTGATGCAGTAAATAATGAACTTGAGTTTGAATTTTTAGACTAAATATTAAAAAGCTGATAAATATTTTAAATTTTATCAGCCTTAAAAAATATAGAATTTAATCTTTAAAAATCTTATATCACTAAAATTAGAATAAATTACTCTTTAAAGTATTCGCAACTTTTAGCTGCTACTTCTTTACTTATTTTATAAGCACAAAATTTTGGTCCACACATTGAACAAAAATGAGCATTTTTGAAACTTTCTTCTGGTAAGCTCTCATCATGATACTCCCTTGCTCTTTTAGGATCTAGTGCTAATTCAAACTGCTTATTCCAATCAAAATTATATCTTGCATCACTCATGGCATGGTCTCTATCAATAGCTTCAATTCTAGATCTTGCTATATCGGCTGCATGAGCTGCTATTTTATGAGCTATAAGCCCCTCTCTTACATCATTAGCATTTGGGAGCCCAAGATGCTCTTTAGGTGTTACGTAACAAAGCATACTTACACCATGATAAGCTGCTAAAGCTCCTCCAATAGCGCTTGTTATGTGATCATATCCAGCACCTATGTCAGTAACCAAAGGTCCAAGTACGTAAAAAGGTGCATTATTACAAAACTCTTGCTCCAATTTTACATTTTTTTCTATTTCATTTAAAGGAATATGCCCAGGTCCTTCTATCATGACTTGAACATCATTATCATAAGCTCTTTTTGCTAACTCACCTAAAACTTTAAGCTCGCTTATTTGAGCTTCATCAGTTGCGTCATAAAGACATCCTGGCCTTAAACCATCTCCTAGCGATAAAGACACATCATATTTAGCACAAATTTCGCATATCTCATCAAATAATTCATAAAAAGGATTTTGCTTATGGTGATGCATCATCCAAGAAGCTGTTAAACTACCACCTCTACTTACTATACCCATTTTTCTCTTTGCAACTAATGGCATAAATTCTGACTTAAACCCACAATGAATTGTAAAATAACTAACGCCCTGCTCTGCTTGTGTTTTTAATGTCTGGAGTATTGTATTTTTATCAAGCATTTTTATATCTTTTATATCATGAACCATTTGATATATTGGAACAGTGCCAATAGGAACACTCGAGGCATTGATAATGGCTTTTCTTATTGCGTTTAAATCTCCACCAGTTGAAAGATCCATAACAGTATCTGCACCATATTTAATAGATATATTTAATTTTTCTATTTCTTCATCTATGCTACTATTTAAACCTGATGAGCCTATATTAGCATTAACCTTGCACTTTAAAGCACTTCCTATACCCATCGGTTGTAAATTTGTATGATTAATATTTGCAGGTATTATAAGATGTCCTTTTTCAATTTCGTTTCTAATAATCTCTTCACTAAGATTTTCTTTTTTGGCTACAAATTTCATAGCTTCTGTGATAATGCCTTGCTTAGCATAATATAGCTGAGTTTTACTCATATTTATCCTTAATTATATTAAAATATAAAATACAAATTGTACCTTATAAATTCTAATAAATGAAATAAAAATTTATTTTTTAGCAATAAAATTGAAAAAATGAGATTTTATATTATTTGATATTTTTAAAAAGCCACCTTTAAAAAAGGTGGCTTAAAAATTAGAAGATGTAGTAATAAATTATCATTAATAAGAAAACAATACCTGTTATAAGCATCGCATAACCTACTATATAAGCAAGCCATTTCCACTTATCAAAGTTGTCGTCTTTAACAATTAATTCATCAAATTTACCACTTTCTTTTAATCTGTTATACCAAGGAGTTCTTTCTTGTTTCATTTCTTCTTCAGTTAAATTTCCTGAGAAAATAACTGTATCCATAGGGAATTTATTTGCCCTAAAGTGCGTATGGAAGAAATGCACCGCAAAGATAAATCCTAATGCTAGTAACGCCTCATCTGAGTGTAAGAATGTAGCAAGATTTAGCATTTGTCCTGGTAAAACTTTTGTAAATGTAACTGGGAACCAAAGCATAAGCCCTGATAAACCGATGATTAACATACCCCAGAAAACTGCAATATAGTCAAATTTTTCCCAATAAGTCCATCTGTCAAATTGAGGCATTTTATCTTTTTTACCGATAAACCATAAGAAATTGTTTTTCAAATCCCTAAAGTCTTGGAAATTTGGAACTAATGAATCAGGTCCAAAGAATTTTCTCCAGAAAATTTTCCAACTAAATTTACCAGTATTTGGATCAATTACAGCTTGTCTATTTCTGCAAGCAACCACGATTATCTCTACAAAGTGACTAAACACAACAGCTAGCATTATAAATGCTGAAATGTGGTGAATCTTAGTTGCACCTATTGGTCCACCCATTAAATCAATCATGCTTTGAGCCCAATCAGCTGTATGATATTTTTGTGGCATACCTGAAAAGCCTAATCCCAAAAAGCTTGCTGCTAATAAGAAGTGTTGAACTTTATGGAATCCTGTAAATCTTTTAATTTTTACTTTATCAGAATGTGCCCTGTTTTTAGCTTCTTTCCATTCTTTTGAATATTTCATTCTTGTCATTGTAAGTCTTATAAACCACAACAAAGTATGAATACCAAAGAATCCAAACACCACTATAATAAGTGCTGTCATAAATTTATAAGCAAAGTTTAATACTGGGTAATTATCACCATCCGTATGATCAGCATGAGCCATAAACTCTGAGAAGTTTTGATTTCCACCAGGGTGGCAAGATGCACAAGTTTCTATCCTTTTTTCACCTTTATAAAGTGTTGATCTAGCATCATCTACAGAGTAAATATTGTGTGTTCCGTGACAATCATAACAAGCTGCAACACTAATAGCATTTCCTGGATTTTCTAAAAGCATAGCTTTACCATGGAAAGTTGTATGATACATAGCTTGTTCTTTTTGGTGACAATCTCCACATTTCTTATCAGCAAATTTCTTCATGTTTATACTTGAAACAGCTGGTCCCATATGTATGCTATGACAATCAGAACACAATGGAAGACCTTTTTTAGTACTCATAACATTGCCATGAACACTTGATTTAAATTCTTCGCCAACATCATCGTGACAAGACATACAGTTTTTATTTACATTTTGCCTTAGACTTGCAAAATCAGCATTGATACTTTTTGCATTGCTTCCTACATTTATACCGTGACAATCTCTACATGAAGGAATTTCGCCAAACAAAATTTGCCTATGGATTGTATCAGTATAATCAGTTACTTTAGATGACTTTTCCCAGTTATTATTTCCTAGATATTTATTTTTAAGATCAGCTGGATCTACTGCATCTTTTATAACAGGATTACCACTTAATATCCACTGCTCAATTCCCTCTATCATTACATAAACATTTTTGTATCCAAGTTTTGAAATTTCAAGTGCAATTTCGCTACTTATATAACAAATTCTATTTAAACAATAAACAATAATAACAGAGCTTTTATCTTTTGGTAATAATCTTTCCCAATTATCTACGTTTATATGAACAGCACCTTCAACATGTCCATATTCTTGTCTAACTTCAAGCTCATTTGCATCAAAGATATAAGCACCATCATTCATAAGCTCTTTTGCTTTTGAAATACTAATAGGCACTACACCATCTACGAAAGCCATACTTCCATTACCTGAAGCATGAACTTGTGGAGTAATAACTACAGAAGCTAAAACCACAAAAGTAGCAATAAATATATTTTTTATTAATTTATTCATCTTTTATCCTTAAATATACATAAAAGTTTGGCTAATTAAAGCCAAACTTTTTAGAAGGCTACTCTATTTTTTAGTAGTTTTAGTTGATTTTAGTATATTTTGAGCTTGCTCGATATATACTAACGCCTCATTAACAATTTTCTTTGAATATTGTGGTCCATGAACACCCCAAGCACCATCATCTTCAAGTTTTTTCTTAATTTTATTAGCTTCATTTGTTAAGAATATTGCTTTTGATCTTTTCTCAACATCTAATCCTTGAGAATTAGCTAAAGCTTTATCTAACTCTCTTAAGCCTTGTTTAATTTTTTCATATCCCTCTTTTACAGGAGTTTGCCATGCCATAACTTTTTCATAAATCATCTCTTGATTTGTAAATTTCAAGTCATTTGGCAATGTTGATTGAACAGGACTATGGCATCCACTTGCATCTTTTTCAATCAAATCTGGATCACTAAAGCTTGTTCTACCACAACTCCACATCAAATCAACAAAGAATCTTCCATTCTGATCTCTTTCCATTCTCCAGCCTTTTACTTTTAATGGATCTCTTGGTTTGCCCTCAGGTGGGTTGATTGACTTTCTTGTTGGGTGAATATCTATCTTCCAGATATGGCTTGCTCTAACATTATCAAATCCTGCTTTATCAGGGTTTTGAATAGCAGCAAAGTTCTCACAACTCATCATATTTGGCATATGACATCCAGTACAATTATCTTTTGCATGGATTCCACCCATTGCTTTAAAGAATTCTGCTTGAGTTTCGTGACAATCTTGACAAGTTTTTTTAAGTCCAACTCTTGTATATTCTGTTGTCCAATCATTTGCTGTAACTTCATGCGGATCGTGACAAGTTGTACATCTCATACCTTTATCATAGTGAAGTGAGCTATACATTTGAGAGCCCTCTGTTCCACAAGCAGGACAACTTGATTTGAAATAAACATTAAATGGTTTTCTTGGATTTGGATTTTTTTCATCGTCTTGATAAGCAAATCTTTGGTGACATCTTTCACAATTTGATGGCATACCGGCACCTCTTGCGCCATAAAGGTGAGCACCTGCTCCATGACACTCTTCACAGCTAATACCTTGTGAAATAGTATGTTCTCTAAGTTTTTTTGCATCACCTATTGCATCATAAAAATCTTCTTTTGATTTAAAATCAAATTTAAAACTATGACAAACTTCACAATATGAACTAGCTGGTTGGAACATCATAGTTTCAGCATATTTTGAACCATATGAGTTTGTACCCCAAACAGTTGATCTTGAATGTGCAAAATCTTCCATTTTAGTTGGGAAACCTGGACTAAATTCAGCTATTTTTTTAGCCATATCTGGAGTAATGTGCTCAGACCAAAGTCTTGAGAATTGATTACCACCTGCTACCATAGTACCAGTTAAATCACTTAAATTACCATCTTGAACATGATAGGTTCCTCTAACTAACCATCTATCAATAAATCCATATTTTGTTCTAGGGGTTCCAATAACCGCATAAACATCATCAGGATAAATTCCTAAAGGCAATATTGTAGAAGGTGAATTATACATAGGTTTTTTAAGACCTTCTGCTCCGCCAACTTCTGACATTTCATCGGGAAATCTTACAACTTTTGCATGTCTTGATCTTTGCCATTGATCATATTGAGCTGGGTGACATTCACCACATTTTTTTGGTCCTACAAATTTATTTGGATAATCCAAAATTGATTCCATTCCAAGTCTATAGGTAAC
Organism: Campylobacter ureolyticus; assembly: GCF_013372225.1. Lineage (NCBI taxonomy): Bacteria > Pseudomonadati > Campylobacterota > Epsilonproteobacteria > Campylobacterales > Campylobacteraceae > Campylobacter > Campylobacter ureolyticus. The sequence continues at coordinate 607,647 of NZ_CP053832.1, read as the reverse complement.
AGCAGCATGAGCAAGACCAGACTTTTCAGCAAATTTAGGGCCTTTGTTTATTTCAACAAATTCTTCTTGCCTATCACTCATTGTGTATTTACCTTTAAGTCTACCTGCTTTTTCGTACTTAAACATTGGGTGCTGATCGATTAAAATATCAAAAAAAGTATCTGCTCCTCTTACATAGTCTTCCAATGTTCTTGGCTTACCTTGAAATAGTGGGTCTTCATCATGATAAAGCTTTAAATTTTGCTTCATCTCTTCTTGATATTTATCAGCAAGTGTTGGCTCACTAACTTTCTTCTCTGTTTGAACAGGTACATTTTGTGCCGAAGCGTTTTCTTCAGCTTGCAAACAGGTTGTTCCTGCAAACAAAACCATAAAACAGGCTAAAGATGCCTTTTTAAACCATTTTGTTTTCATGAGTATCCTCCTTGATAAACTTTCATTTACTCATTTTTCATAATTTACAATATTTTAAAGATATTTAAACAAAAATATAAAATTTATTCACTTTTGTTTAATATCTCAAACAATGTATTAGTATTCTATTTAATTTTTACTGAATTTAACTTTAAAATAAACAATTTATATAAATAAATTATTTTGTTTCTAGCCACAAGTGATTATTTTTGATAATAAGGTGCAAAATGCTAAAATACCTTGTTTCAAAAAGATTATATAATTATATTTATATATATAATATATATATTTTTTATAGATACAATATATTTAATTAAATATTAAAATTCATTAATAAAATTTTAACAATAAATATTTTATTATCTGTTTAAATAAAAATTTTAAGTAAAATATAAGCCATAAAAAGAGATAATTTATGCTTATTTAAATATTTATGAATTTAAGGTAAAATAAAT